>JAXHOC010000001.1:0-36079 GCA_034519725.1 Agrobacterium sp.
GAAAATCGTATAAATTTAACAATATAAAACCAAAAAAAATATCTACAGAATCCATGGATAAAAATAAAAATTCATAAAAATAAAATAATATATATCAATATAGAAAAATCTATTTATAAAATATGCAAAACTGCATAAAAGATAGAATTATATATTTCTAATTTTCAAAACAACTGATTATCACGCAATATTCCCCCAGATCGCACCCTTCGCCCTTTAACCAAAACCCGCAGTTTGCATTGCAAGCCGCCGGTTTGGTTGTATGCATTGCCCAGCCAGAACGATGGCGCAAATGGGGGATATCATGACATCAAAATGGGTAGTGGCGGCATTTTTCGGGGCTGCGTTGACGGTTGCGGGTTCCGCGCAGGCGGAGGACCTCGTCTTCTCGCTGAAGAACGGAACAAGCTCCGTTCTCAATGCCTTCTACACCTCGCCGGTGGGCGTCAATGACTGGGAAGACGACGTTTTCGGCAAGAAGGCGCTGGGTCCGGGCGAGTCGATGGAGATCACCATCGCCGATGGCCGCCGGGTCTGCAAATACGACATGCGTTTCGAATTCCAGGGCGATGAGCTGGAAGACCTCGAGGATACGCAGAACCTGTGCGAACTCGGCGAATATACCATCACCGAGTAAAAAAACGGCATTGACGGCCCTGCCCGATCAAGGTGGGGCCGCACCGGCGAGCGGCCTTCAAAACAAATCGGCCTCTCCGGCAACACCGGTTTTTCAACAGATTGACCGAAACGACGAAATATCAGTGCGGCAGCGCCACCCGCTCCGCAAAGCGGTCTTAATCATGCCTATGATTGGCGCGATGAGATTGATCGTCAACATATTGCTTTTCGTCCTCGGCGCAGTCGGAAGCGGCGTATGTGCGTTTTTACTGTCGGGGACGCTTGCCGATTCCGGATTTCTCGGTTCCTGTTTTGAGGGAAGCTGCGCCTATGCGGCGCTTTTCATGGTCTTGCCGGTGACATGGTTCGTGCTGTTTGCACTTTATGTCATGGCATTGCTGGTCTGGAGACGAAAACCTTTCCGGAACTGAAAGCGCAGAAATGCGTTACAGAGCATCTTCGCTACCGGGCGTTCGTTGACAGCCGTCGAGACTTGCCGTTAACGTCCCGCCTGCTGGGGGATTCGCTGCCATTGATATACGGGCCTGCCCGATATCACCGGCCTCTGAATGTGCATGTTTCCGATTTGCGCGTCGTGTGACGACGGGCATGACGGAAAACAGGGAGACCAAACGATGCGGGCCGCAATTAATTCTCCATCGCTTTCGATCGATACCATGGATTATCAGGCCGAGTGCCAGTTCGCACTGGAACCGTCCATTCAAGGGCTGATCGAAAAAGCGGAACATGCCGGCTGGAACCGCCAGCAGGCGGCACTCGCCATCGTCGCGCTCGCCAGTGAACATCTGAGCGACCTGCTCCCCGGCCTTGCCGTACGGGATCACCGCCCCCTGTCCTGATAGCCTGCCGCCAGCCGGAGCTGATCAGCACCCGGCATCATCGCCAAAGCATCCCGAACATCGATTGAGCCGGCCGGAGCCTCCACCGTCGCGCCCAAGGGCGCGCTCGATGCTCCGTTGCAGGCGCGCAGCTAGCGCCTTAGCGCAGCCTTTCGCGCCCCTCACCAGTCATCTCTCGGGTACTATCGGCAACTCTTTCGGAAGCGCTGCCACACTGTTGACATAGGCCGCCAATAATGAGAACATAAAGTGAACATTATGGAGGTCAGCGATGAACGCAGCAGACGCAACCATAGAAAATGCCCTGTCCGTGGTCGCCCGGTCCCGCGATATGCGCGAGCGTGCGCTCGAGAGACGACGGGAATTGCAGCGGCGAACGGAAGTCATCGTCGCCCGACCGCTTTACGTGCTGAAAAAGCACGAAGGGCCGAAGCAATTGTCGCTGAAACTCGACAGCTAGGCATTTCGTGCGCAGCGGTTTTAGGTCCGGAAAATGCGTAAAACGGAGAGCTGGAACTCATCGAGAGATTCCGCTCAAACCTGATGCGCTCGAGACGAGCGAAAAGCAAAATCCCGTGCGGATGATCTCACACACGGGATTTTCAGGAATAAAACGATCATTGTCTTGTCTATTGCATGCGTTGCATTGCGGCTTCGGGTTCGCCGGTCGTCGCAACCGTTGACGCCGGAAGGCGATCGGTCTTTTTCAGGATGACGACGGGCTTTTCCACCGGATCCGTCGGCGGAACGATGCTTGCAGTCTTGAATTCACGGTCGACGGCAGGAACGGAAGCGTTGATCTGTTCATGACCTGCGCATTCCGCCAACGCTGCACTGGCGGAAAAACCAAATACAGCGGCGATAATGAGAACTGATTTCATGTCATTCTCCCTTCGCTTTGGTGACGATCTCCCAGTCTAGGGGGAGACGGTCCGGATTGAAAATCACACTTTAGAGACATCTAAAGTTAAATGTCATTGCGTCTCGTCATCGGTGGACAATGCGGCGACAGATCAGGCAGGTCGTTTCTACTTTTTCCGCACATCAAGCGGATTTTGGCAAAGCGGCCTGCGGAATATCATCGCCACATAACTTCCCTTCAGGGAAATGAGGCTTGGCGTGTAAGTCGTTGCCTGTGCCGCGTTGGCGGCCTTTATCGTTCGTCCATCTGGGGAATTATGCTGCATGGCACGCCTCCTTCCATGAAGCGATAACGAAAAACCACTGTTCTTGTTCCGCATCGACGTGAAACAACGGTCAATGGAGAAGCAGGATACGCCGCGCATTTCTTCTCCCCGCCGGGAGAAGGTGGTTCGACGGGTCAGATGAGGGGGCGAGCTCTCGGAAAATCCGCCAACGTCGCCCCTCATCCCGCTGCCGCGACCTCCTCCCCGGCGGGGAGAGGAAACAAGCAGCACCCTCGCCGCAACATCCGCTGCCTCCGCAATGCCCCGCGCTTGAAAATTCTGCCCGAAACCGCTATATGCGTCACCGAGAGGACGACCTCGGCCATTATGGCGACAGCATGCGGGACGGCCCGGTCACATACCGGAGACTAAATTGCGTACCCTGCCAGATCGTATCCGCCACGCTCTCAGCTTCGAAATCATCGGCCTTCTGCTTGTCGTGCCGCTGGGTGCACTCGTATTTCACATGCCGATCGAAGATATCGGCATTGTCGGCCTCGTCAGCGCCACGCTCGCCACCGCCTGGAACTATCTCTACAATCTCGGCTTCGACCATGCCATGCAGCGCCTGAAAGGCACGACGCTGAAGACACCCGCCATTCGCGTCGGCCATGCGCTGCTGTTCGAACTGGGCCTGCTGATCGTGCTGATGCCCTTCATCGCCTGGTATCTCGGCATCAGCCTTGCCCAGGCGCTGGTGATGGATATCTCGTTTGCGCTGTTCTACGTGGTCTATGCCTTCGTCTTCAACTGGGGCTACGACCGGCTTTTCCCGCTGCCGGAATGGCAGTCGCAGGACGCCGTCTGATCGACGGCAAACCCGGCCCGTAGCGGCCGGGGTTCAGCGCAGCGAAGCCGTGAAAAAGCGGATGACGTCGCCGTTCAATTGCCGGTGAAAAGCCGCCCGGTCAAACCCCGGACTGTCGCTGCATATCTCGGCCAAGGCTTTTTCCATCTCGGTGACCGTCGTGACGGTTTAGAGCGATTTCAGCGTCCAGGCCACGATCTGGCGGCTTGCGGCGGCGAAGGCCTGGTCCAGCGCCTTGACGTAATTGACATTTCCGGAACCGCTGACGCGGGCGCTGGCGCGGAACACCTCCTGAGCCCTTACCGTGCCGTTGCGATCGTTCAGGAGCTGCACCGAAATTTCGATATCGGCGGTGTTTTTTGTCGTATCGATTTCGAAGGTGCGAATATCGCTGACCACCTGGTAATCGATCGCCAGCCCCTGCCCCGGCCGGCCGACGCCGCCGAGCTTGCCGGTGTCCTGGAAGGCTTGCACCAGCTTGGATTGCACCATGCGCGGCAGGCGGTCGCTCCATTGCGAATTGCCGAGATATTGCACTTCCGAGCCGGACAGGCGCACGACGATATTTTCGCTATCGAGCGCTTTCAGCGCCGTCGGATCGGCGATCAGCAATTGCCGGCTTTTGAGCGACGGCCCCTGCGTCACCGTCGCCGAAGAGACGGAGAGGTCGAACGTGTCGTTCGAGGGGGTTCCCGCACAGCCCGCCATCGCAACCGCAAGCAGCGGCGCCAGCAAAAGGGCACGGAACTTATGGCCGTTCATCGATCGTGTCATTGGCCCATACCCCTTTTAGCGCCTTGTTCTGCCGTCATATTGTTTCACGGTTTCGCCGCCGAAAATCAACCGCTGCGGATCGCGGTCGAGATTGGTGATCGCATTGTTGAGATTGTCGACCGTCTGCCGCGTGGTGCCGATCAGCGCCTGGAAATCCCTCAGGCCCGAACTGGAAAAGCGGGTCAGATTGTCGGCAATCGGCCCGATGCGGGCGTTGAGATTGTCGGCAACGGCCTTGAACGAGGTCAAAGTCTCGCGCGCCTTGGCAAACAGCGAATTGGCATCGTCGGTTCCAAGCATGCCGTCCACCTTGGCAAGAATGCCATCGACGCGGCTGGAGGCAAGGTTGAGCTTGCGGCCCATCTCGGTGAAATCGGCAACCGCCTGGTCGATATCGGCGCGGCGGGCGCCAACGTCGTCGGCGATCTGCTTGAAGTTCGCCACCGCATCACGTGCGTCGGCGGTCGCTGCGGAAACATCGTCGACGACTGTACCGACCTTGGCCGGATCGACGGAGGCCAGAAGTGCATCCGCACGCTTGACGACGGTCTGCACATCGGTGCTCGCCGACTCGAAGTTGCGCGCGGTGCTCTGCACGGTTTCCATGATGCCCTGGATATCGCTGGACGCGGAAGCGACGTCCTTCGTGACCTTGTCGACATTCGACAGGATGGAATCGATCTTGCCGGCATCCACGGCCTTCACCAGATCTTCGACGGCGGTCAAAGTGCCGTCAAGCCGCACCGACACCGACTGCACCGTGGTGGACAGCGAACTGAGGCTGGCGATGAAACTCTTGATGCCATCGGAATTGGCGGCCAGCGCATCGGAGAATTTCTCGGCGTTGCGCACCGTCTGCGTCAGCGGCCCACGGGCGTCTTGCACGAAACCCTGCAATTCGCCAATCGCACCATCGGCGCGTTTCAGGATCTTGTCGGCGGTGGCGAGAAGGTTGGTGACGCTGGAAAGATCGGCCGTCAGCTCGGCAGGAACGCCGCTTTCGACGGATTTTTGCAGAATGCGCTCGTCATCCTTGTTGCCGCCGGAAAGCTCGATATAGGCCGCACCCGTCAGGCCCTGAATTTCAAGCACGGCACGGGTGGACGGGAAAACCGGCGCATCCGCCTGCACCTCGGTAAAGGCGATGGAATAGGCCGGATCGTCACGGTCGATGGCAAGCCCGCGCACGGTGCCGACCGGAATGCCATTGAAGCGCACCGGAGAGCCCACCGAAAGGCCGTTTGCCGAGCCGGGAATACGCACCACCAGTTGCGCCGTCGGGCCACCCCGGCCGAATTCCGCCATCCAGTAAACGAAGCCGAATGCGGCGGCGATCACGATCAGCGTGAAAATTCCGACTATGGTGTAGTTCGCCTTGGTTTCCATGCTTCCTGTTACTCCACCGGATTTTCGTGTCTGTCGTCCGGAAGAACGACAGAGCGCGCCCGCTTGCCACGGAAATAGGACTGCACCCACGGGTCGTCACAGGCAAACATGTCCTGCAACGTCCCTTCCACCAGCACCTTCTTCTGGCCGAGAACCGCAATGCGGTCGCAGACGGAGAACAGGCTGTCGAGGTCGTGCGTCACCATATACACGGTCAAACCGAGCGAATCGCGCAAGCGCGCGATCAGCATATCAAATTCCGCCGCCCCGATGGGATCGAGGCCGGATGTCGGCTCATCGAGGAAGACAAGGTCGGGATCGAGCGACAGCGCCCGGGCGAGCGCCGCGCGCTTGATCATGCCGCCAGAAAGCTCAGACGGGTATTTGTCGCCCGCATCGGGTTTCAGGCCCACCATCTCGATCTTGAGATAGGCAAGCTCGTCCATCAGCTTCTTCGGCAGATCAAGATATTCGCGCATCGGCAGCTGGATGTTTTCCTTCACCGTCAGGCCGGAAAACAGCGCGCCCTGCTGGAACAGCACACCCAGCCGCTGGTCAAGCATCATGCGGTCGTCTTCGCTCGCCTTGTCATAATCGGTGCCGAGAATGCGGATCGCCCCCGCCTGCCGTGGCAGCAGCCGCAAGATCGCCCGCATCAACACGGATTTGCCCGCGCCTGAAGGCCCGATAAAGCCCAGAATTTCGCCGCGATAGACATCGAGGTCGAGGTTTTCGAGCACATTCCTGCCGTTGAAACCAACGGTCACCCCCTCGACGGACAGCACCGCTTCGCGGCCGTCCTTTGTCGCCCTCGTCGGTTGTTGTGTCGGTTGCTGTGTCTGGTCCGGTCTCTCCAACGCGCCCTCCCTAAAAATCGATGGCTGCGTAGAAGATGGCGAAGAGGCCATCCACCAGAATGACGACGAAGATCGATTTGACCACCGACGACGTGACGTGTTTGCCGAGCGATTCCGCCGAACCGCCGACCTTCATACCCTCCACCGCCGCAACGATGCCGATGATCAGTGCCATGAACGGCGCCTTGATCATGCCGGCGGCAATGGTCGATCTCCTCGACCGCGCCGTGCAGGCGCGACAGGAACACTTCGAATGTGATGCCGGAATAGAGCAGCGTGACGATGGCCGCGCCGAAAAGTGCGGCGAAATTGGCAAGGATGGTCAGAAGCGGCAGCGCGATCGTCAGCGCCACCAGGCGCGGAAACACAAGCACGCCGACGGGGTTGAGACCGATCACCTTCAGTGCGTCGATTTCCTCGCGCATCTTCATCGAGCCGATTTCCGCCGTGATCGCACTGCCGGAGCGGCCGGCGATCATGATCGCGGTCAAAAGCACGCCGATTTCACGCAATTGCAGAATGCCGACGAGATCGACGACGAACACTTCCGCGCCGAAATACCGCAGCTGGAAGGCGCCCTGCTGGGCGATGATCGCGCCGATCAGAAACGACATCAGCATGATGATCGGCACGGCGCGCACGCCCATATGGTCGATCTGGTTGACGATGGCCGCCGGCGACACGCCGCGTCCGCGCCCGAGCTTCATCTGCGCACCGCGCACGGCCGAGCCGAGAATATACATGCCCGCCAGGAAATCCGCGCCGTTCTGCACGACGGCCTCGCCAATAGGGGCAAAAATGCGCTCGGCCAGCCCCACCTTGGCGACAGGTTCGCCCTCCATCGCCGCTTTGTCAGGCAATTGGCCGATCAGATCGTCGATGCGGTCGCTGCCGGAAAGCGTGACGGTGGCGCCACCCGCTTCCAGATCTTCGCGCAATCGCCTGATGACCCAGGCGCCGGTGGTGTCGATTGCCTCGACCGACGAAAGATCGATCTCGACCGGACCGGAGGCACCGCTTTTCTCGATCTTCTCGAGGTCGGCAAAAATGCCGGAAAGATTGCTGTTGCGCCAGGAGCCGGTCAAGACATACCGCTGGCCGCCGCCGGAGACGGCGCCGTCTTCGGTGATTGCGGCCGGGTTCGCCTGTTGCCGTATATCCTGTTCTTGCATAATGCTCCGAGCGAGTGCAGCCGTCACGAGATTCTTAAAGGTTTCATAACGTTTCGGTCACCGGCAAGCCACAGTGACAGCCGACAATTCGTGATAAATTTGGCGTCATGTGTCTTTTGTCGCCCAATCGGAAGTGAAAAAACATGCCCCGTTACCTTCAAGCCACAGCAGAACGCTTTCCCGTCGCCGGCAGCTTCACCATCTCACGCGGCACCCGTACGCATGCGGATGTCGTAACGTGCACCATCCGCGATGGTTCCGTCACCGGCATCGGCGAATGTGTGCCCTATCCGCGTTACGGCGAAAGCATCGACGGCGTCATCGCCGATATCGAGGCGATGGCTGAGCGGATTGGCGCGGGCCTCACACGGCAGGAATTGCAGCAGGCGATGAAACCCGGCGCCGCCCGCAATGCCGTCGATTGCGCGCTATGGGATCTGGACGCCAAGTTGAGCGGTAAAAGCGCTGCCGAACACAGTCTCGGCCACCCGGCAGAACCGCTCGTCACCGCCTATACCATCTCGCTTGCCGACCCTGAGACCATGGCGGCCAAAACGGCGGAAAACGCTCTCCGCCCGCTGCTGAAGGTCAAGACCGGAACGGCTGACGACGAGGCGCGCCTGCGGGCCGTGCGGGCCGCAGCCCTTGATGCGCGCATCATCATCGACGCCAATGAGGGCTGGAACGACTATAATATCGAATATTATCTGAAACTTGCAGCGGAACTGAACATTGCGCTGATCGAACAGCCGCTTCCCGCCGGCAAGGACGCCATTCTCGCCCGCATCGACCACCCGGTCCTCATCTGCGCCGATGAAAGCGTGCATTCCACCGCCGACCTCGCCGGCCTGCGCGACCGCTACGACGCGATCAACATCAAGCTCGACAAGACCGGCGGCCTCACGGAAGCGCTGGTCATGAAGGCGGAAGCAGAACGGCTCGGCTTCACCATCATGGTCGGCTGCATGCTCGGCACCTCGCTCGGCATGGCGCCTGCGGTGCTGGCGGCCCAGGGCACAGCCTTCGCCGATCTCGACGGCCCGCTGCTCCTGGCGCAGGATCGCGATCCGGGGCTCGTTTACGAGGGTTCGCTGGTCTATCCGGCCCGGCCGGAATTGTGGGGGTAACACTCTCGCTCAGGGTCCGCACGGGGGTGGAGCCGAGAGGCTGTCTTCGCACAATCTCTCTGGTGCCTCACCGGAAGGTCACTGGTAGGGCTCTAAAGCCTCACCTCGTCAGTGCCGGACCTGATCCGGCATCCAGCCACGGCGCGTCTGCGCCGTGAGAAATGTCTCGTCTCACGCAACCAAAGACTTGATCGCACTGGATCCCGGTTCAAGGCCGGGATGACGGTGTGCGGATGCCACAACCTCGCCGCCTGTTTCTTCTCCCCGCCGGGGAGAAGGTGGCCCGAAGGGTCGGATGAGCGACTATCTGGGCTGTCAAGTTGCATATTCGAAATCTCTTCGCGCGTCTCGTGCTTTTGCATTGAGAATAACCAGGAGTTTTCGGGCGAGCGCGATGCGGATGACCATTTTGGCTTTGCCGGCGCTTTGCAACCTTTGCTGGAAGGCGGCCATGTGCGGATCATATCTGGCTGCGATGGCGGCGACCAGGAACAGGATGCCGCGCGGTCCGCGGCGTCCGCCGCGCACCGGCCGGGGACCGCTGCGTTTGCCGCTGTCGTTGGCGATCGGCGCCAGGCCGGCCAGCTTGGCGATCGCCTTGTTGGAGATCAGGCCGATCTCGGGCAGCTCGGCCATCAGCCGGGCAACGGTGCGGTCGGCGACACCCTTGACCGACCGAAAGGCCCGGTTGAGGCAGCCCCAGAGCGGATCGTCGTCGATCATCGAGGCGATCTCGCCTTCGAGCGAGCGGCTCTGGCGCACCAGCAGCGCAATCACCTCGTTGAGGCTTTCCACGGTCTCGCCGTCTCTGGCCGCACTTCGGCGCTGCTTCTGGACGATCAGGTCGCTCGTAACCTGGGACAACCGCGCCACCAGCGCCGACAGCCGCAGCTGCGCGGCTGTCGGCGGCGGCAGGGCGAGAACCCGCCTGGTCTCGGCAAAATGGGCGATCACCGCCGCATCGATGCGGTCGGTCTTTTCCAGAAAGCCCATGGCGTCGGCAAAGTGGCGCACCTGGCGCGGATTGGCCAGCGCGCAGGCGATCCCCAGCTCCCACAACAACAGGAAGACTGCCCGCTCGTAGCCGCCCGACGCCTCCATGACGACGAGCTCGACATTCTCGGCCCGGCACAGCGCAGCCAGCTCACCGATGCCGGCCGCATCGTTGCCGAAACGCTCAAACGTCCCGGACGGACGGATGAACGCATCCAGCCAGTCCTTCGAAACATCCACTCCACATATAACTCTATTCACGGTAACCTGCCTTGTGCGTGCGGTTGGAACCAAGCGACTATTCGGTCGTACGTGACGATGACGAAGATCCCAGGCTCATCCACGGTTGTAACCGGAGGGGGGACGGGCGACTTCGTCACGCCTCTGGCAGGGTGGCCACCCGGCCAGAGGCGCAATCGCTTCCATCGCACAAAATCAGCAATGTGCAGATACAAGGGGGAAACCTCTCGGCTTATCGCTGGCCAAGCCCTCATCCCGCTGCCGCGGACTTCTCCCCCTCGGGGAGAAGAAACTTGCGGCACGCGCTCGGCTCACATGAGATATCAATGTCCGATGGCAGAATGCGCCGCAGCCAAACGCGCCAACTCAGGCCGCGTGCTTCCCAATCAGCCCCGGAATCTCCACCGGTTCCATCTCATCCGATGTGCGTTCGGAGGCATCGCTTGTCTGCATCCAGGTGATCAGCTCGAAGGTGCCGTCGGCATTTTCGGCAATTGCCGTGCAGCTTTCCACCCAGTCGCCGGTGTTGATGTAGCGAATGCCGTCCATGTCTTCCATCACCGCATGGTGAATGTGGCCACAGATGACGCCGTCGACATTGTTGCGCCGCGCCTCTTCGGCAACCACACGCTGGAACTCGCCGATGAAGTTGACGGCGTGTTTGACCTGCTGTTTGGCCCAGGCCGAGAACGACCAGTAAGGCAGGCCGATGCGGCGGCGCACGGCGGCAATGGCGATGTTGAGCGCAATCGCCGCGTCATAGGCCCAGTCGCCGAGATAGGCGAGCAGGCGGGCGTTGCGCACCACCACGTCGAACTCGTCGCCATGGATGACCAGATATTTCTTGCCGTCGCCCGCCTCGTGGATCATGCGTTCGGCCACTTCTATGCCGCCAAAATGCATGCCCGGAAACTCGCGCAGGAATTCATCGTGGTTGCCGGGAATATAAACGATGCGCGTTCCCTTGCGGGCCTTGCGCAGCAGCTTCTGCACCACGTCGTTGCAGCCCTGCGGCCAGTACCAGCTGCGGCGCAGGCGCCAGCCGTCGATGATGTCGCCGACCAGAATGATCGTGTCAGCTTCGTGATACTTCAGGAAGTCGAGCAGGAAATCCGTCTTGGCCGCCTTGGAGCCGAGATGGACGTCCGAAATGAAAAGCGTTCTGAACTGTCTGGTTTCGATTTGACCGGCCACGGATTTCATCCCCCTGTTCGGTTGCGTCCCTGAGGCTCTCTACCCTCTCAGAACCAGACTCGTGTTGCAGCAACATGACAAAGGCCGGTTTTTAGACGGAATATGACCAAAGCCATCACGAAAACGCGAATAAGCCATGCCCGCATTTGCATAAGAACGCGGTAAATAACGGCTGTACCATGGGGAAGTTTGTTGTATTCAGAGGGCGGAATTGAACCAGACATGACGGTGGAAGACATGACCTCAAACGATAAGAACAACACGCCCGCCAACACGGCAAAGGCCGACATCGAGGAACAGGCGCTCTTTTTCCACCGCTACCCGCGCCCCGGCAAGCTGGAAATCCAGGCCACCAAGCCGCTCGGCAACCAGCGCGATCTGGCGCTTGCCTATTCGCCAGGCGTGGCCGCCCCCTGCCTCGCCATCCGCGACAACCCGGAAATGGCAGCCGAATATACCGCCCGCGCCAATCTCGTTGCGGTGATTTCCAACGGCACGGCGGTGCTTGGCCTTGGCAATATCGGCCCGCTCGCCTCCAAGCCCGTCATGGAGGGCAAGGCCGTCCTCTTCAAGAAATTCGCCGGCATCGACGTTTTCGATATCGAGATCGACGCGCCCGGCATCAACGACATGGTCTCGACCATCGCAGCGCTGGAACCCACCTTCGGCGGCATCAACCTTGAGGACATCAAGGCGCCCGAATGTTTCGAGGTGGAGCGCCAGCTGCGCGAGAAGATGAACATCCCTGTCTTCCACGACGACCAGCACGGCACGGCGATCATCGTCGCCGCCGCCGTCACCAACGCCTTGGAACTGGCCGGAAAATCGCTTTCGAACGTCAAGATCGTCGCCTCCGGCGCCGGTGCGGCAGCGCTTGCCTGCCTCAACCTGCTGGTCGCCATGGGCGCCAACAAGGACAACATCTGGGTCCACGATATCGAGGGTCTCGTTTATGACGGCCGTAACACGCTGATGGACGAGTGGAAGGAAATCTACGCGCAGAAGACCGACAAGCGAGTTCTCGCCGACTCGATCGACGGCGCCGATGTCTTCCTCGGCCTTTCCGCAGCAGGCGTGCTGAAGCCGGAACTTCTGGAGCGCATGGCAGAAAATCCGCTGATCCTTGCCCTCGCCAACCCCAATCCGGAAATCATGCCGGAGGTAGCCCGTGCTGCCCGCCCGGATGCGATGATCTGCACCGGCCGTTCGGATTTCCCGAACCAGGTCAACAACGTGCTGTGCTTCCCCTATATCTTCCGTGGCGCGCTGGATTGCGGCGCAACCACCATCAACGAGGAAATGAAGATGGCCGCCGTGCAGGCCATCGCCGAACTCGCGCGTGAAGAAGTCTCGGAAGTCGCCGCCAAGGCCTATAGCGGCGAAACGCCGCTCTTCGGCCCGAACTACCTCATCCCCTCGCCGTTCGATCCGCGCCTCATCCTGCGCATCGCACCGGCCGTTGCCCGTGCTGCCGCCGCAAGCGGTGTCGCCGCCCGGCCGATCACCGATTTCGAAGCCTATTTCGACCAGCTGAACCGTTTCGTCTGGCGTTCCGGCTTCATCATGAAGCCGGTCTTCAATGCCGCGAAAGCCGCCGAAAAGAAGCGCATCATCTTTGCCGAAGGCGAAGACGAGCGCGTGCTGCGCGCCGCCCAGGTACTGCTGGAAGAAGGCACCGGCATCCCGATCCTCATCGGCCGTCCGCAGATCATCGAAACGCGCCTGAAGCGCTTCGGCCTGCGCATCCGCCCGCATGCGGATTTCGCCGTGGTCAATCCGGAAGACGATCCGCGTTACCGCGATTATGTCGATGACTATTTCGCCCTCGTTGGCCGCGCCGGCATCAGCCCGGAGGCGGCCCGCACCATCGTGCGCACCAACTCCACGGTCATCGGCGCGCTGTCTGTCAAGCGTGGCGAGGCGGATGCGCTGATCTGCGGCCTGGAAGGCCGTTACGACCGGCACCTGCGCGACGTCAACCAGATCATCGGCAAACAGGAGAGCGTGCGCTCGTTTGCGGGCCTCAGCCTGCTCATCACCCAGCAGGGCGCGCTGTTCCTCACCGACACCTTCGTCAACAACGACCCGACCTCCGAGGAAGTGGCTGAAATGGCCATTCTCGCGGCCAAGGAAATCCGGCGCTTCGGCATTACGCCGAAGATCGCACTCGCCAGCCACTCCAATTTCGGCTCGCGCGATTCGGAAAGCGCCCGCAAGATGCGTCGTGCGCTGAAGATCGTGCAGGCGGCGGCCCCCGAACTGGAAGTGGACGGCGAAATGCAGGGCGGATCGGCATTGTCGGAAACGCTGCGCAAGCGCGCCATGCCCAATAGCGTGCTGACCGGCGAGGCGAACCTTCTGGTCTTCCCGAACCTCGATGCCGCCAACATCACGCTCGGCGTCACCCGCACGCTGACGGAAGGCCTGCATGTCGGCCCGATCCTGCTCGGCTCGGCGCTGCCCGCCCACATCCTGTCGCCCAGCGTCACCTCGCGGGGTGTCGTCAACATGGCAGCCTTTGCCGTCGTGCAGGCATCGCACCCTTCGGTGTGATGTCTTGGGGGTGTGATGTTGTGGGGGTGTGATGTTGTGGGGGTGTGATGTTGCCGGCGCATTAACGCAATTTTGAACACGCTGTTGCCGCAATGCGGCAGCAGCTTATGTTATCTTCCTGAAACACGGATTTCGTGACGTATAACGCCCTCGCCTCCCGTGCTTGAGGGAGACATCGAACGGACGGACAATTGACCCGGCACCACCGCCGCATCATCGGCCTCCTGCTTCCCCTTCTTTTCACGGCCCCGGTCGCCTCTTTTGCGGATGAGGTCTGCGACACGCTGCATGCGCAATTGCGCGAGCCGCCACGCGTCATCGGCAACACGGCCGAGGTGCGGCGTTACGCCAATGCGCTCACCCGCCAGAACATCGAGATCCGCAGGATCAGGAACGATCTGCGCCGTTATGGCTGCTCATCGGCAAGCATCACCGTTTACGGCAACCCCAATGCCGAGCTCTGCGCGGAGATCGGCGATGCGATGGCGGATGCGCAGAGCGAACGCGACGCCATCATCCGCGACCGAGACGATGCCATGGCAGCTCAGAGCACCGACGATGGCGACATCAGACGCCAGCGCATTCTCGCCGCCCTCGATGCCAATGGCTGCAGCGCCTTTCCGGAAACGGAAGCGCGCCAGCCGACCGCGCCTGACGTGACCCGTTATCCCGACGCCTTCGGTCAACAGGACAATCCGCCGGGACAGGCGGGGCTGTCGCCCTATCCCAACGCCGCTGCCGAAGGCGGGCTTCGCACACTCTGCGTGCGCACCTGCGACGGCTCGTTTTTCCCCATCGCCTCAAATGCCTCGCCGCTCGATTTCCGCGCGCAGGCCGAGCAATGCCAGAAAATGTGCCCGGGCACGCAGACGGAGCTTTATTTCCATTCCATGACGGATCAGGAAACCGCCGACATGGTCTCGGCTGAAACCGGAAAGCCCTACAAGGACCTGCCGACCGCCTTTGCCTATCGGAATGCCACGACAAAAGCGCCGGGCTGCGCCTGCAACATGGCCGCCTATCACGAGGAAATGAAGAAGCAGGAGGCCGCCCGGCCGGAGGCTGAAAAGCCCTATTCCAGCATCACCACCATTCCCTCACCGCAAGGTGACAAACCTCCAAAACCCACCGAATTGCAGCAGGCCGCAAAGCCGCCGGAACAACCTGTTCCCGAACGCGACTACGACCCCAACAATAGCAACGTCCGCGTCATCGGCCCGAAATTCCTGCCCGACCAGACAGGCCGGATCGACCTGAAGAACCCTGCGCTGAAGGGCATTCAGCCGCAGCAATAGCGCCCATCGTATGCCGGTTGGGGAGCGAGCGCGTGCCGCAGCTTTTCCCCGCCGGGGAGAACGTCGCGGCAGCGGGTTGAGGGGGCAAGGGTGCGGTCTATCGCTGGCGTTACCTCATCCGCCCCTTTCGCCACCTTCTCCCCGGACGGGGAGAAGAAACAAGTCGCGCCGTTGCGGCTCATCTGGCCTTAAGTTCAGTGGTTTAGCCCACAATCCCGTCTCCTGCGAATAAACCATTGGCCGTCCTAGGCAAGCTCGACAAGCCTCATGTGAGCCGAGCGCGTGCCGCAAGTTTCTTCTCCCCGCCGGGGAGAAGGTCGCGGGAGCGGGATGAGGGGGCGACGGTAGAGATATGCGGTGAGCTTGCCCCCTTGTATCTGCACATTGCTGATTTTGTGCGATGGAAGCGATTGCGCCTCTGGCCGGGTGGCCACCCTGCCAGAGGCTTGACGAAGTCGCCCGTCCCCCCTCCGGTTACAACCGTGGATGAGCCTGGGATCTTCGTCATCGTCACGTACGACCGAATAGTCGCTTGGTTCCAACCGCACGCACAAGGCAGGTTACCGTGAATAGAGTTATATGTGGAGTGGATGTTTCGAAGGACTGGCTGGATGCGTTCATCCGTCCGTCCGGGACGTTTGAAGCGCTTCGGCAACGATGCGGCCGGCATCGGTGGAGCTGGCTGCGCTGTGCCGGGCCGAGAATGTCGAGCTCGTCGTCATGGAGGCGTCGGGCGGCTACGAGCGGGCAGTCTTCCTGTTGTTGTGGAGCTGGGGATCGCCTGCGCGCTGGCCAATCCGCGCCAGGTGCGCCACTTTGCCGACGCCATGGGCTTTCTGGAAAAGACCGACCGCATCGATGCGGCGGTGATCGCCCATTTTGCCGAGACCAGGCGGGTTCTCGCCCTGCCGCCGCCGACAGCCGCGCAGCTGCGGCTGTCGGCGCTGGTGGCGCGGTTGTCCCAGGTTACGAGCGACCTGATCGTCCAGAAGCAGCGCCGAAGTGCGGCCAGAGACGGCGAGACCGTGGAAAGCCTCAACGAGGTGATTGCGCTGCTGGTGCGCCAGAGCCGCTCGCTCGAAGGCGAGATCGCCTCGATGATCGACGACGATCCGCTCTGGGGCTGCCTCAACCGGGCCTTTCGGTCGGTCAAGGGTGTCGCCGACCGCACCGTTGCCCGGCCGATGCGCCGAGCTGCCACGAGATCGGCCTGATCTCCCAACAAGGCGATCGCCAGCGCTGGTCGGCCTGGCGCCGATCGCCAACGACAGCGGCAAACGCAGCGGTCCCCGGCCGGTGCGCGGCGGACGCCGCGGACCGCGCGGCATCCTGTTCCTGGTCGCCGCCATCGCAGCCAGATATGATCCGCACATGGCCGCCTTCCAGCAAGGTTGCAAAGCGCCGGCAAAGCCAAAATGGTCATCCGCATCGCGCTCGCCCGAAAACTCCTGGTTGATTCTCGTAATGCAAAAAGCACGAGAACGCGCGAAGAGATTTCGAATATGCAACCTGACAGCCCAGATAGTCGCTCATCCGGCCCTTCGGGCCACCTTCTCCCCGGCGGGGAGAAGAAACTCGCGGCAACGCTCCGGCTTCACTCGCCGACCTTTTACCTCCCCCTACCTCCCACCCCAGCGATTGCGAAACACCAGCTCCTCCAGCGGCACGCGCTGCCTCCAGCCCTTCACCGCCAGTTCCGGCTCGGTGTAAAGCGCATCGACGCGGCCGAGGCAGAGCCAGGCGACGATTTCGATATGGTCGGGGATATCGAGAATGCTGCGAATGTCGCTGTCGTGGAAAATGCTGACCCAGCCGACGCCGATGCCTTCGGCGCGGGCTGCGAGCCAGAGGTTCTGGATGGCGCAGACGGTGGAATAGACATCCGTGCGCGGATTGTGGGTGCGGCCCAGCACCACCTCGCCGCCACGCGTCGGATCGCAGGTGACGCAGATGCTGAGCGGCGCCTTGCGGATGCCCTCGAGCTTGAGGCTGCGATAGAGCGCCTGCTGCTCCCCCGCAAACATCGCCGCCGCCTCGCCATTGGCGCGGTTGAAGGCGACCCAGGCCGCCTGCCTGACCGCATCATCCGTGATGAGTGTGAAATTCCACGGCTGCATGAAACCGACGGAGGGCGCGGCATGCGCCGCTTTCAGCAAACGCTCGACCACATCCTCCGGCAAGGGGTCCGGCAGGAACTGGTCGCGCACATCCCGGCGGGTTTCGATGGCGCGGTAGATCGCCTCTCGCTCCCGGTCAGAAAACGGGCGAGCGGGCGAAAGCGCGTGATCGAAGGCATTGGCATCGAGCGAACGGGTCGCAAGTGGATCGGTCGGCATCGTTTATCCCCAACAATGCTGGCGCGCCGCCCACAAAAACCAGAGCCGGTTTTCGCCTGCGCGACACGCTGCTGCAACAACCTGCCGCCTTCCACGCGGTCCGGTCCATCCTGTCAGGCCGGTCTTCTGACTAGGCTTCATCTGCCCGCTTTCGCCTTCCCGAATGGATTTCAGTGGCATGAAGAAAAAGGGCATCCGCCTCTCAGCGCTGGGCACGTTCCGGTTTTCCACCGGATTCCCGATTCTCCCGCCGCAAAGGCGGGCACCTGACGGGGAAGCTTATGGGCAAGAAAACTTGGCAATACAAGCATATTGCAGGGCAATGCGGATGAGTTGCTCCTTACCGCATCATCCAACCGGGAAATACCGCACATAGGCGAACTCATCGCCGTCAGGTGACCAATTGGGCGAATTCATCGTTCCCTGCCCGCCGAAAAGTTCAAACAGCGTTTCGACATTGCCGCCATCCATATCCATCAGCCGCACGCGCACATCGAGATCGCGCGGATGGTCGAAGACATCGGCATCGTAGGAGACGAAGACCACCTTGTCACCGCGAGGCGACGGATGCGGGAACCAGTCGCCATAGGCGCTGTCGGTGATGCGCTCGACGCTCGAGCCATCGACCCGCACCCGCCAGATCTGCATCAGGCCGGTGCGGCTGGAGTTGAAATAGATCCACCCGCCATCAGGCGAATAATCCGGCCCGTCATTGCGTCCCTCACCATGGGTGAGCCGCGTTTCAACACCGCTGTCTATGTCCATGGAATAGATATCGAAAACCTGATACCGCGAATGCCGCAATAAGCAGACCGTTTTTCCATCCGGCGACCAGCCGCGCCAGTAGGGAGGGAAGTCGTTCTCGTCATCAGCTTCGGCGCGCCGCCGGTCGACGGCACAAGATAGATGGCGCTCTTCCGAACTCCACCTTATCGGAAATGGCATAAAGCGAACCGTCAGGCGAAATGCCGTGATCGTTGTTGCAAAGCGTGGCAAAGCCGGTATCGACCTTTTCCGGCAAAGGGTCGCCGGCAAGTGAGAGGCGGTAAAGCAGGCCATCGCAGTTCAGAAGCAGATATTTCCCGTCCGGCGACCAGTTCAGGCGCGCCTCGGGAGCTACCTTTCTGCATTTTCCTCTTTTGCAGATCAGGCGTCTGCCAGACCACCCGCATCTGCCGGGTGCGGATGTTGAAGATTTCGATGGAACTGCGCATGCTGCCTCCCGGGCCTGTCGATCGTCTGGCGTGCAGCGTTGAATGGCGCAAACATTCCGTTTGCATCCGCCACCGCCATGACTATGATCCTATTGCCGCAGGCACCGCCCTGCAAATTCAAATCGGAAAAAACAGCAGCGCTCCGGCACCGCCCGCGTCCCTGCCCGTTTCTCCCAGATCCGAGGTTCCGCGATGAATACCATCGCCGATCACGGCATCCGCTTCGGCCGGATCGCCGCAATGCTTCCCGTGAAGAATATCGAAAAGGCCCATGACTTCTACGTCGGCCTGCTCGGCTTCGAAAAGACCTTCGAAAACGGCAACCCCGTCGGTTTCATGATCCTGAAACAGGGCAATGCCGAGCTGCACCTGACATTGCAGCCCACCCACAAGCCGGCGCCTTTCAATGTGGCGCATATGCTGGTCAGCGACGTCGATGCGCTGCACGCGCTTTGCAAAAGCCACGGGCTGCGGATCATCAAAGCCCTTCAGGACAAGGATTACGGCCTCAGGGCCTTCGTCTTCGAAGACCCTGACGGCAACCGCATCGATGTGGGGCAGGTTATTTGAGATGGGCAGACGGCACCGGGGGTTTCTCCGCGCTGTTGGGGAAATGATGCGTTTTCGACATCGATATTTGCCGAAGTTGTAGCATCCGCACTCCGTCACCCCGGACTTGATCCGGGGTCCAGCGCGATCAAGTCTTTGATCGCAAAAGACTCTTTTCACGGTGCAGACGCGCCGTGGCTGGATTCCGGCTCAAGGCCGGAATGACGGAATTCTGTCTGTCTCGGAAAGAAAGCAACAGAAAGCTCCCTCCAAGCCCCCTTCGACTACCTGTCACGAAACCGGTTGGTAATCGGATAACGGCGGTCGCGGCCGAAGTTTTTCTTGGTGATCTTCACGCCGGGCGCGGACTGGCGGCGCTTGTATTCGGCGAGATAGAGCAGGTGCTCGATCCGGTGCACGGTGGCGACATCGTGGCCGCGCGCGACGATGTCCTCGACAGACATTTCGTTTTCCACCAGGCACTCCAGAATATCGTCCAGCACCGGATAGGGCGGCAGCGAATCCTGATCGGTCTGGTTCGGCCGCAGTTCGGCGGATGGCGCCTTGTCGATGATGTTGTGCGGGATCACCTCGCCCGAAGGCCCGAGCGCGCCCGGCGGCACATGGGCGTTGCGCCAGCTGGAGAGCGCATAGACCTGCATCTTGTAGAGGTCCTTGATCGGGTTGAAGCCGCCATTCATGTCGCCGTAAAGCGTGGCATAGCCCACCGACATTTCCGACTTGTTGCCGGTGGTCACCACCATCGAGCCGAACTTGTTGGAGATCGCCATCAGGATCGTGCCGCGCGTGCGGCTCTGCAGGTTTTCCTCGGTGATGCCCTCGTCCGT
This sequence comes from Agrobacterium sp., assembly GCA_034519725.1. Lineage (GTDB taxonomy): Bacteria > Pseudomonadota > Alphaproteobacteria > Rhizobiales > Rhizobiaceae > Agrobacterium. Next base: position 20,012 of record JAXHOC010000001.1, read on the forward strand.
GCCTTCGAACATTTCCGAAAGCGCCGACAGGAACCCATCGACCGGCTCGGCGATCGGCACGATATCGTAACGGCAGCCGAGCGCTCTGGCGCAATCGGCAGCGTCCTTCAGCGAATCCTCGGAAGTGTAACGATAGGGCAGCATGATGCAGCGCACCCGCTCCTCACCCAAGGCATCGACGGCGATTGCGGCGCAGATCGCCGAATCGATACCGCCGGAAAGGCCGAGAACCACGCTCTTGAAGCCGTTCTTGTTGACGTAGTCGCGAAAGCCCAGCATGCAGGCGCGGTAATCCGCCTCCTCGCCTTCGGGGATCCGCGACATCGGCCCGCTCTCGCAGCGCCAGCCGTCTTCGGTGCGCTTCCAGTCGGTGACGGCAAGCGTCTCCTCGAACTGGCTCATCTGGAAGGCCAGCGTCCTGTCGGCGTTGAAGCCGAAGCTCGCGCCGTCGAATACCAGTTCGTCCTGTCCGCCAAGCTGGTTGGCGAAGACCAGCGGCAGGCCGCTTTCGATCACCTGTTTCAGCGCCACCTGATGGCGCACATCCAGCTTGCCGCGATAATAGGGCGAACCATTCGGCACCAGCAGGATTTCCGCCCCGCTTTCGGCAAGCGTTTCACAGACGCCCATATCGTCCCAGATGTCCTCGCAGATCGGAATGCCGACCCTGACACCACGGAAATTATAGGGACCGGAAATCGAGCCTTCGGCGAAAACACGCTTTTCATCGAACTCGCCGTAATTCGGCAGGTCGATCTTGTCGCGCAGCGCGATGATCTTGCCACCATCCAGCAATGCTACCGAATTGTGCCGGCCCGTTTCGCCCTGACGCGGAAAGCCGATGACGACACCGGGTCCGCCATCGGCGGTCTCGGCTGCCAGCTCTTCCACCGCCTTCAGGCAGGCCTTCAGAAAAGCCGGCTTGAGGACAAGATCTTCCGGCGGATAGCCGGATATGAACAGCTCGGTCAGAAGCAGGAGATCGGCACCCTGCGTTGCCGCATCGGCCCGTGCTTCACGCGCCCTGGCGAGGTTGCCCGCCACGTCGCCAACAGTCGGATTGAACTGCCCGACGGCAATTCGAAGATGGTTCTTGATGTCGTGTCTGTCGCTCATGGCTTTTCAATACCGCGCCCGTGCCCGCTCCGCAACGCGGCAATTGCATGCCGCGCCACCTTGATAGTCTCACCCCTCAAAGAGGCGTTCACGCTAAGGTTATCACGGCAGCCGCAACACTCCGCAAAGTTCATGTCGCGTTCATCGCGCTTATGTGACAGTTACATGACAGTTTTGCGACGCCCCGATTCACCTCCCCGGATTGCGCGGTGTCGCCTTGCAATACCGGAGTATGAGTTTGAGACATTCGGCGCCAAAAACAACGGCTTCCGAAAAGGCTGATTTTGTCTTTTCGCCCGCCTGGACGCGGGGCTTTCCGAAGCTTTCGGGCAAGGCCTACACGCTCGTCAATCTGGCGTTTTCGTCGGTGGTGCTTGTCGTTACACTGGAATGGATCGCACGCGGTTCGCTTGTTGATGTCGGCACCTTCCTCACCTCACCCGCCCGCCCCGGCATGACCACCATTGCCGCCGTGCTGCTGCTGCTGGTGGCGCTGGATTCCATCCTTGGCCGCCGTTACCTGTCGCTGATCGCCCTGGCACCGCTCTGCGCGCTGACGGGGCTGATTTCGGCACAGAAACAAACGTATCTCTCCGATCCGCTTTATCCCTCCGACCTGTTGTTCGGAAGGCAAATCCTCGAGCTTCTGCCCACCATGCTGAAGGCCCAGCCGCTGACGGCCGCGCTGGCCGGCCTTGGCCTTTGCGCCACGGTTGCGGCCCTTGCCGGCCTCTGGCTGCTGGCGCGGCGCTATTCGCCGGGCTTGAGCTGGCGTGAGCGCGCCGCAGGTCTTGCGCTGGCGCTGCCGCTTCTCACTGGCCTTGCCTCACTGATGGACTACTCGCACAATTCGTGGCTGCGCGATCGTCTCAACATCATTCCGATGATGTGGGATCAGCAGGAGAATTATCGCCATAACGGTTTCCTGATGGCCTTTGCCTTCAACATTCCCATGGCCAATGTCTCGGCGCCGCAGGGTTACGGCGAAAACAGCATCGCCGACCTGACCTCGGAGCCTGCCGCCTTTGCCACCAACAAGGGCGATTACCCCGATGTCATCATGTTGATGAGCGAATCGCTGTGGGATCCGACCCGGCTTGAAAACGTGAAGCTCTCCGCCGATCCGATGCCCAACATCCGCGCCAAGCAATCCGGCAACGTGTTCTCGCCGGAATTCGGCGGCATGACGGCGAATGTGGAATTCGAGGCGCTGACCGGCTTTTCCAACGCCTTCCTGCCCTATGGCAGCATTCCCTACCAGCAATATATCCGCCGCCCGGTGCCCTCGCTTGCCAGCTTTTTCCGCGGCGAAGGATATTCGGCCATCGCCATGCATCCGTTTCAGGAATGGTTCTGGAACCGCAAGGAAGTCTACAAGAATTTCGGCTTCGAGGAGTTCCGCTCGGAAGAGACATTGCCGCCCATGGAAAAGCGCGGCAACTTCGCCTCCGACGACGCGCTGATGGAGCAGATCATGGTGGCCGCAGACGAGGCGCGCAACCCGCTCTTCCTCTTCGCCGTCACCCTGCAGGGACACGGGCCTTACGAGGCCGGCCGTTATGCCAGCGACAGCATCGGCGTCGAAGGCGATCTTTCCGCTTCGGCATCGCAGGCGCTTACGACCTATTCACACGGCGTGGCGGAGGCCGACGACGCCCTGCTGAAGCTGATGCGCTGGGCAAAAAAGCGCGAGCGCGAAACCATCATCGTGCTCTTCGGCGATCACCTGCCGCCGCTTGGCCAGACCTTCGTGGAAAGCGGTTATATGCCGGGCATGGTCGCCAGCCGCCGCGCGCCGCTGGATGTCATGAAAAAGGAACACGAGACGCCGCTCGTCGTCTGGTCTTCGAAGAAGGGCGTGCGCAGGAATATCGGCACCATCAGCCCGGCGCTGTTGCCCTATCATGTGCTGAAGACCGCCGGTTTTTCCGACCCCTTCTATACCGGAACCCTCGGTGAGGTGCAGGATGCGGTTTCCGTCATCGACCGGCACATGCTGGTGGCAACGGATGGCAAGGCCCTGCCCGACTGGTCGATTTCGCCCAATTCCATTCCCGACGTGGTGCGCAATTACCGCCTGCTGCAATTCGACATGATGTTCGGCGCCCAATATGGCCGCGAGCGGTTCTTCCCCGGTTTTAACTGGGTCAACGAGGGTGCGCCCGCCGTCTGACGGGTTTTGGCGCGGGACGCCTGAACCGCATGGCGGTGGAAATCGTTTGAATTCCATCGCCATGCGGGTCTATCTCAATGAGGGCCGCACCGACCTGTCCGCAACCGGAGAAACACCGTGTCCGATATCTCCGACTATATCGTTTCGCATTTCAAACGCTCCTCCCGTGAAATCGGCGAGGTGGAGCGCCGCATTCTGGAACTGTCGCACCAGAAAAAGCTGGTCTCGAGCGACACCAATGCGGAATTCTCCGCCGGTGCGAGCCTGGGCGACAGGCTGGCTGACAACATCGCCAAGGTCGGCGGCTCCTGGGGTTTCATCCTCAGCTTCTGCTTTTTCCTGATATTCTGGGCGATCATCAACACGATCGTGCTGACGACGCGCGCCTTCGATCCCTACCCCTTCATCTTCCTCAATCTTCTGCTCTCCATGCTGGCGGCCATTCAGGCGCCGATCATCATGATGTCGCAGAACCGGCAGACCGCCCGCGACCGCTTCGAGGCCGCCAAGGACTACGAGGTGAACCTCAAAGCCGAGCTTGAGGTGCTGTCGCTGCATGAGAAGATCGACGTGAAGGTGCTGGCCGAACTTGCCGCACTGCGCCAGGACCTCGCTGCCCTCCACCGCCATGTGACCCGGACGGAAGACTGACGAAAAAAGCCGCCAAAGAAGGGTAAGCACGAAAATCGATCCCCGCTTTTCCCCGCCCCGCCTTGCCCTGTTATCTTTAATGCAGTCCTGCCGGGTGGGCGCCAGACGTGGCGCAAACCGAAGGACGGTCCTGGTTGGTGGGAACGGTGGCACGTTCATGGGTGACAGGACCATTTCGCAAAAGGCGGTGCACTGCCTCTTGCGAAATACGGCATGGTGAAAGACCCGGCTGCGCAACGCATCCGACCCACACCAACCCCAACAAAAGCGCAGCCGGGCAACCGCCCGCCGCCCTCCACCCAACCCACGCCCGGCAGCGCCGTGCGGGGATGAAGCTGTTGGGGGTTTTGAGCATTTCCAGGAAAAGTGGGCGTAGCGCGTGGGGCTTACCCCCCTCTGCCCTGCCGGGCATCTCCCCCTCAAGGGGGGAGATCGATGTGCGGCGAGGTCTCGGCCATCTCCAAGCTTGAGAATGAAGTGACAAAAGGGCCTCTTGCCGATCTCCCCCCTTGAGGGGGAGATGCCCGGCAGGGCAGAGGGGGGTAAACCCCACGCACCACAATCCATGAATCCCACAACCCGCCCAAAAATTCACCCCCAGTTACGAATCCGTCAGATTCTTGCGCTACAGATTGACGCAGGCGTTTGTTGCATTGCACTCTTGCGGGCAAGGCGGACAGGGGAATCACTTTCCCTCGTCAAAATGGCATCACGGCCATTTCGCGGCAGCGCCACCCCGGATGCGACATCCGGTCATTGCAATATATTTTGTTCCGGGGTTTTCATGTACCAGTTCGATCTGATTGTTATCGGCAGCGGTCCGGCGGGAAGACGCGCCGCCATCCAGGCCGCCAAGCTTGAAAAGAGGGTTCTGGTCATCGAGAAAGGCAGCCGCGTCGGCGGCGTTTCCGTGCACACCGGCACCATCCCGTCGAAGACGTTGCGCGAGACCGCGCTCAACCTCACCGGCTGGCGCGAGCGCGGTTTTTACGGCCGCGCCTACCGCGTCAAGCAGGAGATCAGCGCAGACGATCTGCGCCGCCGCCTGCTCATCACGCTCGACCACGAGGTCGAGGTGCTGGAACACCAGTTCGCCCGCAACCGCGTGCAGCACATTCGCGGCACGGCGAAGCTTCGTCGACGCGCGATACGATCGAAGATCGAAAAGGACGACGGCGAGACCCTGCGCGTCGGCGCGAACTCGGTGCTGCTGGCCGTCGGCACGCGGCCCTATCGGCCGCGACACCATCCCCTTCGACGGCGAGCGCATCATCGATTCGGACGAACTCCTCGAGATCAACGAGCTGCCGCGCTCGATGGTCGTCATCGGCGCCGGCGTCATCGGCATCGAATATGCCACGATCTTCTCCGCGCTCGACACGCAGGTCACGGTGGTGGAACCGCGCGACACCATGCTCGACTTCCTCGACAAGGAGATCGTCGAGGACTTCACCTACCAACTGCGCGACCGCAACATGAAGCTGAATTTCGGCCAGAAAGCCGAAAAAGTGGAGCGCGACGACACCGGCACCTGCCGCGGTCACGCTCGGCCAACGGCCGGACGCTGTCGGCCGAGATGGTGCTCTACGCCGCCGGCCGCGTCGGCGCGACCGACTGAACTCGATCTCGCCGCCTGCGGGCTGGAAGCCGACAGCCGCGGCCGCCTGAAGGTCGATCCCGAGACCTTCCAGACCAACGTGCCGAGCATCTACGCCGCCGGCGACGTCGTCGGCTTCCCGAGCCTCGCCTCCACCTCGATGGAACAGGGCCGCATCGCCGCCCGCCACGCCGTCGGCGCATCCACCAGCGAGCCGCCGAACTATTTTCCCTACGGCATCTACGCCGTGCCGGAAATCTCCACCTGCGGCCTGACCGAGGAGGAGGTGATGGAGCGCAAGCATCCCCTATGAATGCGGCATCGCGCATTTCCGCGAGACCTCGCGCGGCCACATCATGGGCCTCGATTCAGGGCTGCTGAAGATGATCTTCTCGCTGAAGACCCGCCGCCTGCTCGGCGTCCACATCGTCGGCGAAGGCGCGACCGAACTCGTCCACATCGGCCAGGCGGTGCTGAACCTGAAGGGCACGGTCGAATATTTCGTCGAAAACACCTTCAACTACCCGACGCTCGCCGAAGCCTACAAGATCGCCGGCCTCGACGCCTGGAACCGCATGGGCGAGATCAAGAAGGATTGAGCGGCCTGTTTCAAGGCACGCCAAGCTGCCGAGGGATGGCAACCGCAAGGCCATCGCTCGTGGCATGGCCCCAACGCCCAACCCGTCATATCGGCCTCGAGCCGGTATCCAGCCAGCCCAAGTCCTTGGGCTGAAAGAACCCCTTCGCCACACGGACGTGCGTCGGCTGGATGCCGGATCTCGTCCGGCATGACGGATGAGAGGTTTTCGCCTCCATCTTCGCTGTCTCACTGAACGATTGGCATACCGCCGTGGAATGCCTCACCACCGAATACTATACCGCGCACTCACCCCCGGGCGGAAATGATCCGCATACCCCTGATCGAGCGTTCCGCGCACCGTCAGATGATCGCCGATCTTCTGTTCCACCGCCACGCCGCTGCTGAATTCGTTGAAGCTGTTGCGGCTTGCCCCCGTCAGCACGAAGGCCGTGCCGGTTTCCGAACGGGACAGGCGCAGCGACTGCGATACGTCGAGACCGTTCCATTGCTGCGCCGTGCCGTCATAACGCACGGTGAAGTTAGGTTGGCCTCGATATCCAGTTCCGGCGTAACGATGCGTTTCTGCCGCGACGTCATGGAAACGCTGCTCGACCCCGTCAATGCATTGAAAAGAACGCCGACATCGCGGGCAAGCGACACGCCGGGCAGCTGCTCCGCCAAAAGCGTGACATTGCCCCACAGCCGAACCGGCGTATCCACAAGCTGCCCTGTCCTGGAGGCATTCATACCCATTTCCAGCCCGGCCCGGATCGGCGTCTCGACCGGCAGCTTCGCGCCGATCCGTGCCGTATAGGAACGATCGGAATTCTTGACCGGCTTCCAGATCAACCCGGCCTCATCGGCATGGGCGGCGGTGGTGCCGACGACGGCGAACAGAGACAACAGAAGGGCAAAACCCGTTCGTGGCGACATATCTTGTCCCCTGGCAAATTAAGGGCGCGCCGGTTGAACCCGGCAGGCACGGTAAAAGCTGAAGGCCAAAGGTTTTGGCAGCGATGACAGCCGCGCGATGGCGACCCATGTTTCCTTTACGGCTGCATCCGGCAGCCAAGGCAAATCATGCTGCACAGGGTGCCAGATGAACGGGAGGAGGAACAAGAGCAGATGCAGCAAAAAATCATGCTGCACTGCATTGTGATCGGAACGAAGGAGGAAAGCGCTATCTGTTAATCGTCCGCTGTCGGGACACCACAGCGAGCCAGAATATCCTCAACGACCACGCCCAAAGACCTCGATGAATCAACCACAGTGGCATTGACGGGGAGGTCTTCATTCGTTGCATGGAGTTGCAAGACGAATTGTCTTTCGGCCAGATTGCCACCGAACTCATCCTCCGGCCTCACAGCCAGCCGTCTTTGCAAGGTTGCCACATCGACATCCAGAACGAAGACCTCATCGAACAGATCAATAAAGCTTCGAAAATTTCGCGATCCGCCACAGAAGAAGCTGACTGCGTGCCCTCGATCAGCCGCAAGCTGCCGAACTTTTTCGACATTCCAGATATGGTGCCGGTGACGAAAGCCGATGTCAGTCTCGCCTTCCTGAAACACAGCAACATTCACCGGCTCGCCTGTTTCGGGGTCGCCTTTGTAAGCCAGTTCCCGGTCGCCGTGAATCACATGATAGCCGCGATGCTGCAGCTCCGTCGCAACCGAGGTTTTACCGGCCCCAGAGACACCCTCGATCAAATAATTCCTTCTGCCCATCGCCTCGACTACCCCATGCCCGCTCATGCTTCTCCGAAGATAATAATCGAGAATGACGTGAAGATGTCGGCGTGCCGAATTCTCCGGTTCATGGGATGCGAAATTGCGGCAGCTTGACGACTCAATCTGTTTCCACCGATATTGGCAAAAGGCGAAGCCTGCGCCTAACCTCCCAGACCTTCCCCAGCATGGTCTTGAACGGAGGCAAAGGGACTGTCTTGTCTCAGGCTACTGTCTTGGTCCGATCGTTTCGGGCGGGTTGCTGGGGAACTGCGTCCGGGACGTGAAAGGCCCTGATCATGACGCAAAATAGTAATCTCAAACGCCGCGTGAGAGCGCGTGCAGCGAAAACCGGCGAATCCTATACGGCGGCGCTTCAGCATATCCGCCAAGCCCCCGACACGCCTGTCAGCCAATCCCTGCGAATGGCTGTCGCGCAAACATCGCTGGTCAACGACCCTCGCATTGTTTCGGCACTGAAAACAGCCGGACGGGAAATGCGTCGCCTCATGTGCGATGCCCACAAGGCTGGTGCCCGTCTCATCCATTTTCCGGAAGGGGCAACCTGCTGGCCCGGTAAACGCATCATGTCGGAAACTGGGCCGGGAGAAATCGGTCCGTCCGACTGGACGCGCTTTGAATGGGAAACTCTGCGCAGAGAACTCGAGGCGAGCAGAAAACTGGCGCGCAGGCTGAAGCTCTGGACGATTGTCGGGTCCGTCCATCAGCTTACGCCACCGCATCGACCGTATAACAGCCTGTATGTCATCTCTGATCGCGGCAAGCTTATAACGCGATACGATGAGCGCCTGCTGTCGAACACAAAAATCTCGTTCATGTACTCGCCGGGAAGTGTACCGGTGACGTTTGAAATCGACGGTGTCCGTTTTGGTTGTGCGCTCGGCATGGAAACGCACTACCCGGAAATATTCATGGAATACGAGAGACTGAACGTCGATTGCGTGCTGTTTTCCACCGCAGGCGATGGCCCGGCGAATGCCCCGGCTTTCGCCGCCGAGATATTGGGGCATGCCGTCAGCAACACCTATTGGGTCAGCTACTCCACCCTGGCGGCTCAGAGTATGGCCGCTCCCTCGGGAATCGCCGCACCGGATGGCCGATGGGTGGCGCAATGCCCGATGAATGGTCTACCGGCTATCGCCACAGCAGACATTGCCATCGATCGTGAAAATCCCGCCCGGCCATGGCGGCGAAAGGCCCGTGGCGATCTTTATGCGCCCCATCAGGTGAATAATGATCCCAGAAGCGATAGCCGCGAGCACTTTTAAAAAACCGAAATCGGCCAGCGGCGCTGTTTCGCCTCGCTGGCCACCGCGCAAAGGACGGCATCAACCAGACGTAACAAAAAAGGCCGCAGCTTTCGCTACGGCCTTCCATTCATTCAGCTTTCGCCGAGCAAGATTATTCGGCGTCGCCTTCGGCGGCCTTCTTCTTGGCCGGAGCCTTTTTCTTCGGAGCGGCTTCTTCGCCTTCAGCGGCGTCGTCAGCCTTGGCAGCAGCCTTTTTCTTGGCCGGAGCCTTCTTCTTGGTTTCCGTTGCTTCTTCGCCGTCGTCAGCCAGAAGCTCTTCCTTGGAAACGGTCTTGTCCGTTACCGAGATTTCGGAAAGCAGCTTGTCGATGACCTTCTCTTCGAAGATCGGAGCGCGCAGCGAAGCGGAAGCGCCGGGGGTGTTGCGGAAGAAATCGAGGATTTCCTTCTGCTGGCCGAGGGAACTGCTGCAGCTGCTGGGAACAGCGCGCGCTGCATTTCTTCTTCGGTCACTTCAACGCCGGCCTTTTCGCCGATTTCGGAGAGAACGGCGGCCGGTAGCGAACGCGGCGTTCAGCAAGCTTGCGATATTCTTCGCGGGCTTCTTCTTCGGTGGTGTCTTCGTCCCCGAAGGTCTTGCCGGACTGGGCGAGATCGGTGTTGATCTGGCGCCAGATGTTTTCGAACTCGGCGTCAACCAGGCCAGCCGGCGTGTCGAACTTGTACATCTCGTCGAGCTGGTCGAGGATCTGACGCTTGACCTTCTGGCGGGTGATGTTGCCGTACTGGCTTTCGATCTGGCCCTTGACGATTTCCTTCAGCTTTTCAGCCGATTCGAGACCGAGCTTTTCAGCCAGTTCGTCGTTGATTTCAACGGCGGCAGCAGCAGCGACTTCCTTGACGGTGATGTCGAAGTTGGCTTCCTTGCCGGCAAGGTTCGCAGCCGGGTAGTCGGCCGGGAACGTCACGGTGATGGTCTTTTCGTCGCCGGCCTTGACGCCAACGAGCTGGTCTTCGAAGCCGGGGATGAAGCGGCCAGAACCGATAACCAGTTCAGCGTCTTCAGCAGCGCCACCATCGAAGGCTTCGCCGTCAACCTTGCCGAGGTAGTTCATGGTGACGCGGTCGCCGTCAGCGGCCTTGCCCTTCTTGGGCTCATAGGTGCGGGCGCTTTCGGCGATCTTGAGGATCTGCTCGTTGATTTCGTCTTCGGAGACTTCAACAACTTCGCGGGTAACCTTGATGCCGTCATTGGCCTTCAGTTCGATGGCCGGAATGATTTCGTAAGCAACGGTGAATTCGAAAATCGGATTCGGCCGGCAGAGGATCTTCTTTTCGGCTTCCTGCTCGTCTTCGGTCATGGAGATGGCCGGCTGGGTAGCAGACTTCTCGCCGCGGCTGGAAAGGATTTCGGTCGGCTTTTCACGAACCAGCTCGTTGACGAGGTCGGCCATGATGGACTTGCCGTACATCTTCTTCAGATGGCCCATCGGCACCTTGCCGGGACGGAAACCGTTGATGCGAACCTTGTCCTTGGCGTCAACCAGGCGCTCGTCCAGACGGGCCTTCATGTCGGCAGCCGGGATAACGATTTTGAGTTCGCGCTTCAGCCCTTCAGCGAGCGTTTCGATAACCTGCATTTTCCTAACCTTCACATCATGGCGGCGGTGCTCAGACAGCCGTTGGTTTACTTTCGAGCACTGCGCCGGAAACGTCGTTCCCCGGCCGTGGCTTCCATTATTTCTTCACACAAAGCGCCTGCCCGCGAGATTGCGCCCGCGCCCGAGACATAAGGCGCAAGGGCAAGACAAACCCAAAAGCCCCTGCATCCGTTAAAGATGCACTCTGGCACAAGCGTGGCACAGCCATGCTTTGTTGTGGTGCGGGTAGAGAGACTCGAACTCCCACGCCGAAGCGTTGGTACCTAAAACCAATGCGTCTACCAATTCCGCCATACCCGCACGTTGGGCGGCGGTATGTCACAATGTTCCGATAGGGTCAAGCACGCCTTATCGCGGCCTTTCGTTTCATCCGGACTTTTCTTGCCGCCTGCTCCGGCGGCAAAAGACAGCGGGCCTGCTTTTGGCCATGCCTGCCCGTGAAGAAGGACGATGGCGCAGCCTCAAACCGGTGGCAACAAGGGTTCGGAAACCGGCTGGCCACCCCCTGCCTTTCCCCCCACCGCGTCAAACGCGCCCACCGGAAAAACGGGAAATATTTATGCGGCTACGTGACATTATATATAGGGCGTCCCGCCTGTCATTTCGCAACAACATGGACCGGTCGCCGAATCCCTGACACGCGCGACCTTTGCCCCCCATTCTCCGCCCCCTGCCCCGCATCGCCGCGTGCATCCAGCCCGGCTGCACGGCTTGGCACCGGCCAATGCCGCAGACTTCACCAAAAGCACACAAATTGGTCACAAATTATGCATCACCCGCCGCAATTGGCGTCATTTACCGGCATGCATTGCATTTAGCGCATAGGTGACATCTTGCTTTGTCTGTTTTTGTTTTGATTAAACCGATTATATTCATGGTCATACAGAGATCGAGTTCAGCCCCGAGCCTCATCCTCCCAAGACGGGCCGGAAACGCTGGACAGCACGAAGAGGAAGATGACCATGAACATTACCCGCTCGCTCACCAACTGGCGCAAGTATCGTCAGACCGTAAACGAACTTGGCCGCATGACCGACCGCGAACTGAGTGACCTCGGCATTGGCCGTCAGGACATCCGTCGCGTCGCACGCACCGCCGTCGGCAACTAATAAGCTTCGCCGCTTGATGCGGCGGATGCGAGACGACCCTTCCAAAAGGCCAGAGGCTCCAGCCTCCGGCCTTTTTTTCGTTTGCGCACCCTCCCGGAATCGATGCCTTCCGCCGCAGCTGCATTGCGATGTGACAAACAGATGAAAAATGCATCGCTCAGTTAGCGGCATCCGGGGCTCCTCAAGAGCCGGATGGCCCTTAAAACGCCCTGCAAGGCGGGAAAAAGCCGGTCCGGCGCCGCCGAGGGCTGCAAAACCCTTCAGAACCGCCCGAAACACAGGCATTTCCGCTCATATTTTGCTCATATGGTAGTCAAAGCCGCAAATTTAGCCGACATAGTGCACAAACGCATGGCAGTCGCCTAAAATCTGCACTGCACACCATGGCTCAATGTCTATATATAAAACCTCAACAGCCGAGAGCACAGAAACACTGAGCCGGCCGACGAAATCAAAGAAAGATTGAGGACACGATCATGAACCCTATCCGCATCGCAAAGAACTGGATCTCCTACCGCCGCACGATCAACGAACTCGGCAGCCTGTCCAACCAGGCCCTGAGCGACATCGGCCTGACACGTTACGACATCCGTAACGTTGCTTCCCGTTCGTTCCGCTAAGGCGTAAACGATCGTCCCGCTGCCCGACCTCCAGGGCGCGACGATCGAGCGACAGGTTTTAAAGAAAACGGCGCCTTGTGCGCCGTTTTTGATTCTGACGGTTGGGTGAATATTGACGCCTGCGAATCTGTGCAGTCAGGGGCCGCAGCTTGATATGCGCCAACCCGCGAACCCATTTTACACGGCAAGGCGTAGCGGCTTGTTTCTTCTCCCCGCCGGGGAGAAGGTGGCCCGAAGGGTCGGATGAGGGGGCAACGTCAGCGATTGACCGCACCCTTGCCCCCTCATCCCGCTGCCGCGACCTTCTCCCCGGCGGGGAGAAGAAATACGTGGCACGCGCTCGTTCCACAGGCGCCTGCCCGCATTGCACCTGTCGCAACACAAGCGCCCCACAACTACCCCCCTCAGCCCCCGACCCCGCAAAACCATTTGGCTGTCGCAGCCATGCATGGTAGTGGATCGCCCCTGAAAAACGCGGCCTTCGGGACCTGCGCGGAACAATCACTCGAAAGACAGCCGCAGGAGGGGAGCTTTTGCCCCCCACGCGGCTTCATGGGCGCCAGCATGCAAGACAAGACCTATTCTCCCATTCACGTCGTGGGCGGCGGACTGGCCGGTTCGGAAGCCGCCTGGCAGATTGCGCAGGGCGGCGTGCCCGTCATCCTGCACGAAATGCGCGGCGTGCGCGGCACGGATGCGCACAAGGGCGATACGCTTGCGGAACTCGTCTGCTCCAACTCCTTCCGCTCCGACGATGCGACTGCCAATGCCGTCGGCGTCATCCATGCCGAAATGCGGCTTGCCGGCTCGCTGATCATGGCCTGCGCCGACAGGCACCAGGTGCCGGCCGGCGGCGCGCTTGCCGTTGACCGCGACGGGTTTTCGCAGGCCGTGACGGCGGAGCTCGAACGTCACCCGCTGGTGACGATTGTGCGCGAAGAGGTTTCCGGCCTGCCGCCCAAGGATTGGGGCAGCACCATCATCGCCACCGGCCCGCTCACCTCGCCGGATCTGGCCGCGGCGATCCAGGCCGAGACCGGCGAGGATGCGCTCGCCTTCTTCGACGCCATTGCCCCCATCGTGCATCGCGACAGCATCAACATGGATGTCTGCTGGTTCCAGTCGCGCTACGACAAGGTCGGCCCCGGCGGCACCGGCAAGGACTACATCAACTGCCCGATGGACGAGGAGCAATACGACGCCTTCATCGACGCGCTGATCGCCGGCGACACGGTCGGCTTCAAGGAATGGGAAGGCACGCCCTATTTCGACGGCTGCCTGCCGATCGAGGTGATGGCCGAGCGCGGCCGCGAGACGCTGCGCCATGGCCCGATGAAGCCGATGGGGCTGACCAACGCCCATAACCCCACCGTCAAGGCCTATGCCGTGGTCCAGCTTCGCCAGGACAATGCGCTCGGCACGCTCTACAACATGGTCGGTTTCCAGACCAAGCTGAAATATGGCGAGCAGGCGGATGTGTTCCGCATGATCCCCGGGCTCGAGAATGCCGAATTCGCCCGGCTCGGCGGCCTGCACCGCAACACCTATATCAATTCGCCCGTCCTGCTCGATCCGTCGCTGCAGCTGAAATCGCGGCCGGGCCTGCGTTTCGCCGGCCAGATCACCGGCTGCGAGGGTTATGTGGAAAGCGCCTCAATCGGGCTTCTGGCCGGCCGCTTCGCCGCCGCCGAACGAAAAGGCGAGACCCCGAGCCTGCCGCCGGCAACCACAGCCCTCGGTTCGCTGCTCAACCACATCACCGGCGGCCACCTCGTTTCCGACGACGAGCCGGGCAAGCGCTCCTTCCAGCCGATGAACATCAATTTCGGCCTGTTCCCGCCGCTGGAGCCGGGCTCGATCGTCAAGCCCGAGGGCGTCGAGAGCGTTTTCGCGGCAAGGACAAGACGATCATGAAGCGCCAGCTGGTTGCGGCACGGGCGTTGCGGGATTGTGCGGTGTGGCTGAATGGTAATCAGAACGACGACTGAGGCTGCTCAGTCGGCCTGATAGGGCGAGCGTTTGAGATTCCATTTTGCAAAATCCGACTTGCCGCTCTGGTACGGATATCGCTTGGAGAAAAACGGATTGACGGCCGTCACATATTCGAAACTGAGCGTGACATCGGCGAGCAGCGAGAACAGAGGCTGATAGCTGTAGTGCCCGGAGACAACGATGACAGCCTCCTGTGGACCAAAGCCGTTGGCAATGACCGTTTTCTCCCAGGGCACATTTTCAGCCGAACCCAGAAAATTATGGGCGGGAAACTGCAGACGGGCGATCTTATTCACCAGTTTGACGCTTCTCAGCGTCAGGTCCAGTTTGCCAGTCTGGAGGACGCCGCTGCCCGAAAGGACCACGAAACTCGGCACGCCTGTGCGCACGCGCTCCTCGAATTCCGGAAATCTTGCCGCCCAGCGCGCTGAATTATCGACGATCGTCACGAACCGGTCATAGCTCAGCCAGCCCCGCCCCACCTCGATCACCACGCCCAGCAGAAGGATCAACAGCGGCGCCAGAAGAGCCATTTCAACCGCTGCGGTGCCAGCACGGCAACGGCTGAAACGGGCAAGGCACAGACGACGGTGCTTCTTGATCATTCGCTCACCTTCACCGCAGTGATCGCCAGGGAAATATTACGCAATTGAGGAACGCCGTCATTTCCGGGCACGAGGAAACGGGTTGTCGGCATGAGAAAATCCCAGTTGTAGCCAATAGCGAGAATATATTGCCCGGCGGTATCCGCCGGCGGACGAAAATCATTCACGATCGGGATGCGCACCGCTGCTTCGGCGATGTCGTCGTCGGGGATCGGCAAAAGCGCGATCTTCAGGTTTGTCTCGTCCGTTGCCGCAACGAAGTGCGAGGCAATTGCCTTGCGCAGCGCAATCTCGGTCGCCGGTTTGCCGTCGCGGGCCGCCTTGCGGAGATACTCCACGCCCGCATTCGATGCGGATGACATGTAGAGGTAATAGAGCATCAGCAACCCGATCTCGATGATGCCGAAGATCAACAACAGAAAAAGCGGCAACAACAGAGCGGTTTCCACCGCCGCCGCCGCCGCCCGGTCGCCAAGCAGCCGGGAACAGAGGCCGGGCACGAACCGGCGTCTGAGCGCGTCAACGCCGCTTCGATCTTGCTGCGAAGGAAAGACACACTTCATCTCAGCGTTCTTCCATTCTATCGACATAAACGAGCTGGAAACCGGTGATGATGCCGCCAAAGCTGTCGCTTAGTCCGGTTGCCTCGATTGTCACGCGATAGATGGCGTAAGCTTTGACCGTGAACGGGTAGGCTTTCCATGTCCAAAGAATTTCGCCTTTCCTCTGGGATAGATCGAGCACCTTCTCCCGGATTTTAAGGTCAGGTCGCACCTGTTGTAACCAAATCCTGATTCCGTTGGTTTTTTCCGAATCCTGGATGGCCTGGCGTCCGTTGTACCAAACGAGAATCTTATATTTTCCGGGGTGGAGCTCGACATCCTTGTAGATCGAACTATTGGCGTCCGTCCGTTTTTTCTGGCCCGCTGCCGGCGGCCCCCAGTCGCTGTCCAGCAATACGTAACT
>JAXHOC010000087.1:0-27924 GCA_034519725.1 Agrobacterium sp.
TGTTACGTATTGCCAAAATACCGCAGAGCAGCCTTCATTGGTTATTCTTGACTTGATGTTGCCTGGCGCGGATGGTTTTACGGTATGCAGAAGCGTGCGTAATGACTACAAGGGACCGATTCTTATGTTAACGGCCCGCAGCGATGATGTTGATCAGATCTTGGGGTTAGAGATTGGTGCTGACGATTATGTGTCGAAGCCCGCCAAACCGCGTGTTTTGTTAGCACGTGTTCAGTCTTTATTATCGTAGTACTCAAGATGTTGACCTATCACTTGATTTTACTAAGTCAGAGCAGAATCTTACTTTTGGTCCCTTGACGATTGACAATTCTCGTCGTGAAGCTTGGCTGCTGGAAGAGGAAGTTGAGTTGACCAGCGCGGAGTTTGATCTACTGTGGTTATTGTCTAGCAACGTAGGTCGTATTCTCAGTCAGAGAAGAGATTTTTGGCGAGTTGCGTGGCATTGAATACGAGCATTCCCGTGGTGCTGGAAGGCGAATCCGGCGTGGGCAAGGAAATGGTCGCCCGCGCCATTCAGTCGGCCGGCGACAGGGCGAACAAGCCGTTCATAACCGTCAATTGCGGCGCTATCCCGCACAATCTGGTGGAGAGCATTCTTTTCGGCCACGAGAAGGGCGCCTTCACCGGTGCTACGGAAAAACATGTCGGCAAGTTCATGGAGGCGGATGGCGGCACGCTGTTCCTCGATGAGATCGGCGATCTGCCGCTCGATGTGCAGGTCAAGCTGCTGCGCGCCGTTCAGCAGGGCGAAATCGAAACCGTCGGTTCCGCGCGCGTGCAGAAGGTAAATGTGCGGCTGATCTCCGCCACCAACAAGAACCTGATCGAAGAGGTGAAGGAAGGCCGCTTCCGCGAAGACCTTTATTATCGCCTCAACGTCTTTCCGATCACCATTCCGGCGCTGCGCCGGCGCAAAGAGGATATTCCCCATCTGGCGCGGGTTTTCGCCGAGCGCTTTTCGGCGGAACAGAAATTGCCGAAGTCCATCGGCCTCGACGCCAGCGCGCTGGCGCTGCTGACGGCCTATGACTGGCCCGGCAATATCCGCCAACTCGAAAATGCGGTCTTCCGCGCCGTTGTGCTGTCGCAGGGCGAGGAATTGGCGGATTCCGATTTTCCGCAGATCGCGCTGCAATTGCCGGAATTCGCAGGCGGGGATGACGCGGGTGAGTCGATCCGGTCACCATCAGGATCGTCGCTGAAACTCGCCGCCTATGCGCCGCCGCCTGTCGAAAGTCACGCCATTCCCGATGAGGGGTCTGATATTTCCACCACGATCTACCGTGGAGGAAACCTGATCTCCAGCATGGACGACTCAGGCAATATTCGCAAACTGGCCGAGATCGAAGAGGAGCTTATCCGTTTTGCCCTTCGTTTTTATCGCGGGCAGATGAGCCAGGTCGCAAGGAAACTCGGTATCGGCCGCTCGACGCTTTATCGCAAGCTGAAGGATTATGGCATCGATCCGGACGATCCGTTGCGAGATGCGGCGTGATTGGAGAAACCACTTATTCGACCGCAGATCGCCGGATTCGTTAACTTCTGAGCAAGGATATCCGCTTACCGTCTATAAACCTCTTGTTAGTGGCTGATTCACTATATAGAGGAAGGTTGCATCTGTGTGGCAATTTTGCCATCGTGTCACCGTATTTGACGTTCATTTGAGGCAATGTGACAGAAATTGTCTTCCAGGCGGGGATCGAATTGCCATATCTGCATCGAAATATCGCGCTGTCGACCAAGATCGCGCGCGGCTTGATCAAGGATATATGCACGAAGCTGTCGGCACGCGCTGTCACCTTTGCCTGCTTGATGCTCGCCGCAATGCCTTTCGCAGGCCTCTCGGCGACCGAAGCTTTCGCCGAGACGCGCAGCCTCAAACTGTATTATATCCACACACGCGAGAAGGCGGTCATCACCTTCAAGCGCAATGGAAAATACGACCAGAAGGGTCTGCAGGAATTGAACCGCTTCTTGCGTGACTGGCGCCGCAACCAGCCGACGCGGATGGATCCGCGTCTCTTCGATCTTGTCTGGGAAGTCTACCGCCGCAGTGGCGCGACCGATTATATCAACGTCGTTTCGGCCTTCCGTTCCCCTGAGACCAATGGGCTCTTGCGTACGCGCACCAAGGGTGTGGCGGAAAAAAGCCAGCATATGCTTGGCAAGGCCATGGATTTTTACATTCCAGGCGTGAAGCTTGCCACCCTTCGCGAAATCGGCATGCAGATGCAGATTGGCGGCGTCGGCTTTTACCCGACCTCGGGTTCTCCCTTCGTGCACATGGATGTCGGCGGCGTTCGCGCCTGGCCGCGCATGAGCCGTCAGGAACTCGTTCGTATCTTCCCGAAGGGCAATACGCTGCATGTTCCTTCCGATGGCAATCCGCTTCCCGGTTATGAGCAGGCGCTGGCTGACTACAAGAAACGCGTCAATTCCTCGTCCATCCAGGTTGCTTCCAGCGCCGGTGCCGGCCCTGCTTCCTCCGGTGGGGGTGGCGGCAAGCGCAAGACGCTGTTGCAGGCGCTGTTTGGCGGAGGCGACGAGGATGAAGATCCCGATAGCATCGCAGCGCCGCAGCCCGCAGAACGTCCGGCTGTCGCTCGCCCTGCAGCGCCACAGCCCGCAGCCGCTGAGCCGGAACCGACGATTGCCGTTGCGTCAGCTCAACCGCTTCCCGGTGTGACCACTGCGCCGCTGCCGATTGCACGTCCTGCCTTCGGCAACCAGCCTCCGGCCAATACCGGCCTTGCGACAGCACTTTATTCTCCGGCCCGCAACGCTGCGCAGGATGCCCTGCAGGCTGCGACAACGCCGACGCCGACCTCCGCCCCGGCCGAGCGCCAGCAATTTGCCGATCTGGCTGAGGTATCCGTGCCTGTGCCGACGCTTCTTGGGCCGCGTGGCATGAAAGGCGACGCGGAAGGATCGGTCCTGACCGCATCCGTAGATGGTTCGACTCCCGCAGCGACAGGTGAACTTGCGTCTATTCCGGTTCCGGCCAATCGCCCGGCTGTGGCGGAAGCGCTGCTGGCGCAGGCCAATGCCGATCAGGAAGGCGATGAAGATCTCGCCGAAGCGCGGAACGATACGCTTTCGCCGACTGTGGTTGCTGCTCTGGAACAGAGCGGTCAGGCGGCCCGTTCGCAGATCCAATCCGCTGCCGCGCCGACAGCCGCGCCTTTCCCGACCGCTGTCAATCACAAGGTTACGGTCGCGCCCGCCGAAACGGCGAAGGCCGAGCCAGAAGCAGGTTTCGGTGATGCCTTCGATCTGAAACCCTCCATCAATGGTGGGCTGACCGCCGGCCTGCCGAC
Source organism: Agrobacterium sp. (assembly GCA_034519725.1). Classification (GTDB taxonomy): domain Bacteria; phylum Pseudomonadota; class Alphaproteobacteria; order Rhizobiales; family Rhizobiaceae; genus Agrobacterium. The sequence continues at coordinate 3,339 of JAXHOC010000087.1, forward strand.
CAAGGGCTCACGCCCGAGCAGGCAGGATGCCGCCGTTTCCCATCAGGCCATGGTCGGCGGTGGTCGCCTGACGCAGGATCTGATCTCGGATTGGGCGCTCAACCAGAACAAGGGCACGACCGGCCGCTCGGTGAAGGCGCCGCGTCTCGTCGCCAACCGTATGCTCAGCCACGACATGTCGGCTTCCGCCACGTCGGCAAGCTTCAAGCCGGGTGCAGCGGCGATCGAGTCCAGCCGGTTCAGCACACCGGTGAAGATGCACTGAGCATCGCTTTCTGCAATGCGGCCGAAAGGCCAATAAAAAACCCGCCGGTGACGGCGGGTTTTTTGTTACGCTTGGTGTTCGGATATCAGACGCCGCTCTGGCCGTCCGAACCGATATAGGCGATGCGCACCATATTGGTCGCGCCTGGGGTGCCGAGAGGCACGCCGGCGGAGATGATGATGCGGTCGCCCGGCTTGCCGAAACCTTCGGACACGACGATGCGACAAGCGCGGTTCACCATATCGTCCAGATCGTTGGCGTCACCGGTGACGACGCAATGCAGGCCCCAGACGACCGACAGGCGGCGTGCGGTCTGGATGATCGGCGAAAGCGCAATGATCGGAACCTGAGGCCGCTCGCGCGCGGCGCGCAGACCCGTCGTGCCAGATGAGGTGTAGGTGACGATCGCTGCAAGCTTCAGCGTCTCGGCAATCTGGCGGGCAGCAAGCGAAATGGCGTCCGCGCCCGTTGCTTCCGGCTGCGGGCGCTGTGCGTAGATGATGTTGGAGTAGTAGGGGTCCTGTTCCACCGTGCTGGCGATGGACGCCATGGTCGATACGGCTTCGATCGGATAATCGCCGGAAGCGGACTCGGCCGAGAGCATGATGGCATCGGCGCCTTCGAACACGGCAGTCGCAACGTCCGATACTTCCGCGCGGGTCGGAACCGGAGCTGTAATCATCGATTCCAGCATCTGGGTGGCAACGACAACCGGCTTGCCGGCGCGCCGGCAGGCGCGGGTCAGCTGTTTCTGGATACCCGGAACGGCTTCCAGCGGCATTTCCACGCCAAGATCGCCGCGCGCAACCATCAAGGCGTCGGAAAGCTCGATGATTTCTTCGATGCGTTCGATAGCCTGCGGCTTCTCGATCTTGGACATCAGGCCAACGCGGCCGCGTGAGATCTTGCGCACTTCCGCCAGGTCTTCGGGACGCTGGACGAAGGAAAGTGCAACCCAGTCCACTTCGTTGGTTGCGAGAACGGCGTCGAGGTCGACGCGGTCCTTGTCGGTGAGAACGCCGACGCCGAGCAGGGTGTCGGGCAGGCTGATGCCCTTGCGGTCGGAAATCCGGGTGCCGGAAACGACAGTGGTGACGATGCTCTTGCCGTCGCTCTTCTCGGCGCGCAGATGCAGCTTGCCATCATCGATCAGCAGGCGGTGGCCGGGCTTGACCGCTTCGAGAATTTCGGGATGCGGCAGGAAAACGCGGGTGTTGTCGCCGGGCGCCTCGTTATTATCCAGCGTGAAGGTCTGGCCGGGAACCAGATCGACCTTGGTCTCGGCGAATTTTCCGACGCGCAGCTTGGGACCCTGCAGGTCGGCCAGAATGCCGATGGGACGGCCGTTGCGGCTTTCGACGGAACGGATACGCTCAATCAGCGTCCGCATCACGTCGTGGCTCGCATGGCTCATGTTGATGCGGAAGAGATCGGCGCCGGCCAGATGCAGCTTTTCGATCATTGCCTCGTCGGAAGATGCGGGGCCGAGAGTTGCAAGAATTTTGACTTTGCGGTTACGCTTCATCAGTTTTGATTTCCCTGTGTGCCTGGCGTGTCGGAAAGCTGGACCATCCAGCTGCCCTGTCTGCCCGTGTCATATTCCTTGAAACCCATTCTCTGGAAGCTGCGGGCATAACAATCGTCTACGCCGGCGATCTTGAACTCGTTTTCCGCCACGCACATGTTGACGTCACCGGTCCAGCGGCCGCCATGAGCGGCGTCCTCGGCATAGAGATAATAATATCGCGACTGCAACTCACCCTCGATCAGCGTTGCGCAGGTGGAGGAGGGGACCTGCCACCAGCCTTCGCTGACCCAGCCCTCTTGCCCGCGGTAGCCGATTGCGACCCCGACGAGGTTTTGCGTGCTGTTGCAGACGCGGAAATCCGCATGCGCGGTTTCCACGAAAACAAACGGGGTCAGAAACAATGCCGCAGCGGAGAAAAGACGGGCAAGATGCCGAAAGTGGCGAGGAAGAGCGAGAGATGACTGAGTCACGGCTTCCATCCGGATTCCATGGTTATAATGAACGCACTTCTTGGCGTGGCCGCCAAAGAAAGTCAACGCGAGTTTAATCGATTATATTGTTCGTGGGATCATGAGTGCGGTAAGGTAGATGGCTGTTCTGCCGCCGAAACTTGCGCCCGGCCTCAAGCCATGCCATCAAGCTTTTTCTCCTCAATCCTGCCCCAGAAAATTATCGATGAACGACTTCATACCCTATGAAATCATAGAAGGCGATTATGACAAAGGCATGGTTCTTCTGGCGGACCATGCCATGAACCTCCTGCCTGCACACTACGGCAAACTTGGCCTTCCGCAAACCGCTTTTCATCGCCATATCGCATTTGATATCGGTATCGAAGGGCTGACGCGCTCGCTCGCAGCCCGCCTCGGCGTGCCGGCCGTTCTCGGACGTTTTTCGCGGCTCCTGATCGACCCCAATCGCGGTGAGGACGATCCGACCCTGATCATGAAGATCTCGGACGGGGCGATCATCCCCGGCAACCATCCGATTTCAGATGAGGAATGGCAAAGACGGATCGAGACTTTTCACCGGCCCTATCACGATGCCGTTGATCGCGTGCTCACACGTGTCGCGCAATCCTCGGCGGAGGCACCACTTGTTCTGTCGCTGCATTCCTACACGCCGTTCTGGAAAGAAACACCGCGACCCTGGCATGCCGCCGTTCTCTGGGACACGGATAATCGGGCCGTTGACCCGCTGCTGGCGCATCTGCGCGCGACCGGCGACATTCTCGTTGGCGATAACGAACCCTATGACGGCGCGCTGAAGGGCGACACCATGTATCGCCATTGCATGATGAAGGGCATACCGCATGCGCTTCTTGAAGTCCGGCAGGATCTGATCGGGGATGAGGCGGGAATTGCCGAATGGTCGGACCGGCTCGCCCCCATTTTTGCCGCATTGAACGACGATCCCATTTTGCATGAATATCAGCTGTTCGCCTCTCGCACCGGCCCCTATTGAGCCTGGAGTTGCCCCATGACGACACCGAATGACAAACAGCAGATCGAATTCGAGGCGGCCGCATTCCGCCGTCTCGTCGAGCATCTTCGCGAGCGTCACGATGTGCAGAACATCGACCTGATGAACCTTGCGGGCTTTTGCCGCAATTGCCTTTCCAACTGGTACCGGGAAGCCGCCGACGAGGCCGGTGTTGCGCTCAGCAAGGAGCAATCCCGTGAAATCGTCTACGGAATGCCCTATGAGGACTGGAAAGAAAAATATCAGGCGGAGGCGAGCGACATCAAGAAAGCCGCCTTTGAGCAGAACAAGCCAACGGAATAACTCCCGATCGACGGAAACGACTTGACGTGAGGCCCATCAATGGGCAGGTCACAGGCCGGAATTTTTGCTGCCCGGCTGGCGGCGACCGGCGAAAGCTTCGCCTGGATTGAATGAACAAGGCTCACACGAGCTGATACCAATGAAGGATGATATGATGGACGAAACGAGCACCACCGAAACCGTCGCCGCCGCCGAACTGCGTCAATTCATCGAGCGTGTCGAACGCCTCGAAGAAGAAAAGGCCGCCATTCAGGGTGATATCAAGGATGTCATGGGCGAAGCGAAGGGTCGTGGTTACGATACCAAGGCGATCCGCACGATCATCCGCCTGCGCAAGAAGGATGCCAACGAGCGTATCGAGGAAGAAACCATTCTCCAGACCTATATGGCCGCGCTTGGCATGGAATGATCGGTTGACGATCCCGTAATGAAAAATCGCCGCTTTTGCGGCGATTTTTGTTTGGATCGTCTGCGAAATTCAGCCGCGCGTGCCAGCCAGCTTTTCAGAAAGGTCGACGGCCTCTTTGCGGGCGTCCTTGTCGGCTGGATAGAGCGCCAGATAGCGTTCCCAGGCTTTCAAGGCCAGATCGTCACGACCCGAGGCTTCCAGAATATTGGCAAGGCTTGCCAGAGCCGGAAAATAGCGCGGCTCGGTCTCCAGCGTCAGGTTGATATCCGCCATTGCCTTGCGGGTGTTGCCATCGGCAAAATGCACCATGGCGCGGCGATAGGGCGCCTGCACGTAGCCCGGATCGAGTAAAATGGCCTGGTCGAGAAAATCGAAAGCGGCGGCGTTGCGCTTCTCGTCTGCGGCTTCGCCTGCCCATTGCATCAGGAGATTGATTGTCGCGCTGCCGGAATCGTTCCATTCGGAAGCGATCTGGTTGGCAATGCTGCGCGCCTTGACCGCATTGCGCTCTTTTTTCAGCGATGCGAAAAGACTGTCGATCGTCTTGGCAGGCGAAGGCGCAGCCTCCGCCGCTGCGGGAGACTGTCCATCTGCCGCATGACCGATGGTGGCCATTCCTGGAAGCAGGAGGCCGGAAAGCAGGAAAGCCTGGGTGGCGATGAGAGCCGTGCAAAAACGATTTGGGCGCATGGGTTAAAGCTTAACCCGACTGCGCCCAATATCAAATGCAAAGTTCTGCACTGTCATCAAAGTGATCCGCGACACGATCGCGAACCGCAGTCAATCAGCCCTGACGAGCCTTGAAGCGCGGGTTCTGCTTGTTGATGATGTAGACGCGGCCCTTGCGGCGAACCAGGCGGTTATCGCGGTGACGGGCCTTAAGCGCTTTAAGCGAATTCTTGATTTTCATTTTACTGGTCCGCAGTTTTGCACGGCTTTTACCGTGCTTATTCAAACAATCAAAAGCGCGCAACGGGGCGCGCTCTTTTCGGTTGGCAGGCAAATACCCGTTTGACCCCTACGTGTCAACACTTGCCGGTGTCTTTGCCTTAAAAGACTGAGGCTTTTCCTGTGGGCAAAAGCTCGGTCACATGGCCCATCTTGCGGCCGGGCCGTGCCTGCGTCTTGCCGTAGAGATGCACGAGGCAGTCTTTTTTCGAAAGCCATGCCGGCACATCGTTGATGTCATCGCCGATGAGGTTGGTCATGACGCAATCCGAATGGCGGGCGGTGCTGCCGGGAGCAAGCCCGGAGACGGCACGGATATGCTGTTCGAATTGCGAGATCACGCAGGCGGCTTCCGTCCAGTGGCCGGTATTGTGCACGCGCGGCGCCATTTCATTGGCAACGAGCGAACCATCGGGCAGGACGAAAAACTCGATGCCGATCACGCCGACATAATCGAGCGCCGCCAGAAGCTTTTCCGCCGACTGCACCGCAACTGCCCTTGCCGCATCGGAGAGCGCTGCCGGCACGGTGGACGTGTGGAGGATGCCGTTCAGATGAATGTTCTCGGCCGGATCGTAGCAGGTGACGGTGCCATCCCGGAAACGGGCGGCAATGATCGAGATTTCCCGCTCGAAGGCGACGAAGCTTTCGAGGATGAGCGGCACGCCACCGAGTGCGGCAAAGGCGCCCTCGATGTCCTCGCCGCCCTTGAAAAGCCGCTGGCCCTTGCCGTCATAACCCATGCGGCGGGTTTTCAGCACACCCTTGCCACCAAACGCGGCCAAGGCCGCTTCCAGTTCTTCCTGACTATCCACGGCGCGGAAATCGGCAGTCGGGATGCCGCAGCCGTTGAGGAAACGTTTTTCCGTCAGCCGGTCCTGCGAGGCGCTGAGCGCCTGCGGCGGCGGGTAGACGGGAACGGTAGCGCTCAGTGTCTCGGCTGCGGTGACCGGCACATTCTCGAATTCGTAGGTCACGACATCGCAAAGGCGGGCGAGTTCGGCAAGTGCTGCCTCGTCATCGTATTGCGCGACGATCTGCTCGTTGCAGACCTGCGCCGCCGGACAATCGGCCTGCGGTTCCAGGACGATGGTGCGGTGGTTGAGGCGCGCGGCAGCCATGGCCAGCATGCGGCCAAGCTGCCCGCCGCCGATGATGCCGATGGTGAGATTGGTCGTATTCATCGTCACGTCAGGGGGTGTCACTGGGCGCTGTCCATGGGATATTCGGCAACGGCCGCTGACTGGCGCGCGCGCCATGCATCGAGCCGGTCTGCCAGGTCCTCGTCACTGAGCGCCAGAACCGCCGCTGCCAGAAGTGCGGCATTGATTGCGCCGGCCTTGCCGATGGCAAGCGTTCCGACGGGGATGCCCGCGGGCATCTGGACGATGGAATAGAGGCTGTCCTGCCCGGACATCGTCTTGGACTGAACAGGGACACCGAAGACCGGAAGCGGGGTCATGGCGGCGGTCATGCCCGGCAGATGGGCGGCGCCGCCGGCCCCGGCGATGATGACCTTGAAGCCTTCGTCTTTCGCGCCATTGGCAAAATCATAAAGGCGATCGGGCGTGCGGTGGGCGGAAATGATGCGGGCTTCGTATTCCACATCGAGCGCATCCAGCGTATCGGCGGCGTTCTTCATGGTCTCCCAGTCCGACTGGCTGCCCATGATGATGGCGACGGGGGGTGTTTCTGCTGTCACGTGATGTCTCCGGCTCAGGCGATGATATCGGGAATGACCTGATCTTCGATCTGGGTCATCTTGTCCTTGACGGCCAGCTTCTTCTTTTTCATGCGTTGTATCCGCAGCGCATCGCAGCTGGTCTGGATCATCGCGTTGATCGCTGCGTCATAATCCTCATGCTCCTGGCGCAGCCGCGCCAGCGTAAGCCTGATGTCCGCCTGGTCCTGATCGGGCATCTTGTCATCCCCATTTTATGCCAGCCGGAGAGCCTCCGGCGCGTATGTCATCGTTTCTCGAGCCTCTATCATCAAATCGCGGGAACGGGAAGTTATCCCTTGCGACCAAATTGCCCACTTATTGCCTTCATTTCGCCTTCGACAAGACCAACGATCCATGTCACATTGTCGTCGCAAACCTGAAACTCCAGCGATGGAGAGCTGGAGGTAGGCTTAAAAATGGAAGGACGTGCCGCATGACCATTCAGGCTCATATTGCATCGCTCGAAAAGAAACACGGTGCTCTGGAGGAGGAGCTCGAAAGTATTCTTGCTTCCCCGTCCTCTGACGATAGAGAGATAGCCGATCTCAAACGCCGAAAACTGCGCCTGAAGGATGAACTACAGAGGCTTAAAGCCTCCACAAGGCACTGATTGATGCCATTCCGCAGCCTTCGATGAAGGACTGACGGATTCCCTATTCGGCCCTGGCGGTACCTTTGTGCTGCCAGGGCTTTTTAGTGGCCGCCTCTCTCTAGAAGGGCAGGCCGTCCCACAGCAGTTTTAGCGCCGCAATCAGCGCCATGGTGTACATCAGCGGGTAAAACACCGATGGTTTCATGTATTTCACCACCCGCGCGCCGGCAAGCGTCGCCAGCATCGCCACTGGAAGCAGGCTCGCCGAGGTCTTGAGGTTGGTTGCATCAAGCGCTCCCAGTGCAAAATAGGGAATGAGCTTGATCGCATTCATGATCGCGAAGAAACGCACGCTCATGCCGGTATAGGTCTTGGGGTCGAGCTTCAGCGGCAGAACATAGATCTGAAAGGGCGGTCCGCCGGCATGGGCCACGAAACTCGCATAACCGGACAGGCTGGACCACAGCGTTGCGGCCACCGGCCGCTGCGGTTTGGCCGGAATTTCCTGCCCCTTGCGGCTTTTGAAGCTCTCCTGGAAATAACGCAGCACGAACAGGATCGTCACCGAGGCGACGACGAGGCGCATGGCGTCGGCGGAGATGAGGCTTGAGGTCGCCCAGCCAAGGGTGATGCCGGCGATTGCGCCCGGAAGCATGATGAGCAGCGTTTCCCGGTGATTGTGGTGCCGCCAGGCCCATAGCGCCACGAGATCCATGACGATCAGGATCGGCAGGAAGATTGCGGCCGCCTGCACGGGCGGTATGGCAAGCGCCATTAGCGGCACGCCCATCAGTGCCAGCGCACCGCCCAACCCGCCCTTGGAAAGGCCGACAAGCACGACTGCGGGGATGGCGACGAGGAAAAAATGAAAATCGGTCAGCATGGATGAAGGTTGATCCTTTCGCCGGTCCGGTCTATCGGATTTATCATATCAAAACGAGTGCAGATGACGCCGAAAGTGTCTTCTGCCTGAAATGGACGAACCGATGACCAAAGTTGAAAACCGTTGCCGCCTTGTTCTGATCGTCCCGCAATTGGACGACGCGCAAAAGCAGGCGACAGAATTGCAGGAAGCACTGCGAGGCGGCGATGTGGCTTCGGTCATCATCCCGCAATATGATCTGGATGATGCCACGTTCCAGAAACGTGCCGAATTGATCGTGCCGATGGTGCAGGAGGCAGGTGCCGCAGCCCTCATCGCCGGCGACAGCCGCGTGGCGAGCCGGGTAAAGGCCGATGGCCTGCATGTGGCGGGCAATGCCGCAGCGCTTGCCGAGGCGGTGGAAAACTTTGCGCCGAAGCTGATTGTCGGCGGCGGCAATGCCGATGACCGCCACAAGGCCCTAGAAATGGGCGAGTCCAATCCGGACTACGTGTTTTTCGGAAAGCTCGAAGGCGATATCAAGCCGGAAGCGCATCCCAAAAATCTGGCGCTCGGCGAATGGTGGGCGTCATTGATCGAGATTCCGTCCATCGTCATGGGCGGCACGGATATCTCGTCGGTGGTTGCCGTGGCCGAAACAGGCGTGGAATTCGTGGCGATGCGCGGCGGCGTTTTCGACCATGCCGCAGGCGCTGCCCAGGCCGTTTCTGAAATCAACGCGTTGCTTGACGAAAAAGCGCCACGGTTTGACGGTTGATACAGGCGATGTTGATGCGCTCGGTTCACGTCTGCCTTTCCGTTTCGCTGCTGGCGCTGTCTTTCGGCGCGCCGGCGGGCGTTGCTTTTGCCCAATCCGGACCGCAGAGCGAAAGCAATGCGCTTTCCCGCCAGCTGGAGGACGAGGCGCAGCCTTCCCGCCAGGGCAGGGTGCAATCCGAAGAGCAGAAAGATTTGCAGCCGTCGCAGGGCGTCAACGTCTATCAGCGCATGGGTGCAGACCTGCCGGCCTTGCCGCCTGAAAAGGAGTTCAAGGGCCGGGTGGATGAGGCCTATGGGCATTTCCAGCGCGGCGAATATGTCCAGGCGCTCGACAAGGCGCTCACCCGTGCGCAGAACGGCGATGCAGCCGCCCAGACGCTGGTGGCGGAAATGATGTCGCGTGGTCTCGGCATCGCCCGCGACGAAAAGACGTCCGCTTTCTGGTACCAGCAGGCGGCGCAGGTTGGCGATCCCGTGGCCATGTTCAAATTCGCCCTGATTTTGATGGAGGGCAAATTCGTTACCCGCGACAAGGCGAAGGCCGACGATTACATGCACCGTGCGGCGGAATCCGGCAATGCTTCGGCCCAGTTCAACTGGGGGCAGATACTGGTTTCGGAAAATCCCGGCGTGAAGGGATTGATGATGGCCATGCCGTATTACGAAAAATCCGCCGAGCAGGGCATTGCCGACGCGCAATATGCGGTGTCGCAGATCTACCACTCGGTGAAGGATGTGCCGGCCGAAAAGAAGGCCAAGGCGCGTGATTGGCTGATGCGGGCCGCAAAGGCCGGTTACGATACCGCGCAGGTCGATCTCGGCATCTGGCTGGTCAACGGTTTCGGCGGCGAGCGAAATCTCGATGAAGGTTTCCGCTGGCTTTACGGTGCCGCCCAGCGCGGCAATGTCGTGGCGCAGAACAAGGTGGCGCATCTTTACATTCAGGCGCTCGGCACCCGGCCCGATCCGGTGGAGGCGGCCAAATGGTACGTGCTTTCCCGCCGCGCCGGGCTGAAGGATCCAGCGCTTGAGGATTTTTATCTCGGGATTACCGACGAGCAGCAGAAAAAGGCAATCGAGGCGGCAAATCGTTTCCGTCCGATGTGATGCGCGGCCGGTTGTTCGGGGCCAGTGTGCATGTGCGGGCTTTTTGCCTTGAATTTCCGCGCGTTTTGTGGTCTTGAACCGCAAACTTTCAATTCAAGAAAATAATGACGTTCCTGCCCGTCCAGCTTGCGGGTGGTTCGCAAGCTTTCCAGGAAACAAATTCGATGGCCCGTTCAGCCCTTCTCAATGTCATGGTTCAGGCCGCCCTCAAGGCGGGTAAGTCTTTGTCGCGTGACTTCGGTGAAGTGCAGAACCTTCAGGTTTCGGTCAAGGGACCGAGCGATTTCGTATCGCAGGCGGACCTCAAGGCCGAAAAGATCGTGCGCGATGAGCTGATGAAAGCCCGCCCAACCTACGATTTTCTGGGTGAAGAAGGCGGCGAGGAAAAAGGCTCGGACGGTGCGCATCGCTGGATTGTCGATCCGCTTGATGGCACGACCAACTTCCTGCACGGCATTCCGCATTTCGCCGTTTCCATCGCGCTCGAGCGTAACGGCGAAGTCGTCGCCGGCGTAATTTTCAACCCTGCGACCGACGAACTCTACACCGCCGAGCGTGGCGGCGGCGCGTTCCTCAACGATCGCCGTATCCGCGTTGCCGCGCGCAAGGCCTTGACGGATTGCGTCATCGGCTGCGGCGTGCCGCATCTGGGTCGCGGCAATCATGGCAAATTCCTCGTCGAGCTGCGCCACGTCATGGGCGAAGCAGCGGGCATCCGCCGCATGGGTGCAGCAGCACTTGACCTTGCCTATGTTGCCGCAGGCCGCCTCGACGGTTTCTGGGAAGCAGAGCTTTCGCCATGGGACGTGGCGGCCGGTCTGGTGCTGATTCGCGAAGCCGGCGGCTTTACCTCCGACGCCAAGGGCGGCACCGATATCTTCGGCACCGGCAGTGTTGCTGCCGGAAACGAATATATCCACAAGGCACTTGTGGAAGTTGCCAACCGTCCCATTCCCAGCCGTTGATCGATTTTGGCAGAAAACCTGCCGTTTAATCCAGGTTTCAGGCGCCCGGCGAACTCTCGCCGGGCGTTTTTGTTTTTTCGGCCCTCGGTCAAGCCGGCTTTCATGAAAAGCCTGTGACGAAACACAGGCTTTTCGCTTCAAATCGTCGCAATTTTCAAATAGCGTCGGCTTGATACGTGACCGAAGGGAATGCGAACGTTATGGCGGATTCGGAGTTGCTCGATCTCGGCGTGGAGAAGCCGGTGACCACACGGCAATACAGCCACAAGCTGTCCAGCCCCACGCCGTTTCTTTGGACGATGGTTCTGTTTCTGGTCCTCGTGGGCTTTCTGGCTGCCATTCTTTATAGGCAGGCGCACACGGCTTTCATGACCAATCCGGGCTTGAACGGCTTCATTCTCGGCGTTCTCGTCATCGGCATCATTCTGGTCTTCACGCAGACCATGGGCCTGCGTTCGGAAGTGCGCTGGTTCAATTCATTCCGGGCCGCCGGCAGCGCCGAAAAAGTCGGCCGGGCGCCAAAGTTGCTCGCCCCGATGAGCACGCTGATCGGCAAGCGCGGCGACATCAGGCTTTCCGCTGTCACGCAGCGGACAATCCTCGATTCCATTGCCACGCGCCTTGATGAAACGCGCGATACCTCGCGTTATCTCGTCGGTCTTCTGGTGTTTCTGGGCTTGCTCGGCACCTTCTGGGGTCTGATCGGCACCATCGGCGCCATCAGCAATGTCATTCAGTCGCTCGATCCGAGCGCCGGCACCAGCAACGATATTCTAAGCTCGCTCAAGGTCGGTCTCACCGCGCCGCTTTCCGGTATGGGGACGGCGTTTTCCTCGTCGCTTCTCGGTCTTTCCGGCTCGCTGATCCTCGGCTTCCTTGATCTTCAGGCCGGCCGCGCCCAGAACCGCTTTTACACCCAGCTCGAAAACTGGCTATCCTCGGTGACGGATACGACGGCGGACGGGCCACGGGACGTCAATGCCGAGCCCGGCTCGATGGTCAGCACCGAGCGCTCGCTTGCGGCCATGACGAGCCTCGCGGAAGGCATTCAGGGTCTCGTCAAGAACATGCGCAGCGAGCAGCAGATGCTGCGTGACTGGATCGAGGCACAGCAGGAAGAATCGAAATCGCTCCGCCGCACGCTCGACCGGCTGTCGACCCGTATCGAGGGCGAGACAAAATCCTCCGGACGCGCCCGGCACGATAACGGGAGCGAGTAGCCATGGCGCTTGCGCGCAACCGCCGCCGCGACAGGGGTGTGGATTATTGGCCGGGTTTCGTCGATGCGCTGTCGACGCTGCTCATGGCCATCATGTTTCTGCTGACGGTGTTCGTGCTGGCGCAATTCGTGCTGTCACGGGAAATCAGCGGCAAGGACGAGGTATTGACCCGCCTCAACAGCCAGATTGCCGAACTGACCGAACTTCTGGCGATGGAAAAGGGCAACAAGCAGGATATCGAGGACGCGCTGGCGAGCCTGCAATCCAACCTTGCCGCATCCGAAAGCGAGCGCTCGCGCCTGCAATCGCTGCTCGATGCGGGATCGGGCAACAATGCCAGCGCCAATGCCCGGATCGGCAGCCTGACGGGCGAGCTGGACAATCAAAGACAGGCCAATGCCCGCGCTTCCTCACAGATCGAATTGCTCAACCAGCAGATTGCGGCGCTGAGGGCGCAGATCGCCTCGGTGGAAGCCGCCTTGCAGGCATCGGAAGCCAAGGATACCTCGTCTCAGGTCAAGATCGCCGATCTGGGCCGCCGCCTCAACGTCGCGCTGGCGCAGCGGGTTCAGGAACTCAACCGCTATCGTTCTGATTTTTTCGGGCGTCTGCGTGAAATCCTCTCGGACCGCGAAAACATCCGCATTGTCGGCGACCGGTTCGTCTTCCAGTCCGAAGTGCTGTTTCCCTCCGGCGGCAACGACCTCAATCCGCAAGGGCAGGCGGAGATGGAGAAGCTCGCCGCCGCGCTGATCGATCTTGCCAAGGAAATCCCGACGGAGATCAACTGGGTTCTGCGCGTGGATGGCCATACGGACAATGTCCAGCTTTCCGGCTCCGGCCGCTTCCGTGACAACTGGGAACTTTCCTCGGCACGCGCGACCTCCGTCGTGAAGTTCCTGATCTCGAAGGGCGTACCGGCAAACCGCCTGGTCGCCGCCGGTTTCGGTGAATTTCAGCCGATTGCCGAAGGCGACACGCCGGAAGCACGCCAGCAGAACCGTCGTATCGAACTCAAGCTCACCGAACGCTGATGCCTCAAGCCGCATCATGGCGGTTGCCTTGGGTCGCAACTGAATTTACGTTCGCGTAAACGTAATTCTGTCGCACTGGGAGGGGCTGATGGAGCGATATGATGTGGTCGTTGTCGGTGCAGGACTTGCCGGTCTGGTCGCCGCGACCGAGGCTGTCGAGCGCGGTTTCAGCGTTTGCCTCGTGGATCAGGAGGGCGAGCATAACCTGGGCGGGCAGGCCTTCTGGTCGCTGGGCGGTCTGTTTTTTGTCGACAGTCCAGAGCAGCGCCGGATGCGGGTCCGCGACAGCCTCGACCTTGCCAGACAGGACTGGTTCGGCTCGGCTGGGTTTGATCGCGCCGAAGATCATTGGCCGCGCCAGTGGGCGGAGGCCTATCTCGATTTTGCCGCGGGCGAGAAGCGCAGCTGGCTGCATCGGCTGGGCATGCGCTGGTTTCCCGTGGTCGGCTGGGCCGAGCGTGGCGGTGCCCTTGCCCATGGCCACGGCAATTCCGTGCCGCGTTTCCACGTCACCTGGGGCACCGGTCCCGGTGTGCTGGCGCCCTTCGTTGAAAAGGCGAAGGCCATGGCGGCAAGCGGCCGGCTCACCTTTCGGTTCCGCTACCGCGTCGATCATCTGGATATCACCGACGGCAGGGTAACCGGCATTTCCGGTGCTGTTCTTGCCGGGGATACTGTATTGCGCGGTCAACCGAGCAGCCGGGAAGAGCAGGGTGATTTTGCCCTTTCCGCCTCGGCTGTCGTCGTCGCCTCCGGTGGCATTGGCGGCAATATGGAACTGGTGCGGCGCAACTGGCCGGTGGCGCGGCTGGGCAAGCCTCCGGCGACCATGGTCTGCGGTGTGCCCGGCCCATGTGGATGGCCGTATGATCGCCATTACGGAAACGGCGGGCGGCACGGTCATCAATCGCGATCGCATGTGGCATTATACCGAGGGCGTGAAAAATCACGAGCCGATCTGGCCGGGCCACGGCATCCGCATTCTGCCCGGCCCCTCGTCTTTCTGGTGCGATGCGGATGGAAACCGGCTGCCAGCGCCCGCCATGCCGGGCTTCGATACGCTCGGCACGCTTAAAATGCTGGGCGAACGCGGCAGCGGCCATAGCTGGTTCATTCTGACCAAGGCTATCATCAAGAAGGAATTTGCGCTTTCCGGCTCGGAGCAAAATCCGGATCTGACGGGCAAGGATGTGCGGCTATTGCTCAAACGGCTTGGCGCAAGGCCGCCGCCGGCCCCGATCAGGGCGTTCATGGAGCGCGGCGAAGATTTCGCCGTCCGCGACAGGCTGGAAGACCTCGTGGTGGCGATGAACGCCATCAGCGGCGACATCAGGCTGAATCTAGACCACATCCGCCACCAGATAGAGGCGCGCGACCGGGAGATCGAAAACGGTTTCAGCAAGGATGCGCAGGTTACGGCGATCCACGGCGCGCGGCGTTATCTCGGTGACAGGTTGATGCGCACCGCAAAACCGCATCGGTTGCTCGATCCGACAAAGGGGCCGTTGATTGCCGTGCGCTTGCACGTGCTGACGCGCAAGACGCTTGGCGGCCTGCATACGGACCTTGAGGCGCGGGTGCTGGACGCCGCCGGCAACCCGGTGCCGGGCCTTTATGCCGCAGGCGAGGTGGCGGGTTTCGGCGGCGGCGGCATGCATGGATATAATGCGCTGGAGGGCACATTCCTTGGCGGTTGCCTGTTTTCGGGCCGCGTTGCGGGGCGTAGCGTGCTGGCTTGAGCGGCTCAGGTCCGCACTGCTCAGGCTTGAGCGCGCAGTTCGTCCGGGCCTGTCTGGAATTGCAGCCGGGCAAGTCGCGCGTAAAGGCCGTTCTGGCGGATAAGGCTCTGGTGGGTGCCTTCCTCGATGATCCGGCCTTCATCCATCACCAGAATGCGGTCCGCCTTCAGCACGGTGGCAAGGCGGTGGGCGATGACGATGGTGGTGCGGGTTTTCATCAGCTCATCGAGCGCCTTTTGCACCAGCGTTTCGCTTTCGGCATCAAGGGCGGATGTCGCTTCGTCCAGCAGCAGGATCGGGGCGTTGCGCAGGATGGCGCGGGCAATGGCGATGCGCTGGCGTTGACCGCCGGAAAGCGTGACGCCGCGCTCGCCCACCTGCGTGTCATAACCATCGTTCAGCCGGGCGATGAAGCTGTCCGCCTGCGCGGCGGTCGCGGCCGTGCGGACCTCTTCGCGTGTCGCATCCGGCCGGCCGAATGCGATGTTATCGTGGATGGAAGAAGCAAATATCGCCACATCCTGCGGAACGATGGACAGTCGTGCCCGCAGATCGGCAAGGCTGACCTCGCGGATATCGACGCCGTCGATGGTGATTCGGCCCTGCTGCGGATCGTAAAACCGCATCAGCAGTGAAAACACCGTGCTTTTTCCCGCGCCGGAAGGGCCGACGATGGCGACGGTTTCGCCAGCGTTGACCTTGAAGGAGAGGCCGGAGATGATCGGGCCGCCGGTCGCAAGCGGATAAATGAAGCCGACATTCTCGAATTCCGCCTCGCCGCGCGGCGGTTGAACCATCGAAACCGGTGCGGAAGGCTCGGCAACCGGCGAGCGTTCGTTCAGCAGTTCGGAAAGCCGCTCAGCCGCGCCGCCCGCCTGCACCAGTTCCCCCCAGACTTCGGAGAGCTGGCCGAGGCCGCTTGCGGCGATGACGGAATAAAGCACGAACTGGCCAAGCGTACCCGCCGTCATGCCGCCGGACAACACGCTCTGCGCGCCATACCAGAGAATGCCGACGACGCTGCCGAAAACGAGCGCGATGGCGACGGCGGTGAGGATGGAGCGGGCGCCGATCGCCGCGCGCGCACCCTGATAAGCTGCCTCGACGGAGGCGCCGTAGCGGGCATTGGCCAGTGCCTCGGCGTTGAAGGATTGCACGGTGCGGCTTGCCCCGATCGTTTCCGAGGCATAGGCGGCAGAATTGGCCAATGTGTCCTGCGTATTGCGCGAGCGGGCCCGAACCGAGCGCCCGAAAGCAATCAGGGGGAAAACGATGAAGGGGATGGCGAGCAGCGCAAGTCCGGAAAGGCCGGGGCTGGTATAGATCATCATTGCCACCGCGCCGCAGCACATGATGATGTTGCGCAGCGCCACGGAAGCGGAGGAACCGAAGGCGGAACGGATCTGTACGGTATCGGCGGTCAGCCGCGAGGTCAGCTCGCCGGAGCGGTTGGCATCGAAAAACTGCTGCGACAGCGTGGTGAGATGAGCAAAGACATCCCGGCGCAAATCGGCAACGACCCTTTCGCCGATAGTCATGACGTAATAATAGCGCATGGCGCTGGCGAGAGCGAGAAGGACGGCAATGGCCAGAAGCACGGCAAAATAGCTGTTGATCATGCCGCCATCCGGCGTCTGGAAACCGTGATCGATGATGCGGCGCACGGCAAGCGGCAAGGCCAGTGTCGTGGCGGAAGAAAGCACCAGCGCAAAAACGGCCGCCGCCATCATGCCGCGATACCGCTTGAGATAGGGAAACAGGCCAAGCAGCGGCTTCAGGTTTCTCTGTTTTGCCGCTTTCTGCTCTTCAATGTCTGCCACGTCCGCTATACTCCTCGTTCAGTGCCGTTTTTCGGCCTTTTGCGGGTGAATTTCCGGCGTGCGGTAAAATTCCGGTCCCTGCGGCCATCTCCCTTCACAAGGGGATAGCAGGCTCTTGTTATCTGGGCGACCTTCATGTATAGGCTCCGCATCGAATTGGGAAGCCATAGCCCATCTGGTCTATGGCTTCATTTATTGAAATGGCTCAGTTGACGCAATTGCGGCAAATGGACCGCACGTCACTTAACCAGGAAGATTGTCATGAAGGCTGATATCCATCCCGCTTATCACACGATCAAGGTCGTCATGACCGATGGCACCGAATACGAAACCCGCTCTACCTGGGGTTCGGAAGGCGCAGTCATGAACCTTGAAATCGATCCCAAGTCCCATCCGGCATGGACGGGCGGCAACCAACAGCTTATGGACCGCGGTGGCCGCGTTTCCAAGTTCAACAAGCGTTTCGGCGGCCTCGGCCTCTAATCCACTTGTGGACGGATCATTTAAAAAAAGCCCGGTTTTGCCGGGCTTTTTTGTTGCCTGTTGATGCGGTGAAACGAACCCCCGTAGGTGAAAACAAAAAAGCAGGCTGAACAGCCTGCTTTTCAAATTGTCCGGATAAGGTCGTCTTTTCTCAGTTGATCGAGAAAGCCGTGCGCAGAAGGTTGAGCTGCGCCTGCACGCTGTTTTCATTGTCCGGCACCTTGGTTGCTTCGGACGGGCGATAGATTTCGCGGTCGAGAAGGGCAACGCGGTTCTGGAGGCGGAGCGAACGCTCGATGAGGTCGCGGAAGGATTCCGGCAGGTCGTTCCAGCCCGGCGCGTTGCGATCAACGTTGAAACTGTCCAGACGAACCTTGCTTTTTTCGCTGAGAACCTGATCGCGTGTCATCTCGCCATTGTTGACGGCGCGCTGCAAAAGCAGCCAGGACGCCATCTGCATCAGGCGGGTGGTGAGTCGCATCGATTCTGCCGCATAAAGGACAGAGGCCATGCGCGGCAGAACCTTGGAAGCCGTGCGACCGGCACCGTCAAGATAGCTCGCCGTTTCCTCAACCAAGGTCATGCCTTCGGTATAGAGGGTCTTGAACTGGCTGGACGCAGCCGCGTGACCCGCAAAGCTAATGGTATTTAAAACCTGTTCCGACATTTTCTTTAAATCCCTGCTCACGCACCACACTGTCAGGCAACGACGACGGGGGTATTTTGTTCCGGCCTTTAGTGTTTTCAGGATGGTATCTTTACCTGAAATGCGCAAGGCAATTATTAAAGAAGGGTTAATACCCACAGTTTTACGAATTCCGGTGACCGGCAAAAAAAGAGCCGCGAAAGCGGCTCTCAAGGTAAAACAGGGAGAAAAATCAGACCAATTCGCCGTATGGAGAAGATGCCTGAGGTCCAGAAGAACTGGACATGTATAGTAATCTCTCAGAAAGCTTAATTTTTGGTTAATGGTAAACGAAAGACTGCACCGGAATCGTTAATCTCGTTTGCCGTTGTGGCATGAGCTTGGCGGGGCAAAGACTTGGCCCAAGGTTTTGCTGAAGGCGGAGCGTCAGGACCGGAAGAGGTTTTCCGCCGCCAGCCGGCCGGCGGACTTTCTTTGCCTCTCCTCTTCAAGCCGGGTGATTTCGCTTTGCAGAAGCTCGATGCGGTTGCTCAGCTCATCCACCGACAGAAGGCTGAGATCGCTGCCGATCTCGTGCGCCACCGGTTTTTGCGGACGGTCATCGTCAAAGAGGCTCATATGCCTGCTCCTTTTTCAACATGGTCGCCATCGTCCTCGGGATATTGCGGCGCGCGCGGGTCGAGCGCAATGCTCTCCGGCGTCACCAACGGTGAGGGCGTTGTCGGCATCATCGTCGAGAAATTGTCCTTTTCTGCGTTCGAAAGGGTGGCGCGCTGACGGCTTCTGATGATGGCATAGGCCGTGATCAGCACATGGGCGACGGCCGTCACCAGGAACAACGCATAAGGGCCGGAATAGGTCATGACCGCGCCGCCGAGCGTCGGGCCGATGATGGTGCCGATACCGTAAAGCAGCAGCAGCCCGCCCGAAACCTTGACGAAGTCTTTCGATGCCGCAAAGTCGTTGGCATGCGCCACGGCGATGGGATAAAGCGCGTTGGCGGCGGCACCGTAGATGGCGATCATCGGAATGAGCACATAGACGTCATGCGGCTGCACGGCCGCGACGGCGAGACCCGCAACCGCGCCAAGCCCCGCCAGTCCGGCAAGCACGTAACGGCGGTCGATCCGGTCCGAAAGGCGGCCTGCCGGAAATTGCGCGAGCGCGCCGACGAAAATCGTGACGGACACCATGATGGCGATCATGGTCGGATCAAGCCCCGCCCGCGCGCCGAAAACGGCGCCCAGCGTGCCGTAAGCACCATTGGCAATGCCGATCATCAGGATGCCGACGAAGGAGACAGGCGAGTTGCGGTAAAGGGCGGGCAAGTCCAGCTTGACCTTTTGCAAGGGCTGGGGACTGGCGGCCTTCGAAAGCGTGGCCGGCAGAATGGCAATGCAGTAGATGATGCCGCAGATCATGAACAGCGAGTTATTGCTGATATCGCCCATCGGCACGATCATCTGCCCCGCAACGACGCCTAACAGCGTGATGGCGATGTAGAGCGAAAAAATCATGCCGCGGCTCTCATTGGTCGCGCGCTCGTTCAGCCAGCTTTCGATGATCATGGACGTGCCGGCCGTGCAGAAGCCGGTGAGTGCGCGCAGCGCAATCCACCAGACGTCATCGATGATGAGGCCGGTCATCAGCACGGTCAGGCACACCAGCGCCACGAAGGAGGCAAAAGCCCGGACATGCCCCGCACGGCGCACGATGGTGGGCGCCACAAAACAGCCAATGACGAAGCCCGCCGCCCAGGAGGTGCCGAGAAAGCCCAGAATTTCATTAAGAGCTAACTTCCGCCGAACCTCGCGGAATCGGCCTTTTGAGGCCCTGAAGGCGCGTCCACCGAGAAAAAGAAACAGAGTGCTGGATAAAAGAGCGAATACGGGTAGAAGATTTCTGCTCATGAAGACACTCTCATGCGTTCGAACGTATGGTCGGCTGGCCATAAGACGGGGGCTACCCGAATGAGTTGCACTCTTCTGGTGAACGGTAAAAATGTCCAGCCTGTGACGATGCAGAAATAAAGAAAAGGCTCAATAAATGACGAAGGCGATCGGCCTTTTTTTACTGCTGGCGATGATCGTGCAGATCATCCGCCCCCTGGGCCTGCCGGGCCTCAAGAAAAGAGGCGATTGCTGGAAGATCGCGGTTGCCGCCTTCGTCATCTGGTCGGCGACGCTGCTTTTGCGGCCATAAAGGAAAAGCCGCCCGGTGGGGCGGCTTCCATTGCTCGGCGGGCCTGTTCGTAACGGTTCAGGCAGCCTTTTCGAGTTCCTGCTTCCAGGTGCCCTTGGCAGCCAGGGTGTTCATCATGGCGCGGTGCGTGAAGGCGCGCTGGCCGGCAGCGACATTTTCCTGCTTGCCGCCCCATGCCTTGAGGGCGGTGTCCTGAAGGGCACGGCCGTAGGAATAGGTCAGCGACCAGGGCAGGTCATAACCGGCATTCATGGCGGAGAGATGCGCCGTCGCCTCTTCGGAGGACTGGCCGCCGGAAAGGAAAGCGATACCAGGAACGGCGGAAGGCACGGTCGCCTTCAGAACCTTCACGGTCTTTTCCGCCACTTCATCAACGGAAGCCTTGCGGGCATTCTTGCCGTCGATGATCATGTTCGGCTTGAGGATCATGCCTTCGAGGTTGACGCGGGCGTCGAACAGATCCGCGAACACGGTCTGGAGAACCCACTGCGTGACTTCCGCGCAGCGATCGATGTCGTGCGTACCGGGTTCGCCGTCCATCAGCACTTCGGGTTCCACGATCGGCACGATGTCCGCCTGCTGGCAGAGAGCGGCGTAACGGGCGAGCGACTGGGAGTTTGCCTTGATCGAACCCCAGCTCGGACGCTGATCACCGATGGTGATGACGCCGCGCCACTTGGCGAAACGCGCACCGGCCTCATGGTAGTTGCGCAAGCGCTCATAGAGGCCGTCCAGGCCCTCGGTGATGAATTCACCCGGATGGAAAGCCATTGGCTTTGCGCCGACATCCACCTTGATGCCCGGCAGGCTGCCGGCGGCCTTGATGATGTCCACGAACGGCGTACCGTCGGCGGCCTTCTGGAAAAGGGTTTCTTCGTAAAGGATGACGCCGGAGATGCACTTCTTCATGGCGTCGTCGGAGCGGAACAGCATTTCGCGATAATCGCGGCGGGCGGTCTCGGTGGATTCCAGGTTGATGCTGTCGAAACGCTTCTTGATCGTTCCTGTGGATTCGTCGGCGGCGAGCAGGCCCTTGCCGTCTGCAACCAATTTGATTGCGATATCTTCGAGACGTTCGGTCATTTGCAATTCTCCCAAGGCACAATAAATTCCCGATAACAGAAGTTCCAGGGCAGGGAAATGGCATGCTAACTCATTGAAACGATTGAAATGGTTTCAATCGTTTGAAACTTTCCTCCCATGCGCACTTACCAAAAAACAAGGCCGGCCAAGCATCGCTTGTCCGGCCTCGTGTCAGGCAAGTTGAGGAAGTCTACTTGGCGGCGATCAGGATGGCAACGCCCGGCAATTCCTTGCCTTCCATCCATTCGAGGAAGGCGCCGCCGGCCGTCGAGATATAGGAGAAATCGTCCGAGACGCCGGCATGGTTGAGGGCAGCGACCGTATCGCCGCCGCCGGCGACGGAGACCAGCTTGCCGGCCTTGGTGCATTCGGCGGCATGTTTTGCGGCAGCCACGGTTGCCGCATCGAAGGGTTCGATTTCGAAGGCGCCGAGCGGGCCGTTCCAGACCAGCGTTTCCGCACGGGAAATCCAGGCCTTGATGCTTTCCACCGATTTCGGGCCGACATCGAGCACCATGGCGTCAGCGGGAATGGCGTTGATATCGACGATTTCGTTTGCCGCACCGGCCTTGAATTCGCGGGCGACCACGCCGTCTTCCGGCAGCACGATCGCGCAGCCGGATGTCGCCGCCTCGATCATGATCTGTTTTGCGGTTTCGGCCAGATCGTGCTCGCAGAGCGATTTGCCGACCTGTACGCCGCGAGCGGCGATAAAGGTGTTGGCCATGCCGCCGCCGATGACCAGGGCATCGACCTTCTTGACGAGGTTCATCAGCAGATCGATCTTGCTGGAAACCTTGGCGCCGCCAACGATGGCGACGACCGGGCGAATCGGCTTGCCAAGGCCCTTTTCCAGCGCCTCAAGCTCGGCCTGCATGGTGCGGCCGGCATAGGCGGGCAGATGACGCGCCAGACCCTCGGTGGAAGCGTGGGCGCGGTGGGCGGCGGAAAAGGCGTCGTTGACATAGATGTCGCCATTGGCAGCGAGAGCCTCGACGAAGGCGGGGTCGTTCTTTTCTTCGCCCTTGTGGAAGCGGGTGTTTTCCAGAAGCAGGATATCGCCATCATTCATTTTCGCGACTGCGTCTGCAGCCGGCGCGCCGATGCAATCGGATGCGAAGTGGACACGGCGTGATCCAGCACTTCTTCCACCGCAGGCACGATCTGGGATAGCGACATGTCAGCCACCGGTTCACCCTTCGGACGGCCGAAATGGGCAAGCAGAATGACTTTTGCGCCTTTTTCGGAAAGCTCCAGAATGGTCGGTGCAACCCGCTCGATACGGGTCCTGTCCGTCACTTTGCCATCCGCAACCGGCACGTTGAGATCAACACGGACGAGGACGCGCTTTCCGGCAATGTCGTTAAGGTCATCGATGGTCTTGAATGCGGGCATAGGTCGATCCTGATTTCGTTACGAGTTCGGCACGGACCATACTATGCCTGATTGCCGACGCAAGCCGGTCAGGCCTCATTTTCTCTTGCCCCCTCTGAGGGCGTGGAAGTGCCCCTGACGGCTTCGGTGGCACCCGATTGGCGCCGCTGCGCCAGATACTTGCGCACACGGCCGAGAATCTCCGAAAAGCTGATGAAAATCGGCAGGCCGATCGCCGGTTGGACCGGCTCAAGCGAAATGCCGATACCGGTAATCGCCTCATGTTCGTCCAGCGCCCGAACGATGAGAACGATGGAGCCGAGGCGGACCCGGTCGGCATAATCCGCCTTGCCGGCAAGGCGGGCCTCGATGAGTTCCGCGATGCTCATGCCATGTTCGTTTGCCGAAATAAGGCCGGGGCCGTAGGCGGCGTCAAGCTCGGTTGCCGGACGGGAGGGGGATATCGCAAAGATGCCGAAGAAATCGGCGTCGTCATCCGCAACCGGCAGGGCGCTTGCAAACAGCCGGTCGATCAGGCGGGTATAACCGGGCGCGATGAAAAGATAGACGAGATCGTTTTCGCGCAGGCGCCCGGCATATTGGTAGCGGATGGATTTGCCGTCACGTACCACGAGTGACGGCATTGCCCAGCGGGGAATGCGCTTGCCCTGCATGATGGCGCTGCCTTTGGCCACGCGGTAGGAAATCAGTTCGTGATTGGCGGTGCCGGGAAGGTCCACTTCCAGCTTGTCGACATCGCCCATGCGCGGCGGCACGATCAGCCCGAGCCGCGTCGCCACCGGCTTGATGGTCCAGCCCTGCAAAAGCAGCGATACGAGCACGATGATGAAGGCGGCGTTGAAATAGATTTGCGCGTCATCCAGCCCGCCAAGAATGGGCATGATGGCAAGCAGGATGGACACCGCGCCACGCAGGCCGACCCATGCCACGAACGATGTCTCCTGTTGGGTATAGTTGAAGGGCATCAGGCTCAGCCACACTGCAAGCGGGCGGGCAACGAAGATCAGGAACAGCGCAAGCAGCACGGCCGGAATGGCGATTGCCGGAAATTGCGAGGGCGTTGCCAGAAGGCCGAGCATCAGGAACATGATGATCTGGGCAAGCCAGGTCAGCCCCTCATGAAAACGGCGGATCGTCTCCTTGGCGAAAATGTAACAAGTTAATTTATCTTAATTGAAATTTCCTGATAACCCTATTTAAATGATTAAAAATATATCTAGTTAACCCATGTAACTCAAAAGTTGACTGTACCAGCAATTAATTTTGCAAAAATTGATAAAAGATTTGATAAAATTTTTTAAAACTTTTAACGCTTTAATCCGAAAATAATAACAAAGCTTTTAAACGAATAAAAATATAAAAACTGAATTTTCAAAAGTCGTAAGACAATCAGAGTTTTGTCTGATTAATGAAAACCATTCGGAATATACGGATATCTAACGTCTGAATAAGAGGAAACATCAAATTTTTTTCAGTATTTACATAAAAACTTAAATATTAATTATTAAATTTCAAATTGAATTGACTAAGAGTGAAATTACCAGAATAAATTTTCTTTATCGCATACACATTGGATTTAAGCTGAATTTTTTTGTGTCTGACTCTTTATCTGTTCCGTAAATCTAATTAAAAATGCTGTTTTGGGACAAACAGTTCAAACAGAATAAGGCCCTAAATTAGCTATAAATCATAGTAAGCCCTCAAAAAAAAAAAAAAAAAAAAACATTTAAACTTATATATTATATCAGACAAAAATCTAATGAACACTTTTAACGAGGTATCAAAAGTCATAAATTATGAGAACTATGTGTCTGGAAATTTAAAAGAAACGGAAAAAATAAGAAACTTTCAAAAATATTCATAATTTTTTAAAGTTTTATGTTAATTATTATTTTTGAAAATTTCCATTAAATTCAAGTGTTTTTTATTTTAAAAAAAGTTGGAATTTCGAGGAAAGCTTCAAAATTAAAACCAAAATTTTTATCAATAAATTAAATTAA
>JAXHOC010000010.1:0-50663 GCA_034519725.1 Agrobacterium sp.
AAGGCGTTGATCATGTCGGATACCTCACCCGGCTTGCCGAGCAGGAGATGATCGAACGGGATCGCCGCAAGGTCGAACGCCGTATCAAGGCGGCCAGGTTCCCGGTCGTCAAAAGCCTCGACAGCTTCGACTTCGCAGCCATCCCCAAACTCAACAAGATGCAGGTGCTGGAACTGGCGCGATGCGAATGGATCGAGCGCCGGGAGAACGTCATCGCTCTCGGCCCGAGTGGTACAGGAAAGACCCATGTTGCTCTCGGCCTCGGCCTGGCAGCATGCCAGAAGGGCTTGTCCGTCGGGTTCACCACTGCCGCCGCCCTGGTCAGCGAGATGATGGAGGCGCGCGACGAGCGGCGTCTTCTCCGTTTCCAGAAGCAGATGGCCGCCTATAACCTGCTGATCATCGACGAGCTGGGCTTCGTGCCACTCTCCAAGACCGGCGCAGAATTACTCTTCGAGCTGATATCGCAACGCTACGAACGAGGTGCCACCCTCATCACCAGCAATCTTCCATTTGACGAATGGACGGAAACCTTGGGGTCGGAGCGTCTCACCGGAGCACTGCTTGATCGCATCACCCACCACGTCAGTATCCTGGAGATGAATGGCGACAGCTATCGTCTCGCCCAAAGCCGAGCAAAAAAGGCCGGCTGAAGCCCTCTCAAAAATCGCTGCCCGTGCATGAGACCCCGCCTGGGCTACGCCCTCACCGGAGGTCTCATGCACGGGCCAAGGTGGCCGACTTTTGCGCCGCCGCGTGGCCGGTTTTTACTCCGCCGTTGACAAGCTTAGGTCGCGGCTTGTCCGATTCTGCACCGAGGCGATGGTGACATCGCCATCGGCCTGAAGGGTATCGTCTTCGCCGCCCCTTACCGTCACACCGCGAAGGGCCAGATCGTCACCCGCATCGATGAGGAGATTGCCGCCCGCCTGTAGTTCCGCCAGCGTATTGGTGAGGCTATAGGCCCGGTCATACCCGCCCTTGATCTTGTCGTCCTCGGGACCGTTCCAGTTCGAGCGCGGATATATCGATTGCGCTGCCCGCATCCAGCATCATGTCGTCACCGGCGACGAACTGACCGCCTTCAGAAACGATTGATCCAGAGGCTTTGAGGAGCAAGTCCTCACGCGCGCCGATACGGGCTGTTTGCTGGGCGCGATCTGCAAACCCATTGCCGTAGATGTCACGAACCTTTGCCGTGTCGTTGACGATAGAGTCCGCCTCAACAGTCACGTTGCGACCGGAAACTGAGCCCGAGCGGTTCGAGAAGATGCTGCCGGCATCGATGACAATATCGCTGCCCGCAAACAGACTTCCGCCATTGTTGAAGAGGGCGGCGGAGGTATCGATGGACAGATTCCCGGAGGTGGAAATCGCTCCCGAGTTTGTCAGCGCCGCCGTTTCGATTGTCGCCTGACCGGCTTTGATCTGGGCGCTGGCCAGACTGGTGTTTGCGGCGGTCGAATTGGAGAGGTAAACGCGTGGAACCAATACCTCTTGGCCGTTCACCGTCTGCTTTTCTAGCCAGACGATGTCCGTGGTCAGCGCCCCGATCTGTGACGGTGTCAGCGAGATACCGAAGGTGAGCCCCAGTTCCTGCTGGATATCGACCGCATTGTTATAGAGCGCCTGTATCAGCTGATAGGGATCGAGGCCGGAGCCGAACGAACGGCTGCCCGTGAGGTTGAATATCTGCTCGCGAATGATGCGATATTCGACATAGGCGTCACCCAGCCGTTTCAGCGGCAGGTCGGGATTGTAACCGCCAACGCGGCTGAGGAAATAATCGGAACCAAGGAACTTGGAGGCGTCAATGAACTCGGATCTGGTCTCGATCAGGAAGGGCATGTTGGGGGCGGCAACCGTCTGGAAGGTCGCCTGCCGTCCGAGCAGCGAATTGACGCTGACATCGAGAGCCGAAATGCTTGCGAGATTGCCTGCTTCTGATGTGGACGCGATGTCGGCGGCCGATAATACTCGGTCGCCGGACGAAAGCCCTATCTGGTTTGCCTGACCACGCACGGCATTGTTGCTGAGGTAGCCGCTGACGCTGGCACTGAGAGTGCCGCCGGCCTCAATGGTTCCGAAAACGGAATCGTAGGTACGTGAGGATGTGTCCGCCTCTGTGGTCGTCCAATAACGCGTCTTGCGGCTGACGCAGACGCCGAGAACCCGTCGCGCGCAATAACGTTCAGAATGCTCAGTCACTGCAGTCGTTTCGACGGTTTCGATCAGGTCGCGACCTTCGTTCATGATAGAAGCAGCCGTAATCGCGATATCGCCATTAGCCGCGATCTGGCTGTAGCTGTTGGTCAGCGCTCCGGTGTCGATTTCGATCTTACCGCCCGCCAGAAGCTGGGAGGCAGGTCCGTTAGCCGTTGCTTTTTCTCGCTTGGTGAGAACAGTGGTCGTGGTCGATCCAGAGGTCGACGTCTGCGATGTTTCATCAACCGTCGCGGTGAGACCTTCCCGCCGGTTCGTCAGCGAGGTGACGTTGAGGGCCATATTGCCGGATACGGCCTCGATTGCGCCGGAACGGTTGTCCAGCGCACCGGCACGGAGGCCCGTCAGGCCTTTGATGATCAGATCGGTCTCCGAAAGCACATCGGCATTGATGTTGGTGAAGCTGCCATCCAGCCGGTAGGTTGAGGATGTGCCGGAATAGAGAAGACCGGTATTGGAAAGATTGCCTGCAAGTTCCGCCAGAAGCGGCCCGTCCGCCGAGCCGACCGAGCCTGCATTGCTGAGGGATGCCGCACGGAGCGACAGGCCCGAGCCCCCATTCAGCACCGCGCCCGCCTGAACATTGACGTTTCCTGCCCTGCCGACGTTTCGGCCCGTCAGTTGCAATACGCCATTCGATTCCAGCCTGCCGGAAACGGTGGCGTCGCCATCGACCGAAAGACCGATCCCCTCCCGCGCGGAGACCGTGCCGGAATTTTGCAGCCCGCCTGAAAGCGCAACGGTGACGGACTGGTCGTGCGCTGTCAAAAGTCCCTGATTGACGAGTCCGGCCGCGTCCACGTCTACGTTTCCGGCATTGATTGCGCCGCTACTGGTGATCGTTCCGTTGACGGCGCGTAGAGACAACTCATCTTCTATGAGCAGCTCACCCGAATTGTCGATATGTGCACCGGCAGATACGGTTGCGGATGCAGTGCTCAACAGCGTACCGGCATTTGTGATGTCGTTGTGGGCGGCAATGTCGAGCGTGCCTCCCTGTGCGGCGATGGAGCCATTGTTGACGATGGAGCCGGCTGATGCCGTCACGCCTGCATTTGCGGCGACAAGTCCAGTCGCGGTGTTTCGAAACGTGCCATCCGCTGTCAGTGTTACTTGATCCGTCGAAACGACACGGCCGGAGTTCTCGATGTCGTTTTTCGATGAAACGCTGACACCGCCGTTTCCGGCGATTTCACCCGAATTTGTGAGATTGCCGTTCAGGGTCTTGAGTGTCACCGACGATTTCGCTGCGAGGCTGGCGCTGGAGGTGAGGCTTGCGGCCTCTGCGAGAAGCGTGCCACCTGAGACGTAGTGGCCGCTATTGATCGTCAGACTGTTGGCTGATGTAACGGTGAGATTTCCGCCAGCGGTGATGCGCCCGCTCAACGCAACGACGCTATCTGTCTCAAGTGCGATGTCAGAGAGTGATCGAAGCGTGTCTCGCCCCGTATCGATGGCACGCGTCAGATCGATATTTTTAGCCGTGATTGCGAGCAGGCCCCCGGCAGCAAGTTGACCCTTGCCTGCATCGAGTGTCGAAGCCATCACGTTGAGCGTGCCAGTGGCCGTTTGCTGTCCGGCGCTATTGGTTCCCGATGCAGCAAGTGCATCCGCACCGAGCGAGACGATCTCACCTTTGAGCGAGACGTTGCCTTCGGCGATAACAAGGGCGTTATCCGCCAGTTTTACTGCACTCAGTCCCTCCAGCACGATAGCCTCATCGGAGAACAGCGTGCTTTCAACTGTAATCGCCTGCTTTGCGGATCGGGCCGTAATCGCCTGTTTGGCCTGCACTTTTCCAAGTATGAGTTTGCCGTCGGCGCTGAGCGTCATTGCACCGGCATTGGCGGCCATATCGCCGGACATTTTGACGCCAGCGCCTTTGTCCGTGGCGATGATCTTGATGCTGCCAGCATACATGCCGCCAAGCAGCGAGGAATCGATGGCGATTGCCGGTTCGTCACCATCCGAGGCCAGTGGCGTCACCAGCCCGGATTGATAGGCGTAGCTATTGCGGCCCGCCACGAGATTGAGTTCACCACCGGCCCTGACCGGGCCATCGATGGCGATCTTGCGCGAAACGATATCGAAGATATTGACCGAGCCGAGATCGGCACCATTGGTACCGATGCGAACGTCACCGCCATTCACCCGTAGACCGGACAAAGAGCCGTCAGGTCCCAGTTCCGGCGTGCCGGTCGATAGGGTCACGCGTGGTGTATTGATAAAGCCGCAGCCATCGCAGGTGAGCCCATTCGGATTGGCGATCACGACATTGGCGACGCCCCCGTGAACCTCGACGGCTCCTTGCAGAAGCGAACGGTTGGAGCCGGTCACCTCGTTGAGAATGACACTGGCTGGGCCGGAATTGCGCAGATTGGCATTGCCCTGAACGAGACCGCCAAGCTGCGAGCGCAACAAATCCTGATTGGAATTGTTGAGGATGACGCCGTTCGGACCGACATTGAAGTTGCCATATTTATTGTGAGACAGGCCGGATGCGTTCGGCGCAACAATGTCGATCAGCGGCACGCCATTGCCGCTTGCACCGATACCGGGCTGATTTGCGGAACCTGCTGCCTGATCGGCGCGGATTTCTTGCGCTTTCAGCATCAGCGGCTGCGTTGCGAGAACAACGCTGAGTGTCAGCGCGAGGGATTTGCGGGCGAGGATGACAAGACGTGAATGAGGCGCGTTAGCTCGTCCGCGCTGATTTTCCATTTTCGATCTGGGCATGCCATCACTCCATACAAGGGTGGATAATGAACCAACGAGCAGAGTTCGTAGTCTTAAAATGAAACCGACAGGCGTGCCTGCACCAGTCCAGACGAGGGGCGAAGATTACTGGGCAGGGCAGGCATTGAGAGAATATCGGCGTATGACACATCGAAATTGATGCGTCCGCCGCGATTTCTGAGGCCAATCGCGCCGCCGACGATGTTTCCGCCAAGCGACGTGCCGGAGGGATCGGCGGCGCTATGGCCAAGATCGAGCGCGACATAGGGTTCCAGCCGTCCGATGATTGTTGTCGCTTCGGCGTTTGTCATTTCTGGCAACAGAAATGACAACTCGTTGCGCATCAGGATCGCTTTGCCGGAATAGAGAATTGCTTCACGTGCACCGCGCACCGTGGAATAACCGCCGAGCGACATCTGCTCGGAGCCGAACAGCAGGTCGTCGGTCCACTGGCTAGAAACACTCGTGTTGAAGATCATCGTCGCCGCACCGAGCTCCTGCGTTCGGAAGTAACCGAGCGAGGCGGAAAGCGTCTCAAATTGGCCCTTCGGGGAACCCTCGGGCGCGGTCGAATCGTCGAATGCGCCGAGAATGTCCAGACCGCGATTGTAGCCAAAGCTGACACTCGCTTGTCCGCCGAGAAGCTGGCGGGAGTGGCCGAGTTCCACCGTTGCGACGGAGAGCACACGGCTGGACACATCGATACGGCTGCCGAGCAGGAAGTTTTCGGTTTCCTTCCATGTCAACCTTCCTGTCATCCAGGTCTTCGATGTCTGATCCCGGTGAAGGACACGCGAAACGTAGGGAGCCACCGAATGGGACCCGCCCGATGTTTCGATGGCGGATAGCGGCCCTTGAAGGGTAGAATGATAATCGCTCCATGACCCGTTGATCCCAAAGGTCCAGTAGCCATAAGGCACGGAAACCGCCGCCGTCAGCGTGTTGCTGTTGGGACGGTCGCTCGAAACAAAAAGCGGATGATGGTCCATCGAACGCTGATAACCGAAGAGCCATTCGTCATTAACGCCGAATATATTGTCGAGGCCAAAATCCGCGCGGGACTGATAAATGCCGGTAGCGTTGCCGCCGAGATTGTCCGCCGACAGGCTCGCATGCCATGGGCGCGTCTGCTCCACGGCAACGGCGAGGATGGAGCCGCCCTGCTCTTTGCCGGATTGCAGCGCGATCTTGCCCTTGCTGGAACGAAGCCGATTGATCTGCTCAAGGCCCTGCTCAATGTCGCGTAGATTGGCTGGCTTCCCGCGCATGCCCGGAAATGCCGTTGCGATGCGGTTATCGGTCGGTGCCTTGCCGTTTAGCGTGATATCTTCCAGACTTCCCTCAATCACGGAGATATTGAGCGAACCGTCAGACAAATCCTGTTCTGGTAGATAGGCGCGAGACGCGATGTAGCCCCGTTGGACTTAAAGATAGGTTAGCGCCTCCAGCACGCTGTTCAGCTCGGCAAGTCCGAGGCAGCGTCCTTCCCAGCGCTGGATCGTCTGCCTTATCGTTGAGGCTGGTACGAGCGAGGTGCCGATTACGGAGATCGTATTAACCGGCAGGCAGGTTTCTCCGGGCGCAGAGGAAACGGCATCAGGTGCTGCTGCGGGCTTTCCCTGCGGAGCACGTGTGGTCTTGCGCAAAATCTCTTCTTGCCGAAGCCGGTCCTGTTCGGCCTGCTGCCTTTCAATCTGGTTTGCCTGCCGCGCCGCATCGTTTGTTACGCCCTGCGCATTGGCAGGCAATGCATTCACTGTGAGCGAGAGCAGCGTCGCAAAAAGAGCAAGACTGGGGAGATCAGTGGCGTGACGGGGGCGGACGATGTTCAATTGCCCGCGCCCTCGGTCATGGACGGAGCGGGCGTATCATTATTGACCGGTGGTGTGTTCGGCACTGTTCCCAAAACCAGCGCATCGAATGCTTTGGTAAACCCCTTCAGCGAGAACGATACCTTCACGGTCTGGTTGTTGAGCAACCGGAAATAGGCCGTTCCGTCGGCTGCTTTTTTCATCTGGGCGAGGCGGTCACCGTCCAGCGGGACGATGACGAAGCAACCTAGATGATTGCAATTGCGATATCTCAACAGGGTAGGCTTCGCAGTGCCGGCCGCGAACCCGAAATCCGATGCGAGATGGACATCAAGGGGCGTCAACACCACCAGTGCCCAATCCGCTTTTCCTGCCTTGTCGTTGGCGCCGGACACGGCAAGGTGAAGGACCTCGACAGGCTTACCATCCTGATTCACCATGAGTGGCTGGGCGATCTCACAGGCAGCTGGCGTTGCAGACTTTTCGTTTGTTGCGGGCGGCACGACGCATCGCAACGTCCAGTCGTCGAAACGCTCGATTCGAATAGCGGGAGGCGCATTCGTGCTTGTTTTCGGTTTTGTCGCTGGTTCTTGTGCCCGACCTGGAGCGGCTGTGAATGAAATGATTCCTGCCACTATAAAGGCAGGCAGGATACGAGCGATAAAGTAGCTCGCCCGTCCGAGGCGATGGAGTCCCTTAGCCAAACCATTATGATGATGGACCTGAGAGAGTCCTGCGTCTGAAGCGTGGTCGGGCAAATGAGAACTCATCCAGAACCTGTTTTTTTGTAAATTAGCATCTTCAGGGTGTACTTCCTGCGCCATTAGCAAAGGAATGCAACCTTGAAAAGTACAAAAAATAACAGGCACACTTTCTCGTTGCTTAACGGTGTGCGTCTAAATTTACAGAGCGGATTTGCTGTTTTAGGAGTGCGTTAAAGAAGATAATATCCGATAGACCTGCATGCGCGAGCACTTCAACTCCCGCGCTATTGCAGTCGGTCCCACGCCAAGTTCATGAAGTTGCGTGACGAGGCTGCTGTCAATACGCGTCTTGCCGCCCTTGTATACACCGAGATTCTTCGCGCGCTCGATACCCTCGCGCTGCCGCTCTTTGATGAAGCGCCGTTCCATCTGCGCCACCATGCCGAGGACAGTCAGAATAACTTTGCCCATTTCGCCTTTCGTCGAGACGTGCGGCTCAAGGACGGTGACGTAGGCGCCACGTTGTTCGCAATCGTAGACAATATTTAGGACATCGCGGGTGTCACGGCTGAACCGCCCCCAGTTTACCGGAGACCGTTTGGTTTAAGTTATGCGGCCATGGCTGGCGCGTCCAGCATGGCGTAATATCGTTCTTCGGCCTCGGCAGGTGGAATGTTTCCGATGGGCTCAAGAAGACGCCTGTTGTTGAACCAATCTACCCATTCCAGCGTGGCGAACTCCACGGCCTCGAAGTTGCGCCACGGCCCACGTCGATGGATGACCTCGGCCTTGTAAAGACCGTTGATCGTTTCGGCGAGAGCGTTGTCGTAACTGTCGCCAACGCTTCCGACAGACGGCTCGATGCCTGCCTCCGCCAACCGCTCAGAATAGCGAATGGACACATATTGCGAGCCGCGGTCGGAATGATGGACCAGTCCGCCACGGTGGACGGGCCGCCGATCATGAAGTGCCTGATCGAGGGCATCGAGCACAAAGCCCGCATGGGCAGTCCGGCTTGCCCGCCAACCGACGATGCGGCGAGCGAAGGCGTCGATCACAAAAGCCACGTAGACGAAACCCTGCCAGGTCGCCACATAGGTGAAATCAGAAAGCCAGAGCATGTTCGGCGCGGGCGCGAAGAACTGCCGGTTTACCCTGTCGAGCGGACATGGCGCGGTCTTGTCGCTGATCGTCGTGCGGATCGGTTTGCCGCGAATGATGCCCTGCAGTCCCATTGCCCTCATAAGCCGAGCGACAGTGCAGCGGGCGATGTCGTAACCCTCCCGTAGCAACTGTCGCCAGACCTTGCGCACGCCATAGACCTGGAAGTTCTCGTTGAACACCCGGCGTATCTCGACCTTCATGGCAATGTCGCGTCGGGCGCGGGCCGACAAACGGTCCACGTCCGTGCGCTTGGCGATGACTTCATAATAGGTGGACGGGGCAATCGGCAGCAGTCTGCAGATCGGCTCGACCCCGAGCACCGAGCGGTGTGCATTGATGAAGGAAATCATCGCTTCAGTGGGCGGTCGAGCTCCGCCATCGCAAAATACGCAGAGGCTTTGCGCAAAATCTCGTTGGCCTGACGAAGTTCGCGGTTCTCCCGCTCCAGAGCTTTCATCTTCTCCGCGACGTCACTCGGCAAACCCGCACGCTTGCCGCTGTCCACCTCGGCCTTCTTCACCCATTCATTGAGCGTATGCGCCGAGCAACCGATCTTTGCGGCTATGGAAGACACAGCCGCCCATCGCGAAGGATGCTCCGCTTCATGCTCGACCACCATTCGAACGGCGCGGGCGCGGACTTCAGGAGAAAACTTGTTTGTCGTCTTGCTTGTCATAGACCCTACTTCTCACGAGTTGGGGTCTCCGGCAAACTGGGTACGGTTCAGACCCCCCCCCCCCCCCCCCCCCCCCCCCCCCCCCCCCCCCCCCCCCCCCCCCCCCCCCCCCCCCCCCCCCCCCCCCCCCCCCCCCCGCGGACACTGAACCGATCAACAGCGTGATGAAGAAAACGCATGGCGAGGACAGCGGTGCCTATAATTTTTTCGTCGCGCTCGAATTCTTCCCAAATTTTCTCAAAGGACGGCGTTTCTGCAAAAGCTTGATAGCCACCCAAGCAGTCATAGATTTCGACCAAAAAGTCCATGCTTGTGAGAATGTAACGGGCCGTTATGTCTCTCTCTAAGCTCAACTCAGCGTCGCCCAATTTCCATTCGGCATCATGCATGTGGTCAAGAGCGGCGTGCACCATGAGAACTTCTCGCACCCGACGCTCGCGAGGTGTAATCAGCCAGCCGCCGAAACTTGCGGCCAGAACCTCTTTGTAGCCGGGGTAATACTCATGGTTGTCGAGCAGCACCTGCAAGATTTCTTTGGCTTTATATTTGCCGATGAGGGCGAGGACAGTTGGGCGGACGTGGTCGGTAGCTTGGTGCTCGGGAGCCCATCGTCGCTTCAGTGCGTAGATAGCCGCTAGGACATCCTGCATCTCTTTTGACTCAATCACATCTTTGACGTCGACCATGCTGTCTCGCTCACGTTGGTGAATGAGACAAGCGTATCTGATTCATCCAAATTTATGCAGCGCTCCAGCGCATCTTGCTTTCAGCACGGTTGGATGAGTGCGATTGACCGAGAGGGTGCCGGTTCGTCCGGCGACATCCATCTAAATTTCGGTATACTGCACGGTATAAATATTATTAATTATTAATTTTTATTGTTATATCAATTCGTTGATTATCAGTTTTGATTCCCTTCACCCGCTCCAGCCTTTCAAGACACCCCAAACACCTTCCTGACCAGCGAAAACACGCGCCGCGCCTCCATTCCCCGGCAGCCGTCCGATTGCGCGATTTAGCTTGACTGCAATTAGATTGCACGTAATAGTTGATGCAGCCGTAACATCTGTGGGGGAGTGTTATGAGTCGCAAACTTGCTTCGGAATTTCTTGGAACTTTCTGGCTCGTATTCGGAGGTTGCGGCAGTGCGGTTTTTGCTGCCGCTTTCCCTGAACTCGGCATTGGCTTTCTCGGTGTCGCTTTTGCTTTCGGCCTGACGGTGTTGACCATGGCCTATGCGGTGGGCGGCATATCGGGCGGTCATTTCAATCCGGCCGTTTCCGTCGGTCTGGCCGTTGCCGGCAAATTTCCGGCATCGAACCTCGTTCCTTACATATTGGCGCAGGTGCTGGGCGCGATCGTTGCGGCAGGGGCGCTTTATCTCATCCTTACCGGCAAAGCCGGGGCCGACATCGGCGGGTTTGCCGCCAATGGGTACGGCGAACATTCACCGGGTGGATATTCCCTCGTGTCGGCATTGCTGATCGAGACTATCCTGACGGCGTTTTTCCTGATCGTCATTCTGGGGTCGACGCATGGTAGGGTTCCAACCGGTTTTGCGCCGATCGCCATCGGTCTTGCTCTCACGCTTATTCATCTGATCTCCATTCCGGTCACCAACACATCCGTCAATCCGGCCCGCTCGACCGGGCAGGCGTTGTTCGTTGGTGGATGGGCACTGCAACAGCTCTGGCTGTTCTGGCTTGCTCCGATCCTCGGCGGCGCCATCGGTGCTGTCGTTTGGAAGCTTTTCGGCGAGAAAGAGTAAGGCTCAAGGTCTTCTCTCTCCGGCCCGCACAGACATGAATGGCAAGCATTGTTTCGCCGAATGGTCGGGGAAACCTGTGAGGAGGATGACATGGATCTTACTTCGATATTGGCCCAAATTGTCGGCGGTGCGGTTGGTGGCTCGGCCGGTGGAAAAATACTGAAGGATTCCGATCTCGGTGCGCTTGGCAACCTGATTGCCGGCGCCATTGGCGGCATCGGCGGAGGAACCGTGCTCGGATCGTTGCTGGGGACGGCGGGAACTGCAGCCGCCGGCGGCATGGATATCGGCGCTCTTGCCGGCCAGCTGGTTGGCGGCGGCGTCGGCGGCCTGATTGTCCAGATCATCGTCGGCCTCATCAAAAACAAGCTCGTGGCCAAATAGAGCTGTTCGGCCGATCTTGTGATCAAGCGATTGACCTTGCCGGAGGAGAAGCCTCGTTCGGCAAGGCGCTCTGGTGTGTGTCATATCCACGGCGGCAGTGCCGGCGAAACCGGAAACCGTTTATAGTGTGGCGTTGTCAGGCCTTGTTCCTGACGACCGGCACATGCGGCGTCTTGTTCCAGACGAAGGGTCTGGTTTTCAATTCCACCACGGCACGCCAGGCGGCGACAGACAGCATCAGCCAGTAAAGCGGGATCGCCAGCCAGCGCCATCCGACCTGTTGTCTCTCGTAAGCGATCATCCTGTTTCTGCCCATCAGCGCGAAGATGGCGTAGCTTCCGAAAATATTCAGCGTATCGATGAAAAACAGAAGGCCCTGCCAGGAAAGCAGAATATCCGCGCCGTTTTTAAGGATTGCCATGGCCATGAAGGCGAAGGACACAAACAGCAAGGGATGGGCGAGGGAAGACAGAAGCATGCCGCCAATCAGGAGCTGAAAGACGATGTAAGCGATCCATCCCATGTGACGCGCGGTTTTAAAGGGCGAACGGGTCATGACCAGCCAGCTTTGCAGCCAGCCCTTGTACCAGCGTGCGCGCTGGTTCAGCCAGACGGGAAGCGAGGTCGGCGCATCCTCGAGCGTCTGTCGCCGGATGACGCCGCAGCGATAACCAAGCCTGTGCAGCCGCAGACCCAGATCGGCATCTTCGGTCACATTATAGGGGTCCCATCCGCCCACGCTGCGTAACACGGCGGTGCGGAAATGGTTGGAGGTGCCACCCAGCGGCAGCGGCAGCTTGCCTGCTGCCAGAACAGGCAACATGCAGCGGAAGAGGCCGGAATATTCCAGTGCGAAACAGGCGCTGAGCCAGGAGGCGCTGGCATTGCTGATGATAAGCGGCGCTTGCACGCAGGCCATCTCATCCGCCTGCGCGCAGAAGGCGGCATAGGCTTCACGCAATTGCAGCGGATGCGGCCGGTCTTCGGCGTCGTAGACGGCAACGAATGCGCCACGCGCGCCCGACAGCGCATAGGTCAGGGCCTTGGGTTTGGTGCGCGGCATGGACGGCGGCACCCTGACGATTTCGATATGCGGACCGGGATTTATCCGCTGGATGGCCTCGATCGTCGCGACGTCATCAGCCTCGCAGACGAGCTTGATATCGAGCCGGGATTTGGGCCAGTCCAACCGCTCCAGCGCATTGACAAGCTGCTCGACAACGGCCTCTTCGCGATAAAGCGCCACGAGAATGGTGTAGACCGGCAGCTCGCCATCCTGTCGGAGTGGCATGGCGGTTTTCACATCGTTTTCTTTGGGCGCATGAACGAGTGCAAACAGCCTGAAAAGCAGGGTGGAGAGGTAAAATATCGTGAGGGTGATGTGGATAGAGGTCAGGGCCGCCTCCGGATAAAACAGCAGCGACAGAACGAGCAGGGTAGCGAAAACGCCGCTGGCAAAACCCTGCTGGCCATGGAGCGTGATCCTTGCGGAATGCTCAGGCGTCGCGTTGAAAAGCTGCTGGCGCGCCTCCCGGCAGCGGCGTGCCTCGCCCGCCTTCCAGATTGCGCTGCGCATAGCCTGCGGGGTGGTCACGGCAATTTCGTCGAGAAGCTGCGGACGCTGATCAAGAAGGTTTTTCAGCAATTCCATCCGTGCCAGTTCCGGCACGATGAGCAGCAATGACCTACCGTTCAGCGGTTTCAACCGCAGAAACCGTGGTTCGGCAAGTTGCGCGTCCAGGTGATCGATGTCTGCCACCCGGACCGGATCGATATCCGCGAGAAACGGCAATCGAAAGCACCTGGCAAAAGCACCGTAATACGCATCCTTGTCGACAAGACCGCTCGCCAGCAATTCGTCTTCGACGGTTGAGCCGTTTTTCAGGGCTAGCTCTTCGAATGCTGCGATGTAAGGCTTGCCGAGTCCCAGCGATGAAAGAAAGCGTGCCGGTCCGGTTTCGGTGTCTTCGGAGACGGTCCAGAGCGGATTGTCGCCCAAAAGTGAAAACGCAATTTTTCGCCCCGCTGGCGTCGTGCGAAACGATTCTCGTGTATAGTGCCTAAAATAATCCATGCATCGCCGCCGCCGCCATGGTAACGCCCCGCTTCCTGCTACGGACAGTATAGATGAGAATGATGAATGTAACGCGGAATATAGGTGTTGTTTTTACTTTAGCTTTCGCTTTACAATTTGGTGGTTATTTCGGAAAAATTCATGCAGAAGGTCTTGGCGACGGCAACCGCATGCCGGTGCTGTTTGACGCGCAGGAGCGGTTTCCGGGCGGCGATCTCTCCTCCGTGCCCCGGATCAGGTTTTTGATGTCGGTCGATTTCCCACCCTTCAATTTTACCGATCAGGAAGGCCGGCTTGCCGGTTTTCATGTCGATCTGGTGCGCGAAATCTGCGCCCAGCTGAAGGTGGAGAGCAAATGCCAGGTGCAGGCACTGCCGTTTGACGAGCTGGAGGCGGCTCTGGAAATGGGAGAGGGCGAAGCGGTGATTTCCGGCCTCGCCACCACCGCCGATCTGCGCAAGAGTTTCACCTTCTCGCGCCCCTATCTGCTGTTGCCCGCCCGCCTTGCCGTCAACAAGGCGGCAAAATTCACTGGCTCCGGCGCTGATGCCCTGTCGGGAAAGAAGGTGGGCGTGGTCACCGGCTCGCGGCACGAACAGATGCTCAAGGCGTTTTTTCCAAAAGCCACGGCCGAAGGTTTTAATGGCTATGAACCCATGTATGAGGCGTTGAAAACGGGCAAGGTCGACGCCGTTTTCGCCGATGGCCTGCGCCTGCCTTTCTGGGTTTCGGGAAGCATGTCCGGGGGCTGCTGTGCGCTTTTCGGCGGGCCTTATCTGTCCGACAGATTTCTTGGCGAAGGCCTGTCCATCATGGCCGTCGATCCGGACGACGTGCTTGTCCCGGCCTTCGATCAGGCGCTTGCCGCACTGTCGCGCAATGGCCGGCTGGAAGAAATCTACCGGCGTTATTTCCCTTACGGGCTTTATTAGGGTATTTCCTGTGAAACTGCGCAGCGATTTTACAGCAGGATAATGCGTTAAAACAAAGAGATAAAGAGCGTCCCGTTTATCGCCGGGCGTGCGCTATTTGGCGGGCGCAAACGCTTCTTCATTGCGCCGCAATCGCAAAAGCGCAATCCAGACGGCAGCGGCGATGGCGGCTTCCACGAAGAAATAGCTGCCGATCGTTCCCGAAATACTGAAGGACCAGGTGAAGAAGGCGACGATGACGGAGCCGATGAGATTGCCGCTGTTCCAGATCTTGGCGCGAATATCCTGCCGTCCGGATGCGCCAAGCGCCTCGAGCGCAGTCGCCGCAACGGCCATCGGCAGCACGACCCAGCAAAGGATGCGGGTGATGATGGGCAGCGAGACATATTCGTCGCCGAACAGCAGCGGCAGGAAGGGGGCGATGATGAAGATCACCAGCGCGCTGCCGACGGCGATGACGAGCGCTGCCTTCAGCACATTATAGGCGCGCTCTATGGTCTTGCCGATCCCTTGAAGGGCGGCTGAGGCCGAACCCGGATAGATCAGCCGGTTGAGGGCCTCGACGGAGAGATAGGAACTGTCGAGAATCCGCCGGGCGATGGAATAGCTGCCCAGAACCTCGGCGCTGGCAACGGCGCCCAGAACGAGAATGTCGGCATTGCCGCGGACGGCCTTGAACAGGAACTGGGTGGAAAACAGGATGCCGATGCGAATTTCGTCGCGAACGATCCGGAAAACCGGGCGGCCGAGCCTGCCGATCGCTTTCAGTGAAATCGTCGCCGCGACGGTATGGGCCGCCAGGTTCCACAGGGCCCAGGCCTCCACCGTCTCCACCTTGAAGATGAGACAGGCGAGCACGGCAGCAATGGTGCGGGCGACGGCGAACATCACTTCCAGCTTGTTGGCGGAGGCGAAGTCGGAATGGGCGATGAAGCTTTGGGTGGAAAGCGAAATGACCTTCAGAAGAATGAGGTTCGTCACCAGGATCACGAAAGTGGTGATGAGGGTGTGCAGCAATGTTTCCGAGGTCGGGAAAAACACCGGGATCGTCACCATGCCGATGATGGTCAGCACAATGCCGGTCACGGCGCTCAGGAGATAGCTGTGGCCCAGCATCACGGGAAACATGCTGCGATCCTGCGCCACACGGCGGATCAGCGATTCCTGCGAACCGAAACCGCAAATCTGCACGCCGAGATTGGTCACGGCCGTGATCGAGGCGTAGAGCGCGAATTGTTCGACGCCGAGATGGCGGGCAAGCAGGGCGAAGGTCAAAAGCTGGGCGGCGCTGGACATCAAAAGCGCCCCGCCGGATGCCATATAGGTCAATCCCAGTCTGACTAGATGGCCGAACCGCGGCGTATTCAACGACACCTCATTCTCCGTGTTTTCCGGCACTGCCGGGTAAATTCAAAATGACTGCCGTGTTTTTAAATTTGATGAACTGAAAAGCCGGCTACCGGGCAATAATGCGAAGGCCGGTGATCTCCATGAATGGCAGTTCCCCAGTCTTAGCCGTCTTGAGGTAAGAGAGGGTTAAAGCAATTGTATAATAATGATGATAATGACTGTTTATGGTTATTTGGACATGGCCCGGTTTCAAGACGGGTTTCGTTGTTCGTCACAAGGCAGGCCAATGATCCGACTATCTTTTTCAGATGTGGGCGACCATGCCGCCTTTTGCTGAGACGCAGTCCATTTCTGTAAAAAGCGATAGTATGTCCCTCTCGGGCGGTCGTCGCGACGCGATCTTTTTCGTCGCCACGTTGCTTTATATCTGGATTTCCGTTGCGCCTTTCGAAAATCTTGCGGCTGCACCCGTGCCGCATGCCGCCGCAAACCAGCTGACCGGGCTGGTGATTGCGCTGATGTTGGGTGTTTTTGCCCTGCGTCACCGGCTGACGGGGCTTTTGTTGCGGCCGCGTCTGCCTATTCTGCTGTTGTTCTCCTGGCTGGTGATTTGCTCGGTGCTTGGCTCCCAGCCCGGCACCTCGCTGCAACGTCTGATTTTCACGGCTCTTTTGTGCTTCATCACCAGTGTCCTCGTCGTCATGCCGCGCGACAGGCGGCAGTTCGACCGGATGATGGCCATCTTCGCCGTCATCCTGCTGGCGCTCTGCTATTTCGGGGTGATTTTCCTGCGCTCGCGCTCGATCCACCAGCCCTACGATCTCGATGAAACAGCGCTCGCCGGCGATTGGCGCGGCATCTTCAATCACAAGAATTCTGCCGCTCCCGCGATGATCATTCTCGTCATGATCGGGCTTTACCTGCGCAATGCCTGGTCGACGGTTGGCGGCATTGTCATCACGCTGCTGGCAGGTTTCTTCCTCTGGAAGACCAACGGGAAAACCGCAGCGATGCTGTTGCCCGTCACTGTTGCGCTGGTCTGGGTCATGGAAAGACATGCCGGACGGACATTGCTGATGATCGGCGGTCTTCTGGCGTTCCTCAATATCCTCGCACTCGGCTCCACCTATTTCCCGAGCATACAGCATGTGGTCCAAAGTCTCGGGATCGACGCCACCTTCACCGGCCGGACGGACATATGGCGCCTGTCCTTCGATACGTTCGCGCAATCGCCGATCTTCGGGCAGGGTTTTCAGGCATTCTGGACGAGTGATCGGCTTCTGGCGCAGGCCGAAACGGCCGGCACCTGGGCGGTCACCGCCTTCCATGCCCATAACGGCTATGTCGAAAGCCTGTTGAATGGCGGCCTGCCGGCCTTTATCCTCATCGTCATATGGCTCGTCATCATACCCGCAAACGATTTTCGTATAGCTGTGAACAAGGGTACGGATCCGGGGTTGACGCGGCTTTTTGCACGAATTTGGGTGTATGCACTGCTTTCTTCGTGTCTTGAGAGTAATTTCTTTACCGGAACCGGGCCTATCTGGTCTTCTCTACTGATCGCAATCTATTGTTTGAGGCATCAGGCATACGACATACTTGAGCAGGGGCAGTAATTTGCAGACAGGCCGGGGGGCTTATGCATGACACAAAAAATCGGGACATTTGCAGACAGGATCAATAACCGGCTGGTGCAGCACTTGCGAGGACCGGCGGTGCGGATCAAAACATCAGAACCGATCGTCTCCTTCACATTCGACGATGTGCCGGCGACCGCCTGGACAAAGGGCGCCCGCATCCTGGAAAACGAGGGTGTTCGCGGCACATTTTATATCGCCGGTACTTTTATCGACCAGCACTATGAACAGCAGGACATGATTTCCACCAAAGGCTGTTCGGAACTGGCAGCGGCCGGCCACGAGCTTGCCTGTCACACTTTTTCCCATCGCAAACTCTCAAGCTTTTCGCGGCGCGGGCTTGCAGAGGATCTTGATCGCAACGAGACCGTGCTGGGATCGTTCGAGGAAAACCGGGGCAGGCGGAATTTCTCCGTGCCTTTCGGCATGGCCTCGCCGGTCATGCAGCCCCTGCTGCGTCGCAGGTTCAAGACCGCTCGCGGCATCATGCCCGGCATCAACAGGGGCAGTATCGATCCCTACAACCTTGCCGGGGTGGAGTTGCGCGCCGATCAAAACTATCTCGACGCCGCCGACCGCTGGCTTGAGGATCTTTTGCAAAATGGCGGCTGGCTCATCATTTTCACCCATGATGTTTCGCAGACACCAAGCTTTTACGGTTGCCCGGAAGACAAACTCCAGAGCCTCGTCCGCAGGGCGGCGTCCGGTGGCGCGAAGATCATGACGGTGGATGCCGCAGCAACGGCACTTGGTCTCTAGAGCATTTCCAGTAAAAACGCGTAGCGATTTTACATCAGGAAAATGCGTAAAAATAAATAGTCAGGGCACATCAAACGATTCCGTTTAAACAGGATGTGCTCTAAGGAAAAATTCCTGGCACTCGCTTCCTGAGCCTTACGGGGGCAGGCGGGAAGCTGGTCTGCGCAATTGACGGGTCTATTGGCTGGCCCAGATGATGCGGGCGATCCATTCCACATCGGCCATGTCGAAGCTGCGGTTCGGATGTTCGGGATTGAGCGAAAGCAGCTCGATATTCTTCGGGCTCTGCCGCGCCAGCACCTTGGCCATCACCTCGCCGTCGCGGCTTTTCAGCACCACGCGGTCGCCGCGCCGCACCTGCGCGCCCGGCTCCACGATCAGGATATCGCCGTCGCGGTAAAGCGGCATCATGCTTTCGCCCTGCACTTCCAGCGCGTAGACGCCCTGTTTGCGCTCGGGAGA
Source organism: Agrobacterium sp. (assembly GCA_034519725.1). Taxonomy (GTDB): domain Bacteria; phylum Pseudomonadota; class Alphaproteobacteria; order Rhizobiales; family Rhizobiaceae; genus Agrobacterium. The sequence continues at coordinate 18,681 of JAXHOC010000010.1, forward strand.
AGACGGAAACTCCACCACATCCCAGCCTTGACCGGCCGGAAAACCGCCATCGTCGAAAAAGCCGCCGGAGCCGGCCTGCGCAAAACCGAGCAGGGGAATGGCATTGTCCGCCCCGGAAGGCTGCATCGTCTGGTCGGCCTTGCCGAAAGCATAACCGAAAAACTGATCGACGCTTGCTCCCGTCGCCTCCAGCACCTTGGAAACGGATTCGGTCGAAGGCCAGCGCTTGCGGCCATCCGGCCCGAAGCGCTTCGATTTGTTGAACGAGGTAGGGTCGAGACCGGCGCGCTTCGCCAGGGCCGAAGGCGTCAGCTGGTAACGCTTGGCAAGCGTATCGATGGCGCTCCAGATCGTCTCGTGTGAAAGCATGATGAAAGCCCGCAGGTGGAGCCGGTGGCGAAAAAGCTCCAGTCGTTTACTCCGCGAAATCTAGACCAGATTCCGTCAGGAGTAAAGAAAAGAAAGGAATAAAATCCTCGATTAGGCCACCATGGCCGATGTGTTGATCTTGCTGAGCTGTATCACCGCCTGCGTGCGGCTATCGACCTTGAGCTTCAACAGGATCGCGGAGACATGCGCCTTGATCGTGGCTTCCGAAACACTCAGCGCATAGGCGATCTGCTTGTTCAGCAGGCCCTCGGCCAGCATGCCCAGAACCCGGCTCTGTTGCGGCGTCAGCGTTCTGAGCCGGCCGATGAGATCGGCCACATCAGGATCATGTTCCTTTTCGCCGTGACAGCTTGCCGGTATCCAGACATCGCCTTCCAGAACTGCGCGAATGCCATCCCTGATATCGTCGATACCAGAGGATTTGGAAATGAAACCGGAAGCGCCAAGTTCGATGGACCGGCGAACCGTGGTCGCGTCGTCGGTTGCCGAAACGATGACGATCGGCAGGCTGGAAAATTCCGCCCGCAACGCCATCAGGCCTGAAAATCCGCTGACCCCCGGCATGGCAAGGTCGAGAAGCATCAGATCGGCGTCGTTGCGCGCCGTCGCGGCACTTCGGGCGGCCTCGAAATCACCTGCCTCAACAATGGTCTGCTGCCCGTCGAGACCGGTGACGGCCTGTTTGAGGGCGCCGCGAAAAAGCGGGTGATCGTCTGCGATGATAATGACAAGTTCCGACATTCTGGCCCCCTCCCAAGGGCGTTATGCGGTTCTTTGAAAGGTTTGGTGCACTCCCATTTGCCGGCAGTCTGAACTGCTTGCGGCTCCTCTGCCGAAAGGTTGCTCTAATCGGTTCCGTATTACAAGAAAAAGCTTGGGAACGGCCGCCCCCGCAATAAAAATGCCGTGGAAACTGTGGACAATCGACCCGCTTTGCGGCAAACCGCCCAGACTGAAAAGCCTTGCCAGACTGAAAAGCCTCGAAAGCCTTCGGAGAGCCCCATGCAGGAAACGCCCGCGATCATTTATAAAATCGTGCCGGAGACGTTGTGGAATGCAGCCAGGGCAAAAGGCGTCTTCGAAGGCGCTGCCATCGATCTGACGGATGGGTTCATTCATTTTTCGACGGCGAAACAGGCGGCCGAGACTGCCGCCCGGCATTTTGCCAGTCAGGCCGACCTGCTTCTGATTGCGGTCGATGGTGCAGCACTCGGCGACAAGTTGGTCTACGAACCCTCGCGAGGCGGCGATCTTTTCCCCCATCTCTATGCGTCTCTTCCCCTGACCGCCGTGCTTTGGGAAACGCCGCTTTCGCTTGGCCACGATGGCCAGCACCAGTTTCCGGAGATTTTGTGATGAGCGGATTATTTTCCTCGATCGGCCGCAAGGGCCTGTTTCTGGTCGATCCGGAAAAGGCGCATGGCCTGTCCGTGGCGGCGCTGAAAAGCGGCTTTCTGCCCACCTGCATGGTGCCGCATGATCCGCGCCTGCAACAGACCGTGGCAGGCCTCGTTTTCCCCAATCCGCTCGGCATGGCGGCGGGTTATGACAAGAATGCGGAAGTGCCGGGGCCGCTTCTGAGGCTCGGTTTCGGTTTCACCGAAATCGGCACCGTCACGCCGCGTGGGCAATCCGGCAATCCGAAGCCGCGTATCTTCCGTCTGGTGGAGGATGAAGGCGTCATCAACCGGCTCGGTTTCAACAATGAGGGTCACGCGGCAGCGCTCGAGCGTCTGAAACAGACGCAATTGCGCGGCATCGTCGGCGTCAATATCGGCGCCAACAAGGACAGCGAAGACCGCATTGCCGATTATGTGCAGGGCATCGAGGCGTTTTATTCGGTCGCATCCTATTTCACCGTCAACATTTCCTCGCCCAACACGCCGGGCCTGCGTGACTTGCAGGCGCGCGAAAGCCTCGCTGCACTTCTCGACGCCGTGCTGGAACGCCGCAGGGCAGAAGCCGAACGTTTTGGCAAACGTATCCCGATCTTCCTGAAGATCGCGCCCGATCTGACCGAGGAAGGGCTTGATGACGTTGCGGAAGAGGCGCTGGCCCATGATCTCGATGGCCTGATCGTCTCCAACACAACGCTTTCGCGCGAAGGCCTGCGGCCCGGTCCGCATAAGGGCGAGGCTGGCGGGCTGTCCGGCAAGCCGCTATTCGAGCTTTCGACTATTGTCCTTGCCAAGATGCGCCGGCGTGTTGGCAGCAATCTGCCCATCATCGGCGTCGGCGGCGTTTCGTCGCCGGAAACGGCGCTGGAAAAGGTAAGGGCAGGGGCCGATCTGGTTCAGCTTTATTCCTGCATGGTCTATGAAGGCCCCGGCCTGCCATCGTCCATCGTCAAGGGCCTGTCGAAACTGGTCGCCCGCGAGGGCGTGCAGTCCATTCGCGACTTGCGCGACAGCACGGTCGACCGCTGGGCCGACCGCAAGCTTGGCTGAGAGTGACATAAGACGCCGAGGCAACGCTTGCTCCCTAACCTCATCCCTTGTGCTTGTCTCAGGAGTGAGGTCGGCCCGGACTTTCGCCCCGAGCCGCTATTTCACGCGCAGAGCACCATCGCCCAATAGGGCCGGTTGCGGCTGGCGGCATCATAGGCAACTGCAACGCCAAGGCCGTTATAGGGCCCGAGCATATTTTCGAGATGATGCGGTGAGCCGATCCAGGCCTTGACCACGCGCTCCACGCTGTCCTGCCCGGCCGCCACGTTTTCCGCTGCGGGAAGCGGCACCTTGCCGTCCTTCATGCGGATGAGGAAACTGTCGGTCAGGCCGATCAGATGCGCCATCTTCTGCGCCTTCACCATGCGGCCTGCCTGAAACGCGGCAGCACCGCTTGCCGCGCTGTTGATGGCGAGCGGCGAAAGCCCCTTCGAGCGGCGCAGATCGTTGACCATCGGAAGCGCGGCCGCAGTCTCATCGCGGGTGCCTGCCGGCATGCCCTTGTTGGTGGGCATGGAAACGCAGGCGGAAAGAACGGAGCCGGCGGAAATCAGCACGAAGCCGCGCCGTGTGAGCGTCTGGAATGATATGTCGGTCATGTCAGCGGCGATAGCTCAGGAGGCGCAGGATGATGAAAATGGGTATGACGATCGTCGCACCAAGGATCAGATAGTCACCGATTGCACCGAGCGCATGGAAACCGCTGCGCCACAGATCGACCACGAAGTCGCGCGCGCCATAGATGATGTTCCAGGGCGTCAACCCGAAGATCGCCATCAGGAAGCCGACGAGCAATGAAACCACCAGCAGCTTCACCACGGTGCGGGCCACCGTATCACCCAGCATTTTGTTGACCTCACCGGCCATCAGCAAGTCTCCTGTTTTGTCCTGACATATGCAGCACGCGGCTTCGATGCAAGTTTCGGCGCACTATATCGCGTCATATTCGCAATTCCATGCGTGCGCCATGAAATAGGACTTGAGTTTTTTTATGGCTTGATAAATGACAGCCGACATCTTCTCAGGAAATCTTGAATGGCCCCAAACCAGTTTTCTTCCGGTGACGTCATTGCCGACCGCCGGGCGGACTATGCCCGCATGTTGGCGGAGAGCGGTGATTATCCCGCCGCCGCCGAACTCATGGAACAGGCGCTTGAACTTGCGCCACGGTGGACGGCGGGCTGGTTTCGCTTCGGGGAATATCACGAAAAGGCACAAGTGACGGACAAAGCCGTGGCGGCTTACGAAAAAGTCGCCGAACTGGATACGGAAGGGCTGTTTGCAGCCGAACTGAAGCTCGCGGTTCTCGGCGCCGCGGAAACACCCGAGCAGCCGCCGAGCCGTTATGTGGAAGGGCTGTTCGACGATTATGCCGACCGTTTCGAAACGTCGCTCGTCGAGAAACTGGATTATAGCGTACCGCAGAAACTGGCGGAGTTGATCGGCAAGGCGGCAGGAGGCGTCGTCTTCGACACCATTGTCGACATCGGCTGTGGCACAGGCCTTCTCGGCGTTGAAATCCGCCCCCAGGCAAAGCGGCTGGAAGGCTTCGATATTTCCCAGAACATGCTCGCCAAGGCGGAAGACAAAGGACTTTACGACCATCTCGGCCAGGCCGATCTTTCGCTGGAAGCTGAAGCCTCTGGGCTGTTCACCCCGGAAATGCCGCACCACCGCGCCGGTCTGGTCGCTGCAGCCGATGTGATGATGTATCTCGGCAGTCTCGAAACCGTCATGCCGCTCGTTTCCGCCCTGCTTGCGCCATCAGGTTTCTTCGCCTTTTCGGTGGAGGATGCGGGGGATGAAGACGGTTTCGTCCTGCGGGAATCTCTGCGTTACGCGCATTCGAAAGCCTACGTGACCGGCCTTCTGGAGCGCGCGGGCTTTTCCCCGATCGAAATCCGCAAAACCACTATTCGCAAGGATGCCGGAAAACCCCTTTCCGGCATTCTTTTTCTTGCCCGCGCGAAAGCCTGAACATTTCGTTTCTTGCCTTTTTCACGATAGGTCAGTCGTCCTTACGTATCCATCTTGATCATGTATTTGTTGCGGTGCAAAATACGCGGAAACCTGAGGGAAAAAGCGTGAGCAGAACGAGAAGCGTTTACGGCATGTGGAGTTCCGATCCGGCCAAACATGCACCGGTGGAGGACGTGCAGGGCATCGTCACCGGAGCCATCGTGTCGGCGCTCGGTTTTTACCTGCTGAACAAGGTCGGCCTGTTGACCGGCGGCACTGCCGGCGTCGCCTTCCTCCTTCATTATGCCTTCGGCATCAGCTTCGGCCTGTTGTTCTTTCTCGTCAATCTGCCGTTCTATTATCTCTCCTTCCGCCGCCTCGGTCTGGCCTTTTCCGTCAAGACCTTCATCGCGATCGGTCTCGTTTCGGTTCTGACGGAAGTGGAGGCGCGCTGGATGGTCATCGACAGCATCAATCCGCTCTGGGCGGCGCTGCTCGGCGGCCTGCTCCTCGGTTACGGATTGCTGGCGCTTTATCGCCACCGCGCCAGCCTCGGCGGCACCGGCATCCTGGCGATCTATATTCAGGATCGTTTCGGCATTCGCGCCGGTCTGATCCAGCTGGCCTTTGATGCCTTCGTGATGCTCTGCGCCTTCCTCGTCATCGACCCCGCGACTGTCGTCTATTCGATTGTCGGCGCCTTCGTGCTCAACATGTTTCTCGCCATCAACCACCGCTCGGACAGATACATCGTCGTGCGCTGAAGAAAGCCCGCTTGAAATCTTCCGCGCTTGGGCGCAATAGCTCGATCAGGGTCGGAAAATCAGGGGAACGGGCATGGGCGATACGACGACGCGCAAGCGCATGAATATATGGGCGTCCGCGCCCGATCGTCATTCGCTGCTGGAGGATGCCCAGGCCGTTCTGGCAGGCAGCATGCTGGTCTCGCTCGGCGTGACGCTGCTTTCCGCTGCGGGCCTTCTCACCGGCGGCGTGGTGGGTATTGCCTTTCTGGCGCATTATTCATTCGGCTTCAGCTTCGGCGCGGTGTTCTTCCTCGTCAACCTGCCGTTCTATTATCTCGCCTTCCGCCGCCTCGGTCTCGCATTCACGGTCAAGACCTTCTGTGCCATCGCCACGACGGCGCTGCTTTCGGAATTTATGCCCGGCCTTTTCGCCTTCGAGAGCATCAATCCCATTGCGGCCGCACTTTTCGGCGGGTTGACGGTCGCGGCAGGCATGTTGGCGCTGTTTCGCCATCGCGCCAGCCTCGGTGGCTTCGGCATATTGGCGCTTTATCTTCAGGATCGTTTCGGCTGGCGCGCCGGTCTCGTCCAGCTCGCCTTCGATGGCATGGTGCTGGCCTGCTCGTTCTTTGTCGCAACGCCCTTTGTCATCCTCTGCTCCATCCTCGGTGCGCTGGTCATGAACCTGACGCTTGCGGTGAACCACCGAAACGACCGCTACATCGCCATGTAACGGCCGTGCGGGTAGGCGTCAGACGGTTCAGGCGGCCTTGGCTGCGGCCTCAACCGGATGTTGCGAGCGGAAACCGACGGCGATGCGGTTCCAGGTGTTGATGGCGCCGATGGCAACGGTGATCTTCACGGTGTCCTCATACGAAAAATGTGCCTTCAGCGCCTCGAAGGCGTCATCCGGAGCGCCGGTTTCGGCAATCTTCGTCACCGCATCCACCCAGCCGAGCAATGCCCGTTCCTGCTCGCTATAGACAGGCGATTCCCGCCACACGCTCATCAGGTTGATCCACTGTTCGGAAAGACCGTCGTGACGGCTTTCCTTCACATGCATATCCACGCAGAAGGCACAGCCATTGATGATCGAGGCGCGCAGCTTGATGAGGTTGACGAAGCGGCGCTCAAGACCGCTGTTCTGCACGTAGGTTTCCAGCGCCATCACGGCCTTGAAGGCTTCGGGGGATGCTTTGGCATAGTTCAAACGGGTTTTCATGGGTCTCTCTCCATTGGTTGGTTCAGTTTGAGGGCATGGGTCATCGTTGCGGAAAGCCCTGAAGCTCTCCGGGATTTCAGATGGTTGGTTGTTTCGGGTCCTAGCGCGCCGTCGTCTTGCGCTCGTTCAGTTCCAGAAAGGCGCAGCCGCGTGCGGCAATGCCGCCGTCATCATCGGCAGCAAGGTCGCCCAGAATATCGGCTATGCTGGTTTTCGCGAGTTCCGCCCGATAGACTTTCTCCGCCTTCAGCATCGCGGCGTTGATGCCGCAGGGCTTGGTGAAATAACGTCCCGGCAAGGGGTTTGGCCCACGCTGGCGAATTTCCGCGCAACGAAAGGCAGGCTGCGGTCCTTCCACCGCAAGAACGATATCGAGCAGGGTAATCTTGTCGGTTGTCCGGGCGAGACGATAACCGCCCTTCGGCCCCGGCACGGTGGACACTATTCCGGCGCCGGAAAGCAGTTGCAGGTGCTTCAGGAGATAACTCGTGGAAACGCCATGGAAGTCCGCCAGCGCCGCCGCCGACAAGACGCCGCCTTCGGAAAGCCCCGCCAGCATGCTCACACTGTGAATGGCCTGTTCAACGCCGTCGCCGAGTTTCATCGGTCTTTCCCATGTCCTGATGTTTCGCTATCGTGGATATTATTTATCCGCGATTATGCTTTCCTGTCAAGCCCTCCTGTCTGCTCTTCTTTTTTGCAGGTTTTTCACTACCTTGAAGGCGTGAAACACTCAGAGCCTCCCATTTCCGGCATGCATGTCGGCGCCTTGCCCCTCTCATTCCAGAAATGGTTTGCCGAAAAGGGGTGGTCGCCGCGCGCGCATCAATTGGAGCTGATGGCGCGGGCGCGCGGCGGCGAGAACATGCTGCTGATTGCACCGACGGGTGCGGGCAAGACGCTGGGCGGTTTCATGGCGTCGCTCACCGATCTTGCCGAACGCGGCAAGGTGCCGCCGGGCTCCGCCTTCGTCGGCGTGCACACGCTCTACATCTCGCCGCTGAAGGCGCTTGCCGTGGATATCGAACGCAACCTCGCCAGGCCCGTTACCGAAATGGGCCTGCCGATTTCCATCGAAACCCGCACCGGCGATACGCCGCAGGCAAAACGCCAGCGCCAGAAACTGAAGCCGCCCGATATTCTCCTGACGACACCTGAACAGGTGTCGCTGCTGCTGGCCAACAAGGAAGCCGAGCGCTTCTTCCGCGACCTCAAATATGTGGTGCTGGATGAGCTGCACTCGCTGGTCACCTCCAAGCGCGGCCATCTGCTGTCGCTGGCGCTCGCCCGTGTGCGAAAACATGCGCCAGATGTGCGCTTCATCGGCCTTTCCGCCACGGTGGCGGAACCGATGGATTTGCGCCGCTATCTCGCACCTCAGGGGCAGGGTGAACCGCCCGCCGGTCTGCATCAACGCGTCGGAAGGCGGGGCCAAGCCAGACATCGCCATTCTACAGACGGAGGAGCGCATTCCATGGTCCGGCCATTCGGCGCGCTACGCCATGAAGGATCTGTATCCCGCTCTGAAGGCGCACCAGACGACGCTGGTCTTCGTCAACACCCGCTCGCAGGCGGAACGGATTTTTCAGGAACTCTGGACTGTAAACGACGATAATCTGCCGATCGCCCTGCATCATGGTTCGCTGGATGCCGGCCAGCGCCGCCGGGTGGAGGCCGCCATGGCCGAAAACAAATTGCGTGCCGTCGTCGCCACCTCCACGCTCGATCTCGGCATAGACTGGGGCGATGTCGATCTCGTCGTCCATGTCGGCGCGCCAAAGGGGGCGAGCCGCCTTGCCCAGCGTATCGGCCGCGCCAATCACCGCATGGACGAGCCGTCAAAAGCGATACTCGTTCCCGCCAACCGCTTCGAGGTGATGGAGTGCCGGGCCGCCCTCGACGCGAACTATATTGGCGCGCAGGATACGCCGCCCATTGCCGAAGGCGCGCTCGATGTTCTCGCCCAGCATGTGCTTGGCATGGCCTGCGCCGAACCTTTCGATGCGGATGATCTCTATCGTGAAGTGACGAGCGCCTCACCCTATGCCGATCTGCCGCGCGCCAGCTTCGACCGCGTGGTGGATTTTACCGCGACCGGCGGTTACGCATTGCGCACCTATGAACGCTACGCCCGCATCCGCCAGATGAAGGATGGCCGCTGGCGCGTTTCCAACCCGGCGGTCGCGCAGCAATATCGCCTCAACCTCGGCACCATCGTCGAGGCGGCGGAACTGAATGTCCGCATGGTCAAGCGCAATGCCAAAGGAACGGTCGGGCGTGGCGGCATGTCGCTCGGCAAGGTCGAGGAATATTTCCTCGAGCAGCTGGTACAGGGAGATACCTTCCTGTTCGCCGGCAAGGTGCTGCGGTTCGAAGGCATCCGGGAGAACGAATGCCTGGTATCGCAGGCCTTTTCGATGGACCCGAAAATACCATCCTATGCCGGTGGCAAGTTTCCGCTGTCCACCTACCTTGCGGATCAGGTGCGCTCCATGCTTGCCGATCCCGCCCGCTGGCAGTCGCTGCCGGATCAGGTGCGCGACTGGCTGGCGATCCAGAAGGAAAAGTCGATCATTCCCAAACGCGATGAGCTGCTGGTCGAGACATTTCCCTTCCGCAAGCGCTTCTTCATGGTGATGTATCCCTTCGAGGGGCGGCTTGCGCACCAGACGCTCGGCATGCTGCTCACCCGCCGGCTGGAGCGGGCGGGTGCCAAGCCGCTGGGCTTCGTCGCCACCGATTATTCGCTCGCCATCTGGGCCATGGAGGATATTGGCAGACGGCTGAAATCCCGCCGTCTGTCACTGGCGGAACTGTTCGACGAGGACATGCTGGGCGACGACCTGGAGGCCTGGCTGGACGAATCCTTCATGCTGAAGCGGACTTTCCGCAATTGCGCCGTCATTTCCGGGCTGATCGAACGCCGCCATCCCGGCAAGGAAAAGACCGGCCGTCAGGTCACGGTCTCCGCCGATCTTATTTATGACGTTCTTCGCAGCCATGAGCCGGATCATATTCTGCTGGAGGCGACGCGGCGCGATGCGGCGGCGGGACTTTTGGACATTGGCCGTCTTGGCGATATGCTGAAGCGAATCAAGGGCCACACCACCCACCGTGCGCTGGAGCACGTCTCGCCGCTTGCCGTGCCGGTCATGCTGGAAATCGGCCGCGAGACGGTTGCCGGCGAGGCGATGGATCAGGTGCTGGCCGAGGCGGCGGACGATCTGATCGCCGAAGCCATGTCGTGAAGCGTCGAAATGCAATGAAGGAACGACCGTAAAAGTGCTGAGCCGGCTGACATTGACCGACAGATTTGCGAACGGCTTCGAATGCCTGGGCAGCGAAACCGCCGTCAACGGCGTCGCCGCCTGGTGCGATCCGCTCGGCGGGCTTTACCTGCCGGACCTGTCGCTGCTGGTTGTCTCGGACCTGCATCTGGAAAAGGGTGCGGCCTTTGCCCGGCGCGGGCGGATGCTGCCGCCTTACGACACGATCGCAACCCTCAAGATCCTGTCTTCCCTTGTCAGCCGCTATGATCCGAAGATCGTCGTCAGCCTTGGCGACAATTTCCACGATCGGGTCGGGTCCGAGCATCTGCCGCTGATGCTGCGCGAACTGATCCGCGAGATGGCCCGTGGCCGCGAATGGATATGGATCAACGGCAATCACGATCCGGATGGCACGGTCGATCTGCCGGGGTCTTCGGTCGATGAGATGTTTTACGGCAATCTCGTCTTCCGCCATGAGCCGAAGCTCGCAGATGCCGCCGGCGAAATCGCAGGCCACCTGCACCCTTCCGCCACCGTTCGCCGTCGCGAAAAGACGGTGCGGCGGCCCTGTTTTGCTACTGACGGTTCACGGCTTCTGATGCCGGCGTTCGGGGTGATGAGCGGCGGGCTGGATTTGCGCCACAAGGCCATGCACGGTCTGTTCGATCATGCAGCCCTCGTCGCGCATCTGATGGGGCGGGACCGTATCTATTCGGTGCGGTTTTCAAATCTGCTCGGCTGAGCGTATCTCTTAGCCGCAGCCGCCTATTGCCGGTAAACCAGAACCGGTATCTTCGAGTTTTTCAGCACCTTGGCCGTAACGCTGCCGACCAGCATCTCGATGAAGCTCCTGCGCCGGTGGGACGCCATGGCGATGAGGTCGCAGCCGGTCCGGTTGGCGATTTCGATGATCGCCTCATCCGGCCGTCCCGCTCGCGCCAGCAGGGCTTCACAATCCAGCCCCATCGATGCGGCGTGCGCCTGCGTATCTCTCAGAAAATGCTCCGCCTCTTCGCAACGGTGGAATTCCTCTTCGGCAATGGCGGCAATGTCCTCGACATCGCTGGCAATCACGTGAAAGGGTTCGGACACCGTCACGACGGTCACCTTTGCGCCTGCCTCTCTGGCGAGAGCGAACCCTTGGTCGATTGCGATCTGCGCCAGCGGCGAGCCATCGGTGGGAATGAGAATGTGCTTGAACATGACATTTCTCCTTTTCATCCCGGTCACAGCCGCCCTTGCCGCCATAAGCTGCGTGCGTGGTTGTAACGTCTTGAATTTTACAGCAAACCGCTGAAGGAAGCGAATGCTATCTTTCGCCGGCAGGCGAAAGACGCGCTCCTCTACGGGGGATGAAAAACGCTCAGTCCTTGCGGAAAATAATACTGGCGCCCCAGCCGGTGACGACAGCAAGCAGAACGCAGAGCGCGCCATAGGCAAGCGGTGTCTGATGCGCGGCATCGGTGATCGCCTGTTCCATGCCTGTTTTGACGACCCGCAGTTTCAGCTCGCGCTGGGCAATGAAATTGCCGCTCTTGAAGAGATAGGCACGGGCGGTATGCACGCCGTTCGGCACGTTGGCGGGCAGGCGCAGGGTTGCCCAGAACAGGCCGGTGCGCTCCAGCCGCACGCCTGTCGTGTCGTTACGATAGATGCCGCTGGAAAGCCTGAGGCGCCGGTAGGCCTCCTGAAAATCGAAGACATTGTCGGGCACGCCGGAAAACACCGCACTTTTGAGCGACAGGTGTTCGACACCAAGCCCCATGGCCCGCAAGGTGCCGGGTGAGGCGACCGCGCTGATATCGCGCGTGCTCGCCATCGAATAGGATTCCGGCAGCGGCGTGAAGGTGATGGCGCTGGTATTGATCCAGATGCCGGCCACACGCTCCTTCTTGCGCACCGTCATATACTCGTTGGGGCCTTCAAGGGTCACGACGATGTCATATTGCCCGATGGCGAGCAGCAGCTGGTCGGTATTGTTGAGCGCGCCGAACAGCGTGAAATCCGCCCCGCGAAAATCCGAGGTAATCGGAATTTCCGTCGTCGATGCGCCGATTTCGATGTTTTCCTGCAAGGAGCGCTGCTGCGTACCGGGAGGCAGGGCCAGCGGCGGCGTTTGCGCCGAAGCGGTAAAGGCAAGGCAGGAACCGACCAGCAGAACGGCACAGAGCAGCAGGCGGCGGGTCAATAGCCTAACCCTCCGACAGCGACCGAAAACAGGTCTTCCGGGCGAACCACCAGTGCCACGGCAAGGCGGAGGGCGACCGCAAGCACCAGAAGCGCCAACAGCGCGCGCAACTGCTCGCCGCGCAGTTTCTGCCCGACGCGCACGCCATATTGCGCTCCGATGACGCCTGCGACCATCAGGATGAATGCCAGCACCACATCGACGGAATAGTTCGTCGCGGCCTGAACGATGGTCGTATAGGCCGTCACGAAAATGATCTGGAACAGCGACGTGCCGACAACGACGTTGGTCGGAATACGCAGAAGATAGATCATCGCCGGCACCATGATGAAGCCGCCGCCGACACCCATGATCGAGGTCAGGATGCCGATGCCGAAACCCAGCGCGACGACCGGAATGACGCTGAGATAGATCTTCGATTTCTTGAAGCGCATCTTGAGCGGCAGACGGTGCACCCAGTTGTGCTGGCCGGGACGGCGCAGCGTCACGGTTTCGTTGCGGGCAGCGCGGCGCAGGGCCGAAATGCTTTCCTTCAGCATCAGCGTGCCGACGGTGCCGAGCAGGATCACGTAAAGCAGCGAAACGATGAGATCGAGCTGGCCGATGCTGCGCAGGAAGGAGAATATCCACACGCCGACCGTAGCACCCACGAGACCACCGACCAGCAGCACGCCGCCGAGCTTCACATCCAGCGTTCCGCGCCGGAAATGCGTGATCGAGCCGGAGACCGAAGAGGCCACCACCTGATTTGCGCCCGTCGCCACGGCCACCACCGGCGGAATATTGTAGAAAATCAACAAAGGGGTGATGAGAAAACCGCCGCCGACGCCGAACATGCCGGACAGGAAACCGACGGCCGCGCCCATGCCGAGAATGATGAAAATGTTCACCGACAGTTCTGCGATCGGCAGATAGACAGTCACGGCTCGGACCTCGGGCAAATGGTTCCGGGCGGCAGGGCTTGTCCGGGTGGGAGGCCGCGCCGCGATTTACATTTTCTGTCTGAAAAGACCGGGCATGCCCGGCCTTCATCCGTCATGCCCGCGAGGGTCTGACGTGTCAACATTCAACGGTAAATACGTTGATAATTTGGAAAGATGGCGATCAGGCGTGGGAGCTGCGCCACATTCCGGCGTCAAACTGTGGGGAAGCGGCCGGGAGGCCGCCTCATCCGGTGCGGAACGCCTATTTGTTGCGGGCGAGCAGCGCTGTCACCAGCTCGTTGGTGATGCGGCCGTCCGGCGTCTGGCCAACGGATTTCTGGAAATCCTTGATGGCGGTCACGGTGTTCTTGCCAAGCTTGCCGTCGGGCTGGCCGGCATCGAACCCGTTCTTGTTCAGGATCGCCTGAATGTTGCGGATTGCCTTTTCCATGTCCACGGAAGCGGTCTTCACACCATCCTTGCCGGCCCATTCCTCGGGCGGGTTGACGCTGTTGGCATCTTCCGACAGCGGCTTGACCTTCCAGGCGTCGGCTTTCGCCCGGGCGCTCTGAAGCTGCTGCGGGTTCATCGCGCCTGCAACCTCGTCACGCTTCTGGGCAGCATCCGTGTCGCCATCCTTGGCGGCAATCGAGAACCATTTGTAGGATTCTTCGATATCCTGCTTCACGCCGCTTCCGCGCGCGAAGAGAATGGCGAGGTTGAACTGGCTGTCTCGGACGCCGAGTTCGGAAGCCTTGATGAACCATTGCGCGGCGGCGGTGAAATCCGGCTGGCCGGCCGCATCGGAGGCGAGCAGGACGGCGAGATTGTGCATGGCGCCCGCATTGCCCTGTTCCGCCGCCAGCGTGTAATAGCGCTTCGCTTCGGAAAGGTTGCGCTCGACGCCATTTGCCTTCTCGTAAAGATTGGCGAGGCGATATTGTGCAGGAGCAAGGCCGCGATCCGCCGCCAATTTATACCACTTTGCTGCTTCGGCGCGATCGGCGGTAACGCCGCGACCTTCGGTGTAGCGGGCTGCGATCTCGTACAGCGCCTGTGTGTCGCCCTTTGCTGCCGCGTCCGCCAGCGACGCCGGCTCGATGCCTGCGGGAACCGCAATCGCGTCCTCGGCGACGGTCGTCGTGGTAACGGCTTGCGGCTCGCTCTTTGCGACAGTGCCTGAAGGCGCCGCATCCACAACGGGCGCATCGGCAACCGGCGGCTCGTTGGCCAGCGGCGCGCCGCCAATGGTGCGCGGATCGATGGTGTTTTCCGTCGGCGCTGCTTTTTCGAGGCTGTCGGCGGACGCCGCCTGTTGCGGATCGATGGTGAGTTCGGACGGGATGGTCACGGCCTTGTCGCCGGTCTGGGGAAGGGCGGAGACCGGAGCATCGCTCATCTTCTCTTCGATGACCGGTGCCGGGGCTTCCGTGCCGCCGATCAGCGTCTTGACGAGCGGCATGGCCATCATCGCAAGAAGAATGGCGCCGATGCCGAGCAGCAGCGGACGACGATAGCGTGAAAGCGCCGACGCGTCGGGCTTGCGATTTCTCTTGCCGGTCTCAAGCTTCTCCGGCGAGGTTTCCATGGCGGCGGCCTGCGCTGCGCGGCGGGCGGCGGCAATGAAATCCGTCCGGCCGTCTGCATCTGCCGCCTTGCCGGTCGAGGCGACCTGGCTGGCGCGCACCCGTTCCAGTATCTTCTTGATATCGGGCGCGCCGGAACCCGGCTCGAGAAGTTCGTTCTCCTGGCCTGCGGGCAGCACGTCGATCGGGTCGAGCGAGGGGGCGGGTTCCACCTGCGTGCGCGTGGTGGTTGCAGGTACCGGCTCCTCTGCCGAATTGGCGGTCTTGGCCGTGCCGGTCTTGAAACGCTTGGTCAGGCCGGCAAGCAGGCTCTTTTTTTCTGCCTTTGCGGGCTTTGCAGCGGCGGGCGGAACGATTGCCATCGTATCCGCGCCGTTTTCGCCGGCATTCCGCGTGTCGTCGAGAATAAGCTGTTCTTCGGTAATATAGCCTTCCTGCGGGAAGATGGCGGCTGGCATCGCCACGTCCTGACGGGCGGGCGTGACCATGTGCTGCGCGACGTTGCGTGGCGCTGCCTCTTCGCGATAGGCGGGAGCGTGATCGAGGCTGTCCAGCCGGCCGGCAATCTGCACCAGCGTCTCGTGCAGCGCCTCGAAGGTGCGGTGCGTGCGTTCTTCGGTGTTGCGGCTCAGGGCCTCGAGGCTGCGCAGATCGGTGGCGAGATCGGTCAGCATCGTCATGTCGGCAAGGTTGGCGCCGGAGGAGATGTTGTTGCGGGTAAAGGCGTCCAGAACGGCCTCTGCCGCCTGCCGCGCCGCCTCGATGATGTATTCATCGTTGGACGCCATGTAGTCCTCGATCGCCGCCATGCGGGCATCGAGTTCAGGCGACATGCCTGCCGGCTGGTGATAACCCGGCTGGCCGATCAGCGAGGAGAGATGGGCGATCTGGTTTTCAAGGCTCGTGAGCGCGCCGCTGTCTGCGGGGGCGGCAAGCGCACTCTCGTCCAGACGGGCCGCGATATCGCCAAGCCGTTCTTCCAGACGCGAGAAAGTGCTTTCGTTGAAACCAGCCACGGGCTGCGGCTGGCTGTAGCGATAGTCGAGGTCTTCGATGCGCCGCGAAAGCGTGTCGAGCCGTTCCGCCAGTCCGTCATTGACGGTGCCGTGATCCAGCGCGTCGATCTTGCGGGAGATATCGCTGAGGAAGGATGTCAGTTCCGCCTGCTGTGAGGGGCGCTGCGACCGTTCCAGAAGCAGGGAAAGCTGGTCCAGCCGCTCATGCAGCTGTGCCGCGTCGCGCGCGGTGCTCAATTCGTCGATCTTGGCGGCCAGCGTTTCAAGGCGGGCGGTGAGGTCCGCAGCCGGATCAGGCTTTGCGGCGGCAATACGGTTGATATCGCCGAGCTGTTCGGCAAGGCCGTTCAGGCGGCTTTCCAGCCGCTGTGCCAGTGCGTTGTCGGTCGCCTGTGCATTGTTGGAGCGCGCGCCGGTGGCGGCAATCGCCCGGCTGATTTCATCCAGCCGCTGGTCCAGACCGGAAAATTGTTCGGTAAAGGCCGCCTCGTTGGGCTGCATGTGCTTGCCCAGCTGCTCCACCGCGCTGGCGATGGTGATCAGCTTTTCCTCGAGCACGCGCACGGCGGGATTGTTGCTCATGCCGCCGAGCTGGGACTTGATGTCGTCGAGACGATAGGCGAGCGAGACGATCTCGTCCTGCAAAGAGGCCGTGTCGAAGCCGCGCAACGTGTCTTCCACGCTATTCCAGCGGCTTTCGATCCGGTGCACGCTGTCTTCGCGGGCAAGCTGGTCGATGGTGAGGCGCAGGTCCTCGAATTCATTGCGCAGCCCGTAGGCATCGGGAGACGCCAGATTGCCGAGTTGGTCGATGCTGCCGGCAAGCCTTGCAATATCGTCGCGCAGGTCGCCGATGAACTGCTGGTCTTCCGCGATTGCGCGGATATTGCGGATTTCAGCCCGCAGCCCTTGCGCTTCGCGCGCCACGCCCTCGGAAATATCGTGCTTCAGCTCGTGCCGCAGGTTGACGAGCGCCTGCGCGATCTCCTGCAGGGCCGCGTCGTTTCGCTGCTGTTCCTGATAGGGCGGCATGGAGCGCGCGCGCGGTGCGGGGGTGGCCGCCGCGCTCTGCACGTCGTTTGGCCGGTATTCGGGCGCAAGCGGGCGGGTTATGGTCCGTTCCGGACGTGCAACGGGCTCCTGCGGGCGCTGGAAGCTGGCCTCGAGCAGGCGCTGGCGCTGGCGGATTTCGTTGACGGGGTCGAGTTGCGGCGGGGTGACGGTGGCGCGTGGCTCGCGCGGTGCGGCATAAGCCTCGCCTTTCGGCTCGGGCGCGGGGGTTCCGCTGCGCGGATCGCGCGGAAACTTCTGGCTCATCAGCCCTTCAATGCGGGCTTCAAGGCCTTCAATGGTGCGATTGAGAGCATCAAGAGACGACCTGTCGCTCGGGCTTTGGTTTTTCGATCGCAATCCGTTCATCTTCTCGCTCGCTTCGCTTCCGTCCGGCGTGCCCGGTGTTTGTTGCAACGGCTGACCGCCTGGTAATGCCGTCGCCGCAACATGCCGCAATTCTAGAGCCGGTATTTGCCCCCTTGGAGGAAAATGCGTCGATTGACGAAGCAGTTACCTCTTGTCGGAGAATTCACGAAACGTGGTAAAGAAGTGGTTAACTATGGTTGGAATTTTTTAACTTTTGCGGCGCGCGACGTTTTCTGTTGAGGCGGCTCGAGCATTCCGCCGGAATTTATTTGACGTTTACGCACACGTCAAATATTGTCCTGCCATATTGGCCGGATCGGCTCCGGCTTTCACGATGCGGAGGAACATCGGTAATGCCTGTTTACAAGGCCCCTGTTAAAGACACGCTTTTTATCCTGAACGACGTTCTTGGCCTCGAGCGGTATAACAACCTGCCCGGCTTCGAAGACGCAACCCCGGACATGATCGAGGCCATTACCGGCGAGGCGGCGAAACTGGCCGAAGAGCGGCTTTTCCCGCTCAACCTTTCCGGCGACCAACAGGGCTGCAAGCGCGCCGATGACGGTTCGGTTTCCCCGCCTGACGGTTTCAAGGAAGCCTACGACGCCTATTGTGAAGGCGGCTGGATCGGCCTTGCCGTTCCGCCGGAATTCGGCGGGCAGGGGCTGCCCTACACGCTGCATGCGGCCATCGGCGAATATATGTCGTCCGCCAACCTGTCGCTGATGATGTATCCGGGCCTCACGCAGGGCGCCATCGCTGCCGTGCTCGTGCATGGCACGCAGGAGCAGAAGGAAACCTATCTGCCGAAGATGGTCGAGGGCACATGGTCAGGCACCATGAACCTGACCGAACCCCATTGCGGCACCGATCTCGGCCTGCTGCGCACCAAGGCCGTTCCGCAGGGCGACGGCAGCTACAGGATTTCCGGCCAGAAGATCTTCATTTCGGCCGGCGAACATTCCATGACTGACAATATCGTCCATCTGGTGATTGCCCGCATCGAAGGCGCGCCGGAAGGCACCAAGGGCATTTCGCTGTTCATCGTGCCGAAATTCCTCGTGAAGGAAGACGGTTCGCTCGGCGAGCGCAACGGCGTCACCTGCGGCGCGCTCGAACACAAGATGGGCATTCACGGCAATGCCACCTGCGTCATGAACTATGACGATGCGACCGGTTATCTGCTGGGTGCGGAGAACAAGGGACTGTCGGCCATGTTTGTGATGATGAACGAGGCCCGCCTCGGCGTCGGCCTTCAGGGTCTTTCCGTGGGTGAGATCGCCTATCAGAACGCGGTTGAATATGCCCGTGAGCGTATTCAGGGCCGCTCGCTTTCGGGTGCCAAGTTTCCCGACAAGAAGGCCGATCCGATCATCGTGCATCCCGATATCCGCCGCACGCTGATGACCATCAAGGCCTATAACGAGGCCGGTCGTGCCTTCCTTTTGTGGACGGCACTGCAATCGGATATCGCCCACCGTTCGACCGATGAGAAAGAGCGCCAGGTGGCCGACGACCTGCTCGGCCTCGTCACCCCGATCCTGAAAGGCGTGCTGACCGACAAGGGCTTCGACCATGCCGTGATGGCGCAGCAGGTCTTCGGCGGCCACGGCTACATCGAGGAACATGGCATGAGCCAATATGTCCGCGATGCGCGTATCACCATGATCTACGAGGGCGCGAACGGCATCCAGGCACTCGATCTGGTCGGCCGCAAGCTCGGCATGAATGGCGGCCGCGCGGTCATGGCGCTGTTCAAGGACATCGGCGATTTCTGCGAGGAAAACCGCGCCGACGAAAAGCTTGCCCTTTACACCAAGGGCCTGAAGAAGGGCTTGAACGATCTTCAGGCCGCAACCATGTGGTTCATGCAGAACGCCATGGCCAAGCCCGACAATGCCGGTGCCGGTTCGACCGACTATATGCACCTCTTCGGCATCGTCGTGCTCGGTTACATGCAGGCACGCATGGCGAAAGCCGCCAGCCAGGCCCTTGCGGCAGGGACCACTTCGGACGAGGATTTCCTCAAGACCAAGCTTGTCACGGCGAAGTTTTACATGGAGCGCATCATGCCGGAAACGGCGCTGCGCAAGGCCCGCATCGAAACCGGCGCGGACACCATGATGGAACTGGCTGCGGAAGCATTCTGACAGGGCGTTTAAAGCGCCGAGGGAGAGAGTTAATGACCGACGTTTACATCTACGACCATGTCCGCACCCCGCGCGGACGCGGCAAGAAGGATGGCAGCCTGCATGAGGTGCCCTCCGTTCGTCTTGCCGCCAAGACGCTGGAAGCCATCCGCGACCGCAACGGGCTCGATACATCCACTGTCGACGATATCATCATGGGCTGCGTCGATCCTGTCATGGATGCCGGCGCGGTGATCCCGAAAGCCGCCGCCTTCGAGGCCGGTTATTCCAACCGCGCGCCGGGCATGCAGATCTCGCGCTTCTGCGCCTCGGGTCTGGATGCCATCAACTTCGCGGCCGGCAAGGTGAAGGCCGGTTCGGACGATATCGTCATCGCCGGCGGCGTGGAAAGCATGTCGCGCGTCGGCATGGGCATGTCGGGCGGCGCCTGGTACATGGACCCCTCGGTCAACTTCCCCGCCTTCTTCATGCCGCAGGGCGTGTCCGCCGATCTCATCGCCACCAAATACGGGTTTTCCCGTGACGATGTCGACGCCTATGCCGTCGAAAGCCAGAAGCGTGCGGCGCATGCCTGGGAAAACGGCTATTTCAACAAGTCGGTCGTTCCCGTGAAAGACCAGAACGGCCTGACGATCCTCGACCGCGACGAACATATGCGCCCCGGCACGGACATGCAGGCGCTCGCCTCCCTCAACCCGTCCTTCCAGATGCCGGGTGAAATGGGCGGCTTCGAAGCTGTCGGCATCATGGCCCACCCGGAAGTGGAACGCATCAATTACGTTCACCATGCCGGCAACTCCTCCGGCATCGTCGATGGCGCTGCCGCCGTTCTGGTTGGTTCGAAGGCGGGCGGCGAGGCGATGGGCGTGAAACCGCGCGCCCGCATCAGGGCTTTCGCCAATATCGGTTCCGATCCGGCGCTGATGCTGACCGGCCCGGTTGACGTGACCGAAAAGCTTCTGAAAAAGACCGGAATGTCGCTTGCGGATATCGACCTCTTCGAACTCAACGAAGCCTTCGCCGCCGTGGTGCTGCGCTATATGCAGGCGTTCGACATCAGCCACGACAGGATGAACGTCAATGGCGGCGCAATCGCCATGGGTCATCCGCTGGGTGCGACAGGCGCGATGATCCTCGGCACGGTGCTGGATGAGCTGGAGCGGCGCGATCTGAATACCGCGCTCGTCACGCTCTGCATCGGCGCGGGCATGGGCACGGCAACCGTTATCGAGCGGGTTTGAGAGGCTTCGGCTGATACCGCAACGGTTCCTCCGTCATCCTCGGGCTTGACCCGAGGATCTATCCCCGGTGCTTAGATCCTCGGGTCAAGCCCGAGGATGACGGAGAAAACGAAGCGGCCATTAAGATTCAGGGAAGAGGAATCCCAAAATGAGCACTTATACCAATTTCACCATCGACACGGACGCAGACGGCATCGCGCTTGTCACCTGGGACATGCCGGAAAAATCCATGAACGTCTTCACCTCAGAGGTGATGGACGAGCTGAACGCCATTCTTGACGCGACGGTCGCCGATAGCGCCGTCAAGGGCGTCGTTTTCACGTCAGGCAAAAGCACCTTTTCCGGCGGCGCCGATCTTTCGATGATCAAGTCGATGTTCTCCTTCTATAATGACGAGAAGGCGAAAGACCCGGACCAGGCGGCGGCCAAGCTGTTCGAAATGGTCGGCCGGATGACAGGCCTGTTCCGCAAGATCGAGACCAACGGCAAGCCCTGGGTATCGGCCATCAACGGCACCTGCATGGGTGGCGCGTTTGAACTTTCGCTCGCCTGCCACGGCCGCGTCGCGTCGAATGCCAAGAACCTCAAGATCGCCCTGCCGGAAGTCAAGGTCGGCATCTTCCCCGGCGCCGGTGGCACCCAGCGCGTATCGCGCCTCACCGACGCGCAATCGGCATTGCAGATGATGACGACAGGGCAATCCCTGACCGGCGCGCGCGCCAAGGCCATGGGGCTGGTGCATCAGGTGGTGGAGCCGGATCAGCTCGTTTCCGCTGCAAAGCAGATGATCAAGGACGGCCTGAAGCCGGTTGCCCCCTGGGATGAAAAGGGCTTCAAGGCCCCCGGCGGCGGCATCTGGACCCCTGCCGCAGCCCAGCTCTGGCCGGCCGCTCCGGCGATCCTGCGCCGCGAAAGCGCCGGCAACTATCCGGCAGCACTGGCCATCCTGAAATGCGTCTATGAGGGCCTGCAATTGCCCTTCGATACGGCGCTGAAGGTGGAGCAGCGTTATTTCACCGAAATCCTTCGCTCGAAGGAAGCCTTCGGCATGATCCGCTCGCTGTTCGTGTCCATGCAGGAACTGGGCAAGGGTGCGCGACGCCCGGCAGGCCAGCCGAAGACGGAGTTCAGGAAGGTCGGCGTCGTCGGCGCTGGCTTCATGGGTGCTGCCGTCGCTTATGTCACCGCAGCAGCCGGCATCCCCGTCACCCTGGTGGATCGCGATCAGGAAGCCGCCGACAAGGGCAAGGGCCATTGCGAAGAAAGCGTCAAGGCGGCCATCGGCAAGGGCCGGCTGACGCAGGATGAAGGCAAGGCGCTGCTCGACCTCGTCACCCCCACGGCGGATTACGCCGCCCTCTCCGATGCCGATCTCGTCATCGAAGCCGTCTTCGAAGACCGCGATGTGAAGAAGGCCGTCATCGAGGCGGTGGAAGCCGTGTTGCCGCAGGGCGCGATCTTCGCCTCAAACACCTCCACTCTGCCGATATCAGGGCTTGCGAAAAACGCGAAGCGCCCGGGTGATTTCATCGGCATCCATTTCTTCTCGCCGGTCGAGAAGATGATGTTGACGGAAGTGATCCTCGGCAAGGAAACGGGCGACAGGGCGCTCGCCGTCGCGCTGGATTATGTGGCCAGGATCAAGAAGACGCCGATCGTCGTCAACGATACGCGCGGCTTCTTCGTCAATCGCTGCGTGCTGCGCTACATGGCGGAAAGCTACGACATGCTGATCGAGGGCGTGCCGCCCGCCATGATCGAAAATGCCGCGAAATTCGCCGGCATGCCGGTTGGCCCGCTGGCGCTGAACGACGAGGTGGCGATCGATCTTTCCTACAAGATCCTGAAAGCCACCGTTGCCGACCTCGGTGAAAAGGCCGTCGATCCGCGCCATATGGAACTGGTCCAGAAACTTGTCGAAGGCGAGGGCCGGTTTGGCCGCAAGAACGCCAAGGGCTTTTACGACTACCCGCCAAAGCCCGCCAAGAAGTCCCTCTGGCCCGGCCTGAAGGATCTCTATCCGCAGAGAAAACCGGAAGATGTGGATATGGAGGTGCTGAAACAGCGCTTCCTGGTCACGGTTGCACTGGAAGCCGCCCGCACGGTGGAAGAAGGCATCGTCACCGATCCACGTGAAGCCGATGTCGGCTCCATCCTCGGTTTCGGCTTTGCGCCCTACACCGGCGGTGCGCTGTCCTATATCGACGGCATGGGCGTGAAGACCTTCGTGGCGCTCGCAGAAAAGCTGAGCGAGACCTACGGTCAGCACTTCAGGCCGACACCGCTTCTGAAGGACATGGCTGCCAAGGGCGAGACCTTCTACGGTCGTTTCGATCCCTATGCCAGCTCAGCGAAAGCGGCATAAGCAGCCACGACAGACACATGCACAGGCCCTTCGGGGCCTGTTTTTTTATCGCCCTTGAGCATTTCCAGTAAAAATGCGTAGCGGTTTTGCGTCCGGAAAATGCGTAGAAACAAAGAGATAGAGCCCATCCAAGGCGCCGTTTAAACCAGAACTGCTCTATTGTCTCGATGCCGTCGCTTTATGTGCATCCTTTGCCCGGCTGGGGCGTTGAAAAGGCGTGATCGGGCGATACGCGCCCGCCGCCGCTATTCAGGACGCTTCAGGAGACTGCAATGAAGACATCGCTGCGATCCCATGGTTTCGATAAGCCATCGGACCTTGACGACCACTTGGCTGAACTTGATGAAGAAGCTGCCGAAAAAATGGCGGAAAAACCCGCTGCCCGCGAGGCGCGTGCTTCCGCAACCACAGACCCGGCCATACGCGCGGAACTGGACGATCTTCGCAAGCAACTGGAAAAGCTCCGCCGCGATGTGAAGAAGCTGGAAGCCGCTTCCCATCCGGTCCGCCATAAACCCGTAAATATCAGGCACGGGAAAGACCACGAGACACACCACGACAAGGACCACGAGAATTCCCGCCTGATGATGGTGGTGCGCTCCGTTGCCGTCACCTCGCTCGCCAGCCGCATCTTCGCGTCCTCGCCCATCATGGCGGCGCTGGTGGCCGTGGTGCCTTTCGCGCTTGGCCTTGCCGCACGGCACAGGGAAGGGGCATAACAGCCCCTCGCTGCGCAACTGCTGCTTACCCGGATCATCCCTGCCTCAACCCGCCACCTGACGGATACCGCTCAGGCTTGGCGGATGGGGTATGACATGTTTCCAGCTGCGATCCCGCCTTCGCCGCGTATGCATTCCAGCCATCCGCAGCCGCTGTGAAAAAACTGTCAAAAAACTTCGCTATGGCGCTTGCCATGTCCGAACAAGATGTTATAACCCCGCTCACTTTCGGGGCACCAAAAACGCCCCGCCCGCCAAAAGCGGAGGTTCTTCAAGGACCTGAAGTGCCCGGATAGCTCAGTTGGTAGAGCAGCGGATTGAAAATCCGCGTGTCGGTGGTTCAAATCCGCCTCCGGGCACCATATTTTTCAAGGACTTAGCTCCTGTTTTCTCTGAAAACGTCGCTTCAACACGTTGCGAAAAAATCTCAATGATTTCAATGGTGGCAACGTGTTGCAATTAATTACATGCAACACTTTTGGAACGCGTTTTGCAGAATTAACGGCCAGCGGGCGGCTGCGTATCTAGGCGGCCGGAACCGTTGGTAGCGGAAAGCCCCGCTGGCCTGTGGTGATAAAAGACCCGCGCAGCCGCAAGGGCGCGCTGGGCAAGGTGGCTGGCCTCCATGAAGAAAGGCCAGCAGGGAACTTTTAGGGGAACCTCACCGCGTCGGCGATTATCGGCAGGATCTTCGCGTTGACTGTCAGCATCAGTTCGCCCCGCTGAAAAAGGTCGAATGCAGAAAAGTGAGGGTTGTGCTTCACGGAAAACTCAAGACCATCGATTGTGACCACGCTTCCTTCTGGGATATCCTGGCGTCTGTCGTTCATCGGCCTGCCTCCCTCATCACCGAATTCCACTCCTCGGCGCGAAAACGCTTGAGGTCTGCCAGTGCCTTGGCAATTGCGGGCTGTTCATCGTGGTACTCGCCATGGGGACATTCAACCAGCAGGGCGGCGTGCCGCAGTTTACCGGCCACGTCCGCCTCACAAGTGACGGGCGCATCGATGATGGCCTTGGAGACGATCCAATGAGCTTCGGTAATATGGTCCATGGCATCATCCGGCATTTCGCCTACGCGCTCGCCGATGGTGTGCAGTTCCATGAAGAGGCGGGTCATGCGTGAGATGAAGGATTCAGGCATGCCTTCGGCGTTCGCCGGTAACGTCGCGTTAACCATCGTTTCGGTTCCGTGTTGTGTTTTTCGTATCTTGGTGATACCTTTAGATCAGTTTACCACGATCGTCAACACAAAAAGATCGATATGATACCAATGGATCAAAATAGCTTGTCTGGTCGACAGTTGGCAGCTGCAAGAACGCTAGTTGGAAAGACCCAGGCTGAGATTGCGGCGGCGGCTAGAATATCGATCCCCACCTTGAAAAGAATGGAGGCCAGCGAAGGCAGCATCAGCGGCATGCCCAACAACGTAGCGGCTGTCGTGCAGGCCCTGCTCGACCTGGGAATCATCTTCATTCCATCAAACGGCAACGGCCCTGGCGTTCGGCTGCGGGATCGCGCTTGACCGGCGCGCGACGCCGAAACAGCTTGCTGACCGAACACGCAAGCCACCAAATTGCCACCCTAGAAAATTGTGCTATCCTGCAGAGATGAGTACAGAGATAATTCGCGCCATATCCTGGATATTGCTGGCGACCGTGGGGGCGTTAGCAGTAGCGCCAATAAACTGGCGCGCGCACTCTGCTATCACTGCCAATATAGACCGGCTGTCTATTTTTGCCGCTCTTGCAATGCTCTTCGTGCTTTCCTACCCGAATGACCGTCGCGCCGTCGCTATTTTCTGTATCTTAGGCGCAATAGCCTCTGAAATACTCCCGCTCATCACGTCTGCTCGGCATCCAAAAATCAGCCAAGCCTTGCTGAAGGCGGTTGGCGCATTGGTAGGGGTTCTCATTGGTGCGGTAATCTTGCAGGTTTTATCCTATCGCTGACCAGTGGGACCGGAAGATCACGCGAGTGCCATTTCCGGACAATATGTTGTCCTTTGCGCCTCTCGAGATAATATTTGGCGGTGATTACAGGAGCATAATTGCGCAACCCAAATGTGATCGCCGACATGCCTCCAACTATAACCAAAAGGCAGCAAATCGCCCAATAAACGATGCTTCTTATAGTGCGTCTGTAATCCCCAGGCATCACTTCCCCGTGCTGCCACTAATGGGAACCCTGAAGACTTTACGCGCGGGTCTTTCTCCGGTTTTTGGGACGAGGATAGTCACCGTGCAACGATCCGGGTGTGGACGTACAGAAAGTAGCCGCCCTCCCGTTTCTGATAAGACATCATCGACAATCCGGCTGCAATCGACGATCTCCGCCGCAACCGGCACGACCTGCTCCCGATCGGGATTGCCGACAACGCTGTACGCGGACGCCACTAGTGCAATCAGCATAGAAAAAGACATATCAATTCCCCCTTGAAGCCAACGATAGCAACGCATCGATTTCGAGGCAATTGGTATCAGTCTTGACTAAGACGGCTCAGCTTAAACTACACATGCCATTTCCACAGGATGGTCGGTATAATCGGAAATGGCTTGAGGGTAGCCTGGGCTGTAGACGCGTTGAATTGCTTATGCGAGATGTGCGTCGCAAGCGGCGAACAACCGAGCAGTAGTTGACAATTATTGAGCGGAGTTTGAACCAGGCGAGACGGCATCATCCACCACTCGCCGCCATGCCGTTGCACCCAACCTGCTTCATCGGTGCCGCAGGCTTTTGAGCGAGGAAGATGCTGCGGCCGTGGATTCTGACGAGCCGGTAGTCGGCAATTCGGAAGTGAAGAAGCTGGAGGACCGCGTCCGCGAGCTGGAGCGCATGCTCGGCCGCAATGACGAACCGCTTGAATTTCCTAATAAGATCTTAACGTTATCAACAGGAGCGACCCCGTTCTGTTACATATAGGACACACCTTCTGCGCTCCATGTCGGTGCAGCCACACTAAAACAGCGAATCCGGATTGCAGTTTGCTGCGACTTTCTGTCTTTTGTGAATCAGCGCAGGGCCAATGAGGCGAGGACAACCAGTTTCGGGACTTTGCGTTGGTGGATAAAACTTTGACTGGAGGTCAATCATGAACATCAAGAGCCTTCTTATCGGCTCCGCTGCCGCTCTCGCAGCAGTATCTGGCGCACAGGCCGCTGACGCTATCGTCGCTGCTGAGCCTGAGCCCATGGAATACGTTCGCGTTTGCGACGCATTCGGAACCGGCTTCTTCTACATCCCCGGCACCGAAACCTGCCTGAAGTTCGGCGGTTACATCCGTTTCCAGACCGACTTCGGCCGCGACAAGTCCGGCACGTCTGACTGGGATTCGTTCACGCGCGCTCAGTTCGAAGTTGACACCCGCACCGACACCGAGCTCGGCGCTCTGCGTGGCTTCATCGGCTTCCGTGGCAACGCTGACAACGGTTCTTCCTCTTCTTCTTCCGTATTCGTTGACCAGGCGTTCATCGAACTCGGCGGCCTGAAGGTTGGTAAGTTCTACAACTGGTGGGACGATGGTCTCTCTGGCGAAGCTGACGAGCTGTCTTCGAACGCTCTGTTCAACTCCATCCGTTACACCTACGACGCAGGTTCCTTCTACGTTGGCGTTTCTGCTGACGAACTCGAAGGCATCACCGTTGGTCCGTTCAACGAATCCGACAACAACGTTGGTATTTCCGCTGCTATCGGCGCGAAGCTCGGCGCAGCTTCTCTGCAGTTCATCGGCGGCTACGACGTTGACCGCGAAAATGGCGCTCTCCGCCTGATCGCGACTGCTGATGTTGGTCCTGGCACGTTCGGTATCTCCGGCGTTTGGGCTTCCGGTGCAAACGCTTACTACAGCGTTTCCGAGTGGGCAGTTGCTGCTGAGTACGCCATCAAGGCTACCGACAAGCTGACCATCACCCCCGGCGCTCAGTACTACGGTTCGTACGGTCTCGTTTCCTGGGATGACTTCTCGGACAACGACGCTTGGAAGGCTGGCCTGACGGTTGACTACAAGATCACTTCTGGTCTGTCTGCCAAGGTTGCTGTTAACTACTTCGACATCGACAACGGTGACGACCAGGTTACCGGCTTCGTGCGCCTTCAGCGCTCGTTCTAATCTGATCTGATTTAGTCAGTGATGAATAGCCTCGGCAGAAATGCCGGGGCTTTTTCTTGTAAGATAATAGAGACATACGATGCGAACAATTGTATCGTCATCTCTGATGTTCGAGCGAAGATCCACAGCCGTAAGGCTTTCGCTAGTTGATCCCAGTCAATCTCCTCGGCCCATCCCAGGGTCGGGGAGGCGGGATTCAAACCAAAAAAACGCCACGCCATTGTCTTGTCATCGCGAAAAGGTTGTGTTGTGATAAGTCGGCTCCTGTGGGAGGGGCTTTTCATGGACCTGCTCGCTACCTCCAGTGGTGGGCAGGTCTTTTATTCTGTCATTGACGAAGGACAAAAAAATACCCGCCTACCTTTCGGTAAGCAGGTGGACGGAGCGAGACTTTAGCGCAAAATTGCGTTCAGTAGGACTCCCCAGATTTGTGGACTCCTTGCCGCTAAGAATTAAGCCGCAAGCAGCGGCCCGCGCAGACGCCCTTGATGCTAACAATCAAGCAGCAAGCCGTTGATTTCATTCAATCCAAAATAGGATGCGGGGTATCTTGAAAAGACAAGACACCCCGGCGCAATTTGCACCGTTTTAAATCAATGCCTTACCCCAACTTCACGTTTCGTTTCTGGGCCGACCGAACGCCCGCCTCGATACGGCCTTGCAGTTCGGCGTTTGTTTTGGCGAGGCCGCGCTCAAGGCGAGCAACCGCTTCAACGTCTGCGCCTCTGGCGTCGATCTGGTATGTGGGCGACAGCGTAAAGCCGCCGCCATTGTTGGCACCGATCGATTTCAAACTCGGCACGCTCGGAACAGAAATCCCTACCGGTCCGCCGTTAGCGTAGCCTTTGAGATTGCGCCGCATGGCCTCCATGGCCGCAGGACCGCCAGCAGCCTTCACCGCAGCTTTGTCGAAGACGTATTCGCCTTTGTGCACCACGCCTGCCGGCTGATATTTTCCACCGTCGCCGGTGTAGCCGCCATCGGAATAGAGGCCACCAGGTGCCGAAGGGAAGCTGCCGCCGCCACCCTTGAAGATGTCGAATATACCGCTCAAGAATCCGCCACCGCCGCCCCCAGCCGCGTTGTTGACCTTGAAGATGCTGTTCAGAACATCGTCCAGAAGGGCGCTACCGATCTTCTTGAGGCTGTCGGCCAAGACGTCCGCCGCACTGGCACCCTCAATGAAGCCGTCAATCATGCCTCGCGTGACGTCCTTGGCGGTTTCCATAGCTTCTTCGGCGCGCTGGCGGATCTCATCCTGCTTTTCGGAAAGCCGCTCGGATTCGACAACAGCGTTCGCATACCCTGCCGCTAGATACTCGATGCTTGCCGTAAGTTCAGGCGTGATTTTAACGCCGGCCTCTTGCGCCGCGGTTAGGAGTTCCTGTTTGGCGCGGGCGAACTCGATGGAATGCCCGTAGTCGTTCAGGAGAGGATTCAGGCCGGCCTGCGCAGCTGTCTCGGCTTGCAATGCTGCTGTGCGCTTCGTGATCTGCTCGACTTCGCGGGCGTACTCGTCGGCGCGCTTCTTGCTGGATTTGCCGTCCTTGTCTGGTGTGACCTGGTACTGCTTGTCCGTGATGTCGATCGGCGTGAATTTCTTGCCGTTGACGGTTTTTGTCTCGCCGCTGCTTCCAATAATGGTGGGCGCACTGGTGGGGTACTTGAGCGGCTTATCGTTCAGCACGTCCTGGATGATGTTGGACGCGGTTTTAGTCTGAACCCCCTCCAGGGCTTTGATTTGCCCTTCGAGCACCCTGATTTCAGCCTGGCCGAGAACGTTCGCCGGATTGGCCTTGATCTCGGCAATCTGCTTTTCGAGATCCAGCCGCTTCTGCGTGTTGTCGACGAGCTTCTGGCTGGCTTTGACGGTTGAGTTGACTGTCAGCGCGCCGCCCAGCGCAGATAGCTTGCCATCGCCGTCGCTGTCTAACGCGCTTATAGCACCTTGACCAATGTTCTGAAGGCCGCTTGCCTTTCCGACCCACTCGGCAAAGTCTTGAGCTGCTTTCGCACCAGCGTTGAGCTTCTCGATAACGTACTGAATATCAGAAGCCAGCCCGTCCATATCGACGCTGTTAACGAACGTCGCCATGTTGTCGATGGCGGAGCCAAACGTGTTCGCGGCCTGCGTGGAATCGTTAAACTTACGAACCGCATTGGTCAGCGCCGTGCGCAGGTTCTCGAGCCGCTGGTCGACCGTCAGCACCGCACCTGCAACTCCTGTTCAGCACAGGGCGCCAGCATTAAGACCGTCAAACAGCGCCTTTGAGGAAAGCTTGCCTTCGAGCATGATGTTGCGCAGCTTTGCAACGGATCCCTCGGCTTGCTTGATGCCTGCGGCGGCCGCCTGAAGGATAGTCGGTGCGCCTTCAAGAATGGAATTGAATTCCTCGGCGCGAACCACGCCACCGCCTAGAGCCTGAGACAGCTGCAACAGGGCGCCGGATGCTTCCTGGCTGGATTGGCCAGACGCACGCAGCGCAAGGGCAACGTTGCTGGAAAGATCGATGATCTCGTCCGACGATACGCCTAGCTCTTTTTGCACCAGCGATACGCGGCCGTACAGTTGCACCAACGTTTCGAGCGGCGCTGCATTCTTCTGCGCTGCCGCGAAGAGCTTTTGATAAACGCCTTCAAGTTCTTCGCCAGCGAGGCCCGCCACCTTTAGGGAATTGGTGATGCGCGTTCCGCTGTCCGATAGCTGGCGAAAGCCTTGGGCGCCGCCAATGAGGGCGAATGCTTTCGCTGCATTGGCAGCGATCCCCGAGTAGGTCGAATTCAGGCGGGCCTGCATTCTGGCTGAAGTGGTTTCGACGCGCTTGAAATTCCGCTCGGCATTACGCGTGGCATTGGCGATTTTCTTCTCGAAGTCGCTAACGCGGGCCTCAAGCAATACGGCAAGCCGTTCGTATTCTACACTCATTTTTTCTTGCTCCTAACGGCTTTGGACATCGCGCGTTTGATTTTGGCTGCTGCCTTTTTCTGCGCCAGCCGGAACCCCGAGAAGAAGTAAGGCTGAGCCCTGCTGCCGGGGTTTTTTGTTCCAGCAAACTGGCCGCCATTGATGTGCGCGCGTGTCCCGAACTCGACGAGGTGCGCGTACCTCACCTTGCTATTGCCGGCCGTGATCATTGCTGCATTCTCAGGGACTGTGGTTGCTCCGCCTGGCTGACTATGAGGCGGAGTTCTTTGCCCGCCTGCGGTCACCACAATGCTTTCCTTGAGGTCGCCGTCGTTGACTGGTGCCAGCGCCTTCATAACGTCCGCCACATCTTGTGCAGCAGACGTTATGGCGGGCTGGGTCTGCTCGCGCACCGCTTTGGGTATCTTCTGAAGACGGCGCTTTAGGCGGTCCCAGCCCTGAACCTTAGCCATCGACGGAGCCGGCGCTTTCGTCGTCCGCATCAGGTACGCCTTTGCCGTGGAAAAATGCATCGACAATCTTCACAACCAGGCCGAAGTTCTCAGCGGCTGGTCGCTCTTCGACATAGAGGCGCACCATTCGTAATGCGTCAGTGGGAGCCATGCCGCCGCCAATAAGGCCAAGCCGAATTAGCTCACGGGTGTCCTGTAGCTGTGCGAAACCAGAGCGCATGATGTTTATCAGGGTGGCGTAAAGGCTTCGATCAGTGGTCTTTTCCCACTCGGCGGCAAGGGGCCATGTGAGACCGAATGTGTAGTTACCATCGGCGAAGTCGGCATCGATGAGGGCGAATGGTTGTGCTGTCATCTTGGGTTTTCCTTGTGGATAGCGAGTTCTCGCTATGGTGGCAATCTGGATGCGAATCGCGTTTTGGCTCACTCTGTCTGAGAGCTGCCCCTGACAAATTCTTCCAAGGCCGAAACGGCTGCTCACACGGGGCACGGTCAACAGTTCGTTGGCTGAGAGGGCGGTCTCTCCAACCGCTAAGAAGAAGGAAGCAGGTATGAGAAATATCAAGACAAGGCTGGTACGTGTGCGAGCATATGTTCGTAAGCGGTTTGGACGTCAGGAGACCGTCTGCGCTCACTTTCGCTCTATGCCGAAACAGCTCTCGTTCAACTTCTAGAAAGTCAGGCGCGTAATCTGACCCATCAGGGGCAGCTCACCAGAAGGACGACCAAGTGCCGTATTTGAGATCAAGCGCTATATCGCGAGTGGAATACAACGATGCCACGTCTACAATGAGCATCTGGTTCGTTGAGAGCGGTGGGCCGTACGACTACTACCGCGTGCCAGAAAGAGTTTATCT
>JAXHOC010000069.1:0-20859 GCA_034519725.1 Agrobacterium sp.
GGTGTACTTCCAGTTCAGTTACGTATTGCTGGCGGTGCGGCGCGCCGTACCCGCCCAGAAACATGAGAAGATGGGCGATGCCGTGCTCGGCAGTCGTCTCGTTGCGCGCCCCGGATTTGATCCACACCCCAAGAGCAACGCTTTCGAGATGCGGCATTCTCTCCGTGACGACGGTCAACCCGGACGAAAGCCGGGTCACATTAACTCTCATATCAAGTCTTTCCGCGTCTCTATTTGCCGGCGCGAGCGTGGCTGCCGATGAAGGTTTCCACCGCTTTCAGCTCTGCATCCAGAATGTCGAAACGCTCCTCCCGGTTCATAATGTCAGCTAACCATACTGGAAGCGCAGGCTCGATTGCGCAAGCGGATTTTACGGAGGCCGGGAATTTAGCCGGATGGGCGGTCGACAGGACCACCATCGGGCTCGATGCCTTTTCGTGTTTTTCCGCCACGAAAACGCCGGTCGCCGTATGCGGGTCGATCAGGTATCCGGTTTTCTCAAGCGTATCGCGGATCGTCGCCGCCACCTGCTTTTCGGTGGCGCGGCCGGCGCGGAAATCCTTTTTGATGAATTTCAGCGCATGCGACGGGATTTCAAACGCGCCGGATTGCTTGAGGCCATCCATCGACGCCTTCACCGCAGCGGAATCGCGGCCATAGGCCTCAAACAGCAGCCGCTCGAAATTCGAGGAGATCTGGATGTCCATCGAAGGCGAGGTGGTGGCCTTGACGCCGCGCATCTCGTAGCGGCCGGTTTCGAGCGTGCGCGCCAGGATGTCGTTGCTGTTGGTCGCGATGTCCAGGCGCTCGATCGGCAGGCCCATCTGCTTGGCGACCTAGCCGGCGAGGATATCGCCGAAATTGCCGGTGGGAACCGTGAAGGAAATTTTCCTATCCGGACCGCCGAGCGACAGCGACGCCGTGAAATAATAGACCACCTGCGCCATGATGCGCGCCCAGTTGATGGAGTTGACGCCCGAAAGCTTCACGCCGTCGCGGAACTTCGCATCGTTGAACATTTCTTTGACGAGGTTCTGGCAATCGTCGAAATTGCCGTTGATCGCCAGCGCATGCACGTTTTCGGCGGTCGACCGTCGTCATCTGCCGGTGCTGCACCGTCGGAGACCTTGCCGTGGGGGAAGAGGATGAAGATATCGGTGCGTTCACGGCCGGCAAAGGCGTCGATGGCAGCGCCGCCCGTATCGCCTGACGTGGCGCCGACAATGGTGGCGCGCTCGCCGCGTTCAGCCAGCGTATAATCCATCAGGCGGGCGAGAAGCTGCATCGCCACGTCCTTGAAGGCGAGCGTCGGTGCCGTGGAAAAGCTCCAGCACGAAGGTGTTCGGGCCGGTCTGCGTCAAGGGGGCCACGGCCGGATGGCGGAACGTCGCATAGGCGTCGTCGATCATCGCCCTGAACTTGTCGGCCGGAATTTCGCCGCCGGTGAAACGGTAGAGGACTTCGAAGGCGACCTCCTGGTAGGACTTGCCGCGCAGGTTGCGGATTTCCTTCTTCGACATCGAGGGCCATTCGCGCGGCACGTAGAGCCCGCCGTCACGGCCAAGGCCCGCCAGAAGCGCGTCGCAGAAACCAAGCGAAGGGGCCGCACCCCGGGTCGATACATATTTCACGAGATAGTTCCCTGTCGTTTACCGGTCTGTCCGTTGCCGTTACCGGCGTCTTCATCCGCAGCATCGCGCCGGAATGAGGCGATTGGCGAGGTAATGCAGGGCTTTTTTGAAAATTCAAGCAAAACCAAACATGCCAATCGATTTTTTCCGGCGTCGCTGCTATAGACCATCGCCAACCTGCGTGAAAGGTCAATAAACAGCGTCTCCGGTTCGGTTCCGGGACAATGGAGAGGGAATTAGAAGAGTGTCAGGGAATTTCTTGCGTTTGTCCGCCGCGATGTCGCTTCTCGCCGTCGTTGCAGGGTGCAATTCTTCCAATCCGTCGGACTCGCTTGCCATCAACCCTCCGGCGGCGCAGGCCAATGCCGTTGCCCCGGTGGTACAGGCCAATTGCCCGGCGGTCACCGTTCTCGACGCCAACGCCGTCCACCGGGTTTATGCCGGCGGCGCCAAGGACGATCCGCAGAAACTCGCCTATCAGGTTTCGCTCTCCGATACGACGCGCTCGTGCACCGCAAACGAATCGACGCTGACTGTCAACGTGCTGGCCCAGGGCCGCCTCGTTCCCGGCCCGATGTCGAAGGGCGGCCGCGTCACCGTACCGATCCGCGTCACGGTGAAGGACGGCGACGGCGAGATTTACGGCGAAACGACCAATTTCGCCATCGACATTCCCGCAGGTTCCGCCGGCACGCAGTTCATCTTCAACAACGACCACGTCGCTATTCCCAATGCACCGGGCGGCGCACCGAAGTCGGTCAGCGTCTATATCGGTTTTGCCGAGCAGGGCGCAAAGGGCAAGACCAAGCGCCGGTAGTCGCGAGGACGGGGATTTAAATAAACCGGAGGCTGTTTTTGCAGGCCCCGGTTTTTTATTGAATGGCGACGAATTTAAAGGCCGGCTGCTTTTCGCAGGGCGTCATTGATACGGCTTTGCCACCCTTTGCCACTGTTACGAAAACGCTCAACCACGTCCTCATCGAGGCGTAACGTTACCTGTTTCTTCGGTTTATCCACCGGCGGGCGGCCACGTGTCTTTCGGTACTCATCAATCGCTTGGAAGAAAGCGGGAGGCAAGACCTCTCGGGCGGGGCGCGCATCCGCCAGTTCCTGATCCGTCATTTCCGGGAAATCCACGGCGTTCCAGTCCGCTTCGGTATAGCCGCGTCCCGGTGTGAATTCTTTTAGTTTTGCAACTTTGGCCATGGCAACCTCCTTCTTTCCTTGGAACTCGCCCGTCGGAAACTGATGATTGATATCGCTTCTGTTCCGACAGTCGCAAAAACAACGGCCATCGTCCCGTCCCGAAAATATCCGATCGCTTTGAAGCGCGAATTTCCTGGTCCGGTCAGGCTTTTCTCAACGATGGCGTTTTCCCAATCAAACTCATCGATATCTGCAAAGTCGAAGCGGTGCTTCTCGATATTGGCGAGCCTTTTGGGTTCGTCCCATATGATTTTCATGAATTAATGTAGCTACATTTATTAAAATATCAATGCAGCTACCAGATCACGAACGAAGGACCTTCACAACTCAAAAAGCGCCTTCCCATTCCGCCATTGCCGCAATCACGGCGGGCAGGTCCTGCATGCGGGAAATTACCGTTTCGGCGCCCGCATCCGTCAGCCGGTCGGCGTGGCTTGGATAGGTGTGGGATGCGCCGGTGAAGCCGATGACGCGCATGCCGGCGGCCTTGGCACCGTTGACGCCGTGCACGGAATCCTCGATGACGACGGCGCGATCCGGCGAGACGCCGAATTGCGCTGCGCCGTGCAGGAAGATGTCCGGCTTCGGCTTGACGCGGTCGGCTCCGAGATCCTTGGCGGAGTAGATGTGCGGTGCGAAATAGGGCTTCAGCCCCACCTTCGTCAGCATCATGTCAAGCCGGTGGCTGGAGGAATTCGAGCAGATGCAGCGCGGCGTGGTCAGGCGAGACAGCGCGAACTTGACACCCTCGATGATCTTCACGTCGCGTTCCAGCCGCGCGTCGAGCAGCTTTTCCGATTTGTCCAGCAGCGATGCGGACAGGGGATGCTCGCCTCGCTTTCCACCTGCAGGAGGATGTTCTTCCAGGTCATGCCGGCAAAACGCTCGCCCATTTCCTCGACGGAAATCGGATAACCGGCCTCGGTCAGAAGGCGGGACTCCACCTGTGCCGCGATGATTTCGGAATCGACGAGAACGCCGTCGCAGTCGAAAATAATGAGGTCGAAGCCGCTCATTTGCGCTCCCTGTATCGGATTTGCCGTGGAAAAACGTGATGCCGGGCTTTTAGACCAACTTTGCACCAAGCTCAACCGGCTGGTCCGCAAGGGTCGGTCGCGCCAGGCTCATGGCTTTGATCAGGCCTTGCGCATTTACCGCCTGCAAAAACCGCTACACAGTTTCGCGCCGGATGCGTTATGGAATGTTATGCCCAAGACAGTGAAATCAAGACCCGAAGACACCATCGCCGCACGCATCAGCCGCACGCTCGCCGAGCGTATCGTTCGCGGCGAACTGTCGCCCGGCGAACGCCTGCGGCAGGATCACATCGCCGCCGAATTCGGTGCGTCGCATGTGCCGGTGCGCGAAGCGTTCCGCAGGCTGGAAGCGCAGGGGCTGGCCGCCAGCATTCCGCGCCGGGGTGTCAGGGTCGCGGATTTCGGCCTTGACGATGTGCGCGAAGTCGCGGAAATGCGCGCCGCGCTTGAGGTTCTGGCGCTGCGCCACGCCATTCCGAACATGACAGCAGCCATTCTCGATCAGGCGGAAGCCGCAACGCTTGAGGGCGATAGCGCCGTCGACGTCCAGCATTGGGAGGAGGCCAATCGCCGCTTCCATCGCCTCATCACCGCGCCCTGCAATATGCCGCGCCTGATGGAGGCCATCGACGGCCTGCATGCGGCGAGCGCCCGCTTCCTGTTTTCCGCCTGGCGGGCCGGCTGGGAGCGCCGCACCGATACCGATCACCGCGCGATCCTCGACGCATTGCGCGGCGGCCGTGCCGAGGAGGCGGTGCGCATTCTCGACGGGCACGTGCAATGGATCGGCCGCAAGGCAATCCGCACCTCGTCCGGCTCGGTGCGTGACGCCTTCGCCATTGTCGGATAGGGGTCGCGCCCCATGACTGTGCGCCTGCGCCCCCACCACCTCCTCTGCATGCTGACCTATGTGGGCAAGGGTTACACCCCAGGCTTCGTCGGAAATTACGACCGTGTCGCCGCCCGGCTGAATGCTGGCGAAGAGGATATCGAGCTGGTGGATGGCCCCGACGATATCTGTGTCGGCCTGTTGTGTGAAAGCCATGCCCACTGTTTCAACGACGGCGTCAAGCAGCGGGACGAGGCGGCCCGGCTTTCCGTGTCGGCGCTGTTGAACGAGACCATCACCGCCGGAAAACGGATGCGGCCAACGCCGGAGCTTTTGGCAAAGATGCGTCAGGCTTTCGCCGCCGGAGACATCCGCCCGGCCTGTCGCGGCTGTCAGTGGATCAGGCTGTGCGATCGCATCGCGGCGTCAGGGTTCACCGGCGTGAAGATTGGCGAGCCGCCGCCGCGCCCGGTCGGGCAGGGACGTGCACTCACTCCGCCACAGTCGTCTCGGTTCTCTCGGCGGCCTTGACCGTCGCCTTGATTTCCTTCGGCTCGCGCCCGGATTTCTTGTCGTAGCTGACCTTCACCGAATAATCGCCCGGATGCAGGGTCTCCTGATGCCGGGTGCCGTAACGGCCGGAAATTTCCTTTTGTGTGCCCTGGAGGTCCTTGGTCGTTTCGACGATATCGATCCGCTCCGCACCCGGTGCCGTGATTGCCAGAACGCCCGCATCGAGGTTGAGGTTGATCTCGGTGCGTTTCCCGGGCGTTACCGTGAAAGGCTGTTCCACCGTGACCTTGCCCAGACGCGCGCGCATCACGAAGTCGCCGGCCGGCATTTCCATGGTCTTGCCGGTGCCGTAAACGCCGTTGATGGTCTGGCGGGTGCCATCGAGCGTCTCCTTTGCCGCAAGCGCCTCGAAACGGATATCGTCCGTCTCCACCGCCTTGCCACCGTCGGCATAGGAGGCCTTGGCGACGACCACGCCGCTCGGGATGACAAGCTCGTGGCTGATCGTCTCGCCTGCCTTGATGGCAAGCGTTTCCTGCGCCCGCGCCGGCCCTATGCTGCCGGTAAGGACGAGTTCGCCCGCCGGCACGAAAGTGGTGTTCTGGCCGTAGACGCTGTCCTTGAAATCGCCCTTGGTGATTTCGGTTTTCGCCCTGGCTTTCCACATCGCCGCCGGGGCTGCGTTTTGGCACCACCGTCAGTTCCGCCGCGTCGAAATTCGCTTTTGGCGTTACGAGGCTTCCCTCCTTCACCTCGAAGGGTATTTCGCGGCGGATGTTGCCAAGGGCCGCGACGCCGACATATTTGCCCGCCGGCAGCTTCGCCTCGAAGGTGGCGTCATAGGCGCCGCCAGCATTGACGTCGCTGCGCGTTCCGGCCCGGTCGGCCTTGTAAAAATCCCACCGCACCCTGTCGCTGTTGCCGAGCGAGGGTCCGCCATCGAACAGCACCGCATCGGTGACGACGTTGTAGAGCGGTGCCGGCTCCTGCGCCCGCAAGGGTGACGGCAGCGCCGCCGCCAGAAGAAGAGCTGCGGAAACCGCATGCAGTGAAAATGAAGCCATTCGCGTTACCGACGCCATTGCGGATTACCCCCTGAATAACCGGTGTTGCCGCCGCACGAAGATGCGGAACATGACAACCCGTTGTGCACAACGTTTTTGCGCCGCTTCGGGTTCCCCGCCCGTGCCAGCAAATTGTCAGCGCAAGCCGCGACAGCCATTTATTTTGCATTTTCCGTGACTTGTTCAGGCTTTGATAACCATCTTCGGTAACCATAAGCATCAGTAGAGAGTAAGCGTATGGAGCGAGTACCAATGGCAGCAGTTTTTCCGCTGGCCGATTTTCGGCGTGCCGGTTTTGATCGTGCGGGCGAGAGTGACGCCTGGAAAGACAGCATAATCAAAGGTGATTGTGTTGCTGCCTTGGATGCCCTCCCGAGCCAGTCGGTGGATGCGATTTTCGCCGATCCGCCGTATAATCTCCAGCTTGGCGGCACGCTTCACCGGCCCGATCAGTCGCTGGTCGATGCTGTCGATGACGAGTGGGACCAGTTCTCCTCCTTCGAGGCCTATGACGCCTTCACCCGCGCCTGGCTGCTGGCCTGCCGCCGCGTGCTGAAACCCAACGGCACCATCTGGGTCATCGGCTCCTATCACAACATCTTCCGCGTCGGCTCGATGCTGCAGGATCTCGGCTTCTGGATCCTCAACGACATCGTCTGGCGCAAGACCAACCCGATGCCCAATTTCCGCGGCCGCCGTTTCCAGAACGCCCATGAGACGATGATCTGGGCGAGCCGCGATCCGAACGCCAAGGGCTATACCTTCAATTACGAGGCGCTGAAGGCCTCCAACGACGACGTGCAGATGCGCTCCGACTGGCTGTTTCCGATCTGCACCGGCGGCGAGCGCCTGAAGGGCGACGACGGCAACAAGGTGCATCCGACCCAGAAGCCGGAAGCGCTGCTCGCCCGCATCATGATGGCCTCGACCAAGCCCGGCGACGTCGTGCTCGATCCGTTCTTCGGCTCCGGCACCACCGGCGCGGTGGCCAAGCGCCTCGGCCGCCACTTCGTCGGCATCGAGCGCGAGCAGGATTACATCGACGCGGCCTCCGCCCGCATCGCCGCCGTCGAGCCGCTCGGCAAGGCGGAACTGACCGTCATGACCGGCAAGAGGGCCGAACCGCGCGTTGCCTTCAACACGTTGGTGGAAAGCGGCCTCGTCCGCCCCGGCCAGGTTTTGACGGATGCAAAGCGCCGCTATAGCGCCATTATTCGTGCCGATGGTACGGTTGCATCCGGCGGGACTGCCGGTTCCATTCACCGTCTCGGTGCAAAGGTCCAGGGTCTCGACGCCTGCAACGGATGGACGTTCTGGCACTTCGAGGATGGCGACCAGCTGAAGCCTATCGACGATCTGAGAACAATCATTCGCAGTGAACTGGCAAAGGCCTGACAGTCCAAAGCCCAAAAGGCTCAACGGCAACGATCCACCGCCCGCCATTGTCAGCATACGTCTCCGTCCGGTTTAGTACCTTCAGTCCCGGATGGAGAACGACCAACGCCCGGCACCTCGGTGTCGGGCGTTGGTATTTTCGAATATATAATTTTAGCCAGACAAGTTTCGCACAAGAGAGCGGCCATAGTGTCTGGATCAAAGCAGTGGTTGTGAAAATCCGGTTCGGAAAGATCACTAAAACACAGCTGTCCAATGCCGCTTGCGGCAGGACTGGCGCAGGCCGGAGACCGCCATTTCCGCCTGCGCCAATTTTCTCCTCCGGATTTTTTGACAAACTTTGCCAAATTCTGCACCCTGTCTTCAAAGGAGATGAAGATGGTGACCATGAACATATCTTTGCCCGGCCCGATGAAAGAATGGGTCGAGGCTCAGTCGAAAACAGGCCGCTACTCCAATGCCAGCGACTATGTCCGCGACCTCATCCGCAAGGATCAGGAGCGCGGCGAAAAAATCGCCGCGATGCAGCGTCTGGTGGACGAGGGGTTGGAGAGTGGTGCCGGTCGTCGCTCGCGGGACGCCATGTTTGCGGAGGCTGAGGCCCGGTCCGCCAAGTATGATCGCGGTTGACCATGGCTTTTCGCCTGTCTCTGCTCGCAGAAGAGGATGTCATTCGCATTGCGGAGGAAGGCATTCTGTTATTCGGAATAGAGCAGGCGCGAAAATACCATCGGGAACTCTTCGCAATCTTTGAGTTGATATCGCGTAACCCGCGAATGGCGCGAGAGCGAGACGAATTGTCACCGCCGCTGCGCATTCATCGGTTCAGGGCGCATCTTGTTGTCTACCGTGTGGACGCGGACGACGAGGTCTTCATCGTCCGCGTGCGCCATGGGCACGAGGACTGGGTGAGCGAACCTTAGAGCATTTCCAGTCAAAACATCCTGTCCTACACCGTCACCCCGTATTCCCGCAGATCCTGCTTCAGCTTTTCCGCCCCTGTAAAATGCACCGCCTGCCAGCCGGCGGCCTTGGCGCCTTCGACATTGGCGAGCGTATCGTCGATGAAGATGCTGGCGGCGGGGTCGAGGCCGAATTCCTTCGCATGCAGCTCGTAGATCGCCACGTCGGGTTTCAGCAGCTTCACGTCGCCAGAGACCGTCACGCCACGGGTAAGGGTGAGGAAGGGGAACATCTTCTGCGCCTCGCGAAACGTGTCGGAGGCGAAGTTGGTCAGCATCGTCACGTCGTGGCCGCCGTCGATCAGGCCGGTCATGATCGCGACGCTGTCGTCATAGGAATGCGAGACCATCTCGTGCCAGAATTTGCGGAAGGCGCGGATATGGTCTTCGCGCTCGGGAAACCGTTCCATCAGCAGCGCCTCGGCGTCTTCCCAGCCGCGACCGCGATCCTGTTCGAGGTTCCAGTCATGGGTGCAGACATTCTCGAAGAACCATTTGCGCTCGTCGGCATCGGGAATGAGGCGGCTATAGGGGATATGCGGATCGTAATGGATCAGCACCTTGCCGATGTCGAATACGATATGCTCAATCTTGGTCATCGAATTTCCTGCCCTTGTCAAAATGCAGATGGAATAGCCTGTGCGATGACTTTTTTCATCACCGTCGGCAAGGCTTGCGCGTCAAGATTTGTAACCGGTTCCCACCATCCGTCATCCGGCCCGGTTTCAAGCCCATCAGGCACCTGCGCCCGATAGACGGTGAGCCGCAGTTCGAAATGGGTAAAGACATGCACGATGACGCCCGCTGCCTGCCAGCCCGCCACAAAGGGTGCATGTGATGTGTCCGTGCCACCATCGACGCGGGCGGTCCACGCCGTTGTCGGCACCTCCGTCATGCCGCCGAGAAGGCCGCTGTCGATGCGCCGCCGCAGCAGGATTTCGCCGCTTGCATTCACCGCCACGAAGGCGGCGCCCAGCCGCACCGGCTTTGCCTTTTTTGCGGCCTTGACCGGAAACCGCTCCGGCTCGTCATGGGCAAGCGCCAGACAGCCACCATTGAACGGACAGAGTGCGCAGGCCGGCCGCTTCGGCGTGCAGATGGTTGCGCCGAGATCCATCATCGCCTGGGCAAAATCACCCGGCCGGTCGGCAGGCGTAAGCTGCGCCACCTTCGCCTTCATGGCGGGTTTTGCGCCGGGCAGGGGCGCATCGATGGCGAAAAGCCGGGAGATGACGCGCTCGACATTGCCGTCCATCACCGCCGCCTGCCGGTTGAACGCAATGGCCGCAACGGCAGCGGATGTATAATCGCCGATGCCGGGCAGTTTCTTCAGGCCCTCTTCGGTATCGGGAAAGACGCCGCCATGGTCTTTCGCCACGGCTTCCGCGCATTTTTTGAGGTTGCGGGCGCGGGCATAATAACCAAGCCCCGCCCATGCGGCCATCACATCCTCAACCGGTGCCGCCGCCAGATCGTTGACGCCAGGCCATGCCGCGAGGAACTTCAGGAAATAAGGCTTAACCGCCTGCACCGTCGTCTGCTGCAACATCACTTCGGAGAGCCAGACATGATAGGGATCGGCACGTTTTCCCTGTGCCGCCATGGCCGGCGAGGTGCGCCACGGCAGCTCGCGGTGGTGGCGGTCGTACCATGCGAGCAGC
This sequence comes from Agrobacterium sp., assembly GCA_034519725.1. Lineage (GTDB taxonomy): Bacteria > Pseudomonadota > Alphaproteobacteria > Rhizobiales > Rhizobiaceae > Agrobacterium. The sequence continues at coordinate 10,299 of JAXHOC010000069.1, forward strand.
ATCTGTGCGCGCGATGACGGGGCGGTTTTTTGAAGCATGGTTTGCCGTTTCTCTTCGATTCGGCCTATAGTTGGGCCATTCATCCCGACCTATCAAGCAGCTCCGGACAGTCCGGTCCTGAAACCCGAGTGAAAAATGCGATATCCACGCAAAGGCGTCATCCAGATTGCCGAAATAGCCAATGGCATCATGGATCCCCTGCTGTCGAAACGGGCGGGCATCAACACGGCGCTGCTCGGTTCGTGGGACGAGATCGCCGGCGATGACTTTGCCGATTGCACCCGGCCGGAAAAGATCACCTGGCCGCGCCGCGACGAGGGGCCGGATCGCGGCGGTTACCAGCCGGGCGTGCTGACGATTGCCTGCGAAGGCGCGCGCGCCCTGTTTCTCACCCATGCGCAGGGCGAACTCATCGCCCGCATCAATGGCTTTTTCGGCTTTCCGGCGGTGCGCCAGATCAGGATCGTGCAGAAGCCGGTCTCGCAGCCCGTTCCGCGCCGGCGAAAGCCGCCGCCGCTGCGCGGCGATGCGGCAAAACGTCTTGACGACATGATGGATGGCATCGAGAGCGAAGCGCTGCGCAAGGCGGTGGAACGGCTCGGCACGGCGGTGATGCAGAAGAAGAAGCCACGGGGCGGGACGATTTGATATCGCCCGCCGTCCTTGACTGGTCACAATTCTTTGACAAGAAGAGTTCAAAACGCCGCTTGTGATGAACAGGCCGTCGCTATATCGGAATCAACAGACAATAGAGTCTATTACCAACAGGTGCTTTCATGCATTTTTCCGAACTGACCATTTCCCGTCGCAGCCTTCTCGGCGGCGTTGCTCTTGCTGCCATCGCCACGGCCCTGCCGTTTGCCTTCACGCCCGGTGTTGCTGAGGCGCAGGAATTGCCTGATTCCATCGGTGACGTGGATATGGCTGCGGTGATGAAGCCCGGCCCGCTGCCGGAAGCAGCGCTCGGCGATGCTAACGCACCCGTCAAGATCGTCGAATATATGTCGATGACCTGTCCGCATTGCGCCAATTTCCACAACAAGACTTTTGAAGAGATCAAGAAGAAATACATCGATACCGGCAAGGTCTATTTCGTGCTGCGCGAGTTCCCGTTCGATCCGCGCGCCGCTGCCGCCTTCATGCTGGCGCGCTGCGCACCGGAAGGACAGTATTTCCCGTTCGTTTCCATGCTGTTCAAGCAGCAGCAGAGCTGGGCGACAGCGCAGGATGCCCGTGCGGCCCTGCTGCAATTGTCGAAAATGGCCGGTTTCTCACAGGAGTCTTTCGAGGCCTGCTTGACGAACCAGAAACTTCTGGATGATGTGAACGCAACGATGCAACGCGGTGCGACGGAATTTGGCGTCAACTCCACGCCGACTTTCATCATCAACGGCAAGAAATACGCGGGAGACATGTCGGTTGAAACCATGTCGGCTGTCATCGACAAGCTGCTCTGATCGCCGAACCCTTGAAGGAACGGGCGGCGGATATCTCCGTTCGCCCGTTTTTTATTGCCGTTTTTGTGGCTGGAGCGTTGCGGCATGAAGTTCAACAAGCTCCGCGTCGTCGGTTTCAAATCCTTCGTTGAACCCTCGGAATTCATCATCGAGCCGGGCCTTACCGGCGTCGTTGGCCCGAACGGTTGCGGCAAGTCCAATCTGGTCGAAGCGCTTCGCTGGGTGATGGGCGAGAACTCCTACAAGAACATGCGCGCATCCGGCATGGATGACGTCATCTTCTCCGGTTCCGGCAACCGCCCGGCCAGAAACACCGCCGAAGTCGGCCTTTATCTCGACAATTCCGACCGCACCGCGCCCGCCGCCTTCAACGATGCCGATGAAATTCAGGTGACGCGCCGCATCGAGCGCGAAAACGGCTCGGTCTATCGCATCAACGGCAAGGAAGCCCGCGCCAAGGATGTGCAGCTTCTGTTTGCCGATGCCTCCACCGGCGCGCGCTCGCCCTCCATGGTCGGGCAGGGGCGTATCGGCGAACTCATCAATGCCAAGCCGCAGGCCCGCCGCCAGCTGCTGGAAGAGGCGGCCGGCATTTCCGGCCTGCATTCCCGCCGCCATGAGGCGGAGCTTCGCCTGCGCGCTGCCGAGACCAATCTGGAGCGGCTGGAGGATGTAACCTCCCAGCTGGAAAGCCAGATCGAAAGCCTGAAACGTCAGGCGCGGCAGGCCAGCCGTTTCAAGATGCTGTCGGCGGATATCCGCGCCCGTGAGGCCACCCTGCTGCACATCCGCTGGGTGGAGGCGAAAGCGGCCGAAGGCGAAGCCGAAAGCGCGCTCAATCAGGCCACCAACCTCGTTGCCGAAAAGGCGCAAAGCCAGATGGAGGCGGCCAAGCAGCAGGGCATCGCCAGCCTGAAGCTGCCGGAACTGCGCGAGGATGAAGCCCGCGTTGCCGCCGCCCTGCAACGCCTGCAAATCGCCCGCACCCAACTGGATGACGAGGCGAACCGCCTGCTGCGCCGCCGAGATGAGCTGGCGCGCCGTCTGTCGCAGCTTGGCGAAGACATCGTTCGCGAGGAACGGCTGGTCTCTGATAACGCCCAGATTCTTGCGCGGCTGGATGAGGAAGAGGCAGACCTTCTCGACATTCTCGCCGATTCCGGCCGTCATGCCGAAGAGATGCGCGAAGTCTTCGAAGCCGCCGCTGCAAAGCTTACCGAAAGCGAAGCCGTTTTTACCACCGTGACCGCCGAGCGCGCCGAGGCCGCCGCCGGGCGCCAGCAGTTGGAGCGCGCGATCCGCGAGCTTTCCGATCGCAAGCTTCGGCTGGAGCGCCAGTCGCAGGAGGCATCCTCCGAGATCGACGCCGTCGATGAAAAACTCTCCGGCCTTCCCGACCCTCTGGAGCGCCGCGAGGCGGTCGAGGCGGCCGAGAGTGCGGTGGAAGACGCGCTGATCGTCGCGGAGGAGGCCGAAGCCGCCGTGGCCGAGGCCCGTTCTGCCGAAGCGCTGGCGCGCGGCCCGCTGGAAACTGCGAGAAACCGGCTGAACGCTCTGGATACGGAAGCGCGCACCATCACCAAAATCCTGGCGGCCAGTGCTGCCGCCAATGGCAGCTTCACGCCTGTTGCGGAAGAAATGACGGTGGAGCGCGGTTTTGAGGCGGCCCTTGGTGCGGCCCTCGGCGACGATCTCGAAAGCGCGCTCGATGCCGCTGCCCCTGCCTATTGGGCCGGCAATGGCGATGGTGCTGATGATCCCGAGTTGCCACCGGGCGTGAAACCGCTTCTGAACTACGCGCAGGCGCCGGATGCGCTAAGGCGCGGTCTTGCCCAGATCGGCGTTGCAGCCGACACTGCGGAGGCCTTGCGGCTGATGCCATCACTGAAGGCCGGCCAGCGGCTGGTGACGCGCGAAGGCGCGCTGTTTCGCTGGGATGGCCATATCGCCAGCGCCGATGCGCCGGGAGCCGCCGCCCTGCGTCTGGCGCAGAAGAACCGGCTTGCCGAGATCGAGACGGAACTGGAAGAGGCCCGTTACGGTCTTGAGGAGGCCGAAGAACAGCTCGCGATCAGAACCGACGACATCCGCAGCGCCGAATTGCGGCTTTCGGAAATGCGCGACAGAAGCCGGCTGGTGACACGCCATCTCGCCGAAGCGCGTGAGGCGCTGACAGCAGCCGAACGCGCCTCGGGCGACCTTCTGCGCCGCCGGGACATCGTGTCGGAAGCGCTGAACCAGATCGGCGCGCAGATCGACGAGATCGTCGTTCAGGAAGAAAACGCCCACATCGAAATGGAAGACGCGCCCGATCTTTCCGCGCTCGATCTGCGCCTGCGCGAAAGCCAGCTTGCAGTCGCCACCGACCGTGGCCTTTTGGCGGAAGCCCGCGCCCGCCATGAGGGCGTGAGCCGCGAGGCGGAGGCCCGCCAGCGCCGCCTTCAGGCAATTGCGCAGGAGCGCTCCAACTGGCAGTCGCGGGCTGCCAGCGCCGCCGATCATATCGCCACGCTGCGCGCGCGCGAAGAAGAGGCGCGCGACGAGATCGCCGAGCTTGATATAGCGCCGAAGGAAGTCGACGAGAAGCGCCGCAACCTCCTGACCGAGCTTCAGAAAACCGAAGAGGCCCGCCGTTTGGCCGCCGACCGGCTGGTGGAGGCGGAAAATCTGCAACGCGCCGCCGACCGGGTTGCCGTAGCCGCCCTTTCCGAGCTGGCCGAAGCCCGCGAAAAGCGCGGCCGTGCCGAAGAACGGCTGGTCTCCGCCCGCGAAAAACGCCAGGAAACCGAACATCGCATCCGCGAAACGCTGAATACCGAGCCGCATATGGCGCTGCGCCTGACCGGCCTCGGGCCCGACCAGCCGAAACCCGATATGCGCGGTGTCGAGCGTGATCTCGACCGGCTGAAGATCGAGCGCGAGAGGCTGGGCGCCGTCAACCTGCGCGCGGAAGAGGAACAGGCGGAGCTTTCCGCCAAGCTCGCGGCCCTCATCAAGGAACGCGACGATATCATCGATGCCGTGCGCAAGCTGCGCGCCGGCATCCAGAACCTCAACCGCGAAGGCCGCGAGAGGCTGATTGCCGCCTTCGATGTGGTCAATTCGCAGTTCCAGCGGCTTTTCACCCATCTGTTCGGTGGCGGCACGGCGGAATTGCAGCTGATCGAATCCGACGATCCGCTGGAAGCGGGGCTCGAAATTCTCGCCCGCCCGCCGGGCAAGAAACCGCAGACCATGACGCTGCTATCAGGCGGCGAACAGGCGCTGACGGCCATGGCGCTGATCTTTGCCGTCTTCCTCACCAATCCCGCGCCGATCTGCGTGCTTGATGAGGTGGACGCGCCGCTGGACGACCACAATGTAGAGCGTTATTGCAACCTGATGGACGAAATGGTGGCCTCCACCGAAACACGTTTCGTCATCATCACCCACAATCCCATCACCATGGCGCGCATGAACCGCCTCTTCGGCGTCACCATGGCCGAACAGGGCGTGTCGCAACTGGTATCGGTGGATTTGCAGACCGCCGAGCAATTGCGCGAAGCCGTCTGAGTTTCCCCTTTCCGGGCCAGCTCCCCGGCCTTGCCCCTCGAGAATTTATCTGGCCGTCTCACCCATTCGGGTGGGCGACGACGCGCGGCATTTTGTTATGTCTTTTTGCAAGGAGCATAGCTTCTTCCCAACCCCCCATCCGGTTTCCTGTACCGGATGGAATTCCTTGCGAGGCCGCTCTACCCGCGGCCTCGCAAGGCTTTCTGTTGGTGAGCAATGCCAGCAAGATTGGGCTGCGTTTGTGACCTCAATTGCGTGGAGGAGAATCCCTCGAACATCCGTCATACCGGCCTTGAGCCGGTATCCAGCCAGCCCAAGTCCTTGGGCTGAAAGAAACTTCCGCCGCGCCGTCGCGAGCGTCGCCTTAGCTCCGCCTCAAGCTGGAATGGGAGGAGGAAATTCATGAAACCCCGCAGGCGTTAGGCCTGCCGTAAATGTCAGTCACTCATCGTCCCTATTTCCCGCACCCACCCCGGCTCACACCGGTCGGCCCATCACGCCGGCACCAGCCGCAGCCGCGTGCCCCAGGGGTCGATCGCTTCCACGACATTGTTTTCCATTTCCACCAGCACGCAACCGGCCGCCCGCAGCCGTGTCTTCTGCGCCTCGAGATCGTCTGGATTTCTGATGGCGAGGGAGAACCAGTCGAGACCGGTCTCCATGGCGTTGCGCTCTTTTGCGCCCCGGCTGTTCCATGTATTGACGGCCAGATGATGATGGTATCCGCCTGACGACAGGAAGGATGCATCCGAACGGGCATCCTGCGTCGGTTTGAGGCCGATGGCTTGTTCGTAAAAGGCGCGCGCAGCGGCAATCTCGCCCACCCGCAGGTGAATGTGGCCTATACGCAGCCCCGGCGGAGCCGCCTCGTAATCGCTCTTTTTGGTATCGGTCAGTGCCACCAGATTATCGACATCGAGCGGTTCGGTCCCCATTTTCACGACGCTGCCGCTCCAGACCCATGTCTCCTTCGGCCGGTCGCTGTAAACCTCGATGCCGTTGCCTTCGGGATCGTTGAGATAGACCGCTTCGCTGACATTATGGTCGGCAAAGCCGGAAAGCGGCACCTGCCTCAACGCCGCATGCACCAGCCACCGCGCCAGATCCTTGCGGGTGGGCATCAGATAGGCGATGTGGAACAGGCCGGCCGAGGTGGGGCTTTCGTAATCCGCCGTTGGCTTGTGAACGAGGTCGAGCAGGGCAACGGTGCCGACGCCGAGCGTCACGCCGCGCGATGTGCGCGCCACTTCGTTCAGCCCGAGCACAGAACGGTAATAGTCGATCATCGGATCGAGTTCGCGCACCCGCAGCGCCGCTTGTCCGACATGCATCGGCGTGGTCAGCGCAAAGGGAAGGGCGGTGCCTGCGTTGGCGGCGGCTGAGACGCCTTCTGCTCTCAGCGCTCCGGCAAGAGCGGTGGCGGCGCAAGAAATTCCGGCAAATTTCAACGTATGGCGGCGAGTAAATTGCATGAATAATCTCTTTTGGGCGATGTGAATGGCTTAGGGAACACTCCGTTTCTGCGCACTACACGAATGCGTCAGCCACGCTGTTATTTTGCTTTTGCGGCAATTCTGGCGCGCAATTCGCCGCAATTATGCTGCACTGCGATGTAAACTGGGCGTTGTGGCGTTTCCAACATCCTGGCAATGCTGTAGATGATAGAAAAATGACAACGCTTCTGGGTGGAGAGCGTGGAATGAAAAAGTGGGTTTATACCTTCGGCAACGGTGCTGCCGAAGGCCGGGCAGGTGACGTTGCTATATTGGGCGGCAAGGGTGCAAACCTTGCCGAAATGGCAAGTCTCGGCCTTCCCGTTCCCCCCGGCCTCACCATCATTGCCGAGGCCTGCGCCCTTTATCACAAGAACGGCCGCGATCTCCCCGAGGAGCTGAAGCTGCAGGTCATGGCTGGCCTTCACGGCATGGAAGCCGTGACCGGCAAGACCTTCGGCGGCAGCCAAACGCCGCTGCTGCTGTCGGTCCGGTCAGGCGCGCGCGCCTCCATGCCGGGTATGATGGACACGGTCCTCAATCTCGGCCTCAACGACCGTACCGTCGAGGCGCTCGGCCATGTCGCGGGCGATGCCCGTTTCGCCTGGGACAGCTATCGCCGTTTCATCCAGATGTATGCCGATGTCGTCATGGGCCTCGATCATGAGCTGTTCGAGGAAATCCTCGAAGACGAGAAGGGTCGTCTCGGCCACGAATACGATACCGAGATGTCGGCGGTCGAATGGCAGCATGTCGTTGCGCTTTACAAGAAGCTGATCGAGGACGAGCTGGGAGAGGCCTTTCCGCAGGATTGCCATGTCCAGCTCTGGGGCGCTATCGGCGCTGTCTTCGCCAGCTGGACGAACCATCGCGCCGTGACCTACCGGCACCTGCACAATATTCCCGGTGACTGGGGCACGGCGGTCAACGTTCAGGCCATGGTCTTCGGCAATCTCGGCTCCTCATCGGCAACCGGCGTCGCCTTCACCCGCAATCCCTCCACCGGCGAGGCGGAGCTTTACGGCGAATTCCTTGTCAATGCGCAAGGCGAAGACGTGGTGGCGGGCATTCGCACGCCGCAATCCATCACCGAGGCGGCGCGGCTGGTTTCCGGCTCCGACAAGCCCTCGATGGAAAAGCTGATGCCGGAGGCGTTCGCCGAGTTTCTGGTGATCTGCAAGCGGCTGGAGACCCATTATCGCGACATGCAGGATCTGGAATTCACCATCGAGCGCGGCAAGCTCTGGATGCTCCAGACCCGTTCCGGCAAGCGCACCACGCGCGCCGCGATGAAGATCGCCGTCGATATGGTCGAGGATGGGCTGATTTCGCAGGAAGAAGCCGTCTGCCGCATCGAGCCGTCCTCGCTCGACCAGTTGCTGCACCCGACTATCGACCCCGGTATTTCCCGGCCCATCATCGGCTCCGGCCTGCCGGCCTCTCCGGGGGCGGCAACCGGCGAGATCGTCTTCACCTCGGAAGAGGCGGTTGCGGCGGAAGCAGAAGGTCGCCGCGTCATTCTGGTCCGCATCGAAACCAGCCCGGAAGATATTCACGGCATGCATGCCGCCGAAGGCATTCTGACGACGCGCGGCGGCATGACCAGCCACGCCGCCGTGGTGGCGCGCGGCATGGGCATTCCCTGCGTCACCGGTGCGGGTTCGATGCGCGTGGATATGCGCAACAAGGTGCTGATCGGCGTCGGCTGCATGCTGAAACGCGGTGACATCATCACCATCGACGGCTCCTCCGGCCGGGTGATGAAGGGTGAAGTGCCGATGACGCAGCCGGAACTGTCCGGCGATTTCGGCAAGCTGATGCAGTGGGCCGACAATCTGCGCCGCATGACCGTGCGCACCAATGCCGATACGCCGGCCGACGCCCGCGCTGCCCGTGCTTTCGGTGCGGAAGGCATCGGTCTCTGCCGCACCGAACACATGTTCTTCGAGGGCGACCGCATCCATGTGATGCGCGAGATGATTCTTGCCGAAAGCGAAAAGGGCAGGCGGGCAGCGCTTGACCGGCTTTTGCCGATGCAGCGTTCGGATTTCACCGAGCTTTTCCAGATCATGCACGGCCTGCCGGTGACGATCCGTCTGCTAGATCCGCCGCTGCACGAATTCCTGCCGAAGAGCGATGGCGAGATCGTCGAGGTCGCCGCCGCCATGGGCATGCCGCAGACCGTGTTCCGCCAACGGCTGGATGCGCTGCACGAATTTAACCCCATGCTCGGCCATCGCGGCTGCCGGCTGGCGATTTCTTATCCCGAAATCGCCGAAATGCAGGCGCGCGCCATTTTTGAGGCCGCCGTTGCCGCAGCCCGCATCACCGGTGCGCCTGTCGTGCCAGAGATCATGGTGCCGCTGGTCGGCCTGCGGTCCGAACTCGATTACGTCAAGGCCGTCATCGACACGGTGGCCGCAGAGGTGGCGGAGGAGACCGGCATGACGCTCGACTATCTGACCGGCACCATGATCGAGCTGCCGCGCGCGGCGCTGCGCGCCCATGTGATTGCCGAAGCCGCAGAATTCTTCTCCTTCGGCACCAACGACCTGACGCAGACGACCTTCGGCATTTCCCGCGATGATGCGGCGCGTTTCATCAATACCTATCAGCGCAAGGGCATCATCGAACGCGACCCGTTCATCTCGCTCGATTTCGACGGTGTGGGAGAACTGATCCGCATCGCTGCCGAGCGCGGCCGCCAGACGCGGCCCGAGCTGAAGCTTGGCATTTGCGGCGAACATGGCGGCGATCCGGCCTCGATTCATTTTTGCGAAGATGCGGATCTCGACTACGTGTCCTGCTCGCCCTTCCGCGTGCCCATCGCCCGCCTGGCCGCCGCGCAGGCGACGCTGGCCGCGAGGGCAAGGCAGGGCGAGACCGCCAGCAATGTCGCCTTCATTCCGGTCAGGGGTTTGGTTGGACGATGATCCGCCGCTCCACCACCACCGGCCGGTAGAACATGTCGCGGTTCATCTGCGCCTGCCAGGCGCGGTTATCCGCACGGCGGTCGAGATCGAGGTCGAGCAGGCATCCGGCCATCTGGTCGGTGCCGGGCCGGAAACCATAATTCCGGCACGTCGCCTCATCCCGCGCCCGGCGCTCTTCCGGCGTCAGCGTCTGGCAGGCGGTGAGCGCCATGAGGGCGGCAAGCGAACCTAAGACGATGGAAACGCGCATTTTGTTTCTCCCTGGAGCATGGCAGGCGGACGGCACTTGATTGCCGGGATTGATACGCCTGTTTTCATGCGGGGAAAAGCCGCGTTGGGGTGGAAAGTTGCACGGGATGCGAGAACCTCTCCTCCGTCATGCCGGGCTTGACCCGGCATCCAGCCACGGCGCGTCTGCGCCGTGAAACGAGTCTCTCGCAAACAAGGACACCCCGGATCTCGTCCGGGGTGATGGAGTGTGGGTGATGCGACTGTGCCAAATCTGTTGGTTCTGCGGGACCTGGTTGGCAATCAGGCTGCCTGCGACGGCCGTCCGGCCGCCGCCACCTCCCGGTCATCGAGCGCGTCGATGTCCTTGGCGTTGTTGTAAACGGCCTCATTGAGAATGCCTTCGCGCTTGGCGACGAGGGTGGGCACCAGCGCCTGACCGGCGACGTTGACAGCGGTGCGGCCCATGTCGAGGATCGGGTCGATCGCCAGCAGCAGGCCGACGCCGGCGAGCGGCAGGCCGAGCGTCGAGAGCGTCAGCGTCAGCATCACCGTCGCGCCGGTCAGACCCGCCGTTGCGGCAGAACCGAGCACCGAGACGAAGACGATCAGCACATAGTCCTGAATGCCGAGCGGCACCTGGAAAAACTGCGCGATGAAGATCGCCGAAATCGCCGGATAGATGGCGGCGCAGCCGTCCATCTTGGTGGTGGCGCCGAGCGGTACGGCGAAGGCTGCATATTCGCGCGGCACGCCGAGGCTCTTTTCCGTCACGGTTTCGGTGACGGGCAGCGTGCCGATGGAGGAGCGCGACACGAAGGCGAGCTGGATGGCCGGCCATGCGCCTGCAAAGAACCGCGACGGCTTCTTGTGAGCAATACGAATTGAACGAAGTACA
>JAXHOC010000077.1:0-24533 GCA_034519725.1 Agrobacterium sp.
ATAGTTACGTATTGCTAGGTGGACCTCCCTAAAAAATAGTTCCAGTTCCTTTAACAATTATATTTTCATCACTCATTGCTGGACGTAGGCGCCACCAGCTGTGCAACTTCCCATCACCACTGCAATTTGTGGAATTCCTTGAGCAGACATTTGGGCTTGATTATAAAAAACACGACCAAAATGATCACGGCCTGGAAAGACTTCGGACTGCATGGGTAAAAATGCACCACCACTGTCCACTAAGTAAATGCAAGGTAGTCCATTTTCCATGGTACTCTCTCTTGAGCACGTAAATGTTTTTTTGCAGTTAAAGGATACGCGCCACCCCTAGCGCCTCCACGCGTCGCCTGGGTCCTCACGCGTTATCGGTTTCCCGGTCGCCGCTTCGTTGATGCCATCGTGGATTTGCCCTTTGCCCTGCCGACGGCGGTTGCCGGTATCGCGCTCACCACGCTTTATGCCAATCGCGGCTGGGTCGGCTCGCTGTTCGAGCCCTTCGGCATCAAGATTGCCTTCACCCCGACCGGCATCGTCATCGCGCTGATCTTCATCGGCCTGCCTTTCGTGGTCCGCACCGTGCAGCCGGTCATGGAAGAAATAGACCGGCAGGTGGAGGAAGTTGCGGCAACGCTCGGTGCCAACCGGTTCCAGACCATCACCCGCGTGCTGCTGCCAAGTCTCACGCCCGCGATCCTCACGGGCTTCGCGCTCGCCTTTGCGCGCGGCGTCGGCGAATACGGCTCGGTCATCTTCATCGCCGGCAATATTCCCTATGTCTCCGAGATCGCGCCGCTCCTCATCGTCATCCGGCTGGAGGAGTTCAATTATGCCGGCGCGACCGCCATCGCCACCATCATGCTGATCATTTCCTTCGCCATGCTGTTCCTCATCAATCTCATTCAGGCCTGGAGCCGCAAGAGGTACGGTTATGTCTGACGCGTCCCGCAGCTCGTCCCGGCCGTTCCGCGATCCCGCCAGCGAAAGCCTGCCCGCCCGGCTGGCGCTGATTGCCATCGCCTTCCTGTTCCTTGCGGCCTTTCTCGTGCTGCCGCTGGTATCGGTGTTCTTCGAGGCATTCCGCAAGGGTGCGGATGCCTTCTGGGAAGCGATCGTCGAGCCGGATGCGCTCTCCGCCATCCGTCTGACCCTGCTCGTCGCGGCCATTTCCGTGCCGCTCAACGTTATCTTCGGTGTCGCTGCCGCCTGGGCGATTGCGAAATTCGAGTTCAAGGGCAAGGCCTTCCTGATCACCCTGATCGACCTGCCGTTCTCGATTTCGCCGGTCATTTCAGGCCTGGTCTATGTCATCCTGTTTTCCGCCCACAGCGTGCTCGGGCCGTGGCTGAAGGGGTATGGCATCGAAATCCTGTTCGCCGTTCCCGGCATCGTGCTTGCCACCATCTTCGTCACCTTTCCCTTCGTCGCGCGCGAACTGATCCCGCTGATGCAGGAGCAGGGCAATGGCGACGAGGAAGCGGCGATCTCGCTTGGTGCCACCGGCTGGCAGACCTTCTGGTATGTCACGCTGCCCAATATCAAATGGGGCCTGCTCTATGGGGTGCTGCTCTGCAACGCCCGCGCCATGGGCGAGTTCGGTGCCGTCTCTGTCGTGTCAGGCCATATTCGCGGTGAGACCAACACCATGCCGCTGCACGTCGAGATCCTCTATAACGAGTACAATATCGGCGCTGCCTTTGCGGTGGCGACGCTGCTGGCCGGTCTCGCACTCGTGACGCTTGTTCTCAAAACCATTCTCGAAATACGCTTTGGCGCGGGCAACGCAGCCGCCAAGCATTGAAAGGCATATTCATGGAAGTGAAAGTTTCCGGCATCACCAAGCAGTTCGATCGCTTTCCGGCGCTGAACGACGTGTCGCTCGACATTCGTTCCGGCGAGCTGATCGCGCTGCTCGGTCCCTCCGGTTCCGGCAAGACGACGCTGCTGCGCCTCATCGCCGGCCTGGAGCAGCCGACAAAAGGCCGCATCTTCTTTGGCGATGAGGATGCCTCGCACCGCTCGGTGCAGGAGCGTAATGTCGGTTTCGTATTTCAGCACTACGCGCTGTTCCGCCACATGACGGTTGCCGACAACATCGCCTTCGGCCTGAAGGTACGCCCCTCCGCCTCCCGCCCGCCGAAAGCGGAAATCCGCCGGCGGGTGTCGGAACTTCTCGATATGGTGCATCTGACCGGTCTTGAAAAGCGCTACCCCACCCAGCTTTCCGGCGGCCAGCGGCAGCGCGTGGCGCTTGCCCGCGCAGTCGCCATCGAGCCCAGGGTTCTGCTGCTCGACGAACCCTTCGGCGCGCTCGATGCCAAGGTGCGTAAGGAACTGCGCCGCTGGCTGCGCGAATTCCACGACCGCACCGGCCACACCACCGTCTTCGTCACCCACGATCAGGAAGAGGCGCTGGAACTCGCCGACCGCGTCGTCGTCATGAGCCAGGGCAAGATCGAGCAGGTCGGCACGGCGGATGATGTCTACGACACGCCCAACTCCCCCTTCGTCTTCTCCTTCATCGGCGAATCCTCCAGCCTGCCGGTGACGATCCGCGACGGCCAGGTGGTGTTCCAGGGCGAAAGCATAGGCATCGCCGAAGAGGGCGCAGGCGAAGGCGAGCTGTTCTTCCGTCCGGAAGACGTGGTGCTGACGGACGAGAAAAAACGCGCTATACGGCAAGGTCACCACCTGCCGCCGCCTTGCCGGCACCCGCATCGCCGAAATCGACATCGCCAATAACGGCCATGACCCCTATCACCTCGAAATCGAGGTACCACTCAACGCTGCCGTCGCTGTTGGTGCCGAACTGCGCTTTCGCCCGACGCGGTGGAAGGTGTTTGGCAAGACGTAGGGGAGAGGGATTACGGTCGCCGCCGCCGGTTTGATATTACCTTCCGTTCTCCGTCATACCGGCCCTGAGCCGGTATCCAGCCAGCCCAAGTCCTTGGGCTGAAAGAACTCTCTCCGCCACGCAGACGCGCGTCTGCTGGATGCCGGGTCAAGCCCGGCATGACGGAAGGGAAGTCGTGTAAAACGGCACCAGACGTTACGTTTGCCGCGCCCCTGTTATCTCGAAATCGAGGTGCCACTCAACGTAGCCGTGGTTGTGGTGCCGAACTGCGCTTTCGCCCGACGCTGTTGTAGGTGCTTGGCAAGACGTTGGGGGGAGGGATCACGGTCACCGCCGTTGGGCGCTGCCTCATAACTCCCCGTCATACCGGCCCTGAGCCGGTATCCAGCCAGCCCAAGTCCTTGGGCTGAAAGAACTCTCTCGGCCGCGCAGACGCGCGTCTGCTGGATGCCGGGTCAAAGCCCGGCATGACGGGAGGAAAGTCGTGTACAACGGCACCAAAGGTCGCGTTTGCCGCACCCCTATCACCTCGAAATCGAGGTGCCACTCAACGCCGCCGTGGCTGTTGGTGCCGAACTGCGCTTCCGCCCGACGCGGCGGAAGGTGTTTGGCAAGACGTAGGGAGGGATCACGGTCGCCGCCGCCGGTTTCCGATTACTCTCCGTTTCCCGTCATACCGGCCTCGAGCCGGTATCCAGCCAGCCCAAGTCCTTGGGCTGGCTGGATCTCTGTGACAAGCACAGAGATGAGGGAGCCGGGTGAACGCGCCGATAACCCCAGAAACAGAAAAGGGTCGCCAGAGGCGACCCTTCCATGAGTTTGGTCCTGTTTACAGACCCGGGACTGTTTCTCAACGTTCCGAAGGCAAGAGGTCTTTACGCCGAGGGCTGCCCCGTCGAAAAACCACCCTTTCCATTGCCTGCACCAGATACCGAAATCTCATTAGACATTGGATCACCTCCTTCCGATACGTTGAACATGACTAGAAGGTAGTACGATTCGCCATGAATGCAAGAGGGCAGTCGTGCATGGCGTTGCCAAGCATAGCAGAGCATTTCCAGTCAAAGCCGGAGGTGCTTCAGGCCGCTTCGGCAGCCTTCACATCGAATTCGAAGTGAATATTGTCATAGGGAAATTCTATGCCGCCTTCGGTCCTGTCGATGATGCCGGCATGGATGAGCGTCGTCACGTCGCGATGAACGGCCTGCACGTCCCGTCCGAGACGGCGCGCGACCTCGCGGATCGAGAGCGGTCCCTGTCCGGCCAAAGTCCTGACGATGGCAAGCCGCAGAGGCGCTAAAATACGGTGCAGGTCCTCATAGCTTGAAAATGCCACCGACGGTTTCGCCTCTATCGGCTTGCCGGAGATTGCATTATTTCCGGCAGCGACGAACCGGCCTTTGATGTCGTCGATCGTGCTGAGGCGGACGGTGAGCGTAGTCATGACAAAATCCTGTCCACAGCGCCTGTGTTGTTATTCATGACAACATCTCTATCTGTTGTCAATCAAAACAACGCCCGCTGCCTGGCTGCATCACGACACCCGCATCACGATCTTGCCGATATGATTGCTGGTTTCCATCAGCCGATGGGCTTCCACGACCTCGTCCAGCGTGAAGACTTTGTTGATGACAGGCGCGACCTTGCCGCTTTCGATGAGCGGCCAGACCTGTTCGATAAGCTCGTCGCGGATGGCGCGTTTCTCGTCGGCGGTGCGGGGGCGCATGGTGGAGCCGGTGACGGTGAGGCGTTTGACCATGATCGGCCGCAGGTCGACCTTCTCGGCTACTGCGCCGCCCAGAAAGGCGATGATGGAGAGGCAGCCATCCTTGGCGAGGGCGGCAATGTTTTTGTCGAAATAGGCAGCACCGATCATGTCGAGAACGACGTCGACACCCTTGCCGCCGGTCTCGGCCTTGATGACGGCGGCGAAATCTTCCTCGCGGTAGTTGATCGCGCGTTTGGCGCCGAGCTTGACGCAGGCCTCGCATTTTTCCGCAGAACCTGCCGTCGCATAGACCTCCGCGCCGAAGGCCCTGGCGAGCTGGATGGCGGTTGTGCCGATGCCGCTGGTGCCGCCGTGGATGAGCACGCTTTCGCCTTCGGTCAGGCCCGCCATCTGGAAGAGATTGGCCCAGACGGTGAAGAAGGTTTCCGGCAGCGCGGCGGCCTTGACGGCGTCGTAGCCTTTGGGGAAGGGCAGGGCCTGGCCGGCCGGCACGGTGCAATATTGCGCGTAACCGCCGCCATTGGCGAGCGCGCAGACCTTGTCGCCCGGTTTGAATTCGCTGACGCCTTCACCGAGCGCCACCACCTCTCCGGCGATTTCGAGGCCGAGGATCGGGCTTGCATCCTTCGGCGGCGGATAGGCGCCCTGCCTCTGCGCGACATCGGGGCGGTTGACGCCTGCTGCTTCGACCCTCACCAGGATCTCGCCTTTGGCGGGCGTCGGCAACGGTGCTTCTGAAAGCTGCATCACCTCCGGTCCGCCATGGGAGGGAAGGTCGATGAAGCGCATTTTTTCGGGCAGGGTCACAGTATCGGGCATGGCCAGGGGCAATTCCTCAATTGTCGGTGTTCCCTGAAGATTTAGGACAGATGTGCGCTCGAGGGAAGAAGGCCCTTTGTCGCTGATGTCATTTTGTCTCCCCGAACACCCGGATGACGAGGCCGCTGTCGTTTTCTTTCGCCGCCGCCTTGACTCCGGCGATCTCGCTGCCGATGCGTTCGGGATTGGCGATGATCTGCCCCTTCGGCAAAGTCAGCACGCCGATCGAGCAGCGCAGCAGCGCAAAGTCCCGCTCGTTGCCGTGGCGGTCCTGGCCTTTCATGCAGCCGGCGGCGCGGTCTTCATCCGAATAAAGTTCCGCGACATCAACGTGAAAATCGCTGAGCAGCCGCTCGAGGATTTCCGTCAGCTCCTCCACCGTCCAGTCCCGCACGCCGATGAAGAAATCGTCGCCGCCGATATGGCCGAGAAAGCAGTCGCCGGCGAAAAAGTAACGGCGCATCAGGGCCGAAAACAGGGTGATGGCGTGGTCACCGGCGTTGAAGCCGTATTTGTCGTTGAAGGGTTTGAAATTGTCGAAGTCGCAATAGCAGAAGAAGCGCGTCTCGTCGCCATCGCCGCAACTGTCGGCAATGAAGCCGCCAATGGCGCGGTTGCCGGGCAGCGCCGTCAGCGGGTTCTGGTCCTGCGCCATCTTGAGCTGCTTTTCGTTGATGACCTTGATGAGCGATGCGGCGGAGACGATGCCGGCGTAACGCATGTTCTCGGTCAGGATGATGCAGGCGCTGCCGCCCATGCTGGCGAACATGTTCATCAGCTGGTCGGCATCCGCATCGAGACCCACGATTGGCGCGGGATCGACGAAATGGGAAATGGTGCGCTCGTAGATATTGTTCTTGAGGAGATCGCGGCCGAACGGCCGGTAGATATATTCCTTGAGGTGATATTCGTTGATGACGCCGCGCGGCTCGCCATTGGCGTTGAGAACCGGGAAAAACGCCTGCTGCGGATTTCTGCGAAACAACTCGAAGACGCTGTCGACGCTGTCATGCTCATAGACGGTGGGAAGGCGCTCTATTTCGCGACGAATGAGGATTTCGTCCAGCGACTGGCTGCTGCGCCGCGCCACGCCCATGCGGTTGAGGTGCGGAAAGCTCTCGGGAAGTTCGCTGGTGAAGACCGTCGGCCTGGCGATCAGCCAGCCTTGCACCAGATCGACGCCAAATTCGCGGCAGGTGAGAAATTCCGCTTCGGTTTCGATGCCTTCCGCAATGACCCGGACGCCGAGAACATGGGCGATGTTGACGATGTTGCGCACCAGATGCTGCTTGCGCGGAAGATGATCGACACCGCTGATGAAATGCCGGTCGATCTTCAGGTAATCCAGCGGATAATCGCATAAAAGCTTCATCTCGCCGTGACCGGCGCCGAAATCGTCGATCGCCAGCTTGAAGCCTTCCTTGCGCATGCGGGCAATCAACGCCCTGAATTCCGGCACGCTGGTATTGTCGAAACGTTCGGAAAGTTCAAAGCAGATGGAGGAGGGGGGAATGCCCGCCCGCGCCAGATGGCCGACGAGCTTGTCGAGAATGGCGTCGCCGTGCGGGATAAGCCGGACATCGAGATTGAGGAACAGGGTGGTGGTGGAAAAATCCGCCAGGGTGGAGAATTTCGCCAGCGCCCGGCTTGCCAGCATCTGCTCGAAGGCCTTCAGCTCACCATCCTGGGCAGCTTGATCCAGAAGCTCCAGCGGTGAGGAAAAGCCAAGCCGGTCATGGCCGCGCATCAGCGATTCATAACCGAAAATCGTGCCCGTCGTCGCCTCGACGATCGGTTGAAACGCAGTCTCAAGCACAAGTTTCGCCATCGGAAACATGTGCCCGGAGGCAAACCGCCTTACGACATCGTTCTCCAGCATTACGGCCGGCATTTCTGTTCTCCGCTATTTCCGGTCCCGCTGTTGGCATGACACATCAGATGCACACGCGGGAACCTGTCTGTTTTGCAGCAGACAATTGCAGATTACAGGTCAACAAAAGCTTTCACGACTGTGAAGCTTTCATGAAGGTTTTCTCACGCGCCCCTGAATATCAGTGGGTGTCGAACGGGCCCTCAGGCCCGGCGCGCATGCCCGGTGTGTGCGGCGTAAAGTTCTGCGACATTCAGGCGTTCGCGGTCCGCCTCGACAGGCGCTGCAGCCTCGGTTTCCGCAGCGGTTGCGGCGGAGGCCGCCCATAGTCTCAGCGCGGCCCTGACGACCTCGCTGCCGGATGCGTAAGCGCCGCTATTCACGGCCTCGCGCATTCTTGCCGCCTGTTCCGGGGAAATCGATACTGTTACCATCGGCATGATATCACTCCCTTGTTCAACCGTTGCGAAGGCCTCTCCGGTCCATGCCGGGGCCTGATCGTGATCGCGGTCCTGCGGGCGTTTTTTTAAAGCTTTCGTCTGGCGCCGCTTCCAGCGAAATTTATATCACCATGCATATTAGCACGAAACATGTCCCATTCCCAATTTGCAGTATATCACGGTTTAGTTTTTCCCCCGTGAACCGCGTCTCAGCATAAGTTTTGCCCGCTCTTGTCAGGCCCTGCCGGGTTTTCTTTGGTGATGGCAAATCAGCGACATGAAATGGCGCGTTTTTTATTGATTGATTGATCAATCAAGAATATTTTGCCCGCCATCAAGGAGACCCTTATGCCCAAGATCGGAATGGAGCCTGTGCGCCGGAAGGCGCTTGTCGATGCGGCGTTACGCACCATAGGCCACCATGGTTCGCTGAATGTGACAATGTCGGATATCGCTCGGGAAGCGGGCGTTTCGGCTGCCCTTGCGCATCATTATTTCGGCAGCAAGCAGCAGCTTCTGCTGGAAACCATCCGCAGCCTGCTGCGGGATCTGCGGCGCGATGCGGTGGCGGCGCTGACCCGCGCCAACGGCCCGCGCGAACGGCTGAGCGCCATCGTTCACGTCTCCTTCCAGAGCGACCAGTTCACGCCCGAGACGGTGGCGGCATGGCTTGCCTTTTACGTCGAGGCGCAGCGCTCGGAGGAGACCCGCCGCCTGCTGACGCTTTATTCCCGCCGCCTGCGCTCGAACCTCATGGCAAGCCTCAACCGGCTGTGCCCGCCCGATGACGCAGCACGCATCGCGGAAGGGGCCGCAGCCCTTATCGACGGGCTTTATATCAGGCACAGCCTGCGTTCGGCCCCGCTCGGGCTCGCTTCCGCACCGGCCCTTGTCGAGGATTATTTCGACTTGCAGCTCAAACCATATCCAGATGGACAGCGCCCGAAGCCGTCCGTCCGCATTCTCTAGGAGTATTCGACATGACGATCGCGACGTCTCTCAGGGCGCAGCCCAAAGCCTCGCATTTCATTGACGGCGACTATGTCGAAGACGATGCCGGCACGCTGTTCGAAAGCATCTTTCCGGCCACCGGCGAAGTCATCGCAAGGCTGCATGCGGCAACGCCGGCGATTGTCGAGCGCGCTATCGCCTCGGCCAAACGCGCCCAGAAACAATGGGCGGCGATGAGCCCCATGGCCCGAGGCCGCATCCTGAAACGCGCCGCCGATATCATGCGCGAACGCAACCAGGCGCTTTCCACCCTGGAAACCCTCGATACCGGCAAGCCCATTCAGGAAACCATCGTCGCCGATCCGACTTCCGGTGCCGATGCCTTCGAATTTTTCGGCGGCATCGCGCCTTCGGCCCTCAACGGCGATTACATCCCGCTCGGCGGTGATTTCGCTTATACCAAGCGCGTGCCGCTCGGCGTCTGCGTCGGCATCGGCGCCTGGAACTATCCACAGCAGATCGCCTGCTGGAAGGCCGCCCCGGCACTCGTTGCCGGCAACGCCATGGTCTTCAAGCCATCGGAAAATACCCCGCTCGGTGCACTGAAGATCGCCGAAATTCTGATCGAAGCCGGTCTGCCGAAGGGGCTGTTCAACGTCATTCAGGGCGATCGCGACACGGGACCGCTTCTGGTCAACCACCCTGATGTCGCCAAGGTCTCGCTGACCGGCTCGGTGCCGACGGGACGCAAGGTGGCCGCCGCCGCTGCCGGTCATCTCAAACATGTGACGATGGAACTCGGTGGCAAGTCGCCGCTGATCGTCTTTGACGATGCCGATATCGAAAGCGCTGTCGGCGGCGCCATGCTCGGCAATTTCTATTCCTCCGGTCAGGTCTGCTCCAACGGCACCCGCGTTTTCGTGCAGAAAAACGCAAAGGACCGCTTCCTCGAAAACCTGAAGCGCCGCACCGAGGCGATGATCCTCGGCGACCCCCTGGATTACGCCACCCATCTCGGCCCGCTGGTCTCCAAGGCCCAGCAGGAAAAGGTGATCGGCTACATCGAAAAGGGCAAGGCGGAAGGTGCGACGCTCGTCACCGGCGGCGGCATTCCCAACAATGTCGCGGGCGAGGGCGCCTATGTGCAGCCGACCGTGTTTGCCGACGTGACCGATGACATGACCATCGCCCGAGAGGAAATCTTCGGGCCGGTGATGTGCGTGCTTGATTTCGACGATGAGGACGAGGTTCTCGCCCGCGCCAACGCCACCGAATTCGGCCTCGCCGGCGGCGTCTTCACCGCCGATCTCGCCCGCGCCCATCGCGTGGTCGATCAGCTGGAGGCGGGCACGCTCTGGATCAACACCTACAATCTCTGCCCGGTGGAAATCCCCTTCGGCGGCTCCAAGCAATCCGGCTTCGGGCGGGAAAACTCGGCCGCCGCGCTGGAGCATTATAGCGAGCTGAAGACGGTTTATGTGAGCACGGGGAAGGTGGACGCGCCTTATTAATTAAGCGCGGTGGGTGGGGTTTACCCCCTTCTGCCCTGCCGGGCATCTCCCCCTCAAGGGGGAGATCGGCAAGACGAGCCCCGCCGCTTCACCCGCAACGTTGAAGCAGGGCGGAACCTGACCTCAGATCGATCTCCCCCCTTGAGGGGGAGATGTCCGGCAGGACAGAGGGGGGTAAACCCCAGCCGGAAACATTCATCGGAACCAAAGCCCCAAGTGGAGCAAACAATGCACGCAGACTACATCATCGTCGGTTCCGGTTCCGCAGGCTCCGCCATCGCCTATCGTCTTTCGGAAGACGGCCGTTATTCGGTGATCGTCATCGAGGCCGGCGGCTCGGATTTCGGGCCTTTCATCCAGATGCCGGCGGCACTCGCCTGGCCGATGAGCATGAAGCGCTATAATTGGGGTTATCTCTCCGAACCGGAACCAAACCTCGACAATCGCCGCATCACGGCGCCACGCGGCAAGGTCATCGGCGGTTCATCCTCCATCAACGGCCTCGTTTACGTGCGCGGCCATGCCGAGGATTTCAACCGCTGGGAGGAGCTTGGCGCGCAGGGCTGGGCCTATGCGGATGTGCTGCCTTACTTCAAGCGCATGGAACACAGCCATGGCGGCGAGGAGGGCTGGCGCGGCACGGACGGGCCGCTGCATGTTCAGCGCGGGCCGGTCAACAATCCCCTGTTCCACGCCTTCATTCAGGCCGGCGAGCAGGCGGGCTTCGAGCTGACGGACGACTATAACGGCTCCAAACAGGAAGGTTTCGGCCTGATGGAGCAGACCATCCACAATGGCCGCCGCTGGTCCGCTGCCAATGCCTATCTGAAGCCGGCGCTGAAGCGCGGCAATGTCACGCTGGTCAATGGTTTCGCCCGCAAGGTCGTCATCGAGAACGGCCGCGCCGTGGGTGTCGAAATCGAACGACGGGGTGCGGTGGAAACCATAAAGGCCAACCGCGAAGTCATCGTCTCGGCATCCTCGTTCAATTCGCCGAAATTGCTGATGCTTTCGGGCATCGGGCCTGCCGCGCACCTCAAAGACATGGGAATAGAGGTGAAGGCGGATCGTCCGGGTGTGGGGGCTAACCTTCAGGACCATATGGAGTTTTATTTCCAGCAGGTTTCCACCAAGCCGGTATCGCTTTATTCGTGGTTGCCATGGTTCTGGCAGGGCGTGGCGGGGGCGCAATGGCTGCTGTCGAAAGGCGGGCTCGGCGCCTCCAACCAGTTCGAGGCCTGCGCCTTCCTGCGCTCCGCGCCGGGGTTGAAACAGCCTGACATCCAGTATCATTTCCTGCCCGTCGCCATTTCCTATGATGGCAAGGCGGCGGCGAAAAGCCACGGCTTTCAGGCGCATGTCGGCTACAACCTGTCGAAATCGCGCGGCAACGTCACGCTGCGCTCGGCCGATCCGCATGACGACCCGGTCATCCGCTTCAACTATATGAGCCACCCGGAAGACTGGGAAAAATTCCGCCATTGCGTCCGCCTGACGCGCGAGATTTTCGGCCAGAAAGCCTTCGACGATTTTCGCGGACCGGAAATCCAGCCGGGCGAAAAGGTGGAGACGGACGAAGAGATCGATTCCTTCCTGCGCGAGCATCTGGAAAGCGCCTACCACCCCTGCGGCACTTGCCGGATGGGCGACAGGAACGACCCGATGGCCGTCGTCGATCCCGAATGCCGGGTGATCGGGGTGGAGGGGCTGCGGGTCGCCGACAGTTCGATCTTCCCGCATGTGACCTATGGCAACCTTAACGGCCCCTCGATCATGACCGGCGAAAAGGCGGCCGACCATATTCTCGGCAAAACCCCGCTGCCACGTTCCAATCAGGAGCCGTGGACGAATCCGCGCGCGGCCGTCAGCGACCGGTGAGGCTCAATGGTAATCGTCCTCGCGCTGGTGGCGGATCGCGAGGATTGTTACTTTCTCGGCACTTTCTATCTCAAAAAGAACGACATAGCCTGACGAGCCAAACGGAATAAGAAACTCCCTCAGAAAGGGATTTTCTACATCAACTTTCCGGCAGCTCAGCGGAAAATCCGCAAGTGCGGCAATTCCTTTTTCGATGGCCCTGTAGGCTCGCTTCGCCGCATATTTGTCCTGGCGAAGGAGGTGGGCATAGAGGCGTGTTATATTGTCGCGCGCTCTGTCGGCAAGAAAAACCTGATATGTCACTTGTCGTTGTCTTCAGCGAGCTTTGCGTCGAGCATAGCCTTCAGTTCCGCAAGAACGTCCTCGGCTTTGTGATAAACGCCCGTTCGCTTAGATTCTTCGCGTGCTGCAAGTCCCTGCTTGACGAACTCCGCCTGAGATTTACGGATTTCCACCTGCTTGCGCACGGCTTCCTCCATAAATGCCGAAAGCGTCTCGCCGTCCTTCAGCACGCTTTCGGCTGCCTCGCGAAAATCCGCCGTCACCCGCAGCGAAGGGATCGTTGCCGTTTTCATGGATCGTCTCCTTGCATTGCAATTGCGATGCATAAGATCGGTCATCACAGGCAATAAGTCAAATGCAAAACCTTGCAATCGCGGGCCTTGAGGCAGATAAACGGGTTTCCCGTCTGACGAAAACCAAAATTACCGATCTGGACCGCCATGCCTGTCGAATACAAGAAGCTGAAAATGCTGCGCCGTTCCCGTGTTGTCTGGGGCTCCTGGCGGGTGTGGAAGCCAAGGGCAGTCTTCTGGATCGGCGCGCTTGCGGTCGGCATCATCAGCGTCGGCTTTGCGTGGGCCGCGGATCGCGCCCAGCATCTTTTCTTCACGGCAACCTCTTCCGGCGAATGGGCGTTCCTGCTGCCGCTCATCATCACACCGCTCGGTTTCACGCTGTGCGCCTGGCTGGCATTGACTGTTTTTCCCAATGCCGGCGGCAGCGGCATTCCGCAGGCCATCGCCGCGCGGCACCTGCGGGATGATGCGGATCGTTCGCGGCTTCTGTCGCTGAAACTTGCCTTCGGCAAGGTCGTGCTGACGGTTGTCGGACTTTTGTCGGGTGCTTCGATCGGCAGAGAGGGGCCGACCGTGCAGGTCGGGGCCTCGATCATGTTGCAGGCGGCGCGCTGGGGCGGCATGGCGCAGGCGAAAGGTCTTATTCTGGCCGGATCGGCGGCGGGCATCGCGGCCGCGTTCAACACGCCGCTGGCGGGCATCGTGTTTGCCATCGAGGAAATGAGCAAAACCTACGAATCCCGCGCCAATGGCCTCGTCCTCACCGCCGTCATCCTGTCGGGCCTCGCTTCGCTGGCGCTGGTTGGCAGCTACACCTATTTCGGCACCAGTTCCGTCATGGCGAAGACGATGATGGACTGGCTGCTCGTGCTGGTCTGCGGCGTCGGTGGCGGCGCGTTCGGTGCGCTGTTCAGCGCCGGGGCGCTGCGCCTGTCCGCCCGTATCCGCCGCTTCGCCCAGGCCATGCCGTTAAGGCGGCTGCTGGCGGTGGCCGCCGCCTGCGGTCTTGCCTCGGCCGTGATCGGCATTGCAACCGGGGGCGCGACCTTCGGAACCGGTTATGAACAGGCGCGCGCCGCCATCGAAGGCGAGGCCGCTCCGGCCTTCTTCTTCCTCGAAAAGCTCGCCGCCACGTTTCTGGCGATGATGTCGGGGATTCCGGGCGGTATCTTCGCGCCGTCGCTGTCGGTGGGTGCGGGCTTTGGCAGCACGATGGCGGCTTTGCTTGGCACCAGCATCGGCCTTGGCGCCATCGTCGGCATGGCGGGATATTTCGCGGGCGTGGTGCAGGCGCCGATGACGGCTTTCGTGATCATTCTCGAAATGACCGGCAATCATGAGGGCGTTATTCCCATCATGGTCGCATCGATGCTGGGATATCTAACCTCCCGCCTGTTCTCGCGCGAGCCGCTCTATCACGGCTTGTCGCGGGTTTTCATCGCCCAGACCATCCGCGCCAAACGCGCAGCGCAGGCGAGCGAGACCTGAGCCGCCCTTACGCGCGGCTACCCGCCACCCCGAAATAACCAAGCCCCGGTATTTTCACGCCGGGCCGGATAAAATCGACGCCTGCGACGAGACCGAGGAAATTGACCTCGAAGCCGCTGCGTGCGCCCGCGGAAATGCCGAACAGCCCGCCAAGCGAGAGGCTTGCATCCTTCCAGTCGTCGGCGATGTGGTAAAACGCGCCGTTGGGCAGATAGTCACGGCCGACCGCATCCGGCGGCAGCACCACACCGAGTTCCGGCACGCTGCGCAGCACATGGGCAACGAAGGTGTTGGAGTTCGGGCCGGGATAGATGCGATAACCGCCCGGTTTGCCATAGGGATAATCGGCAATCGCCTGTTCGATCTTCGGGATCAGCTTTTCCGCCGCCGCCCCATGGATGGCCACCACCTGACGCGGCGTGTTGGAATACCAGAAGGCATCGGCCGGATAACCATTGCGGCGGATCGGCGTTCCCCAGCCAACCTTGTCATAACGGTCATAGGCCGTTGCGCCCGGCTTTTTCACTACGATCCAGGCATGGCTGGCGACGGAGCCCTTAAAACCGCCGGTCATCGCCGAAAAAACGTAGACCGCCGCCTCACGGTCGGCACCGGCTTGCGGCAGGGTGCCGGAAGAAGACCAGCGCGCATCACGCCATCCCTGCGGATGATCCCGCATGGCCCACAACCCCGCCGATGCCAGAGCCGGCAGCAGATAGATGATGGCAATCGCCAGCAGCAGACGTTTTGCAAATTTCACTGATAGCCCCGTGCATCGAAAAATCAATTGCGCTATCAACGACATAAAATCAGAACTTTTTGAGGCCGCGAATATGAACAATTCCGTTACCGTCGAAGTCGTCAGGGGCAATCTGGTCGAAAGCCGCCATCAGGGTCTTGCCGTGGTGGTGGATGGCGATGGCGGCGTGGTGTTTTCGGCAGGCGATGTCGAGCGTGGCGTCTTCCCGCGTTCGGCCTGCAAGGCCATGCAGGCGCTGCCGCTGGTGGAAAGCGGTGCTGCGGATGCCTATGGTTTCGGCAACGCCGAACTGGCGCTTGCCTGTTCCTCCCACTCCGGCGAAGACGCCCATGCGGCACTCGCCGCCGCCATGCTCGCCAAAGCCGGCAGGGATGTGGACACGCTGGAATGCGGCGCGCATTGGTCGTCCGACCAGAAAACCATCATCCATCAGGCCCGCACGCTGGAAAAGCCGACGGCGCTTCACAATAATTGCTCCGGCAAGCACTCCGGCTTCATCTGCGCCTGCTGCCACACGGGCACCGATCCCAAGGGTTATGTCGGTTACGACCACCCGTTGCAGCGGGAAATCCGCGCAACGATGGAAAGCCTGACGGGTGCGACGCTCGGCCATGACAATTGCGGCGTCGACGGTTGCTCGATCCCGACCTATGCCGTGCCGCTCACCGGTCTGGCGCATGGTTTCGCCAAAATGGCGACGGGCACGGGGCTTGAGGCAGGACGCGCGCAAGCCTCCCGCCGGCTGTTCGAGGCCTGCATGGCGGAACCCTTTTACGTGGCGGGCACCGGCCGCACCTGCACCAGGCTGATGCAGATCGCGCCGGGCAAGATTTTCGCCAAGACCGGTGCGGAAGGCGTGTTCGTGGCCGCGCTGCCGGAAAAGGGCATCGCCATGGCGGTGAAATGCGAGGATGGCACGGCGCGTGCTGCCGAAGCGATGATTGCCGCCATGCTGGCGAAATATTTCGATGGCGCCGAGAACGAGGCGCTGCTTGCCATGGCAAACCGGCAGATGCGCAACTGGAACGGCATCCATGTCGGCGATATCCGCGTCGTCGGCATTTAGGGCATGTCCGGTAAAAGCGCGTAAAAGCAGAAATTGGCGGGGCGCATGAGCCCGGTTAAACGCGGCGCGCTTCGGAAATAACCTTTGACGCCGCCGGCTGCCGGCGGGATGATGGTTTGCCCTTGCCAGTGCCGGCCCACCGCTCGCCACCGGCGGGGGCTGGCGTCCGCACATGAGGAGGTGGGCGCCTTCATTGCCCTGGAGGTCGCATATCCATGTTCACACTGTTTTTCTCCCCCGGTTCCTGCTCCCGCGCCAGCCATATCGTGCTTGAGGAATCCGGCCTGCCTTACACCGCCCACCGCGTCAACTTCGCCGAGGGCGAACAGCGCTCCGAGGCCTTCCTGAAGATCAACCCGAAAGGCCGTGTCCCGGCGCTGGCAACGGCAAGCGGGGTTCTGACCGAAACGCCTGCCATCCTCGCCTTCATCGCCCAGATGGCGCCGGAGAAGAAACTCGCCCCGCTGGACGATCCCTTCGAATTCGCCCTGATGCAATCCTTCAACGCCTTCATTTCGTCCACGGTGCATGTCGCCCATGCGCATGGCCGGCGCGGCAGCCGCTGGGCGAATGAGGACAGTTCGCTGGCGGATATGAAGGCGAAGGTGCCGCAGACAATGACCGATTGCTTCGACCTGATCGAGCACGGCATGTTGCACGGCCCCTGGGTTCTCGGCACCGCCTATTCGGTTGCCGATCCCTATCTGTTCGTCATGTCCGGCTGGCTGGAAAGCGACGACGTGGATATTGCCCGCTTCCCGAAGGTGCATGATCACTTCAAACGCATGAACGAGCGGCCGGCGGTCCAGCGGGCGCTGGCGGGTGAGAAGGGGTGAGGGGCTGAAATCCCTGCCGCGTCCGTCATTCCGGCCTTGAGCCGGAATCCAGCCGACGCGCGTCGGCGCGGCGAGAAAAGTCTTTTCAGCCCAAGGACTTGGGCTGGCTGGATACCGGCTCAAGGCCGGTATGACGATGGAAGTTGACGAACGCTTACACGCTCACGCCGCCTCGGCGGTCCGGCTGTCCCACATCGTCTTGAATGCCGTGCGGGCCTGGCAGCGCTCCAGCCAGGCTTTCAGCGCCGGATGGGCGTCGATCAGCGGCTGGTGGCCCTGCGCGTAACGGACGTTTTCCGCGACGTTGAGATCGGCAACGGTGAAGCGCTCGCCCACCAGATAATCGTGGTTGGCAAGGTGCTGTTCCAGCACCCGGAAGGGCCGTTTCAACAGGCGCGCGGCGACATCGATCACGGCTTTGCCGGCATCGCTGGCTGCAAGCCCTTCGGCGATGGCGGAGGAGATCTTCAGCGAATTGGTCTCGATTTCGGTCGCGGCAAAGAACGACCATTGCAGCATCGCCGCATCTTCCTTCAGATCGACAGGAGCAAGCGGCCCGCCATATTTGCGCGCGAGATAAAGGTTGATGGCCATGGATTCATAAAGCACCATGCCGTCATCCTCGATGCAGGGGATGGTGCCCATCGGATTGATGGCGAGAAACGCGGGAGACAGCGTGTTGAGCGGCGCATCCGCTGCCAGCGGATCGGCAAGGCGGCGGGCCTGCACGACAGGCACGTGCTTGAATTCCATGCCCAGTTCCCCGGCCAGCCACAGCGTGCGCGTGGCGCGGGAACGGTAGACACCATAGATCGTCAACATTGCAGTCACCCTTTTACCTTGGTCGATGGCGGCACGTTAAGGTCTCGCCCTTTTAAAGTGAAGTTGTGGATGTCAGGGGCAACTATGATTTTTTCTGATCGGTCGCGACGTCCGGATCCGGTGACAGGCGGGCCTCGAAACGGTCGATGAACCGTTCGAAAAGCCGGGCAAATGTCTCGACATCCTCCTGCGGCCAGCCGTCCATCACATCCTCGATGACGCTCATCTTGGTCCGGCGCATTTCCTGCAGAAGATTGGTCCCAAGCGGGGTGATCTCGACGATGCTGCGGCGGGCATCCTCTTGCGAGACCCCGCGTTTCAACAGGCCGCGCCCAACCATGTCAGCCACCACCCGGCTGCCGCGCGAGGGGTCGATGCGCATGCCCTCGGCAATCGCACCCACGGTGACATCGCCGTCTGCACGGCGCAATATGTCGAGAACGTCGATATGGGAGAGTTCGAGACCCGGAGCCACCCTGGCAAGCGCCATGCGCCCGATGATACGCCGCCCGATCATGATGCGCATGCGCGTCATCGTGTTGCCGATGCGCTTGATGTCCTCGGGCAGATCCTCGCTCCAGTCTTCCACAGTCGACACGCTCAGCCGTTCCTTTCAATCCCGATTTGCGATCACATTTAGCGCCAATATCATGGATGTCAAAAACTTGCCATTGACATATATATGCTAATAGCACACAAATTGCCGCAGCGAAACCGCCGAACCTCAACGAGATTTTTCATGGATATGTCCGCGGCCCCTGTGGCACCGCTTGTGTCGGATCACCGACGCAGGCTCATCGTCTTTCTGTTTCTGATGCTGGCCATGTTCATGGCGACCCTCGACAACCAGATCGTATCGACAGCTCTGCCCACCATCGTCGGCGAGTTCGGCGCGCTGGAGCGTTTCGGCTGGATCGGCTCGGCCTATCTTCTGGCCACCAGCGCGGTGATGCCTGTTTATGGCAAGCTCGGAGACCTGTTCGGACGTAAATATGTGATGATCGCGGCGGTCATCATCTTCACCCTCGGCTCGCTTGCCTGCGGGCTGGCCTGGTCGATGGACAGCCTGATCGCGGCCCGCGTGCTTCAGGGCCTCGGCGGCGGCGGCATCATGGTGTCGATCTTCTCCGTCAATGCGGATCTGTTCGAACCGCGTGAAAGAGCCCGCTACCAGAGCTATTCCAGCCTCGCCATCATGGCCTCGGGCAGCGTCGGGCCTATCCTCGGCGGTACGATGAGCGATCTGTTCGGCTGGCGGTCGATCTTCCTCATCAACCTGCCGCTCGGGCTGATCGTCATCACCGGCCTTGCTTTCCTGCTGCCCTATCGCCGTCCTGCGCGCCAGCCGAAGATCGACTATCTCGGCGCCGTCCTGCTGGCAGCGACGATTGCAAGCGTCGTCTTCTGGGCCGATAGCAGCGAATTGTTCGGTTCGTTGATCGCAGGTCCCAGCCTCGGCATCATCGCCTTCGCCGTCATCGCCGCTTTCCTCTGGGTACAGGTGGAACGCCGCGCGCCGGAACCCGTGGTGCCGCTCCGGCTCTTCAAGGACAGCACCTTTCCGCTGTTGATGATCGTTTCGCTCACCAGCGGCGGCATCGGCATCGGCATGGTCAATTATTATGCCCTGTTCCTGCAAACCACCACCGGGCTTTCCCCGTCGCATGCCGGCCTGTTCTTCATCGCGGTCACCGGCGGCATCGTCATGGGTTCGCTATCGGCCGGGCGGCTGATCTCGATCACCGGCGTCTACAAGCCGTTTTCGGTGGCGGGGCTGACGATCAACCTTCTCGCCATGCTCTGCTTCTCGCAGGTCCATGCCGGAACGCCGCTGTGGCTGATCGGCGTGCTGATGCTGGTGCAGGGTTTCGCCGTCGGCCTCGGCCAGCAGGCGCCGATCATCGGCGTGCAGAACTCCGCGCCAAAGGCGGATATCGGTGCCGCAAGCGGCGCGGTGACGCTGACCCGCATGGGCGGCGCCGCCATCGCCATCTCGGTCTATGGCGCGATCGTCACCTCCGGCCTCAAGGGCGTCGCCGTCACCATACCGGGTGTCGGAAGGATCGAGGAATTGACGCCGAAGATGCTGTCCGAACTGCCCGCGGCATCCCAGGCCGCCGTTGCCTCGCTCTATTCGGATGCCTTCACGCCGCTGTTCTTCGCCGCCGCCGCAACCGCCGCCATCGGCCTTGCCGCAGCCCTGATGCTGAAACCGGTCCGGTTGCCGGCAGCCGTGCAGGCGGCAAAGCCGGCGGAGAGTGCGGGGGAATAGGGGGCGGGATTTTTGCTTGCACAACAAAATCGTTGAATGCCAGCTTTACGCAGCATTCAACGATTTTTCGACAGCCAGGCGGAAGCCCAGCGCATGCACGACTTTCTGCACGGTTTCGTAGCGAAGCTTCGAGCCCGGCCTTAGCGCCTTGTAGAGGCTTTCGCGACCGAGACCCGAAACATCCGCAATGTGCGACATGCCCCGAGCCTTGGCGACTGCGCCAAGGGCGGCAATGAAGACATCGGGGTTCTCGTCTTCCATGGCGATAGCAAGATATTCGATCATGGTTTCGTCGCTGTCGAGGTAATCAGACACATCAAATTTGCTGAATTCCGTCATGGTCATTTCTTTCCGATTGTTTGTGTCATGTCGATTGCAAGCTTTATGTCCCGCTTCTGGGACGACTTGTCGCCGCCGATCAGAAGGAAATAAACTCTTTTGCCGATGCGGGTGAAATAGACCCGATAACCCGCACCGTGATGGATGCGCATTTCTGAAACGCCGCCACCGACCGGCTCGCAATCGCCGAAATTTCCATGCTCGGCCGCCGTAAGCCGGTGAAGGATCCGCGCCTTTCCGCTGCGATCCCTCAAACTCTTCAGCCATTCATCGAACTCTGCCGATCTCTCAAAACTATTCATGGCAATATGTATCCAAGTGGATACGTTTTGCAACCGAAAAAACCATGATTTCCCTCTGAGCCAAGCGAACTGGTCGTGCGCAGGAATTCCATCTCGATCTCTATACCGAGACTGTGACACGCGGCCGCCGGCGCAGCGCTGGAATGACGGGGAGACGACGGCAAAAACAAACCCCGCACCCCCTGGAAATTTAACGCCCGTTCCGCGTTATGCTCGCAGCACTTTAAATTCGCGCGGGCGGCCTTATCTCAATGAATATGAAGCCGGAACAGCTCCTGAATTCCACGCCCAAGGGCCTTTATTGCCCGCCGGGCGATTTTTATATCGATCCCGTGCGCCCGGTGGCCCGCGCGTTGATAACCCACGGCCATTCCGATCATGCCCGTGCCGGTCATGGCGCGGTGTTGGCCACCCGCCAGACGCTCGATATCATGCGCATCCGTTACGGCGAGGATTTCTGCGGCAGCGAGCAGGCGGTCGCATTCGGCGAGACGGTGGCGGTGAACGGCGTGACCGTCGGTTTCCATCCCGCTGGCCACGTGCTGGGTTCGGCGCAGATTTCCGTCGAAATGAACGGCACGCGCATCGTCGCCTCCGGCGATTACAAGGCACGGGACCGATCCGACCCCTGTACGCCGTTCGAAACGGTGCCCTGTGACGTCTTCATCACCGAGGCCACCTTCGGGCTGCCGGTGTTTCACCATCCGCTGCCGCGTGTGGAAATCGGCAAGCTGCTCACCTCCATCAGGCAGTTTCCCGAGCGCACCCATCTGGTCGGGGCCTATTCGCTCGGCAAGGCGCAGCGCGTTATCAGGCTTTTGCGCGACAATGGTTATGCCGACCCCATCTATATCCACGGCGCGCTGGCCCGACTTTGCGATTATTATATCTCGCAGGGCATCGATCTCGGCGATCTCAGGCCCGCAACGCTTGAAAAAAGCGATCCCGCCACCTTCAAGGGCGCGATTGTCGTCGGCCCGCCATCGGCCTTTCAGGAGCGCTGGGCGCGGCGTTTCAACGAACCGCTGATCGCCTTCGCGTCCGGCTGGATGATGGTGCGGCAGCGGGCGAAACAGGGCGGGGTGGAGCTGCCGCTGGTCATATCGGACCATTGCGACTGGCCGGAACTGCTGGAAACCATCAAGGAAATCGGCCCGCAGGCCGTCTGGGTCACCCATGGCCGCGAAGAGGCGCTGGTGCGCTGGTGCGAGTTGCAGGGCATTGCCGCCAAGCCGCTGCATCTTGTCGGTTACGAGGACGAGGGGGATTGAGATGAAAGCCTTCGCCACCCTTCTCGACCGCCTTGTCCTCACTCCCTCGCGCAACGGCAAGCTGAAGCTGTTGACCGATTATTTCCGCGATACGCCCGATCCCGACCGGGGCTATGGGCTGGCGGCGATTGCCGGCACGCTGGACCTCAAAGGGGCAAAGTCAAGCCCGCCATGCTGCGCGAGCTGGTGCTGGAGCGCCTGGACGAGGTGCTGTTCCGTTATTCCTACGATTATGTCGGCGATCTCGCCGAGACCATCTCGCTGGTCTGGGGCAATATCGGCGGTCTGGATGATTCGCAGGCGCAGGACCCGCGTCTCGGCGAGGTGGTAACGCTGATGAATTCGCTCGGCCGCACCGAGGTGCGCGGCGCGGTTCGCGATCTGCTCGACCGGCTCGACACCTCCTCGCGTTTCGCCTTCCTGAAACTCGCAACCGGCAGCCTGCGCATCGGCGTTTCGGCGCGGCTGGCGCGGCAGGCGCTGGCGGATTTCGCCGGCAAGGACATCACCGACATCGAAACCCTCTGGCATGGTCTGACCCCGCCATATACGACGCTCTTCGCCTGGCTTGAGGGCAAGTCCGAACGCCCGGTGCTGGCGACGCCCGCCATCTTCCATTCGGTAATGCTGGCCACCCCGGTTGCCGATGGCGATCTCGATAGTCTGGACCCGGCCGACTATGCCGCCGAATGGAAATGGGACGGCATCCGCGTGATACGCTCTCCCGTGCCGGCGAGACGCGCAAACTCTATTCCCGCTCCGGCGACGATATTTCCGGGGCATTTCCCGACGTTCTCAATGCCATCGATTTCGAAGGCGTGATGGATGGCGAATTGCTGATTGGCGGCACCGCGCGCTCCAACAATCTCACCCGCACCTTTTCCGACCTGCAGCAGCGGCTGAACCGCAAGACGGTGACGGCGAAGATGCAGGACGACTATCCGGCCTTCATCCGCGCTTATGACCTGCTGTTCGATGGCGAGAGCGATATCCGCGCGCAAACCTATCTGCAACGCCGTGGCCGCCTGTCGGATATCATCGAGCACGCCCCGCATGACCGCTTTGACCTGTCGCCGCGGATCGGTTTTTCCAGCTGGGCGGAACTCGATACGCTCCGCGCCGCCCCGCCCGATCCTGTGATCGAAGGGGTGATGATCAAGCGCCGCGACAGTGCCTATCAGGCCGGACGCGTCAAGGGACCGTGGTTCAAGTGGAAACGCGATCCCTACAATATCGACGCTGTCATGATGTACGCGCAGCGCGGCCACGGCAAACGCTCGAGCTATTATTCCGATTTCACCTTCGGCGTCTGGGCGCAAGGGGAGGAGGGCGAACAGCTGGTGCCGGTTGGCAAGGCCTATTTCGGTTTTACCGACGCGGAACTGGAGGTGCTGGACAAATTCGTGCGCGACAATACCGTCGAGCGTTTCGGCCCCGTGCGGGCGGTGCGCGCAACGCCGGATTTCGGTTTCGTGCTGGAGGTGGCCTTCAGGGGCATCGCGCTTTCAACCGCCACCTGATCACGGCGTCATATGCGGTTTCCGCGCATTGCACGGCTTCGCGCCGACAAGCTGCCGGCGGAGGCGGATCGCCTGTCGACGCTTGTGGCGATGATCGATGGTGTGGAGGTGGAGCCAGCTCGTAGCCTCTTCCACTCATGTCCAGCGACAAATCGTAATGAGGCGTGTTTCGTCCACAAATGTGTTTTGTCAAGCGTACCATGATAAACATAGAGAATGACATTGTTGTCATTCGCGAATCCGTGATTGGACAGCCTCTCGCCGCAGTGATGAACTGCTTCTCATGTTTTGATCACTCAGGTGCGCATATGCCAGACACACGCTTTCTTTCCTCAGCCTTCGGACAGGAAGAGAGTGGCATGACGTTAAGGAGCCTGACGCGGCGCAATCTGCTGGGCAGACGCGGGCCTGTCGCCAAAGCAGCAATCGCAGGGTGCGAAAGCAGGCATTGCCGCGCCGGAGATGCTGCCCCTGACGCAGGACTACGAAGGCGCATAAGCCTGACCCTACACTACATCTGCTGCGCAAGATGTCTGCGGGAAAAATCATCGCCGCTCGGCACGCCGCCGGGCGCAACGCGCGTTACCTATCGCGGCGGACCGGATGGCTCGCTTGAGCTTGTGGCCTGGCTTTCCCATTATCAGCCCTCGGCGGTGCCCAAACCCGCAGTACTTTTCCTGCATGGCGGCAACGCCACCGGGGATGGCCACTGGGCGATGATGAAGCCCTATTGGGAGGCGGGTTTTGTGGTGCTTTTGCCGTCTTTCCGGGGCGAAAATGGCCAGAACGGCAATTATTCCGGTTTTTACGACGAAACGTCGGATGCGCTGGCGGCGGCGACCTATCTGGAAAGCCTGCGGTATCGATAAGCGCCTTCATCGCCGGCCATTCCAATGGCGGCACGCGCGTACGCTGTTGGCCGCGATGAGCCGCAAATTCCGCGCCGCAGCGCCGATGTCGGCAGGCGTCAATTCGCCGCGTTATTTCAACCGCTATTCAGGACGAACTCTGTTCAGGCAAAACCGACGAGCAGAATTCGCAAGCACGCTCCCTCGGTGTGTTCGGCCCAACTCCAGTACTGGCGCTGCTGCTGCGCGGCACGGAAGAGCAGCCGTTCGACGCCGATCACCAGCTTTTCGTCGATCGCCTTCCCTGTATTCCGGGTTCAAGGTCGATAAAAAACTGCTGCCCGGCACCCACAATGGCGTGGTGCCAAGCAATACATGGCTT
>JAXHOC010000032.1:0-93538 GCA_034519725.1 Agrobacterium sp.
GTGCCATACAATGGGTTATCTTTTGGTGTGTAAACAATAATACACACAGACGCACATTGAATAGACATGCTTTGATGACTCGTGGTATCACTGGGGAGAGTTCTCCTGTTTTCCCACTGCCTGCTCTTCTGCTTTTCTTTGTCACCTCACAAGTTACGGTTACAGAGACGAAACAGACACCAGGGGGGGGGGGGGGGGGGGGATGTGCAGGACCAGTGTGTGACCTGCCCTGCTCCTTCTCTGCTCACCTGCCCGCCCCTCCTGCAGGGGCCGCTTCTTCTTTCTCTCTTTTTCGGGGGGGGGGGGGGGGCGAATGTGGGGCCGGGGGGGGGTTTTCTCGGGGGTTTAAGCTTTTGGGTTGGCTTCTTCTTTTCTTTTCTTTTAACGGAACTGCATGCCCGTCTCTAGCGTGTGTGTGTGTGTGTGTGTGTGTGTGTGTGTGTGTGGTGGTAATTGCTTTGCATGAGACCACACTGCCCACCGTTACTTTATTTCTCTCTTCTCTGACTGAGCTTCTTCTTCATTGATCACCTTGGGGGGGGGGGGGGGGGGGGGGGGGGGGGGGGGGGCCTGCTCTTGCCTGAAAATGATGCTTTTCTGAGAGGATTATTTAAAAAAGAAAGAAAGAAAAAGAAAATATATATATATATATTATTATTATTATTATTATTATTATTATTATTATTATTAATATTATTATTATTATTATTATTATTATATTATTAATATTAGGTTTATAGGCCGCGGGCGCACGCGCGCGCGCGCGACGCGCGCGCGCGCGCGCGCGCGCGCGCGCGCGCGCGCGCGCGCGCGCGCGCGCGCGCGCGCAGGGGGGGGGGAGAAGCGCGCGCGCGCGCGCGCGCGCGGGGCGCGCGCGCGCGCGCGCGCGCGCGCGCGCGCGCGCGCGCGCGCGCGCGCGCGCGCGCGCGCGCGCGCGCGCGCGCGCGCGCGCGCGCGCGCGCGCGCGCGCGCGTGTGTGTGTGTGTGTGTGTGTGTGTGTGTGTGTGCGCGCGCGGTTTTTGCAAAGCGGTGTGTGTGTGTGTGTGTGTGTGTGTGTGTGTGTGTGCGCGCGCGGGGGGGGGGTGGGTGTGTGTGTGCTGGGACCGGGGTGGGTGGTGTGTGTGTGTGTGTGTGTGGCAGGGCGCGGGGCGGGGCCTTGGACTGACACAGAGCCCCCCCCCTCTGCCTGTGGTTGCTGGATAAAAAAAAAAAAAAAGGCCGGGTGTGGTGGTAGACCACAATGGTATAAGTGTTGTTGGAACGGAATGAACGAAGTGTTCAACTCAAAAAAAAAAAAAAAAAAAAAAATCTCATCTTTTTTTTTTTTTTTTTTTTTTTTTTTTTTTTTTTTTTTTTTTTTTTTTTTTTTTTTTTTTTTTTTTTTTTTTTTTTTTTCTTACTGACCGGGCAAGGGAAGATGATCGTGCACCACCACCTCCTGGGGGATGCATTCTCCCCTCTCTCCTCCCGAGATACATGGGAAATGCTGTGGGAAATGGAATATACCGCAGTGCTGCGCAGGCTTGACCGCCGGGGGAAGGAACCGCTATCTCGATCTGACGAAGTGGACAGATGCCGGCCAGCAAGGCGCGCTGGCGGCTATCACGGACGCCGTGGCCGGCGACAGCAACGAACTGCAGCGCGTCGGCGCGGGTCTGGTCCCGCGAAACGATGCTGGCGACCTTCTTGCATTAAACCTTTGGCGAAGCGGCCGTGGATCCCGTTTTTTCTTTTCAAGGTTCATTGTGGTGAATTACTTCCGTACGTCCGTCAGGATCAGAGCAGGCGGAGCCCCGATCGGCCCCTCGCGCCGATCGCGTGGTGGACAGGTGGTATCAGGACGGAGCGTCCCGCAGCGCAGCGCGTCGAGGGCAGCGTTGGGGCGCGTAAAAGGACATTGGCAAGAATGAAACCGACATCCCGGCGCCATGCGTGCGCACCCAGAACGCCCGTTCGGCGTGCGGAAAGAAAGATAAAGGCCGGGCGGAATTCTTCGGCGGATCGCCTGCGCGCGCCAACATGCCACTACGCCGAAGCCGGATTTTCGTTGCTGTTGTTGGTGCTTATGTTCCTGATCTCTCTAGCTGTGTGAGAACATCGTAGGTAACTGGCTGAAGGGATGCTGGAAGGCGAGACCTGTTGATGGAATTGATGAAAGTCAGGTCTTTGGCAGGCCTCTCTGACCCATTTCCCAGTGATCTTGAAGCCTTCACTGACTGTCAGGCTTACCCAATGCTGATGATGTGCTGTAGATGGAGGTGGGTCTGCCCACCGCCTGCCTGCCTGATTGAAAAAAGTTATTATTCTAGACTCATTCAGGGGTGATGATGTGTTGCTGGCGGTTCTGGCATTTCTGGCAAAGTAAGTTCGGGACCACAGATGTCTTCCTTGAGGTGCTCTCTCTCTTTCTGCGAATGTACGACCATGCCTGTAGCAAAAGCAAAGCAGCGTCGGTCGCCAATGAGATGGAGCTGCGTGCGCAAGACCACAATTTCCCCCCCGTGGTTACGCCGGAGTTAAGATCGAGCGCGGCGGGGGTATCGCTGGCGCGTGAAGCTTGCGGTGCCCGCTTTGGGCAGAAGGCCGGCCAGCAATGTCAGCTCGGCATTCTTGTTGCGCTCACGCAGCATTTGTTCGAGTTCAAATTGAATATCAAAATAATCTTCAATCACCGCCTTGCCACGGCCGGTGACAAATACAAAATGCTCGATGCCCGCTTCTTCTCGCCGCTCAAGCCCTTCATCATCACCGAGGCCGTACTGAATGACCTGACTTTGTCAACGACACAGCGTGGGAGCATTTCTTTCGGAACCGCCTTGGTTGCGGGCAGGAAACGTGTACCGAGACCTGCAACCGGAAATACGGCCTTCCGAATTTTCTTATGTTCTACCACATATCCCTCCTGAGAGATAAAACTTGATCACAATCCCCGCACAGTGTTGTTATTTCAAAAATAACAACGTTTTGTAAAGGGTGACGCTACCATCTATTAATGGTAAAGAATTTGTTGACATTCTTTTGTTATCCATGACGACGCCCGATGCGTTTTCGCAATCGAAATGATATTCGAGAGAACGAAAGACTGACGATGACAAAGATGATCCTTTCAAATGTCCGCAAATTCGGCTGCATGATGGTTGCAGGTCTGGCGATCTCGCTGGCCCCCGTCTCGGCCCGGGCCGATGCTGGGTTCAAGCAGTGGATCAACCAGTTCTACGCAACAGCCGCGAAAGAAGGCATTAGCAAGGCCACCTACCAGAAAGCCTTTGCCGGTGTCAGCGAGCCGGATCCGGATGCGCTGCGCAAGGCCACCTTTCAGCCGGAATTCACCACCCAGATCTGGGACTACCTCGATTCCCGCGTCAACCCCTATACGGTGCGTATCGGCCGCGAGATGAAGATGAAACACGCGACGACGCTCAACTGGATCGAGCGTAACTTCAACGTCGACAAACACATCATTCTCGCCATCTGGTCGATGGAATCGAATTACGGCGCGGTTCTCGAAAAGCCGGAGCGCCTGCACAATATTCCGCAGGCACTGGCGACGCTTGCCTATTCCGACCCCAAACGCGCCAAGTTCGCGCGCACGCAATTGATCGCCGCGCTCAAAATCCTGCAGGCGGGCGATGTTACGCCCAGGCAGCTGACGGGCTCCTGGGCAGGCGCAATGGGCCATACCCAGTTCATTCCGACCAGCTACCTGCTCTATGCGGTCGATGCTGACGGCAACGGCAAGCGCGACATCTGGCACTCGGTTCCGGACGCGCTGGCGACAGCCGCCAATCTTCTCGCCAAGAACGGCTGGGAGCCCGGCCGGACCTGGGGTTACGAAACGGCCGTGCCGCGTGGCGGCGCCCGTTACGAGGGGCAGACGAAGTCCATCGCGGAATGGACGAAGCTTGGCTTTGCCCGCCCGAACGGCAAGAATTTCACCCGTGGTTCCGACCGCGCCATGTTGAAACTTCAGGGCGGTGCAAACGGTCCCGGCTTCCTGATGATGAAAAACTTCTTCACCATCAAGAAATACAACGCCTCCGACAGCTATGCGCTCGCCGTTGGCCTGCTTGCCGACGAGATTGCCGGTTATGGTGGCATGCAGCAGAAATGGCCGCGCCCGGACGGCACGCTGGATATTCGTGAAAAATTCGAACTCCAGACCCGTATGAAAGAGCTTGGCTATTACGATGGCGAGGTCGATGGCAATTTCGGCTCCGGTTCGAAGGCAGCGATCAGCGCCATCCAGTCGCGCATGGGTCTTGAAACCGACGGCCAGCCGTCGCAGCGGTTGCTGAGAGCCCTGCGTAATTGATAATATACCGGTGAATTCGGCGACGGTCATCACCGCCGCCGAAACATCCGGAAAGGTCGATGTCATGAGTAGCAAACCTGCGGCGAAAAGCACAAAGAGCGGCTGGCGCATCTGCGCCATCATCCTTTGTGCCGCCTTGTGCACGCCGCTCGTTCCTTCGCAGACCTTCGCCCAGGAACAGCGACGCACCCTGTTCGAAATGCTGTTCGGCCGTCCCGTGGGCCGTCAGGATGCGACCGGCCGCGACTACCAGCCCCGCAGCAATCGCCGGGATGTGCCGGCTGCCCCTCGTGAAAGATCAGTCACTCGCCCGCAACCCGCAAGGAAAGCGCCTTCGGTGGTTCAGATGCGAACCATAAAACCGGAGCCGACCGCCAAGCTTGAAAATGCAAGGCGCGTTCTGGTCATCGGTGATTTTCTGGCCGGCGGCATGGGGGAAGAGCTGGTCAATGCCTTCGCCAGCTCTCCCGGCATCTCGGTCGATGTGCGTGCGAACGGTTCCTCCGGCCTCGTCCGCACGGATTATTACGACTGGTTCGCCAACCTGCCGCAATTCATCACCGAGACCAATCCCGCCACCATCGTCATCATGATGGGATCGAACGATCGCCAGCAGATGCAGATCGGCGATATCAGGGAAAAATTCGGCACAGAGGTCTGGTTCAAGGAATATGAGCGGCGGATCGATGAACTTCTGACCCTTGCCGGCCGCCCGAAGGTGCCGCTGCTGTGGGTTGGCCTGCCTGCCTTCCAGTCCACTTCGCTTTCAGCCGATCTCGTCGGCTTCAACCGGCTTTACCGCAGCCATATCGAAAAATACGGCGGCGAATTTGTCGATGTGTGGGACGGTTTCGTCGATGAAGGCGGCAAATTCGTCATCACCGGTTACGACATGAACGGCCAGCAGGCCCGTCTGCGTGAGGCAGATGGCGTCGGCATGACGCAGGCCGGCAAACGCAAACTTGCTTTTTACGTCGAGAAATTCGTGCGCAGGCACCTCGACAGTGCCGGACCGGACCTCGTGAAACTGGACGGCAGCAACCTGCCCTCACTCACCTCCCTCCCCGCACTCGGCATCGATGCGGGACTGGTGCGCACCCAGCCGATCAGCCTGACCGATCCGAACCTCGATGGCGGCGACAAGCTGCTTGGCGATGTGCCTCCGACTGCCGCATCGACACGCGCCTCGGTGGTGGAATCGCCACGCGAACGGCTGACCAAGCGCGGCGAAATGGCCGATGCACCGGCAGGCCGTATCGATGACTACCGGGTCGTCCCGGATACGGCTCAGGCCAAGCAGTAGCGCTTCTTCCCCGGCGAGGCGGCTCGAACCGGCGTAATGTTGAGGCAACCCGGCAATGGCAGGGTAGATACAGCTTTGCAGCAAATGCGCGGCCGGCCATTTGCCTTCCTCTGCCAGACTTTTCCTGCACGGTGATATTTATCTGACGCCCCCCGCGTCCCTTCCGGTCGGAAGGCGCACGCCAGACATTGCCGAGAATAATTCATGCGCCTGCTGCTTGTTGAAGACGAACGCGAAATGGCAGCAGCCCTTTCCGCCGCCCTGCACCGGTTCGATATCATCGTGGACAATGTCGGCACGCTCGATCTTGCCCGGCATGCGATCATGGATGGTGTTCACGATCTTGTCGTGCTCGACCGGCAATTGCCCGATGGCGACGGCATCAAGCTTATCGAAGATCTGCGGCTGCTGCCCGTCACACCGCCCGTCATCGTGTTGACGGCGCAGGGAACCCTTGCGGACCGGGTGAACGGCCTGAACCTTGGTGCGGACGATTATCTGGCCAAGCCCTTCGCCGTTGAGGAGCTGCTTGCCCGCATCCGCGCCCTGATGCGGCGGCCAGCCGGCAGCGTGAGGATGACGGCGAAACTGGGCAAGCTGGAATTCTGCTTCGAAACCCGCGAAGTCCGCATCAAGGGAGAGTTTATTGCCCTGACCAGACGCGAATTGCTGATCCTCGAAGCCCTGTTGCGGCGGCAGGGCAGAACGGTGCTGCGATCGGCGCTGGAGGAAGCCGTTTATAATTTCGACGACGAAATCCAGTCCAACGCGCTCGATTCCCATATTTCCCGTTTGCGCCGCAAATTGCAGGCGGCGGATGCAGGTCTGGAGGTTCACGGCATTCGTGGCGTCGGTTATCTTCTGAGGGCGGCATCATGAAGCCGGCGGGTAGGAAATCGCTCAAACGCCGCCTGACCATTCAATTGCTGCTCTTCCAGATCGGCAGCCTTTTCATCGTCACTGCCGCCTTCGTCGCCTATCTCTCCAGCGGCGGCGCGGGTAGCGCCCTGCTCAGCCCGGCGGCAGCCCAGATCACCGCCAATGCCATCATCCGTGACAGGGATGGCCGGCTGATGCTTGAGGAGACAAGTGAATTTGCCGAGCTGCGCAGCGGCATGGCAGATTTCTGGTTCGTTGCGGTCAGCGAAAAAGGTGAAATCCTCCAGGGCGGACCAGTGCCCGAAGCCTTCAGCAACATGGATCAACAGCTCAGCGACATCAGGGTTTCGGATGTGCGCGACGCGGCATTATCCTATTCCTATCTTGCCGTCGTGCGCATCGCCGTCGTTCGCCGCGCTTCCGGGCCGGCTGGCGAATTCTTGATGATCGGCAAAGGTGGGGCATTCAGCATGACATTCCCCGTTCTGCTGTTCTCCAACATCTTGATCATGCCGATCCTCATTCTCATGTCCATCGTGACGATCGTGACCATTCCATGGATCATCCGCAGGGAATTTTCGGCCCTTTCCGCCATAGCGCACGCGGCGGAAACCATCGATATCGACAAGCGCGGGTATCGACTGCCGGATGCCGATATCCCACGGGAGGTGCAGCCGCTCGTTCATGCCGTCAACGGCGCGTTGCAACGGTTGGACGATGGTTATGAACGCCACAAGCGTTTCATTCTCGATGCCGCCCACGAACTGCGAACCCCTGTCGCCATTCTCCAGACCCGTGTCGAAACGCTGCTGGACGGACCGGACCGAAGCAGGATATTGGCGGATGCCAGCCGTATCGCGGTCCTTGCCGAACAATTGCTCGATCTGCAGCGTCTTGGCGGACAAAAAGTATCCCTGATACCGCTTGATCTCGTCGGTCTATGCAGGTCGGTCGTGGCTGATATGGCGCCGCTTGCAATCTCTCAAGGTTACGAGCTTTCGTTCGAGCCGGAGGAAGAGCCGATCCTCGCGCTTGCCGATGACGCCTCGCTGCAACGCGCCCTGATGAACATCGTGCAAAACGCCATCGAACATGGCGGCAATCGCGGTACGATCACCATAAAGGTCGGGGCCAACCGCGTGATCGACATCTCCGACGAAGGCAACGGGATCCTCGAAGAGGACCGCGAAGCCGTGTTTGACGCATTTCACCGGTTGAAACCGAAGGATCGCGGCACCGGGCTCGGTCTCAACCTCGTGCAGGAAATCATCCGCTACCATGGCGGAGAAATCACCATCAGCGATTCCCCGTCCGGCGGCGCCTCCTTCCGCATCAGCCTTCCCTATTGCTGAAACGAACCCCATCTTCGGGAGCGCGTAATGCCATGGCAATTTTCAGGCGCGATATGTTGCCCGTCGCCGTGAATGCGAAACCTCCATCGCGTTGCGGTTCTCCAGTCAAACAAAAGGCCTGCCGTGAAACACGACAGGCCTTTCTGTTTTCGTTAAGGCGGCTTGCGCCCTGTCAATTCGCTCAGCGGGGCAGAACGGTTGCGCCCATCAACTCTTCGTCGATCGCACGCGCTGCCTGACGGCCTTCGCGGATGGCCCAGACCACCAGCGACTGGCCGCGGCGAACGTCGCCCGCCGCCCACAGCTTGTCGACCGAGGTCTTGTAGTCCGTTTCGTTGGCGATGACGTTGGTGGAACCGCGACGGTCGGTGTTGAGCGACAGCTTGCCATCCATTTCCTTCAGCACGCCATCGGTGAAAGGACCGGAGAAACCGATGGCGATGAAGGCGAGATCGGCCTTGATGATGAATTCCGTGCCGGCGATCGGCTTGCGCCGGTCGTCCACCTGACAGCACTTCACACCCGTCAAAACACCGTCTTCACCGACGAATTCAAGCGTGGCCACCTGGAACTCGCGAACGGCGCCTTCCGCCTGCGAAGACGAGGTGCGCATTTTCGTCGCCCAGAAGGGCCATACGGCCAGCTTGTCTTCCTTTTCCGGCGGCATCGGGCGGATATCGAGCTGGGTGACTTTAACCGCACCCTGACGGAAGGCGGTGCCGACGCAGTCGGATGCCGTATCGCCGCCGCCGACAACGACGACATGCTTGCCGCCGGCAAGGATCGGATCGGCCGGCCAGCCGATGCTGTCGATGTTTTCGCGGCCGACGCGGCGGTTCTGCTGCACGAGGTAGGGCATGGCGTCATAAACGCCATTGAAATCCGCACCGCCGATGCCGGCCGGGCGCGGGGTTTCCGAACCGCCGCAGTAAAGAACCGCATCGTGATCGGCCAGAAGCGCTTCGACGGTAACATCGACGCCGACATTGACGCCGCAATGGAAGGTAACGCCTTCACCCTTGATCTGCTCGACGCGGCGGTCGATGAAGTTCTTCTCCATCTTGAAATCCGGAATACCGTAACGCAGCAGGCCGCCTGGCTTGGACTCACGCTCGTAGACATGGACCTCATGACCGGCACGGCCAAGCTGCTGCGCTGCCGCCATGCCGGAGGGGCCGGAACCGATAATGGCGACCTTCTTGCCGGTGTGGATCGTCGCCGGCTTCGGCACGATAAAGCCCAGCTCGTAAGCCTTGTCGGCAATCGCCTGCTCGACGGTCTTGATGGCGACCGGCGCATCCTCGAGGTTCAGCGTGCACGCCTCTTCGCAAGGTGCGGGACAGACGCGGCCGGTGAATTCCGGGAAGTTGTTGGTGGAATGGAGGTTGCGGATCGCCTCTTCCCAGTTGTTATTATAGACCAGATCGTTCCAGTCGGGGATCTGGTTGTGCACGGGACAGCCGGTCGGGCCGTGACAATAGGGAATGCCGCAATCCATGCAGCGTGCCGACTGCTTCTGCACTTCGGCATCCGACATCGGAATGGTGAATTCGCGGAAATGGCGGATACGGTCCGATGCGGGCTGATACT
The DNA here is from genome assembly GCA_034519725.1 of Agrobacterium sp. Taxonomy (GTDB): domain Bacteria; phylum Pseudomonadota; class Alphaproteobacteria; order Rhizobiales; family Rhizobiaceae; genus Agrobacterium. The sequence continues at coordinate 9,437 of JAXHOC010000032.1, forward strand.
TGCCCACCTGCCGGTCGATCTCAAGAAAACCTGTAACCTTGCCCACGTTTATGTCCTCACATCAAAGCGGAGCGCCTGTCGGGCCCCAGTACCAGGTGGCGAAACCGAAAGCCGCCCCAAGCACGATGAATTCAAATCCGGTCTCGCCGCTTGTCCAATAGATCGCCGTGGGAACGGCGACCGCTGTTATCAGCGAGACCAGTTGGTGTAGTGTCCTCACGCGGCGGAATACTCCGCCGCCACGCCCATGCGCATGCGCTCCATTTCCTCAAGCGCACGGCGGTATTCAACCGGCATGACCTTGCGGAATTTCGGGCGGAACTCGCTCCAGCGGTCGAGTATGTCCCTGGCGCGCGCCGAGTTCGTGTAATGGAAGTGGTTGGAGATCAGCTGGTAAAGGCGCTCCTCGTCGTGACGCGTCATGTCCTCGGAGACGTCAACACGCCCCTTGTGCATGAGGTCGCCGCCGTGATGGTGCAGCTTCTCCAGCATGTCGTCCTCTTCCGGAACCGGCTCCAACTCGACCATGGCCATGTTGCAGCGGGTGGCGAAATCGCCCTTCTCATCAAGAACGTAAGCCACGCCGCCGGACATGCCGGCCGCGAAGTTGCGGCCCGTCTCGCCGAGAACCACAACGATACCGCCCGTCATGTATTCGCAGCCGTGGTCGCCGACACCTTCGACAACCGCGACCGCGCCGGAGTTACGCACCGCAAAGCGCTCGCCTGCCACGCCACGGAAATAGCACTCGCCGGTGATCGCACCGTAAAGAACGGTGTTGCCGACGATGATCGAGTTTTCCGCGACGATGCGGGTGTTTTCCGGCGGGCGCACGATGATGCGGCCACCCGAAAGACCCTTGCCGACATAGTCGTTGCCGTCACCCACCAGATCGAAGGTGATGCCGCGCGCCAGGAACGCGCCGAAGGACTGGCCGGCCGTGCCGCGCAGCGTCACGTGGATGGTATCGTCCTTCAGGCCCTTGTGGCCCCAGCGCTTGGCAAGCGCGCCTGACAGCATGGCACCGGCGGAACGGTCGACGTTCTTGATCGGCACTTCGAAAACGACAGGCTCGCGGTTTTCCAGCGACGGCAGCGACTTCTCGATCAGCTTGCGATCGAGAACATCGTCGATCGGGTGCTTCTGCCGCTCGGTCCAGAAGGTTGCTTCCTTGGGAGCCTCGACCTTGTGGAAGATGCGGCTGAAATCCAGACCCTTGGCCTTCCAGTGCGCGATGGCATCGCGTCCTTGTCGAGCAATTCGGACTGCGCCGATCATCTCGTCCAGCTTGGTAACGCCAAGCGAGGCGAGGATTTCGCGCACTTCTTCGGCCACGAAGAAGAAGTAGTTGATGACGTGTTCGGGCGCGCCCTTGAAGCGCTTGCGCAGCACCGGGTCCTGCGTGGCGACGCCCACCGGGCAGGTGTTGAGATGGCACTTGCGCATCATGATGCAGCCAGCCGCAATCAGCGGCGCGGTGGCAAAGCCGAATTCATCCGCACCGAGCAGCGCGCCGATGACGACGTCGCGGCCGGTGCTCAGGCCGCCATCGACCTGCACCGCGATGCGGCCGCGCAGGCCGTTCAGCACCAGCGTCTGCTGGGTTTCGGCAAGGCCGATTTCCCAGGGCGAGCCGGCGTGCTTCAGCGATGTCAGCGGCGAAGCGCCCGTGCCGCCATCGAAACCGGCAATGGTGATATGGTCGGCATGCGCCTTGGCAACACCGGCGGCAACCGTGCCCACACCCACTTCCGAGACCAGTTTCACCGAGATCACGCGCTTGCCGGGTTGACGTTCTTCAGGTCGAAGATCAGCTGCGCCAGATCTTCGATGGAATAGATGTCGTGGTGCGGCGGCGGCGAGATCAGACCGACGCCCGGCGTGGAGTGGCGCACCTTGGCAATCGTCGCGTCCACCTTGTGGCCCGGCAACTGGCCGCCCTCGCCGGGCTTGGCGCCCTGCGCCATCTTGATCTGCAGCATGTCGGCATTGACCAGATATTCCGTCGTCACGCCGAAACGGCCGGAGGCGACCTGCTTGATGGCCGAACGCTCGGGGTTCGGCTTGCCGTTGAGAAGCGGCATGTAACGGTCGGATTCTTCGCCGCCCTCGCCGGTGTTGGACTTGCCGCCGATGCGGTTCATGGCGATCGCCAGCGTCGTGTGCGCCTCGCGGCTGATCGAGCCGAACGACATCGCGCCCGTCGAGAACCGCTTGACGATATCGACCGCCGGCTCGACGTCATCGATGGAGACCGGCTTGCGGCCGAGCGCTTCCGCCGACTTGACCTTGAACAGGCCGCGCATGGTGTCATGCAGCCGCTCGCTCTGCTCATTGACCATGCGCGGCGAAATTCGCCGGTAGCGTTCCTGGCTGTTGCCGCGCACGGCGTGTTGCAGCGAGGCGACGGCATCCGGCGTCCAGGCGTGGCTTTCGCCGCGCATGCGATAGGCATATTCGCCGCCGATATCGAGCGTATTGGCAAGGATCGGATCCTCGCCGAAGGCCGCCGTGTGGCGCGTCACGGTTTCCTCGCGCGATCTCGGTGAGCCCGACGCCCTCGAACGTGCGTGGCGGTGCCGGTGAAATACTGCTCGACGAAATCGACTGACAGGCCGATGGCGTCGAAAATCTGCGCGCCGCAATAGGACTGGTAGGTGGAGATGCCCATCTTGGACATGACCTTGAGGATGCCCTTGCCGACCGCCTTGATGTAGCGCTTGACGGCCTCGTCAGCCGTCGACTTCCTTCGGAAACGCGCCGTGCTTGTGCATGTCGAGCAGCGTGTCGAAAGCGAGATAGGGGTTGATCGCCTCAGCGCCATAACCGGCGAGCAGGCAGAAATGGTGGATTTCGCGCGGTTCGCCGGTTTCAACGACGAGGCCGACCGAGGTGCGCAGACCCTTGCGGATCAGGTGATGGTGCACGGCAGCCGTTGCCAGAAGTGCGGGGATCGCAATGCGGTCCGGGCCGAGCTGGCGGTCGGACAGAACGATGATGTTGTAACCACCGCGAACGGCCGATTCCGCGCGCTCGCACAGCCGGTCTAGCATGTCAGGCATGCCTTCGGCGCCGCGCTCCACATCATAGGTGAAGTCGAGCGTCTTGGTGTCGAAACGGTCTTCCGTGTGGCCGATGGAGCGGATCTTTTCCAGATCGCCATTGGTCAGGATCGGCTGGCGAACTTCCAACCGCTTGGCACGGGCCGCACCCTCGTGATCGAGAAGGTTCGGGCGCGGGCCGATGAACGAGACAAGGCTCATCACCAGCTCTTCGCGGATCGGATCGATCGGCGGGTTGGTGACCTGCGCGAAGTTCTGCTTGAAATAGGTGTAAAGCAGCTTGGACTTGTCCGACATCGCCGAAATCGGCGTATCGGTCCCCATCGAGCCGATGGCTTCCTGGCCCGTCGTCGCCATCGGCGACATCAGGAGCTTGGTATCTTCGCTGGTGTAACCGAAGGCCTGCTGGCGATCGAGCAGCGACACGTCGCGGCGCAGCGCCCGCGGCTCCACCGGCTTCAGATCCTCAAGAATGAGCTGGGTGCGGTCGAGCCAGGTGCGGTAAGGGTGCTTGGCGGCAAGCTCGTGCTTCACGTCCTCGTCGGAAATGATCGCGCCCTTTTCCATGTCGATCAGCAGCATCTTGCCCGGCTGCAAACGCCACTTCTTGATGATGCGTTCTTCCGGAACCGGCAGCGTGCCGGCTTCCGACGCCATGATGACGCGGCCGTCGTCGGTGACGAGATAGCGTGCCGGGCGCAGACCGTTACGGTCAAGCGTCGCGCCGATCTGCTTGCCATCGGTGAAGGCGACGGCGGCCGGCCCGTCCCACGGCTCCATCAGCGCGGCGTGATATTCGTAGAACGCCTTGCGCTCCGCCGACATCGGCAGGTTGCCCGACCAGGCTTCCGGGATGAGCATCATCACGGCATGGGCCATGGAGTAACCGCCGCGCACGAGGAATTCGAGCGCGTTGTCGAAACAGGCGGTGTCCGACTGGCCTTCATAGGAGATCGGCCAGAGCTTGGAGATATCGTCGCCGAACAGCGCCGACGAAACAGAGGCCTGACGCGCCGCCATCCAGTTGACGTTGCCGCGCAGCGTGTTGATCTCGCCATTATGGGCGACCATGCGATAGGGATGAGCAAGCTTCCAAGACGGGAAGGTGTTGGTGGAGAAACGCTGGTGCACCAGCGCGACCGCCGATTCGAAACGCGGGTCCGCCAGGTCCTTGTAATAGGCCCCAACCTGATAGGCGAGGAACATGCCCTTGTAGACGATGGTGGAGGAGGACAGCGAGACGGGATAGAAATCCTGCGTTTCCTTGCCGCCGCCCTCATCATAGATGCGGTTGGAGAGAACCTTGCGGATCAGGAACAGCTTGCGCTCGAAGTCATGATTGGTCGCGGCATCGCGGCCGGCGCCGATGAAAACCTGAACATGGTGCGGTTCGGTGCCGGCGATATCGGGCGCCTTCGAAAGGGAAGAATTGTCGACGGGCACGTCGCGGAAGCCGAGGAACTGCTGCCCCTCCTCGCCGATCACATCGACGATGACCTTCTTGTAGTGATCGATACGGGAGGGATCGCTCGGCATGAAGATGTGGCCAACGGCATATTCGCCAGCCTTCGGCAGCATCACGCCCTGCGCCGCCATTTCTTCGCGGAAGAAGCGGTCGGGGATCTGCACGAGAATGCCGGCACCGTCGCCCATCAGCGGATCAGCGCTTTCACGACAGCACTTCACCACGATGCGTGAGGTTTTCGAGAATGAACAGGCCGTCCTTGACGATCTGGTGCGACTTTTGCCCCTTCATATGGGCAACAAAGCCGACGCCGCAGGCATCGTGTTCGTTGCGCGGATCATAAAGACCCTGCTTTTCCGGCAAGCCGCCCGCAAAACGCCCCTTGGCAGAAACCGGCGCGGCCGCAGCCGCGGTGGGACAGTCTGTGGTCAGGGTTGCGGCGACATTGTCTGCCTGCAGCTTGTTTGTCATTTTCGTCCCTCCTGCAAAATTACTTGCATGGTTTCATGCGAAGATCCGGCTCGAGGCGAATTTCGCTTTCCGAAAAATCCGCATTCAATCCGGCCCGACCAAATTTAGGACAGCAAAGCTGTCTCAATTCGAGAGAATTTTGGCAGAAACCGGCGGGTTTAGCAAGGGTGCGAATCCAATTAGTCGCGAGGCCGATTTGCAGCGAAGTTTCGATACTGACCCATTGCGCGAAACTTTCTTGTCACAAAAGGCTTGCGGCCGTTGCTTTCATTGCCGGATTTGCCAACGGCAAGGTTAGGTCCTAGAACTTTGCCGGTCATCGTCAATGCATTCCCAACATCAGCACACCAGCCATCGGAAAGCTTTCAGAGATGTTTTTTGCCTCAGACAATTGGGCCGGCGCCCACCCTGCCATCAACGAGCGCCTTTCGCGGGAATCCACCCGATTTGCGGCCGCCTATGGCACCAGCGCCCTCGACCTTTCCATAGAACAGCGCTTCAATGAAATATTCGAACGCGAAGTGGCGGTGTTCTTCGTTGCCACCGGCACGGCGGCAAATTCGCTTTCGCTGGCCAGCATCGCCCGCCCCGGCGGCCTGACCTTCTGTCATTCCGAAGCCCATGTGATCGAAGACGAATGCGGCGCGCCGGATTTCTTCTCCGGCATGCGTATGGTTGCCGTCGAGGGACCGAACGGCAAGATGTTGCCGGAAAATCTGATCGAGCGCATTGCGCGCTACCCGCAGGATGCCGTTCATCACGGACGCGCCGCCGCGATTACCATGACGCAGGCAACCGAGGCCGGTACGGTCTATACGCTCGAAGAAATCGATGCGATTGCCAAGATCGCCAAGGATAACGGCCTGCCGCTGCATATGGACGGCGCGCGTTTTGCCAATGCGCTTACGGCACTCGGCACCACGCCTGCCGAAATGACCTGGAAACGCGGCGTCGATGTGCTGTCGTTCGGCGGCACGAAAAACGGCTGCTGGTGTGCGGAAGCGATCGTGTTTTTCGATCCTGCGCTCGCCAAGGACTTCGCCTTCCTGCGCAAGCGCACTGCCCAGCTGTTTTCGAAGTCGCGCTTCATCGCCGCCCAATTCGAAGCTTATTTGCAGGACGATCTCTGGCTCGGTCTCGCAAGCCACGCCAATGCCATGGCCAACCGGCTGCGCGCCGGTTTTGCCTCGCTTAACAGCGCGCGCCTTGCATGGCCAACCACGGCAAACGAGGTTTTCGCCATTCTGCCGAAGGCCGCCGCTGAAGCGGCAACGGAGAAAGGCGCGAAGTTCTACGACTGGCTGGTGCCGCGCGACATGCCGGAAAAGGTTGGAAAAGACGAGGTGCTGATCCGCATGGTCACCAGCTTTGCAACGACCGAGACTGACGTTGACGAATTCCTGTCGATCTGCGCCGCCGTCTGATATTTCAGGACGTGCTCTAACGGCGCTCAAGGAGTGATGACATCACTCTCAACACATTCGACGTCATCCTCGGGCTTGTCCCGAGGATCTAATCACGTCAAATGAAATCAATCGGTTACAGATCCTCGGGACAAGCCCGAGGATGACGGAGGAGAGGTCGAAACGCCTTCTTCAACAGTTTCAGCATCTCGCTTCCAATAGCGCCCTCAAACCTCCTGCAGCCGGTAGCCGACACCGGTTTCCGTGAGGATATAACGAGGCTGATCCGGGATTTTTTCGATCTTCTGGCGAAGCTGGCGCACATAGACCCGCAAATATTGCACGTCGGTCAACTCGTCCCACACATGCTCCAGCAGGAACCGATGCGTCAGCACCTTGCCCGCATGCTGGACCAGAACCCGCAGAATATCATATTCCTTCGGCGAGAGCTTCACCTCCCGGTCCTCCACCTTGACGATGCGCCTGACGAGATCGACCGACAGGTCGCCGGAATGGAACACCGGCCTCTCGCCCTGGCTCTGGAGGCGATGGCGCAGGGCGACGCGGATGCGGGCGACAAGCTCGTTCATGCCGAAAGGCTTGGTGATGTAATCGTCGGCGCCAAGTTCCAGCGCCTTGACGATGCCCGCCTCGTCGGTGCGGCTGGAAAGGATGATGACCGGCAGGGAAAGCCCCTCGCCCCGCCATTTCTCCAGAAGCGCATGTCCCGACATATCCGGCAGGCCGAGATCGAGGACCACCAGATCGGGCTTGTCCTCCGTCATCAGTTCCATCGCGACGCGGGCATTCATCGCCTCGCTGACAGCATATCCTTGCGTCGAGAGCCCGACCCGCAAGAGTTTGCGGATCGGCGGTTCGTCATCGACGATCAGAATACGAACGGCGGAATTGGTCATTCCCGATCTCCTTCAGCCCTCATATGGTTCAACACCGGCGCTTCGGCCGGAACCGGCAGGCTTATGGTGAATTGCGCGCCCGTGCGATCCTGCCTGTTTTCCGCACGGATCGACCCGCCCATCGCCTCGATGAACCCCTTGCAGATGGACAGCCCAAGGCCAGTCCCGGCCTGCACATGGTCCGCCTTGCGCACCCGGTAGAAACTGTCGAACACCCGCTCGGTATCATCGGGGGGAATGCCCGGCCCCTCATCCGCAACGGACAGGAACACATGTCTTCCCTGCCGCCAGCCGCGAATGCCGATTGTGGTGTGTTCGGGCGCGTATTTGGCGGCATTGTCAATGAGATTGAACAGAACCTGCTCGAAAAGCACCGGATCGACCTTCAGCATCGGCAGATCGGATGGGATGTCGAGAACCGTCTCGTGCCTGAGAGTGATTTTCGCCGCGCGTGAAAGTGCGGTTCCGACCATATCGCCGACAAAATGCAATCCGTAATTCGGCTCCATCGCGCCCGAACCGATCCTCGTCATGTCGAGCAGGTTGGAGATGAAACGGTTCAGCCGTTCGGATTCCTCGACGATGGTTGAAAGCAGTTCAGTGCGCGCTTCCGGCGGAATGTCGTCGGCAAAATCCTTGAGCGTTCCGGCGGAACCCATAATCGCCGCAAGCGGCGTTTTCAGGTCGTGGGAGATGGAGGTCAAAAGCGCGGTGCGCAGCCGGTCGGTTTCCGCCGCAAGCCTTGCCCGGTCGACATCCGAAACCAGCTGGATGCGCTCGATGGCAAGTGCGGCCTGATCCGCCAGCGCATCGAAAAGCCGCTGCTGCTCCGGGGTCAGAAGCGGGCCAAGCCGGTCGTCGTCCAGCCCCACCACGCCGACGGCGCCACTGCCGGTGCGCAATGGCACATAAAGGCGTTTGGCACCCGGCAACGTATCTGCGCCCCTGCCTGCGGCCTTGTTGTGTTCCCAGGCCCAGTGTGCTGCGGCAATATCGGCATCCACGAGCGTATCATCGGGCGGATAGCCCGCCTTGACGGTGATCGTATTGTTTTCCGGCAGAAGCAGGACGACCCTGACTTTCAGCATCGACGCCATCTGGAAAGCCGTTGCCCACAACACGTCATCCAGCGTGCCGGTGACCGCCAGTTTTTTGGAAAATAGGTACAGATCTTCGGTGGTTCGCGCACGCATCCGCGCGGCTGCCGCCTGTCGCTGCACCGCCGCCGTGAGATTGGAGGCGACAAGTGCCACGCCGAGATAAAACAGCAGCGCCACGACGCTTTCGGGATCGCGGACAGTCAGGGTGTAACGCGGTTCAAGAAAGAAAAAATTAAACGCGAAGGCGCCGAGCAGCGAAGCATAAAGAGCTGGCCCCAACCCTCCGCGCACGGCGGCGGTGAGGACAGCCATCAGGAACACCAGCGCCAGATTTTGAACATCGAGTGCCTGATCAAGCACGATGCCGGCCAGGATCGCCAGCCCGACAAACAGGGTGCTGTTGAGATAGGGCAGTATCGAAAACCGCGATTGAGCCGTTGCCGGCCTCACGCTCTGGACCGGCTTTTCCGCGTTTTTGTCGCCGGAAATGACATGCACGCTGATATCGCCGGCATGGTCGATCAGATCATGCGTCAGCGAACGCTGCAGGATTCTCTGCCACCAGGACTTTCTGGGACGGCCGATGATGATATGGGTGAAATTATTGGCGTTGGCATAAGAAATGATTTCGCGCGTCAGGTCGAGCGCCGGCAGCGTCACCGTCTCGCCGCCCAATTGTTGCGCGAGCCGCATGGTGCCGGCCAGCCGATCCTTCTCCGCCTCCGACAATTGCTGCGAGCGAGGCGTGTCCAGGTGCAGCGCCGTCCATGGTGCCCGCAGGCGGTCGGCCTGCCTGCGGGCATAACGCACCAGACCGGGACCGTTGCCGCCGTGGTCGAGACAGACCAGCACCCTGTCCCCCGCCGCCCAGGGGCCGGAAATGGCGTGCGATTGCATGTGGTTGAGCAATTGCTCGTCCACCCGCTGCGCGGTGCGCCGCAGCGCAAGCTCGCGCAGCGCCGTCAGATTGCCGCGCGAAAAATAATTCTCGATGGCGCGCCGCGCAGTGCGGGGCATATAGACCTTGCCGTCCTGAAGGCGCTTGATCAGATCGTCGGGGGTGATGTCGATGATCTCGACATCGTCCGCCCGGTCGATGATGCTGTCAGGCACCGTTTCGCGCACGCGGATACGGGTGATCTGCGCCACCACATCGTTCAGGCTTTCCACATGCTGGATATTGAGCGTCGTATAGACATCGATACCCTGCGCGAGAATTTCCTGAACATCCATATAGCGCTTGGGATGCCGGCTGCCGGCCGCATTGGTGTGGGCCAGCTCATCGACCAGAACCAGAGCGGGACGACGGGCGAGAATGGCATCGAGATCCATCTCGTCCAGCGCCTGGCCGCGATAATCGATATTCCGGCGCGCAATGATCTCGAAACCCTGCACCAGCGTTTCGGTTTCCTTGCGGCCATGCGTTTCCACCACGCCGATGATGGTATCGACCCCATCCGCAAGCTTTGCCCGGCCGGACATCAGCATTTCATAGGTCTTGCCGACACCCGGTGCTGCGCCGAGAAAAATCTTCAGCCGCCCTCGCGCCTCGCGCCGGGCGTTTTCCAGCAACGCATCCGGTGAGGGTCTCGTCGGCATATTGCTGATATCGTCAGGCATTTAACCCACCAGTGGACGAGGCTATGGCTTCGAAAGAAACCATAGCCATTTCAGTTCATGAGCCGGCTGCGTCAAGAGCCATGTTGAGAGCCAGCACATTTACAACGGGCTCGCCCATGAAGCCGAGTTCCGGGCTTTCGACATGGCGTTCGACAATGGCGCGTAGCGAGGCTGCATCCACGCCTCTCGCCTTGGCGATGCGCGGAACCTGAAAATAGGCAGCCTCGGGCGAGACATGCGGGTCAAGACCGCTGCCAGATGCCGTCACCAGATCTGCCGGAACCTCGGCTGCGGGATTTTCGGCCTTTGCCGCCGCGTAATCCTGCTTCACCCGGTCAATCAGCTTGGCGCTCGTCGGCCCGAGGTTGGAGCCGGAGGACGAAGCGGCATTATAGCCATCGCCAGCTGCCGAAGGTCTGCCGTGGAAATACTTCTCGCCGGTAAAGGCCTGCCCGATCAATTGCGAGCCGACGACAGTGCCGTTCTTCTCGATCAGGCTGCCATTTGCCTGAAAGGGAAAGATCGCCTGTGCGAGACCCGTCATGCCCAGCGGATAGGCAAGGCCGGTGATGGCGGTGGTGGCAAGGATCAGCACCAGTGCGGGACGTAGCTGTTTCAACATTTCCATACTCCTCAGGCGAGACCAAGCGCCGTAATGGCGAGGTCGATGGCCTTGATGCAGATGAAGGGCACGATGATGCCGCCCAGACCATAGATGACCAGATTGCGCGACAGCAGCGCGCCGGCGCCGATCGGGCGGTATTTGACGCCCTTCAGCGAGAGCGGGATGAGCGCGATTATGATGAGCGCGTTGAAGATGATGGCAGACAGGATCGCGCTTTGCGGCGTCGAAAGCCCCATGACATTCAGCACGCCAAGCTGCGGATAGAAGGCCAGGAACATCGCCGGGATGATGGCGAAATATTTGGCGATGTCGTTGGCGATGGAGAAGGTGGTCAGCGCCCCGCGTGTCATCAGCAATTGCTTGCCGATTTCCACGATCTCGATGAGCTTGGTCGGGTCGCTGTCGAGATCGACCATATTGCCGGCCTCGCGCGCGGCAACCGTGCCGGTGTTCATGGCGACACCCACATCGGCCTGCGCCAGTGCCGGCGCGTCGTTGGTGCCGTCGCCGCACATGGCGACGAGCTTGCCCTTGGCCTGTTCCTCGCGGATGAGATCCAGCTTGTTTTCCGGCGTCGCCTGGGCGAGGAAATCGTCCACCCCTGCTTCCGCCGCGATGGCAGCAGCCGTCATCGGATTGTCGCCGGTGATCATCACCGTGCGGATGCCCATGCGGCGAAGTTCGGCAAAACGCTCGCGAATGCCGCCCTTGACGATATCCTTCAGCTGCACGACGCCGAGCAACTTTCCATCCCGCACCACGGCAAGCGGCGTGCCACCGGTCTTGGCGATCTCTTCCGAAATCGTGCGGATGTCGCGGGTGACATCGGTTTCGGCTTTAACGGCAAGCGCCGTATTGCCTTGCTGCGTAACGCCGCCATCGACATAGGAGAGAACCGCATCGACAGCGCCCTTGCGAATGGAAGAACCTTCGAAATCGACGCCGCTCATGCGGGTTTGGGCGGTGAAGGGCACGAAAGTGGCGTGCAGCTTCTGCATATCGCGGGCCCGGATGCCGTATTTTTCCTTGGCAAGAACGACGATGGAACGGCCTTCCGGCGTTTCGTCGGCAAGCGATGCAAGCTGCGCCGCATCGGCCAGTTCCTGTTCTGAAACACCGGTGACGGGGCGGAATTCGGTCGCTTGTCGGTTGCCGAGTGTGATCGTGCCAGTCTTGTCGAGCAGCAGCGTATCGACGTCGCCGGCTGCCTCCACCGCGCGGCCAGACATGGCAAGCACGTTGAAGCGCACCAGCCTGTCCATGCCGGCAATGCCGATGGCCGACAAAAGTGCGCCGATCGTCGTTGGAATGAGCGTGACGAACAGCGCCACCAGCACGATGATCGGGATGGAGCCGCCGGCATAGGCCGCAAAGCTTGGAATGGTCGCGGTGGCCAGAACGAAGATCAACGTCATGCCCGCAAGCAGAATGTTGAGCGCGATTTCATTCGGCGTCTTCTGGCGCTCGGCACCTTCGACCAGCGAAATCATCCGGTCGAGGAAGGTCGAGCCGGCAGCAGCGGTGATACGAACCCTTATCCAGTCCGACAGCACCTGCGTGCCGCCGGTGACAGCCGAGCGGTCGCCGCCGGATTCGCGGATGACGGGGGCGGATTCGCCCGTTATCGCCGCTTCATTGACGGAGGCAACACCTTCGATGACTTCACCGTCGGAGGGAATGATATCGCCAGCCTCGACGAGAACGACATCGTTCACCTTGAGACCAGCGCCGGCGACCATCGTGTATTGGCTGCGATCATCACCGCTCAGCAGTTTGGCCTGGGTTTCCGTGCGGGTTTTCCGCAGCGAATCCGCCTGCGCCTTGCCGCGCCCTTCAGCGACGGCCTCGGCGAAATTGGCGAAGAGAACGGTGAACCAGAGCCAGAGATTGATCTGGAAGGAGAAACCGAGATTGGCATTGCCGACGAGGAGATCGCGGATGAACAGCACGGTCGTGAGCACTGACACCGTCGCCACCACGAACATGACCGGATTGCGCGCAAGCGTGCGCGGATTGAGCTTCTTGAATGCGTCGGCAATTGCCGGAACGAGAATGCGAGAATCAAGGATGCTCGCTTGTTTGGACTGGCTCATGAAGAGGCTCCAGCGTTTGAAACAGGGCGACCGATCGGGATCGATCAGCCCGTGAGAACTTCGAGGGCGCAGACGGCGGCGAACAGAGCCGCCATCATTGCAAGAATGAGATTGGATGCGCACCAGCCGCCCCGGCCGGCGCTCCCGTTGAGGGGAGCGCCAGTGCGGACAGGAAGAGTGCGGTTACGTCGGGACGTCGTCATGGCAGCACCTCAAAAGACCTGGCCGGCGGCCATGACCAGATGTTCCACGACCGGACCAAGCGCCAGGGCCGGCAGGAAGGTGAGGCCACCGACGACCAGCGATCGTGCCGACGAGCAGACCGACGAACAGCGGCCCATCCGTGGGGAAGGTGCCGGCGGACGCCGGAACGGTCTTTTTGGTAACCAGCGAGCCGGCAATCGCCAGCGCCGGGATGATCACCAGAAAACGTCCCATCAACATGCCAAAACCGAGCGTGATGTTGTACCAGGTGGTGTTGCCGGTGAGGCCGCCGAAGGCAGAGCCGTTATTGGCGGCAGCCGAGGTATAGGCATAAAGGATCTCGGAGAACCCGTGCGGTCCGGCCGTGCCGACCGACGCGACCGCCGAGGGCAGGATGGTGGCGGTGGCCGTGAAGGCAAGCATGGCGAGCGGCAGGCAGAGAATGGCCAGAACCGCCATCTTCATTTCCTTGGCCTCGATCTTCTTGCCGAGATATTCCGGCGTGCGCCCGACCATCAGCCCCGCCACGAAAATGGCGATGATGATGAAGAGCAGAATGCCATAGAAACCCGCACCGACGCCGCCGACAATCACCTCTCCAAGCTGCATGTTGATGAGCGGAATGAGACCGCCAAGCGCCGTGAAGCTGCCATGCATGGCGTTGACTGCACCACAGGATGCGGCGGTGGTGATGACCGCAAAGAGCGATGAGAGCGCCACGCCAAAGCGAGCCTCCTTGCCCTCCATGTTGCCGCCGGCAAGGCCGAAGCTGTGCATCAGCGGATTTCCGGCCGCTTCCGCCCAATAGGTGACGGCGACGCCGGCGATGAACAGAACGCCCATGGCGGCAAGGATTGCCCAGCCCTGACGGGTGTTGCCGACCATGCGGCCGAAGACGTTGGTGAAGGCAGCACCGATCGTGAAGATCGACACCATCTGGATCATGTTGGAGATGGCATTAGGGTTTTCGAACGGATGCGCGGAATTGGCATTGAAGAAGCCGCCGCCATTGGTGCCGAGCATCTTGATCGCCAGTTGCGACGCCACCGGCCCGACTGCAATCGTCTGCCGCGCGCCTTCAAGCGTCTGGGCGCCGACATAAGCGCCAAGCGTCTGCGGCACGCCGAGCGATACATAGACGAGGGTCAGCACGATGCAGGCCGGCAGCAGGATGTAGAGCGTCGAGCGCACCATATCCACCCAGAAATTGCCGATGGCCTTGCCGGAAGCGCGTGCGAAGGCGCGGATAAGCCCGATGGCAATCGCCATGCCGGTCGCGGCGGAAACGAAGTTCTGCACGGTGAAACCGGACATCTGGGTCAGATAGGACATGGTGCTTTCGCCGCCATAATTCTGCCAGTTGGTATTGGTGACGAAGCTGATGGCCGTATTGAACGACAGTTCCGGCGCAACGGCTGGCATTCCCTGCGGATTATAGGGCAACATGCCCTGAAAGCGCATCAGCGCATAAAGCAGGGCAAAACCGAAGAGGTTGAAGAGGAGCAGGGAAAACGCATAGGTCGTCCAGTGCTGTTCCTCGCGCTCGCTTGTTCCGGCAAGGGCATAAAGGCCGCGCTCGACGGGTGCGAGAACCGGCGAAAGCAGGGTGCGTTCGCCATTAAAGACACGCGCCATATAGAAGCCGAGAGGCTTCACCAGCGCGACGACGATCCCGCAGAAAAGCAGGATCTGAAACCATCCAGTGAGGGTCATGGTAGTGAACTTTCGATAAAACATCGGACCGAAAATGCGGTTTTCGGAAAATCCGATGCTCAGACAGAAAGAGAGAGCGACGAAGCCGACTGCGTTTTCTCCGCCGCTCGAACGGCCGCTTCCCGATCAGAAGCGTTCGGGGCGAATGAGCGCATAGGTGAGATAGGCGGCGATAAAGACGGTGACGGCACCGCTCAGAACATAATCGAATAACATCTCGACCTCCGCCTAAAGCCGGTCGCAGGCGCGCGTATAGGCAAAGCAAAGCGCGAAAAACAGCGTGGCTGCGCCGATCAGAATAACGTCCATCATCGATGGGACTCCTTTTTTAACCGAGGAGCCGGACAGGAAGAAAAGCGCCGCCATGTGGGACGCCGCTTTTCATTCTTTCTGGCTTGAGAAGGGAACACCATCCCTTCCCGCACAGAAGAATGCACCCGAACCGCATAAAGGTTCGAGACGGCGGCAGATGGAATAAAATAGGAATCCCATAGGAATTTCGATGCCCGCCAATGCGGGCATCACGGCCGATACCTGGAGCACGTCAGTGCTCTACGTCTTTGTTTTTTCCACATTTTCCGGGCGTAAAACCGCTACGCACCTTTACTGGAAATGCTTCAGGACAGCGTCCCGTCCTTGAATGCGGAAACAATTTCTTCCGCAGAGCTTTCGGCGGCGATCAACGCCGCAAGCAGGATGCGCGCCTGTCCGGGGCGTAGTGTGGACGAATGGACGGCACCGGCCGCGACCAGATCGTGACCACCACCGCCGCCGCCGTAACTTGCCACCAGCAGCCCTTCCGGAACCCGGCTGGAGACGACAACCGGAACGCCGCGCTCGGCGCAGCGCTTAACGGCCACGGCGATGCCCGGATTGGCGTTGCCGGAACCCAGTGCGGCAAGCACGATGCCATCGGCACCGGCCTTAAGGCTCGCCTCGATATGGGCGGCATCGCAACCGGGATAAATCGCAACGATATCAACCCGCAGATCGGTGACGGGAGCAGCAAGCTCCAACACTGCAGCATGAGCCACCGGGCGTGCGGAACGAAACGCATCCGCCGCATCCGCGCTCAGCTTGTAAAGCCCCCATGCCGGCAGACATCTGCCGCCGAAGGACAGGAGAACACCCTTGTCGGCATTCTCCTGATCAAGCACGGTTTCTATGGCCGTGGCCAGATTGGACGGCCCGTCCGCATCTGGATGGTCGGCTGTAAACTGCGCGCCGGTGAAGACGACCGGTTTGGTGAGCCTGTGCTGCAAATGCACGAGCAGCGAGGTCTCTTCCATCGCATCGGTTCCATGCAGAACGACGACACCGGCGACAGCGGGATCGTTGAGCTCCACACCGACCGCATCGCTGATGCACTGCATGTCGGCCAATGTCAGGCTGGAGGAATCCTTCGCCATCAGGTCGACCGGCTTCAGCCGGGCACTGACCTGTGGAACCAGTGCAAGCAGGTCTTCGCCCGAAAGGCTTGGTGTGCTGGCGCCATCGGCGCCGCACCTGCTGGCGATGGTACCACCGGTGGCGATAACCGCCACCAGTGGAGCTTCACCCTGCCCGCTCAAAGCGATGCTCCCGCACGCTCATTGGCAAGACGGTGGATACGGTCGCGCAGCAGATACCAGCCAATGACCAGCGCCGGGATGATGACCAGCAGCGAAGCGATGGTCCAGGAACCGACGGGATAGTCAAACGCCATCAGGACCAGCACGCCGAACAGGAAGACGAGCGTGAGAATGCCGGTGTATGGCGCCCCGAACATGCGGAAATCCGGGCGGGCCATTTCGCCACGCCGGGAAAGCTGCCAAAGCTTGAGCTGGCAAAGCACGATGACGGCCCATGCGCAGATGATGCCGAGTGCCGAAAGGTTGAGGGCGATTTCGAAGGCCGCAGCCGGCACGACGGCGTTCAGCGCCACGCCGAGAACGGTGACGGCGGCGGTGACGGCAATACCGCCATAGGGCACGCCGGCCTTGTTCATCTTTGCAAGTGCTGCCGGAGCAGATCCGGAAACCGCCATCGAATGTAGAATACGGCCGGTTGAATAAAGACCGGCATTGAGCGAGGACAGCACGGCGGTGAGCACCACGAGGTTCATGATGACATCCGCACCCTGAACGCCGATGGAACCGAAGAAGGTAACGAAGGGGCTCTCGCCAGCCTTAAAGGCGGTGTAAGGCAAAAGCAGCGTGAACAGCAGCACCGAGCCGACATAAAACACCACGAGGCGCAACACCACGGCGCGGATGGCGCGGGGCATGACCTTGCGCGGGTCTTCGGTTTCGCCTGCCGCCGTGCCGATCAATTCGATAGAGGCATAAGCGAACACTACCCCCTGAATGATGACGAAGGCCGGAAGAATGCCGTTCGGGAAGAAGCCGCCATTATCGGTGATGATGCTGAAGCCCGTGACATGGCCTTCGATGGGCGTGCCGAAGATGACGAAATAAATGCCAACGACGAGGAAGATCGCAAGCGCCAGCACCTTGATCAGGCTGAACCAGAACTCAAGCTCGCCAAACACCTTGACCGACAGCATGTTCATCGCCAGCACGACCAGCAGTGCTGTCATCGCAAATACCCACTGGTCGATGCCGGCCAGCCATGGAACATATTGCTTGAAGAAGTTCATGTAGAGCGCAACGGCGGTGACATCGGCAACCGAGGTCATGGCCCAGTTCAGCCAGTACATCCAGCCGGCGAAGAACGCCATCTTCTCGCCATAGAACTCGCGGGCATAGGACACGAACGAGCCGGAACTCGGGCGATGCATGATGAGCTCGCCCAGCGCACGCAGCACCAGAAAGGCAAAGAAACCGCAAAGCGCATACACGAACACCAGCGCCGGACCGGCCTGCGCCAGCCGCCCACCGGCGCCCAAGAACAGCCCGGTGCCGATGGCGCCGCCGATGGCGATCATCTGGATCTGACGCGGTTTGAGTGCCTTGTGGTATCCGAGGTCTTCCTCGCTGAAGACCTCGCGTTCGGCAGGTGCGGTTTTAACAGATTTCATTGATATTTCTCCTCCCAATGAATTTGCTTCGCAGTCGGCGATACGCCGGAAATCAAAATTGGAACTGGCACGTCCGGTGCTGGATACAGCGCCAGCATGCCCATGCATCGCTGTAAAGCTGCATGACAGATTTTTGCCCTCATAATTGCAGAGAATGCCGTTCGTCAAGGGGATCGAAGCATTATTGACGTTCATCCGGTGAAGGATTAAGGTCGAAAAATCTGTAAGACAGCTTTACAGATTTAGGTAACGCTTTGAGCTATTGGAGGAAAAAGTGGGCGTGACGCGCAGGGAGCATGATTTGCTCGGAACCAAGGAAATTCCGGCAGATGTTTATTGGGGCGTGCACACGGCGCGCGCGGTGGAGAACTTTCAGATCACCGGCGTAACGATTGGCCACAACCCCTATCTCATCAGGGGACTGGCCTATGTGAAGGAAGCGGCGGCCCTTGCCAATCACGAGCTTGGCCTGCTCGACCGGGAGCGGATGGACGCAATCGTCAAGGCCTGCCACGAAATTCGCGAGGGTGCGCTTCACGAGCAATTCGTCGTGGATGAAATTCAGGGCGGTGCGGGCACCTCCACCAACATGAACGCCAACGAGGTCATCGCCAACCGCGCGCTTGAACTGCTCGGCCACGAAAAAGGCGATTATGCCCGCCTTCACCCGAACGACCACGTCAATCTCAGCCAGTCGACCAACGATGCCTATCCGACCGCAGTCAATGTCGGCTTGATCGAGGCGATCGACGATCTCGCGGCTTCTATGGGCGTCCTGAAAGACGCCTTCGACCTGAAGGCACAGGAGTTTTCCGGCTTCATCAAGATTGGGCGGACACAATTGCAGGACGCCGTGCCGATGACGCTCGGCCAGGAATTCCGCACCTTCGTGGTGATGCTGGGCGAAGATCAGGCTCGCCTCATCGAATCCGCCGCCCTCCTCCACGAAATCAATCTCGGCGCCACCGCCATCGGCACCGGGCTGAACGCACCACGCGGATATGCGGCGCTTGCCTGCCAGCATCTGGCGCGGCTGACCGGACGCCCGCTGGTGACGGCGGCCGACCTCATTGAAGCGACGCAGGATCCCGGCGCATTCGTGCACCTCTCCGGCGTGCTGAAACGGGTTGCTGTCAAATTGTCGAAGACCTGCAACGACCTTCGCCTGCTCTCTTCCGGCCCGCGCGCCGGCATCGGCGAAATCACCCTGCCCTCCGTTCAGGCGGGATCCAGCATCATGCCGGGCAAGATCAATCCGGTCATTCCCGAAATGGTCAATCAGGTGGCCTATGCGGTCATCGGCAACGACATCACCATCACAATGGCCGCCGAAGCCGGGCAGCTTCAGCTGAACGCCTTCGAGCCGATCATGGTGCGCGCCCTTTCCCAAAGCATCAGCCAGCTGAGCGCCGCCTGCCGGACGCTGGCGGAACGCTGCGTTAACGGCATTGTCGCCAATCCCGCCATCATGGCGCAGCGTGTAGAGGAATCGATCGGTCTCGCAACCGCGCTTAATCCACTCATCGGCTATTATGCGGCAACTGATGTCGCAAAGGAGGCGCTGGCCAGCGGCCGCACCGTGCCGCAGGTGGTTCTGGAGCGCGGTTATCTGACGGAGGCGCAGCTGCAGCAGGCACTCAGCCCCCGCCACCTCGCCAACCTGCCCGCCCTTACGGGTGGCGAGCCCGATCTTCTCCAATGATCGTCGTGACCACCTGCTTCACCTGACCCAGGTGAAGCTCCATCGCCTCGCGCGCATCGGGGGCTGAACCCCGCCGGATTGCCTCGACGATCCGGCGGTGCTCCAGATTGGATGCAACGCGCCGGCCGGCCATCAGGTTGACCATCTCGGACTGCTGGGAAAGCGCCTCGCGCGCATCGGCCACAACCTTGGCAAACAGCGCATTGGACGAGGCTTCCGCAATGGCGCAATGAAACTGCCCGTCCAGCAACACCCACGGATGCGGCCTTTCCTCAAGCTCCATCCTGCCGCAAAGTTCGAGCAGAACCTGCAATTGGGCATCCGTGCGCCGCAGCGCCGCCCAACCGGCCGCCGGCACCTCGATGAAGGGCCGCGCCTCGATCAGATCACGGGCGGAATAGGCTCCGTAACTCAGTTCGGCAGGCGGCGTCGCGGTCATCACATAGGTGCCGCTGCCCGTGCGCGTCTGCGTCAGCCCCAAAGTCTGGAGGGATCGCAGCGCCTCGCGCACGATCGGCCGGCTGACGCCATATCGTTCCGCCAGATGCGCTTCGGAGGGCAGCCGGGTTCCGACCACAAGCTGACCGGAGGTGATGGCAGAACGGATATCTTCGAACACCACCTCTGCGGCATTCTTGCGATTGATCGGCTTTGCATCCGCAAGCCAATCCGACAACCCGCCCATCCTTCAACCCTCCGTACTTTCAAATATGCATGCCATCCAACAGTGAAAAGGACGGCCGCCGCTCAACGCGGCTAAGCCGACCTTCCTAACACTATCCGGCCTGCGGGAACAACGACGGCGGATATTTTTATGACGGGGAAGACGTGGCGGGCGCCATTTCCTTTTTGATCTCCTGGCCCTCCGGCTCATCATCCTCGCGCGGAATGCGGAACCACGCGACATAGAGCGCCGGCAGGAACAGCAGCGTGAGCGCCGTGCCGACCACAATGCCGCCCATCATCGCATAGGCCATCGGACCCCAGAATACCTCCCGCGATATGGGGATGAGGGCCAGTGTGGCCGCCGCAGCCGTCAGCATGATCGGCCGCATGCGATGCTCGGTCGCCTCGATGACGGCGCGCCAGGCCGAGACCCCTTCGCTTCTGAGATGTTCGATCTGAACGACGAGAATGACCGAGTTTCGAATGAGGATACCGATCAGCGCCAGGACGCCGAGGATGGCGACGAAGCCCATCGGCGCATTGCTGAGCAGCAGCGCTGCCACGACGCCGATCAGCGCCGTCGGGGCAACGGCGAAGACGAGGAACAGTCGGCTGAAGCTCTGCAGCTGGACCATCAGGATCGTTGCCATCGCAAACAGCATCAGCGGCACCACGGCGACGATTGGCGCTTGCGAATCCGCGCTGGATTCCACCGAGCCGCCGGTCTCGAGCTTGTAACCCACGGGGAGCGCCTTTTCGAAAGCCTCGAGTTTCGGCTTCAATTGCTCCACGATTGTCGCTGGCTGGGTCGGGCCGATGATGGCAGCCTTGACCGTGACCGTCGGAATTCTGTCGCGACGCCAGATGGTCGGCTGTTCCAGCTCATAGCGGAAGTTGGCGATTGCCGACAGCGGCACGGCCTTGCCGTTCGTCGCCGGCAATTGCAGGTTCTGCAATGTTTCGATGGAGCCGCGCTCCGCCAGCTGCGCACGCGCCACCACGTCGATGAGGTAGATATCATCCTTGACCTTCGTGACGGTGGACCCCTCGACAATGCTGTTCATGGCATTGGCGATGTCTTGCGAAGAGACGCCGAGCTGGCGGGCCTTGTCCTGCAGAACATCGACCTTGACCACCCGCGTCGGCTCGTTCCAGTCCAAGGTCATGTTGGAGAGCAGCGGATGTCCGTTGACGATGCCCGCCAGTTGCTGGCCGAGTTCGCGGACATGCTGGATATCCGGACCGCTCAGGCGATATTGCACCGGTTTTCCGACCGGCGGGCCGATATCGAGCAACTTGACGAAGGCGTCGGTGCCGGGGAACGTCTTGCAGAGGTAGTCCTGCAGATCGGCGCGAAGGCGATCCCGCGCCTCGAGGTCCTTGGTGACGATGATCGTCTGGCCGAAGGTGACGTCAGGCGTCTGCACGTCGAAGGAGAGGATGAAACGCGGCGCGCCTTCGCCGACATAGGTCGACCAGTGGTCGATATCCGGGTTGCCAGCGCTTCCTGCTCGAACTGCGCCATCTGCCGGTTGGTTTCGGCAATCGAGCTGTTCTGCGGCAGGTTCCAGTCGACGATCAGTTCCACACGGTCCGACGCAGGGAAAAACTGCTGCTGCACAAGGCTCATGCCGCCGACAGACGGCGAAGACGATGCAATGGTAAGGATGATCGTGACCCAGCGGAAGCGCAGCGCCCGGCCTAGAAGCCAGGAAAAGGCGGAGGCAAAACGGCCCTTCTTCTCATGGTGCACTTTCATCGTCTTGGGCAACATCGCCACGCCAAGCAGCGGTGTGAACACAACCGCGACAATCCACGACACGATCAGCGAAACGGCGATCACCACGAACAGGGTGAATGTGAATTCACCCGCCGCGCTGTTGTTGAGGCCAATCGGAATGAAGCCGGCAACGGTGACCAGCGTGCCTGTCAGCATCGGGAAGGCGGTGGAGGTATAAACATAGGTCGCCGCTTTTCTGAGATCGTCGCCGACCTCCAGCCGCGCGACCATCATCTCGACAGCAATCATCGCATCGTCAACGAGAAGCCCGAGCGCGATAATGAGGGCGCCGAGAGAGATGCGTTGCAGCGAAATGCCGGTATATTCCATGTAGACGAAGGTGATCGCCAGGACGAGCGGGATCGACACCGCAACCACCATGCCCGCCCGCAGTCCAAGGCTGATGAAGCTGATGACGAGAACGATGGCAATCGCCTCGAACAGGGCCGAAGTGAAGCCGGAGACCGCCTCATCGACCACCGCCGGCTGATCGGACACCCGGTGCACATCGACCCCGATGGGCAGATCCGCGACGATACGCTTCATCTGTGCATCCAGCTCCTCGCCGAAATGCACGAGGTTGGCACCGGTTTTCATGCCGATGGCAAGACCGATGGCCGGTTGCCCGTTAAAGCGGAACAGCGAAGACGGCGGATCGACATAACCGCGCCGGATCGTCGCCACTTCCGTCAACGGGAAGAAACGGTTGTTGACGCGCAGGTTGATGGCCCGAAGGCTGTCTTCCGAGGTGAACTGGCCGCTGACACGCAATGCGACACGTTCCGGCCCGGCATTGACGAAGCCGGACTGGGTAACCGCGTTCTGGGCTTGCAGCGTCTTGATGATCGATTGCTGGTCGATGCCGAGCGCTGCGATCTGCCGCGTCGAGAACTCCAGATAGATCGCTTCGTCCTGAGCGCCGATGACATCGACCTTGCCGATATTGTCGATGGTCAGAACCTTGGCACGCGCGTCCTCCACCAGATCGCGCAATTGCCGCTGGCTGAGACCGTCGCTGGTGAAAGCGTAGATATTGCCATAGACATCGCCGAAACGGTCGTTGAAGAACGGACCGACGACGCCAGATGGGAAATCGCCCTTGATGTCGCCGATCATGTTGCGCACCCGCACCCAGGTGGGCTCGACATTCTTCGCCTTGGTTTCCGGCAAGAGCTCCACGAAAATCGTCGTCTTGCCGGCCACCGTCTGGCTGCGCAGAAAGTCGAGTGCTGTCGAGTTCCTCGAGCTTCTTCTCGATCCTGTCGGTCACCTGCCGGGCCACTTCTTCTGCGGAGGCGCCGGGCCATTGCGCGCTGATCACCATCGTCTTGATGGTGAAATTCGGATCTTCCTCACGTCCAAGGTTGAGATAGGAGAAAACGCCGGCAAGAACGAACACCAGCATGAAATACCAGACGAGCGAACGGTGTTCGAGCGCCCAGTCGGAAAGATTGAATTTCTTCACGGACGGACCTCCTGATCGATCCTGATGGCCTGGCCATCCTTAAGCTTGTGAACACCGGCGCTGGCGACACGCTCGCCGGGCTTGACGCCGCCGGCGATGCGCACAGTGCCGCCGTCAACGGGCTCGCCTTCTATTGTGACCGGCCGCAACGTCACCGTGGCCGTCTCGGTATTGACGACCCAGACACTCCACCCGCCCCCGGTTTTCAACAGGGCCGACGACGGGAGCATGATCTTCGGTTCGGACGCTGCCGTTGCCGAGGCCGTGACGACCGAGCCGAGCCGGAATGTCGGCGGCGCATCCTGAAGGCTGATTTTCGTGCGGCGCGTGCGTGTCGCCGTTTCGGCTTCGGGCGCAATCTCACGCACCACGCCGGTGGTGCGAATGTTCGGGTCCAGCTGCAAGGCGATATCGAAGGTCGAGCCGATCTGCAGCCGCTGCGCTGCAAATTGCGGAACGTCGATCACGACATCGCGCACTTCCGGACGGGCAATGGTGACGACCGTCTGGCCGGCCGAGACGACCTGGCCGATTTCACCGGATGTCGCAGTCACCACACCGTCGAATTCGGCGTGCAGTTGCGTATACCCCAGTTGCTCTTCGGCCTTATCGAGATTTGCCCGGGCCTTCGCGACGGCGGCATTGGCCGTTCGCGTGGCCTGTTCTGCCTCTTCCAGTGCCGCTTCCGTGCCGCTGCGGGCCTCGGCCAGCACACGCTGGCGCTGCTCCGTCGTCACCGCATTGGCCAGTTGCGCTTCGGCGTTGGACAGATCGGACTGGGCGCTCTTGACCGAGAGTTCCAGCGCGAGCGGATCGATAGATGCCACGACATCGCCTTTCTTGACCAGATCGGCCACATCGACATTGCGGGCGATGATGCGGCCGAGAACACGAAAGCCGAGATCGGTCTGAATTCTCGATTCCACCGTGCCGGTCAGCCGCAGCGCATCGGCGGGCGTCTCCGCCACCACGACGGAGAGCACGGGGCGCGGCGCCTCAGCCGGGGCTTCCTGCTTTTCCTGGCAGGACGAGACCGCGATCACCGGAAGCAGCAAAAACAAGCTTCTGTTTATCCTGAACATTATTGTGCCTGCCCCTTTTCATAGGCGACCTTTTCACCGGTACGGAGAAATTTGGTCCCGCTGGTCACGACGAGATCGCCCGGAAGAAGTCCTTCCGCAACAACGAATTGACCCGTCTCGTAGTCGGAGACCTCAACCCGGCGCATGGCGATTTCCGAGGATTGCGGATCGACCACCCAGACGGCGGGAAGACCGTTCTGCGATGCCATTGCCGACCAGGGAAGCTCAATCGCCTCGACCTGCTTGAAGCGGAAATGGCCCGATACGGGCGCGCCGAGCGGCATGGTCATATCGCCGTTCAGGCCGACCTTGACCCGGATCGTGCCATTGTCCGGATCGATCGTCGGCGAAATTTCCCGCACCGGCGCCTCCACGGCGCGGGCTGGATCCGACAGCAGGCTGACATTGACGAGATTGTCGATATCGCGCTCGAGGAACAGGGATTCGTAGACATCAAATACCGCATCGCGCGGCCCGTCATGCGCCAGCGTGAAGACGAGCTGGGCTGCCTGCGCCACCTGGCCGACTTCAACATTGCGCGCGGTGATCACACCGTCAGCATCGGCCCTGAGCTCGGTGTAGGAAAGGGCATCACGCGCCGTATCCAGCTGCGCCTGCGCCGATCTGACCGCCCCTTGCGTGGTGAGCAGGGTTTCCTGCGCCTTGTCGACCGCAGAACGCGACGTGACCTGCGTCTTGAAAAGGCTTTGCTGGCGATCGAATGCCAGCTGCGCCTGCGTCATCTGCGCTTCGGCAGATTGCAGGTTGGCCAAAGCCACATCGATATCCGCCTTCTGCTCCTCCGGGTCGATGCGGGCGAGCAATTGCCCGGTCTTGACCGAAGCACCGACATCCACCAGCCGCTCGGTGATCTTGCCGCTTACCCGGAAGGAAAGGTCCGTCTGGACCCGCGCCCTCACTTCGCCGGTGATGACGCTGCCACGGCCGACCGGCTTTTTCGCCGCTGCGACGACATCGACGACGCGCAACGGCTTGTCAGCAGGCGGCTCTTCATTGCTGCACGACGACAGAACGAAAATGCCGCTGACCGCCACTGCTAAAAGAATGCTTCTCATGGTGACCTCTTGATCTTCGCCACACCCTATAATATTTGACTGACTGAATAGTCAATGAAATTCTTGTGTCGTCGATCGGGAACTCTCCGGACGTCAAACCGGGCTCCCCGAATGATCATTCCGACTTTGGCCGGTGCGTCCTCCCGGACGCATCGGCGGGTCTGGCGACATATCGAACCACGCACCGCATCCCGTAAAAATCGATTCCGGTTTTTGCGCCGGTGCTGTAGGCAAACCACCTGTCATTTCCGCCGAATGCGACGGGTAAAAGGGCAAGTGCCGAAAGAATAAATAGGAATCCGGGGTTATGGCAAAAGCAAAACTGACACGCGCAGAACAGAAGATACAACGTCCGCTGCAAATTCTCGACGCCGCATTCGAGGAATTCACCAAAAGAGGATTTACGGCCACGCGGGTCGAGGACATTGCCGAACGGGTGGGGGTTACGAAAGGGACGGTCTACGTCTATTTCGAAACCAAGGAAGCCCTTTTCGAGGCGATGATCAGGCATGCCTCAGCGCCTTTTCAGGAGGCCTTCAAGGCCTATCCACGCACCTCCGCCGATCCCGTCGAGGAGCTTCGGATGCTGCTCGAATTCCTGTTCGATGCCCTCGTCGACAATAGAAAGATGCGGGAACTGTTTCGTTTCATCGTTGCCGAGGGCGCAAAATTCCCCGATCTCATCGACCAGCACCATGACGTGGTGATGGCGCCGGTGTTCGAGCGGATCAATGCGATCCTCGAGGAGGGCGTGGCGAAAAAAAGGTTCAAGGCCAACCCCAACGAACTCGCCAAGGTCGTCATGTCACCGCTCATCGGAACTTTGGTTTT
The DNA here is from genome assembly GCA_034519725.1 of Agrobacterium sp. Taxonomy (GTDB): domain Bacteria; phylum Pseudomonadota; class Alphaproteobacteria; order Rhizobiales; family Rhizobiaceae; genus Agrobacterium. The sequence goes on from JAXHOC010000032.1 coordinate 35,731, forward strand.
CAGGCTTATTTTCGACGACCGGCGCAGTCTGGACAAGCAGGTCGTTCTGGAGATTCATCTCGAACTGATGATGCGCGGACTGCTGGCATAACGTCTTCAGTGTGGCCTGAAGCAGTTCCCCATAAAAGTGTGCAGCGGCTCCAACTCGGGAAAATGCTTGGAAACAAAGAGATAGAGCACACGTGACGATTTCGCGCACACTGGATGCGACCCTAGAGGTCACCCCGCCCCCTGTGCAAACGGCACCGGTACGGTTAGAGAGAACGGGTTTAAGCCGCGCAGCGCTTGCGCGCGATCGTCGCCGGGCAGATCAACCGTTTCAGATTTCAGGAGCGAGCTTACAGCTCGAACATTGATGAGCAAGAGAGTGAGTGCCCGCGCCGAGCAATGCACGGACCTGGGATTGTTGACTGGGGATCGGACTGCCGCAGACCGCCCGCACGGCGAACAGAAGGATTGCGCTCGACCATGACCGCGACGTTGACGGCCCGCCTCCCCGGCGGCGCGAGTGAAAAGGCCCTGCTCAAAATACTGTCGAATTACCGCAAACCCCGGACAGGCCGCAGCCTGTACGAACTTGCCGTAACGCTTGTCCCCTTCGTGCTCCTTTGGGCAGCGGCGTCGATATCGATTCAATTTGGTTACTGGCTTGGCCTGCTTCTGGTCATTCCCGCCGCCGGATTTTTGTTAAGGCTCTTCATCCTGCAACACGATTGCGGACACGGTTCCTTTTTCGGGCGGCGTCGCTGGGACGACTGGACGGGCCGCGCAATCGGCATCCTGACTTTGACGCCCTACGACTACTGGCGCCGCGCGCATGCGGAACACCACGCGTCAGCCGGCAATCTCGACGAGCGAGGGGTTGGTGACATCACAACACTGACCGTAGCCGAATACCACGCGCTTTCGCCTCGCGGAAAACTCGGTTATCGCCTGTACCGGCATCCGCTGGTGATGTTTGGCATCGGCCCTGCTTTCCTGTTTCTTTTCAAACAGAGGCTGCCATTTGGCATGATGCGGTCTGGAGCGCTGCCCTGGATTTCGACAATGGCGACAAATGCCGTTGTCGCCGTATTGGCCATCCTTCTAATCTGGGCGATAGGGCTCGTGCCTTTTCTGCTGGTCCATCTGCCCATCGTGCTGCTTGCCGGGTCAGCGGGTGTCTGGCTGTTTTATGTCCAGCACCAGTTTGAAGAAACCCATTGGTCCAAGCCTCCCGAATGGACGTTTCCCCATGCGGCCATGCATGGCGCCTCCTATTACGATCTCCCGGGTCCGCTGCGCTGGATCACCGGCAATATCGGCATGCACCATGTCCACCATCTGTCGAGCAAGGTGCCTTTTTACAGGTTGCCGGAGATTCTGCACGACTATCCCGAGCTTGCAAAACTTGGCCGCATCAGCCTTCGCGAAAGCCTTGGCTGCGTAAAGCTCATTCTGTGGGACGAATCCACGCAACGGCTGGTCTCGCTGCGCGAGGCAGAAAAACAACCGCGATAGATGAGGCCGCGACGACTCGGTGCGTGCCGGCACCGGTGCGCGAGGTAGCAGGCAGGTCTGGCTCAAGACGTCCCGTCGGTCTCTCTCCTTTGATCACCCGGCCGCTTGAGGTGTCATTCGCCTCCGCTTACTGGATCGAATGCGGCTATGGCCGCGAGCGCGGCGGCCCTGGTCACCGAACGCGCGTCCGACATCGATTTACATAACCAATACCACACTGCCGATGCTGCAGAGGAACCCCGGCGCAGGGCTCGCTTGCGCTTCAGGTTTGCGCATAATTCATAAAATTCCGCATAATATCTTTCATAACCATATAAAACATGATTATATGCGGTTATGGACACAATAGACCGCAAAATCATCAGCCTTCTTGCAGAGGACGCCCGACGCTCTCTGGCCGATATAGGAAATGTCGTGGAGCTTTCCGCATCGGCTGTGAACGAGCGTATCCGACGCCTGACGGCGAACGGGGCGATCCGGCGCATCACCGTTGATGCCGATCCAGCCGCATTCGATGTGCCCGTGATCGCCTTCGTTTGGATCGCTCTGGCGCCGGGTGCGGACGAGGCCGCGTTTCGTGCCTATGCCGCGGCGCATTCCGCGATTGCAGAATGTCACCATGTGACCGGGCAATGGTCCTACCTCGTCAAAGTCCACGTCGCGTCGCTGGCGGAGATCGAGGCCTTTCTCGCGACAATGAAACAGAACGGGTTCCTTGCCCGCACCGAAACGATCATCGCCCTGTCTTCTGTCGTGCCGGGGCCATTTATGCCGAAGGAAAGCGTGGCCTGATGGAACTGATGCTCCTGTTGAAAAGCGTCGTACTGGGCCTTGCTGTCGCCGCCCCGCTCGGCCCCATCGGCGCGCTCTGCATCAACCGCAACCTTGAACGCGGCTTCTGGGCCGGTGTGGCGGGCGGTCTTGGGACTGCTCTGGCGGATGCCGTCTATGCCAGCCTCGCAGCGCTTGGCTTTTCCGCTTTCGCGGCGACGCTTGCGACAATCGATACGCCGCTCAAAATCGTCGGTGGACTTTTCATGCTGTGGCTCGGCTGGAAAAGCCTCAAGCCAAAACCTGTGGCGGAGGCGGCCAAGGTTGGAGCGCGCGATCTGCTCGGCACCATCGCCGCCACCTTTTTCCTGACAATCACCAACCCCATGACCATTCTGTCCTTTGCAGCGATTTTTGCCGGTCTCGGCCTTGCGGACGCATCGGGGGCAATGAGCGCGTTTTTCGTTGTCGCAGGCGTTTTTCTCGGCTCGTTGCTGTGGTGGTTCCTGCTGAGCGGTGGCGTCGCACTGGCGCGGCAGCGCCTTCCCACGACCTTTGCCCGCTGGGTTTCCCGCTTGTCTGGCGTGATTCTTGTCTTGTTCGGGCTTTTTGCCTTGGGTTCACTTGCCTGGGGCATGTTGGCTCAGTGAAATGAACCGCGTGTCGGCGGCTCCAATTTCCGAGAAAGCGGGAGCCGCCAGGTGCAAGACCATGAACGGTTTCTCACGCGAAATCCGTGAACGGGCCAAGTCTCAGGCGACGCCGCCGATGCAGACATATTTGAGCTCGGTATATTCCTCGATGCCGTGGCGCGAGCCTTCCCGGCCGAGACCGGACATCTTGACGCCGCCAAACGGCGCCTCGGCCGTGGAAATCGCCCCTGTATTGACGCCGACCATGCCATATTCGAGCGCCTCGGCAACCCGGAACACACGCGAAAGGTCCCGCGCATAAAAATAGGAGGCGAGACCGAAATCGGTATTGTTGGCCTGCGCGATCACGTCAGCCTCATCCTCAAAGCGGAAAAGCGGGGCAAGCGGCCCGAAGGTTTCCTCACGCGCCACCTGCATGCCGGCATCGACATTGCGCAGGATCGTCGGCTCAAAAAAATTGCCGCCAAGCGCATGTCTCTTGCCACCGGCGGCAATCTCGGCGCCTTTCGCAAGTGCATCGGCAATATGGGCCTCCACTTTGGCAACTGCGTTTCCATCAATGAGGGGACCGAGAAGGCTTGCCTCCTCCAGACCATTACCCACCGTCAACAGTGAGACGGCCTGCACGAATTTTTCCGAAAACGCATCATAGACGCTGCTCTGCACGTAAAAGCGGTTGGCGCAGACGCAGGTCTGGCCATTGTTGCGGAACTTGGCAATCAGCGCCCCTTCCACGGCGGCATCGAGATCGGCATCGTCAAAGACGATGAAAGGCGCATTGCCGCCGAGTTCCAGCCCCAGTTTCTTGATGGTCGGCGCGCATTGCCGGTAGAGATGTTCTCCCGTGCGCGTCGAGCCGGTGAAGGTCAGAAGACGAATATCCGGGCTTGCCGTCAGCACCCCGCCGATTTCTGCGGCAGGCCCGGTCAGAATGCTGAAAAGCTCCAGCGGCAGGCCGGCGCGCTCGGCGAGAATGGCAAGCGCGATCGCCGAAAACGGCGTTTGCGGCGCGGGTTTCAACACCACCGCGCAGCCGGCGGCCAATGCCGGGCCGACTTTACGGGTGATCATGGCATTCGGAAAATTCCACGGCGTGATCGCCGCAACGACGCCGACCGGCTGGCGAAGAACCAGAATGCGCTTGTCGGGATGGTGGCCGGGTAAGGTCTCGCCATTGATGCGGCGCGCCTCTTCGGCAAACCATTCAATGAAGCTTGCGCCGTAGGCGATTTCGCCTTTGGCCTCTGCCAGCGGCTTTCCCTGCTCCAGCGTCAGGATCATGCCGAGATCGTCGCGGTTTTCCATGACGAGCCGGAACCAGTGTTTCAGGATATTCGCACGCTCGCCGGCAACGCGGTTTGCCCAGGCCTTCTGCGCAATCACGGCTGCGGCAATTGCTTCCTGTGTTTCCTTCGCGCCAAGTTCGGGAACCCGTCCGATGATCTCACCCGTGGCGGGATTGCGGATCGTCGCCGTTTCGCGGCCGTCGCAATCGACCCAACGGCCGGCCACTGGCACTTTTTCACTAAAGAGCGTGGGGTCATTCAGATGCATCGTCCAACCCTCAACAGAAAACCTGCGCCGACGCCGGATCGAAGGCCAGATGCACGAGGTCGCCGCGGCTGAGGCCCGAAATCGCCTCATGGCCAAATGGCAGACGCACGGCAAGGGGCTCGCCCGAGCCCGTATGCGCCATGACATGGACGTTGTTGCCGAGGAAGGTGATGTCGCTGACGGTGGCCTGAAAACCGGCGGAGGAGCCGGGCCTGTTGCAGCTGAGTTGCAAACGCTCCGGCCGCAACATCAGCGCCGCCTTTTTTCCCGGCGCCGCTTCGCCATGAACCGGAATATGATCGAAGACGATATCCTGCCCGAGCGACACCGTCGCATTGCCCCCCGAGGCGGCGAGGAGATCGCAGGCGATGAAATCGCTGTCGCCGATGAATTCGGCCACGAAGCGGGTGGCGGGGTGAGCGTAAAGTTCCGGTCCGGTGCCGATCTGGTCAATCACGCCTTTTGAGAATACTGCGATCCGGTCGGAAAGACGCAAGGCCTCTTCCTGATCGTGGGTGACGTAAAGGATCGTCACTTCCGTCTGCTGGTGGATACGGCGAATTTCGAACTGGATTTCTTCCCGGAGCTTCTTGTCGAGCGCCGAGAGCGGCTCGTCCATCAACAGAACCGGCGGATCATAGGCAAGCGCCCTCGCAAGCGCCACGCGCTGCTGCTGGCCACCCGACATCTGCACGGGCTTTCTGTCCTCATAACCTTCGAGACGAACGAGCCTCAACATCTCCTTCACCTTGGCATCGATTTCCGCCTTGCTCTTGCCGCGCACTTTCAGCGGAAAAGCGATATTTTCGCCGACGGACAGATGCGGAAACAGTGTGTAACGCTGGAAGACCATGCCGATATTGCGCTTGTGCGAGGGTATGGAGAGCAGGCTTTCGCCGTTCAGCAATATGTCGCCGGCCGTCGGCTGTTCGAAACCAGCCAGAATATAAAGTGTCGTGCTCTTGCCCGAACCGGAAGGCCCGAGAAACGTCATGAACTCGCCCGGCTGCACCTCGAGATTGACGTCCTGAACGGCGACAACCGGTCCGTATTGCTTGCGGATGCCGCGAATTTGCAGGAGCGGTTTGGTCATGTTTTCAGTCCTTTTCGCACAGCCGCGACAAGCAGCATGAGAATGATGGTCACGGCGATCAGAAGCGTCGATGCAGCGGCGATAACCGGCGTCAGATCCTGCCGCAGCGTCGCCCAGATTTTCACCGGCAGCGTCTGCAAGGTCGGGCTTGCCATGAAGATCGCCAGCACCACCTCATCCCAGGAGGTGAGGAAAGAAAAGATCGCGGCTGAGAACAGGCCGTGGCTGATGGCCGGCAAGGTGATGCGGATTTTCGCCTGCAGCGGGCTTGCGCCACACAACACTGCCGCGTCTTCGATCGATTTGTCGAAACCTTCGAGCGCGCTGGTCAACGCCAGAATGGAGAAGGGCAGCGCCACGACGAGATGGGCGATGACAAAGCCGGTGGTGGTGCCCGCAAGGCCAAGCTTCAGGAAAAAAGCATAAAGCGCCACCGCCAGCACCACGACGGGCAGGATCATCGGCGTCATGAACAAAGCCCGCAGGCCCTCGCGCCCGATGAACCGCCCCCGCACCAGACCGAAGGACGCCACGAGGCCGATCAGCACCGACAGGACTGAGACCATCACGGCGATGCGCAGACTCGTCCAGGCGGCATCAAGCCACCTCGGGTCGGCAAAGAAATCCGCATACCATTTCAGCGTCCAGCCGGGTGGTGGAAAGATCAGCCATTGCGACGAGCCGAAGGACAGGGCGGCGATGAAGACAATCGGCAGGATGAGGAATGCCGCCGTCAGCACGGTGATGAAAAGCAGCAGCCACTTCCATGCGCCAAGGCTGTTATAGTTCAAAAGCATGTCAGCGCCCCCCTGCCCCGGCCGCGCCGAAGAATTTCAGCTGGATTGCGTAGAGCGTCAGCGTCACCACCAGAAGCACCAGCGCTGCAGCCCCGCCCATGCCCCAGTTGACGAGCGATTGCACGAATTGCGCGATAAGCTCGGCCAGCATCATGTTCGCGGTGCCGCCGAGCAGCGCCGGGGTGACGAAATAGCCAAGCGACATGACGAACACCATCAGCGCACCAGAAATCATACCCGGAGCGGCAAGCGGAATGAGAACACGGGTGAGCGCCTGAAAACGGGTTGCCCCACACAGCGCCGCCGCCTGGAGAATGGCCGGATCGATCTTGCGGATGACGCCATAGAGCGGAATGATGATGAAAGGCAGCATGATATAGGTCATGCCGATGGTGACGCCGGTCAGATTGTTGACCAGTGCAAGCGGCTTGTCGATGATGCCAAGGCCCATCAGCGTCTTGTTGATGACACCCGTCCGTTGAAGCAGCACCATCCAGGCATAGGTGCGCGCCAGAAGGTTGGTCCACATGGACAAAAGCAATATTGCAAAGACGATGGAGGCAAGCCGCGACGGCATGATGGCAAGCGCCCAGGCGACGGGAAAACCAATCACCAGCGTCACCAGCGTGACGAGCGCCGAGACCGCAAAGGTATTGAAGAAAATCTTCAGGTAGGTGGAGCTACCCAGCAATGCGACGTAGTTGCCAAAGCCCGGCACCGGCTCGGTCACGCTGCGCGACAGCAGGATGATGACCGGCACGACGAAGAACAGGGCAAGCAGAACCAATGCCGGCAGGGTGGCGGCAAAATTGCCGGGCCGGAAGGGCATCCGCACCTTCGTCTTAGGGCTTTCTGTTTCATCGGTAAGCGAGACCATGCCCAAACCTCCCCGGAGGTGAAAAATTGCGCGGGCGGCTTTGGCAGCCCGCGCCGTTGCCTTACTTGGCCTGCCAGGCGTACCAGCGCTCACCGATCTCGTCGCGATGCTGCGCCCAGTAGTTCATGTCGGCATTGACCTGGCTTACCGTCTGCTGGTCAGGCAGGGTCTTTGCCGTTTCCGGGTCCATCAGCTTGGCGGATTCGACGTTGACGGGGGCATAACCCGTCGCGGTCGCCATATCCGCCTGCGCCTGCGCGGAGGTGGCAAGAGCGATGAACTTCATCGCCGCGTCCTTGTTCTTCGTGCCCTTGGGAACGACGAGGGAATCCGCTGCCGTGATGTTCTGCTCCCAGGAGGTCTCCACCTTCACGCCGCTTTTCTCAAGCGCCGTCATGCGGCCATTCCAGACGCTGCCGAAGGGCGCTTCCGCAGAAGCGATCAACTGCTGCGATTGCGCGCCGCCAGACCACCAGATGATGTCGGATTTGATCGTGTCCAGCTTCTTGAAGGCACGGTCGAGATCGAGCGGATAGAGCTTGTCGGCGGCAACGCCATCGGCCAGCAGGGCCGCTTCGATCACACCCGGTGCGGACCATTTGTAAAAGGTGCGCTTGCCGGGAAACTTTGCCGTGTCGAACAGGTCGGCCCAGCTCTTCGGGCAAGCGGCCACGGCATCGACATTGCAGCCGATGACGAAGGAATAATAAAAACTGCCGACGGAATAGTCCGTGACAAAGCGGGGATCGAGCTTCGTTTTGTCGATGACGGCAAAATCAAGCTTCTCCAGCAGGCCCTTGGGTCCAGCCTGCGCTGCGTAGTCGCCCTCGACGTCGACAACATCCCATGTCACGCCGTTCGCCTCGACCATGGCTTTCAGCTTGCCATAGTCCGTGGGGCCGTCCTGAAGCACGTTGATGCCGCTCGCCACCATGAATTTTTCAGCCCAGGCCGCCTTTTGCGCGTCCTGCGTGGTTCCTCCCCAGCTGGAAAAAACCAGATCATTCGCCTGCGCCGATGCCCCAAGCGCAAAAATTGCTGCGCATGTCATCAATACCAGTTTCGATTTCATGTTCCCTTACTCCGTTTTAGAGCTTGTTGTTGGCATGCACTGCGCGGCCGGCACATTCACTTCAGCGGTGAAAAACGCGCCGGCTTCATGATCTTGTTTTCGGCGACTTCGATGAGGTCGCGGATCTTCGGCAGGAAAGACAGCCAGCGTGGATCGGCCAGAAGCCGCGCGCGCCGTTCCTCGCGGTCATCCAGGCTGGAAAAGGCCCAGATGTGGACAATTTCGTTGATCGGGCCGATCTCGGAAAAGAAGTAACCCACCAGCTCACCGAGATGGCTTTTCTGGATTTCGATGCCTTCTTCCTCGACCACCCCAAGGTAGGCGGGAATTGCGCCGTTCTTCAGCCGGTAGGTGCGGATTTCGTAAAACATCGCCTCACCGCATCACGAATGGATCGGGGATCGGGTCGTCTGAGGTTCTGAGCCAGATGGTCTTCGTGCGCGTATAATCGAGCGCCGCCGCCAGCCCGCCTTCACGGCCATCCCCGGAAAGACCGAAACCGCCGAACGGCGCAATTGGTGAAACGGCGCGATAGGTGTTGACCCAAACCACGCCGGCGCGGATCGCCTTCATCAGCCGATGGGCGCGCGTCAGGTTCTGCGTGAAGATGCCTGAGGCAAGGCCATAGACCGTGTCATTGGCCAGCGCGACTGCTTCCGCCTCTGTCTCGAAGGAAACGACCGAAAGGACCGGGCCGAAGAATTCCTTTTCCATGGAGGGCGAACGAATGCCGTCGCAATCGAGAATGGTCGGCCGGTAGAAATAACCGGCGCCATCCACCGCCATGCCGCCCGTCACCACCTTCGCACCGGCGTCCACGGAGGCGGAGACCAGAGAGACGATATGCTTGCGCTGCCGCTCGGTTGCGAGCGGTCCCACTTCCGTTGCCATATCCAGCGGCGAGCCGATGCGGATCGCCTCGGCCTTCGCCTTCAAAATCGCGAGGAAGCGATCCTTCACGCTTCTCTCGACAATCAGCCGCGATCCGGCGACACAGCTCTGACCGGTCGCGGCGAAAATGCCCGCAACCTGCGCATTGGCAGCGCTTTCGAGATCGGCATCGGCAAAGACGAGGATCGGCGATTTGCCGCCAAGCTCGAGCGAGGTGGAGGCAAGGTTTTCAGCCGAGTTGCGGACGATCTGACGCGCCGTTTCCGGCCCGCCGGTAAAGGCGATATGGGCCACCTTCGGGTGGGTGGTGAGCGCCGTGCCGCAGGACGCTCCGAAACCGGTGACGATATTGACGACGCCGGCGGGAAAACCTGCCTCATGCACCAGCCGGGCGAACTCCAGAAGCGGCGCCGGTCCGTCTTCCGATGCCTTGATGACGATGGTGCAGCCGGCAGCGAGCGCCGGGCCTATTTTAACGGCTGCGAGAAACAGCTGGCTGTTCCACGGTACGATGGCGGCCACCACGCCAACGGGTTCACGGCGCAGCCAGACATCCATATCCGGCTTGTCGATGGGCAGATAGGCGCCCTCGATCTTGTCGGCGAGCCCGGCATAATAGCGGTAATAATCCGCGACATAGGCAATCTGCGCGGAGGTTTCACGGATGATCTTGCCGGTATCGCGGGTTTCGAGTTCAGCAAGCGTCTTTGCATTCTCCGCAACCAGATCGGCAAGCCGATAGAGCAGCTTGCCGCGCTGGCTGGCCGTCAGTTTCGACCAGGCGGCATCCTCATAAAGCGCCCGGTGTGCAGCCTCGACGGCGCGGGCAATATCCGCCTCGCGGCTTTCCGGCATGTCTGCCCAGGGCTCACCGGTTGCCGGGTCGAGGCTCGAAAAGCTCGCCTCGCCATCCTCGAAGCGCCCGTCGATGTAACATTGGAAACGGCGCATCATCTCACTCCTTGAAAGCCGGCATGACATCGGAAAGGAACCGTTCCAGCGAGGCTTTCTTTCGCTCGAAGCTCATGCCGGTATCGATCCAGAAGGAATATTCGTCATAGCCGATGGCCTCGTAGGCCTTGAGCCGGGTAATGACTTCATCGGCATCGCCGACAACGTTGTTCTTGCGCATGACATCACCGGAAAGCATGGCGTTCGCGGCAATATCCTCCGGCGGGATGCGCTCGATCAGCCCCTGATGAACGGGCTTTTCGTTTTTGAACCACGCGAAGAAGTAGTTGTAATAGACGCTCATCTCATGGGCCGCCTGGGCAATGTCGGCTTCATCGGAACCGACATAGGTGTGGCGCAACAGCATGATTTTCGGCCGCTGTTTATCCGGGTTTTTCGCGCAGGCATCGTTGAAGCGGCCCATCAGGGTTTCCACCTCGTCATCGCCTTGCCAAAGCGGCGTCACCTGAACGTTGCAATCATTGGCGACAGCGAATTCATGCGAATTCGGATCGCGCGCCGCCACCCAGATGGGCGGAAACGGCTGCTGCATCGGTTTGGGAGCCGAGGTGGTGGCCGGAAACTTGAAGAATTCGCCGTCATGGGCATAGTCGCCCGCCCACACGCCTTTGACAGCGGGAATAAGCTCACGCATCCGTTGGCCCGCGCCCCAGGCATCGAGGCCGGGAAGCAGCCGCTCGTATTCGAACGAATACGCGCCGCGTGCGATGCCGATATCGAGACGGCCATCGCAGATCAGGTCCGTCATCGCCGCTTCGCCGGCAAGCTTGATCGGGTGCCAGAACGGCGCGATCACCGTTCCCGTGCCCAGACGTGCCGTCTTCGTGCGCCGAGCGAGATCGGCGATGGTCACGAAGGGGTTAGGCGCGATGGTGAAATCCATGCCGTGATGTTCGCCTGTCCAGATGGCATGCATGCCACCGCGATCGGCGATTTCGCAGAGCGTCACGAACTCCTCGTAGAGCGTCTTGTGATCCTGCGAGGCGTCCAGCCGCTCCATGTGAACGAAGAGGGAAAAATTCATGGGTTTGGCCCCTTCATCGAGATGGGATGGACCTTGCCGGCGGTCTCGTTACCGACATAGACCCCGAAATTGCCGATCGAGCTTTCCAGCACGAAACGGTTGACGATATCCGCCGTCGCGGCGGAGTCGAATTTTGCCGAAGCCAGCGCGCCGGGCAACAGAAAACAGCCCTCACGCGGCGCTTCGTCGCCATCGGCAAGCGCATGATAGACGACGTGCTGGCGGCCATCCGTCTTGTTCTCATAAACCGAATAGAGAAAGCCCGTTTTGACCGAGAGACCCGTCAGGTCCTCGAGGCGGGACGTCAGTGCCGCGACCGGATCGCCGCTTGCCACGACACAGCCGGGCAGCGACAACACGTCGTCACCAACAAGGTAAATCTCACCGCGGCGTTCCAGAACGGCGCCAACGACGATATCACCCTCTGCCGCTGCCGATACCGCCTTTGCCGCCAGCATCGGCGTGAAATAACCGCCGCGCGCGTAACCGAGACCGTTGAGGCCGCTATTGTCGAAAGCGTCGATACGGCCGAGCAGAATGACATGATCGCCCGCCTCGATAACCTCCTGCATCGAACATTCGAACCAGGCCGCTACATCGGCAAAGACCGGCGAGCCCTCAGGCGCATCCGACCAGCTGGCGGTGGCGAAACGGTCTTCGACCGGCCGGGCGAAGGTGTTGGAAAGGTCTTTCTGGCTTTCCGACAGAATATTGACAGCGAAGTTCTTGCTACCGGTCATCGTCGCAAAATTGCGCGAGGTGCGGGCAAGGCAGATCAGCAGCAGCGGCGGATCGAGCGAAACCGAGGTGAAGGAATTTGCGGTAAAACCGATAGGCTTTCCCGCATCGTCCCGTGTGGTCACGATCGTTACTCCCGTCACGAAAGCGCCGAATGCATCGCGCAAAGCGCGCGGATCAAGGGTTGCGACAGTCATTGCGGCTCCTCCTCTAAAGCCAGCCATTCGGCCATCATTGCATTGACGGTTTCTGGGGCGGTCAGATTGACCATATGCCGGTGCGCTTCGACGATGCGGGCGTAACCGCGCGGCGTGATCGCCGCCATCTGCTCGGCCATCAAAGGCGTCGAATTGGGGTCGTCCGAACCCGTCAGGAACAGAGCCGGGCAGGCGACCGCAGGCCAGCGGTCCGCGTAGGTTTCGTCCCCGCCCGCAAATGCGGTATAAGCGACCGCGTAACCTTCGGGATCGACCATGTCCAGCCAGCCCCGCGTTAACTCCCGCGCCTGCTGACTCTTTGGATCATCCCCGAACCAGCGTAGCAAAGGGCCCTCCTTGTCCACGCCGGTTGTGCGGATGGCTGCTGCCCGTGCAAGAACCGCAGCCTTCGCGGCCGGATCACGGCGATAAACGCCGTTCAGATAACCGACGCGGGCAATTCTATCGCCGAAGGTGGCAGCGGCACCGCCGGAAATCAGCGCCCCCATGGAATGCCCGGCCACATTGGCACGCGCGATCCGCATATCGTCGAGAAACCGGCCGAACCAGCCGACAAAGTCCGTGAGCGTGCTGCCCGCTGGCAGACGGTCGCTGCCGCCGTGGCCGGGCATATCAACCGCGATGACACGGTGCGTCCTCGAAAAGATTTCGATCTGTGGCTTCCAGGCTTCCAGCCGCATTCCCACACCGTGGATGAGGATCAGGTCTTCACCGGCCCCCGCCTCGAAATAGGCCGCCCCGCCCGAGGTCATCTTGCGAGGGAGCGCGGCAGCACCTGCCTTTGCAGCATTGACCCGTGACGTGGTGGCGGCCTCCTGCATTTGCATCACCCTCAAACGCCAGCCGGGTTGGCCACATCCTGACCGAGATCCCTCAGATCCTGATAACGGTCGCCGATGCGGTGATGAGGCCTGCCGCCAACGGAAGCACCGAGCGCGACCACGATCTCGTCTGCGGCCGGAGCATCGGGGACGGAGGTCTGGATGGTCAGATAATGCGAACGGCGGCCTTCATCGTTCTTGTCCATCAGCGGGATCATGATCGGCGCATTGCCGGGGCCGCGCGTATTGCAGAAAGCGAGATAGGACTTGGCGCCCACCGCCTGACGATAGTGATTGCCGAAACGCAACGTGTGAATGAGCGCGGACGCATGTTCGATCTCACCATCCAGCCCAACGACCGCCGCCTTGCCATAGGCCTCCACCGCCTCGCCGGAACCGACGGCGTCAAGGATCATCTTCGTCAGCAATTCGCCCAGCACCGGCGCCCCGGCGTGAATTTCCGGCTTGAGATCATCCACGAAGCCCTTTCCAGCCCAGGGATTTTTCACGACCGCAATGGCGGTGAACAGCTTCAAAGGTGTCGCTGCGGCCTTGCCTCCTTCAATCAACGTCGTTTCGACCTGTAACAGGGTCTTGCGGATCTGGATGGACATAGGCGTTCTCTCCGATAAATATGATGTCTTATGGTATGCCATAATATGCAAGTGTCAAGTGGCGGAAACCTGTGGCTTGAAATTGCCGGAATCTGCAATTTTTACAGGGGTTATGGCTCACGGCTGTTCCGTCCGGCCGTCAAAGGCCAGTTCGTAAAGGCGCGTCATTTCCGCTGTTGTCGGAACCCGTGGATTATTGGCGGGCGTGCCGGAGGCGAGGCCCTGTCGCACCATTTCCGGCAAGAGATCGAGGTAGCGGCTCTTATCGATCCCGAATTCCTGCGGGGTCGGCACCTTCAGCCGCCTGTTGAGGCCGATGAAAGCCTCCACGAGCTTTGCGCCGGCAATCTGGTCGCTATCAGTCGCACTTGCGCAGCCCAGTGCGCGGGCAGCGGCGGCATATTGCGGCAGTGCGAAATTCAACGAAAATTGCGTGACCAGCGGCAGCACCATCGCATTCGACATGCCGTGCGGAACGTGGAAAAACGCACCGATCGGCCGGCTGAGGCCGTGTATCAACGCGGTCGATGTGTTGGAAACGGCAAGCCCCGCATGGGTCGCCCCGAGCATCATCGCTTCCCTCGCGTCGCCATCGTCAGGGTTGTTCGCCACTTTTTCGAGATTCGCCCCGATCAGTTTCAGCGCGGAAAGCGCCAGCGCCTCGGAGTGGGCGTTGCCGTTGCGGTTGACCAGCGCTTCCAGGGCATGGGTCAGCGCATCTATGCCAGTATCGACCGTGACGCGGTAAGGGCAGGTCAGCGTCAGCTCGTAATCGATGATGGCTGCGACCGGCAATGCGGCAGTGCCGAGGATCAGCATTTTTTCACTGGCGGCCGTATCCGTCACGACGGCGGCGCGCGTCACTTCCGATCCGGTTCCGGCGGTTGTGGGTATGGCAATCACCGGCATGACGGCGAAATCAACGATCCTTGGAACTTTCAGCGCCCGCAGCTCCTCGCCACTGGTTGCAACAATGGCACCTGCCTTTGCCGTATCCATGGCGCTGCCGCCGCCGAGTGCGACAAGACCGTCATGGCCGCCATCTGCAACACGGCTCACCAGGGTGGCAATGGATATATCTGTCGGGTCTTCCACGACATCCGCAAAAATGGCGGCATCAATGCCCTCGCCGCCGAGCGCCTGCAAAAGCGCATCCGCATGGCCGAGTTTCTGCATGACGGGATCACAGACCAAAAGGGGACGTTTGACCCCCAGAGATTTCAACAGTGAAGGCAATCGGAAACGGCTGCCACCGCCGATGAGCATTTCGCGGGGCATCAGGACACGGTTTATCATTGCGGTTCTCCGCCACTATCATTCTGCGTTGTTCGGAATGGCTGAAGGCACACGATCTGAAGCGGGATTTGGTCTTCCCGCTCCGCGCGCCGTGACCTTAATGCGCCAGGATTTTCGACAGGAAGGAGCGGGCGCGATCCGTCTTCGGATGGGTGAAGAAGCTGTCACCCTCGCCGATCTCGACGATCTCGCCGCCATCCATGAAGACGATGCGGTCCGCCACCTTGCGGGCAAAGCCCATTTCATGCGTCACCACCATCATCGTCATGCCCTCCTGCGCAAGTGCGACCATGACGTCGAGCACCTCGTTGATCATTTCCGGATCGAGCGCCGATGTCGGCTCGTCAAAAAGCATGGCGACCGGATCCATCGCCAGCGCGCGGGCGATGGCGACACGCTGCTGCTGACCGCCGGAAAGCTGGCCGGGATATTTCTTCGCATGCGCAGTCAGCCCCACCCGCTCGAGAAGGGCGTTGGCCTTGACCAGCGCCTCCGCCGGGGAGCGGCCGAGAACCTTCTCCTGCCCGATACAAAGATTTTCGAGGATCGTCATATGCGGGAACAGCTCGAAATGCTGGAACACCATGCCCACCTTGGAGCGCAGCTTCGGCATATCGGTCTTGGGGTTGGTCACCTCAACCCCGTTGACGGTGATGAGGCCGTTGCCGATCGTCTCCAGCGCATTGACGCATTTGATCAGTGTCGACTTGCCGGAACCGGACGGCCCGCAGATCACGACCACTTCGCCCTTGGCGACATCAAGGCTGCAATTGGTCAGCACCTGAAAATGCGGCCCGTACCATTTGTTGACGGATTGAAGTTCGATCATGCTGGTTGTTTGCGACATCGGACCGCTCCTCAATGTATGTCAGTCGACATGGGGCCATAGGCCTTGCCGAACCGTTTCTCGATACGGCGCTGGATGAGTTCCCAGGCGGTCGTCATGGCGAGGTAATAAAGGGCCGCGACCATGAAGAGCTCTAGAACGAGAAACTTCTCCTGGATAAGGACCTGCGTGCGGCGCAGCAGCTCCTCCATGGAAATGATGGAGGCGATCGACGTTGTCTTCAGCACGCCATTCACGGAATTGCCAAGCGGCGGAATGATGATGCGGAAAGCCTGCGGTGCAACGACGTAGCGCATCACCTGCGCTTCGGTCATGCCGATGGCACGCGCCGCGTTGATCTGGCCCTTGGAAACGGCTGCGATCCCTGCCCGGACGATTTCCGAGAGATAGGCGGCCTCGCAGAGCGACAGGCCGATCAGGGTCGATTGCAGAACCGTGAGCTTGATGCCGAGCTGCGGCAGGCCGGTATAGATGATGATAAGCTGGACCAGCAGCGGCGTGCCGCGAAAGATCCAGGTGTAGAAATAGGCCGGTCCGGAGAGGAACCGGTATTTCGACATACGCATCACCGCGATGACGAAACCAAGCGCAAGACCCGCCGTCATGGCGAAAACCGTGAGGCCGAGCGTAACCATCGCCCCCTCGAAAAGATAATAATTCGTCAGATATTCGAAGAAACCTTCCCAGTTCCAACCCTTCACGTCTTTCTCCAATTCATGCGGGAATGGTCGCGGCGAGAGCTTTCCCGCCGCGCTGACAGTTCAGATGGAGAGGATTTCAGCCTTCCGGACCGAGAACGGCGAGATCGCCGGGCGCGATGTTCACGCCATAACCACCCATCAGCTTTTCAAGCGAACCATCGGCCTTCATCTCCTTCAGGGCAGCGGAGACGGCGCTGGCGACGTCCTTGCTTCCGAAGGAAAGCGAGCCCGGCGTGGGATACATGCCGGAAAGTGCGTGGGTGAACTCACCGCGATCCTGGTACTGCTTGGCGACAGGATCGATGGAGACTGCGGCCTGAACCTGGCCTGCCCGCAGCGCCTGATAGACGGTCGCGTAGTTGTCGAACAGGTTGATGGTCATCGGCGCCAGACCGCGCTTCTTGAAGTCCTCGTTCAGTTCCTTGATCTTGCGCTCGGCATAACCGCCGATATCGGTGCTGACGGCCTTGCCGGCCAGATCATCCACCTTGGTGATGGGATCAGACGCGCCGACCGCTGTCGAAATGCTGATGGCAAGATTTTCATAGGGTATCATGAACAGTATCTTGCGGCGCTCCGCCGTCACGAACAGGCCGGCATTGATCATGTCCCAGCGGCCGCCCTGCAGGCCCGGCACCATGGTCGCATATTCGGTGCTGATATATTCGGGCTTCAGGCAGAGGCGCTTGGCGATTTCATAGCCGAGCTCGATACGAAGGCCTTTGAGTACGCCCTGTTGGTCGGCATAGGCCATGGGCGGCAATGTCGGGCTGGTCGCCATCACGAGATGGCCGGGCTTGATGAGGTGATCGTCGGATATTTTCGGCGTGCAATCCTGTGCAACGGCGGCACCGGCAAGAAGGGTGATGGCGACCCCTGCCAGAGAGGCTTTGGCGCGCACGGCTATGCATTTCCGGGAAATCGGATTCCAGTTCATATTCAGCTCCGCTCTTTATATTAGTTATTATGGCATACCATCACACCAAACGGATTGCCCTGTCAATAAGCGGTTATCTGTTTTTCTAAATTATTGTAAAACAACAATAAAATCAAAAAACGAGTGCTTGCGGCCGCCCGTTGGGCAACCGCAAGACAAACAGAACGGAGCGCCGGAAAACCGTTATTCGGCCGTTT
Organism: Agrobacterium sp.; assembly: GCA_034519725.1. Classification (GTDB taxonomy): domain Bacteria; phylum Pseudomonadota; class Alphaproteobacteria; order Rhizobiales; family Rhizobiaceae; genus Agrobacterium. Next base: position 53,304 of record JAXHOC010000032.1, read on the forward strand.
TTTGCGCAGTGAGAACGGCTTCGGCAATCGCACATGCGCTGGTGACGTGATCGAGAGCGGCTTTATAAGCAGCGTCCCCATCACCTTTCCGGATCGCATCGACGATCTTTTCCATCTGCGCCGGACCTTCGGTGTCACGGCTTTTCGTCTTGATCGTCATGGAGCGAAGATGGTTGATCCGCACCGTCAGCAAATTGACGACGCCCCAGGCGACATGCCGGTCGATCTTGCTGAACAGCGTCTGGTAAAAGGACGAGGTATGCGTGAGAACACCAGGCATATCCCTGGCGACGTAACTTTCGCGGATACGCACGAGTGAAGCCTCGAGCGCCTCGACAATGGCGGGATCGCGACGTTCCGCACAAAGGCGTGCCGCCATTCCCTCCAGCGCACCGCGGATTTCGTAGATCTGCTTGGCCTCGGCGAGATCGAGCAGCGCAACCATCGGCCCCCTTGTTCGGCAAATTCGCCACCAGCCCCTCGGACTCCAGATGCCGCAGCACTTCGCGCACGATGGTGCGGGAGACGCCCAGCTGGGCGCAGAGATCGCGCTCCACGAGGCGGTCTCCCGGACGGAAATAACCGTTCACGATGGCGTCGCGCACCTTGTCGAGTGCAAGTTCCCTCAGCGTCTTGGTCGGACGCTCAACGCGAATGGCAGTTCCCTGCAAAGCACCGGTCATGGTATCACCTCGTTTGGCACATCCCGCTTCCGCTCGCCGGGCGTGAAAACAGGTTCTGGCTCCTGATATTATGGCGTACCAACTTATTTAGCCGCGCATCATGTTTATGGCAACAGCGCGCGGACGGCTTGTCACGATGGCGCATCATCCCATTCGTTCCGATGCATAGCTGCCCGGGCTTGGCGGGAAGACCACTGTCCGGTTGCCGTTGATGAAGGTGCGGTGGTGGATATGGGCGTGGATGGCACGCGCCAATACCTGCGCCTCGACATCCCGGCCGAGCGAAACATAATCCTCGGCGCTCTGGGCATGGGTAATACGCACAATGTCCTGCTCGATGATCGGACCTTCGTCGAGATCGGCGGTGACATAGTGGGCCGTCGCGCCGATCAGCTTCACGCCGCGCTGATAGGCCTGCTTATAGGGGTTGGCGCCCTTGAAGGACGGCAGGAAAGAATGGTGGATATTGATGATCTTTCCCGACATCGTCTCGCACATCCGGTCGGAAAGCACCTGCATATACCGCGCCAGCACGATCAGTTCCGTTCCGGTGCTTTCGGCGATATCCATGATCCGGGTTTCAGCCTGCGGCTTGTTTTCCTTCGTCACCGGAATGTGGTGGAAGGGGATGTCATGGTTGACCACCACTTTCTGATATTCGAAATGATTGGAGACCACGCCGACAATATCGATCGGCAGCGCGCCGATGCGCCAGCGGTAAAGCAGATCGTTGAGGCAATGGCCGAAACGCGAGACCATCAGCATGACCTTCATCCGCTCCGACTGGTCGTGCAGCGCCACCTCCATGCCGAATGTCTGCGAGATCGGCATCAGTCCGGCCATCAACTCGTCGCGCTTAGCTCCCTCTTCGGAAATGAAGCCGACGCGCATGAAAAAACGGCCTGTACCGAGGTCATCGAACTGCGAACTGTCGATGATATTGCAACCTCTTTCAGCCAAAAAGCCTGAAAGGGCAGCGACGATGCCACGGGTGGACTTGCAGGTTACGGTCAGGACGAAGTTCGTCATCCGGCACTCTTTCTGTCATCGATATGGGAAAAACCCCGCGCTGCTGACGAGCGCGGGGAAAAGCCGCAAGGGCGGCGGGGAAAACTGAACTCAAACGTCGAGCGTGGTCTGGTGCTCCCAGGCAGTGAATTGCGCGCAATAGGCGTTCCACTCGCCCTGCTTGAGCTTCAGATAGGCCTTTGAGAACTCCATGCCCAATGCCTGCTGCAATTCCTCGTCCTTCTCGTATTCGCGCAGCGCGTCGAGAAGGTTGAGCGGCAGTTTCGGCGCATTCGTCACGGTATGACCTTCGCGATACATGTCGATATCGTGATGCGGACCGGGATCGGCCTGCGAGCGGACACCGGAGAGGCCGGCAGCAATGATGATGGCCTGCAGCAGATAGGGGTTCACGGCGCCATCCGGCAGACGCAGCTCGAACCGCCCCGGCCCCGGCACGCGCACCATGTGGGTGCGGTTGTTCCCGGTCCAGGTCACCGTGTTCGGCGCCCAGGTCGCGCCGGAAATGGTGCGCGGCGCATTGATGCGCTTGTAGGAATTGACCGTCGGATTGGTGATGGCGGCAAGGGCGGAGGCGTGTTTCATGATGCCGCCCAAGAAGGTCTTGCCCTTTGCGGACAGGCCGAAAGGCATTGCCTTGTCGGCAAAGGCATTGATCTTGCCGTCCAGATCCCAGACCGAAATATGGGCATGGCAACCGTTGCCGGTCAGGCCCTTGAAAGGCTTCGGCATGAAGGTGGCGCGCAGCCCATGCTTTTCGGCAACCGACTTGACCATGAACTTGAAGAAGGAATGTTTGTCGGCGGTCTGGAGCGCATCGTCATATTCCCAGTTCATCTCGAACTGGCCGTTCGCGTCCTCATGGTCGTTCTGGTAGGGCTTCCAGCCCAACTCCAGCATGTAATCGCATATTTCGGCAATCACATCGTAACGGCGCATCACGGCCTGCTGGTCGTAGCACGGCTTTTCCGCCGTGTCGTATTCATCGGAGATTTTCGCCCCGTCCGGCGTGATCAGGAAAAACTCCGGCTCCACGCCTGTTTTGACCCGCAACCCTTGCCCGGCCGCTTCCGCGATGAGTTTTTTCAAAACGACGCGCGGCGCCTGTTCCACCGGCTGGTCTTCCATGACGCAATCGGCAGCCACCCAGGCGACATCCTTTTTCCACGGAAGCTGGATGACCGAAGAGGCATCCGGCACGGCAAAGAGATCGGGATGGGCGGGCGTCAGATCGAACCATGTGGCGAAACCGGCAAACCCGGCACCGCCCTTCTGCATATCGGCAATCGCTTCTGCGGGAACCAGCTTGGCACGCTGGCCGCCGAAGAGATCGGTATAGCTGATCATGAAATATTTGATGCCCTTTTCGGCAGCAAATTTGGAGAGGTCCAGTGTCACGTCATTCCCCTTTTTTTGAATATCAGACACTTCATCGAAAAAAGACGGCCACATCCTCCCAAATGTGCCCGTCCATAGTGCTTTTAAAAGCTGCCTTTACCCGGGAACCAGTTTGTTCCCGCCAAAGGAACCTGCGCCATTGCCGCAGCCTCCATGGTCAGGGCCACCAGATCTTCCGGCTCCAGATTGTGGAGATGGTTTTTGCCGCAGGCGCGGGCGATGGTCTGGGCTTCGAGCGTCATGACCTTCAGATAGTTGGCAAGGCGACGACCGGCGGCGATTGGATCGAGACGCGCGGCAAGTTCCGGGTCCTGCGTGGTGATGCCGGCGGGGTCTTTGCCCTCGTGCCAGTCATCGTAGGCGCCGGCGGTGGTGCCGAGCTTCTGGTATTCGTCTTCCCATTTCGGGTCGTTATCGCCGAGCGCCACCAGCGCCGCCGTGCCGATGGCAACCGCATCGGCACCAAGCGCCAGAGCCTTGGCGACATCCGCACCCGAACGAATGCCCCCTGACACGACCAGTTGCACCTTGCGATGCATGCCGAGATCCTGAAGCGCCTGCACTGCGGGGCGAATGCAGGCGAGCGTGGGCATGCCGACATTTTCAATGAAAACATCCTGCGTAGCCGCCGTGCCGCCCTGCATGCCATCAAGCACCACCACATCGGCACCGGCCTTCACCGCCAAAGCGGTGTCGTAATAGGGCCGCGCGCCGCCGACCTTGATATAGATCGGCTTTTCCCAGTCGGTGATTTCGCGCAATTCGAGGATCTTGATTTCCAGATCGTCCGGGCCGGTCCAGTCAGGATGGCGGCAGGCGGAACGCTGGTCGATGCCCTTTGGCAAATTGCGCATATTGGCGACGCGATCGGAAATCTTCTGGCCGAGCAGCATGCCGCCGCCGCCCGGTTTAGCGCCCTGGCCAACGACCACCTCGATGGCATCAGCACGGCGCAAATCCCTGGGGTTCATGCCGTAACGCGAGGGCAGATACTGGTAGACCAGCGTCTGGCTATGGCCGCGCTCCTCATCCGTCATGCCGCCATCGCCCGTCGTGGTGGAGGTGCCGGCAATGGTCGCGCCACGGCCAAGCGCTTCCTTGGCGTTGCCGGAAAGCGCGCCGAAGCTCATGCCGGCAATGGTGATCGGCGTTTTCAGCGTGATCGGCTTCCTGGCAAAGCGCGTGCCGAGGGTAACGGTCGTATCGCACTTCTCGCGATAGCCTTCGAGCGGATAACGCGAAATCGACGCGCCGAGAAACAGCAGATCGTCAAAATGCGGCACCTTGCGCTTGGTGCCCGCGCCGCGAATATCATAAATGCCGGTTGCCGCCGCACGGCGGATTTCCGCCAGCGTGTGATCGTCGAACGTCGCGGACTTGCGCGGCGGCGTGAAGGGGTTGTGATAGCTCATCGGAAAATCCCTCGCCTCAATATGCGTCGGCGTTGTCGATGTTGAAATTGTAGAGCGTGCGGGCCGAACCGTAGCGTTTGAACTCGCCTGGGCTGACGTCGGAGACGCCGGCTTTTTCCAGAAGTTCGGCAAGCTTCTCCAGATGTTCGGGCCGCATTTCCTTCTCGATGCAATCGGCACCCAGGCTTTTGACCGAGCCGCGCACGAAAAGCTTCGCCTCATAAAGGGAGTCACCCAAGGCATCGCCGGCATCGCCGCAGACGACGAGGTGGCCGGACTGGCCCATGAAAGCCGACATGTGGCCGATATTGCCCTTCACGACGATATCGATGCCCTTCATGGAAATGCCGCAGCGGGAAGCCGCATTGCCCTTGATGACGAGAAGTCCGCCGCGACCGGTGGCACCGGCATATTGCGAGGCATCACCCTCGATGACGACGGTGCCGGACATCATGTTTTCGGCAACGCCGGGTCCCGCCGAGCCGTGGACGGTGACGGTGCCGCCATCATTCATGCCGGCGCAATAATAACCGACCGAGCCGCGAACATCGACGATGACGGGGCTGTCGATGCCAACAGCGACGGCATGGTGGCCGCGCGGATTGACGACTTCGAATTCGGTGTCGTTTGCGCCCGAGGAAAGTCCATGGAGCGCGCTGTTGAGTTCACGCAAAGGCGAGTGGGAGAGATCGAAAACTGGCATGGATATGACTTTCGCAATATGCGCCGATGACGGTTTCACGCGGCCTTTTCATGGTCCCAGAAATAGACGGTCGCCGGCTCCGGCTCCCAGACACGGGCATTTTCAATGCCGGGCAGATTGACCAGCGCGCGGTATTCGGAGCCGAAAGCGACATACTGATCGGTCTCGGCCATGACAGCCGGCTTGCAGGCGATGGGATCGCGCACCACGCCGAAACCGGACTTGGTGCCGACGACGAAGGTGAAGAACCCGTCGAGATCATCGAGCGCGCCGGTCAGCGCCTCGCCCAGATCCTTGCCCTTGGCCATCTCGGCCGTGAGATAGGCGGCGGCCACTTCCGAATCGTTCTGGGTTTCGAAACTCATGCCCTCGCGCACCAGTTCCCGACGCAGATTGTTGTGGTTGGAGAGCGAACCGTTATGCACCAGGCACTGGTCGGCACCGGTCGAGAAGGGATGCGCGCCAAGCGTCGTCACAGCCGATTCCGTTGCCATGCGGGTATGGCCGATGCCGTGGCTGCCGGCCATGGAGCGCACGCCGAAGCGGGCGACGACATCTTTCGGCAGGCCGGTTTCCTTGTAGATTTCCACGCTGTCGCCGGAACCCATCACCCGCACATTCGGGCGAATGGCAGAAAGGACCGCGCGAATTTCCGGGAGCTTTTCCGTGGCAATATCCAGAACCGCATGGGTGCTTTTCACCGCAACCGAAGCTTCAACGCCATTTTCCTTCAGCGCTTCGGCAAGGCCTGAAAAATCGGCAACGGGATCGGCCGACTGGATGGTCACTTTTGCCCGGCCATCGGCAACGCTTCCATAGATCGCGATGCCGGCGGAATCCGGTCCACGATCCGTCATGGTCACGAGCATGTCCGAAAGCAGCTCACCCAGCTGCGGTTCAAGGCTTTTGTCTTTCAGGAATAGTCCAACAATGCCGCACATCGACAGGCACCTCCATTCGTTTCTGAATGAAGAGCTAACATATGGAATTCCATTCCGTCAACTATCAGGAATATTTTTTTCTTCTAAGGCAACTTTTAGTCACTCGTCAGCCGCCTCTGCGGATAGGAAATGATCGATAGATAGCGAGCGGGAAGCTTCACCAGCTCCTCCGGTCCATGCGGCGCATCGGCATCGAAAAACAGGCTGTCACCGGCCTGCATGGTGAAAAGTTGCTCGCCATGGCGATAAACTACCTCGCCCTCCAGCATATAGAGGAACTCCATGCCCTCATGCTGGAAGGTCGGAAACACGTCCGAATCCGTCGTCAGGGTGATGAGATAGGGCTCGACCGTGACGCCGCTGGTATTATTGTCGATATGGCCCAGAAGACTGTATTGATGGCCGGCGCGGGTGCCTCTGCGCTCGATGTTCACCCCTTGGCCCGCCTTGACAAAGGTGGCACTGCGCGGCTCCTCAAAGCCACGGAAAAACGCCGTGATCGGCACGCCGAGCGCCTTTGAGAGCGTTTGCAGCGTGGTGAGCGACGGGGAAATATTGCCGTTTTCGATCTTTGAGAGCATGCCCACGGAGACGCCGGTGGCCGATGCGAGATCGGTGACGGTGATGCCCAGCTTCTTGCGATAGGCGCGCACCTCATGGCCGATCGCCATTTCCAGATTATTGACCCTCGGCTCGCGAACCGCATGCGGATCCTGCGAAAGAAGCGCAGGCTCGGTCTTTGTGCTGTCCTTTGCCATGGGGTCCTCCGGCATAAAGTGTTTTTCCTTCTTTACAGGAAAACTATTTTAATTCGGAGGAAATTTTACCGTTCCGCGCTGGCGAAACCCACGGGACGCGGGTCCATCGCCTTGTCAAATCTGTCGGTGCCGCGGCGCGCCGAATCCGACATCTGGTTCCCGGCGAGCGTTGCCTGCACCAGTACTCACCAACGTCCTTTCATGCAAACAACACACCAAGGCAGTGCCAGGAATTATCCCGGCACCGCTGGATTTTGAAATGCCACAACCCGTCAACGGCAAGAGCCGTTGCTGCGGATGTCAGGCATCGACAAGCTCGCGAACGTCATCAACGAGAAAATGCACGATCACATAGCGCGTCGTATATTTCTGACCGCTATCCGACACGCCTTCGACGCTGCCACCGTCGGAGGGGTGCCATTTCTGGTAATGAGGGTTGTTGGTAATCAGCGTAATCGCCTTACCCGAGAACCTGCCGGTCAGCCGATAGCGCGCCTCTGCCAGAGGCCAGATCTTCTCAAAATCCTGCTGGCTGATACGGGCCTTCAAGGCCTTTTTAGATATTGCTTCTCCGGGCGAACCATCGTCGTGCGCCACAGGTGGAATATTCAGGTCTACCTCTTCCGCACCATCAAGCAGAAAGGCAAATTCATCTGGCCACATCCGTCTCACGTATCGCTCCTCCCAAAGCTAACCGACATATAACAGGGTGATGATAGCGCCTCTGCCGCGAGAGGCAATGGCGGATATGAACCTGCGCTTTCCGGCATCCCAATTTTTCGGGATCATCGGCCAATTGGCCCGAGCGGAACTTCAACAAGATCGGGCACCATTTCGAATGGTTGCGATCAATTCAAGCTGACTTCGTAAAAGTACTTGCCTCGGCAGCAATCCGCGCGACTTCGCCCAGGATCGGGCTTGTCGAATACGAGTCGTAGACAGCGAAGAAAGACAGCAGGAACTCATCGGGCTGAACGTCAATGATCTGGATGTTTTCCCCTTCGAGACCGGCGCCCAGGACACCGACCGGTAAAAGACTGACACCTAGTCCGAGCTTAATCAGCGACGTAACCATGCTCATGCTGCTGGAGAAATTGACCCAGTTGGGGCTGACGCCCTGTGCGCGGAACCACTGGTCAGCCAGCTGAAAGAGCGCCGATTCGGAGGAAAGGGAAATGAGAGGAAGACGCCCCAGTTCCGCCGGCGTGAGAGATAAATTCTGGAGGTCGAATTTGGAACCTGCAATCCACTGACATGGGACGTCCCCAAGCTGGACAGCCTCGACTTTGTTCTCGATGTTTGCCGCAGGGACTATGATCATATCCAGAAACCCATTGTGATACCGACGCCAGATATCACCGGTAAGGCCGATATCAACATCCAGAACAACATTGGGGTAGGTTACCAGAACCCGTTCTACAAAGTTTTCCAGCCATGTGGCGGCGGTCGTCTCGGTCGCTCCCAGCCGAATGCGTGCCGGCATTTCCGCAAGGTTGCCGATGCTGTTCGTGATGCGTTTCACGAGGGCCAGCAACTCCTCAGCATGCCGCACGAATTCTGCGCCTTTCGGCGTGAGGGCGGCGCGGCGGCTGCTTGTCGAGAACAGCTTTACCCCGAGTTCCCGTTCCAGCTCCCTTATCCGCGCGGAAATTGCCGGCTGGGTTGTGCGCAGTTGTATCGCAGCAGCACTAAAGCTCCCAAGCCGGACGATGCAGTGGAAAGTTTCGACGTGTTTAAGATCAATCATAAAAATCATTTATATCGGAACGCTACAAAATACAATTTGCGTTTATAATCTATCTCCCCGATGTTTGCGTGGACGGTCCATAAACAACCCAGCGATCAGTCCTGATCAGCTGAAGGTATCCGGGGAATAATAGAGTTCGAAGGCAGTCGCACGACGATCCTCGACGCTAGAATAATTGCTGTCTCGCAGACCGTTACCGCGAGCGAAGTTTTTTTTGGGAGAAAATTTTGGAACAGTCTCACTGTGCCATGCAGGCACTTGTTTACTCTGCATATAGAGCGTTTGAGCCCTCTACGAGCTGGCCAGAACCCTTTGATAAAACACCCGACGCCGGGGCGCTCCGCTTGCCCCGTTTAGCATTCCGCAGGCCGTCGCAGCGCGGAGCCCTCCCCAAATGCTGAAAATGGAGAACATAGGCAAATCCTTCGGACATCATTGCGTCCTCGAAGGGATTGATCTCGAGGTTGGTGCCGGAGAGGTTGTTGCGATAATCGGTCCGAGCGGTTCGGGCAAAAGTACCTTGCTCAGATGCATCAATCAGCTTGAGCCACCCAATGTCGGTCGCTGCACACTCGATGGCGTCACCATTGAAGCCGGAACAACGCAGTCGAGCAAGGCCCTGCTGACGCTGCGGCGCTCCGTGGGAATGGTGTTCCAGTCCTTCAATCTGTTCCCGCACCTGACGGTTCTGGACAATGTCAGCCTGCCACAACGGCGCGTTCTTGGAAGAGACCACCGCGAAGCCGATCGCAGGTCGATGGATCTGCTGCGTCGCGTCGGCGTGGGCGACAAGGCCGGGCAATATCCGTCGCGGTGTTCCGGCGGACAGCAGCAGCGCGTTGCGATTGCAAGAGCCCTCGCTTTGGAACCGAAGATGATGCTTTTCGATGAGCCGACCTCCGCCCTTGATCCCGAACTCGGGCTGGAAGTGCTCTCGGTCATGAAAGGACTGGCAGAAAGCGGCATGACGATGATCGTCGTCACGCACGAGATGCACTTTGCAAAAACGGTCTCCGACCGGGTTGTTGTCATGGCAGATGGCAAGGTGATCGAGGAAGGGCCGAGTTCCGAAGTGATGACGCGCCCGAAAAACGCCCGGACCCAGCAGTTTCTCAGCGCGGTACTCAACAGATGATCATAGAAACGATTTATGTCGTCGCTTCCGGTGTTATCTGGACCGTCGCTCTCACCATCGGATCGCTGAGTTTCGGGTTGGTGCTCGGAGTGCCGCTTTGCATTATGCGGCTGTCACGATTTGCGATCATTCGCCAGACCGGGGCAATCGTCATTCTGCTGATGCAGTCCATTCCCTACATCCTGATGCTGTTCCTGATATATTTCGGGATTGGGTCGGGTTACCTCAATCTCACGCCGTTTCAAGCCGCGGTCATCGGCTTCGGCCTCGTCACCGGCGCCAATGTCGCAGAGATCTATCGTGGGGCGCTCAAGGCAATCCATCCTGGGCAATGGGAGGCGATTGCCGCTCTCAACATGCCGGCACGCTCGAGCTTCCGCGACATAATCGCACCTCAGCTGCTGCGCATCGCCCTGCCATCAATCGCCACCTATACGATTGGTTTGATGAAGGAATCGGCGCTGGCGTCCACGATTGGCGTGTCTGACATCGCCTTCTATGCCCATCAGGAAGCGGAGCGAACCTTCAAGGGCCTCGAGGTCTTTGCCATAGCCGGCCTTCTCTATATGGCCCTCAGCATCCCGATCGCAGGTCTCGCCCGCTACTCCGACGCCAAGCTGCAAGGGAGGATAGCAAGATGAACATCCTGAGCGTCTGGAGCGAATGGCTCCCTGAGCTTCTCGAAGGACTGGCGGTAACCCTTAAGATTACCGCCGTCAGCGTCGGGCTCGGCATCCCTCTCGGCCTTCTGCTCGCCCTGGGGGTCCTGTCGAAAAACAAACTACTGCAATGGACCTGCCTGCTGACGGTGGAGATTGGCCGAGGCGCGCCTGCCCTGGTTATCCTGCATTTCGTGTATTACGGGCTGCCCTCCGCCGGTCTCACCCTGACCGCATTCGCCGCTGCAAGCGTCGCGCTGGCCTGGAATACCGGAGCCTATACCAGCGAGATCATCAGAGCGGGTCTCAACTCTGTCCCTTACGGTCAGACCGAGGCCGTAACTGCGTTGGGCTTCACGAGATTCGATGCGCTTCGTTATGTCATCGTACCTCAGGGCCTTCGCGTCGCAATCCCGGCCCTCCTCGCCTTCTCCATCGTCATGCTCCAGGCATCGTCGCTCTGCTTCACCATCGCTTTGCCGGAGCTTCTCAGCCGCGCCTACGAACTCGGCACAACAAACTTCAAGTATATCTCAGTCTTTTCGCTGGCTGCGCTTCTCTACATTTCGATTTGCGCACCAGCTGCACTGATAGTGTCTTGGCTGGAACACCGCCTTGGCAGCTATGAAGCACGGTAAACCATCCTAAAATCAAAAAGGGGACGTACATGACAATGAGAAAGACAATTTCTACACTGATCCTGCTGTTCTTGCCTGCCGCAGCCGCCAACGCGGCCGACTGCAAACCAGCCCACGAGTTCAAAACGGTGGATGCCGGAAAGCTCACTGCAAATTTCTACAATTATGCGCCCTACGCTGAAGCCGACCAGAACGGCAAAATCAGCGGCCTGGAAATCGAAGTCCTGAAAGTCATTGCGCAGGAAAACTGCCTAGAACTGAAGGCATCGGTGGTCGATCCCGCAGCAACGATCCAGTCCGTTGTGACCGGAAAGTCCGATATTGCCATTGGCGGCTGGAACCGGACCGAGAAACGCGCCGAAGTCGTTGGCATTTCATTGCCGATCAATCTCGCCCCGATGGGCATATGGTCGAAAGACGGCACCAACACGGTCGATGCCCTGTTGAACCGCAAGATCGGTACGGTCTCCGGATATCTGTGGGTCGACGAGGTCCGAAAACTGGCCGGTCAAAACCTGAACCTCTATCCCAACCGGATGGCTCTCCATCAGGATCTGCAGACCGGGCGCGTGGAAATTGCCTTGGATGGCTATATTGCCGGCGTCTACGCCCAGTTGAAGGGTGGCTTCCCCGACCTGAAGATTTCGCAGGTCGCAAAACCCGATGACCGAATTGCAGCGTCGGTCTACCCGCCGCAGACAGGCATCTTGTACACCAAGACCAACAAGGAACTCGGCACTGCGATCGACGCTGTCGTGGCCAAGATGAAACAGGATGGAAAGATCCGCGATCTGCTCGTCTCCTACGGCTTCGAGGCAAGCCTTGCTGAAACCGGCGATCCGCGCCTCGTGAAGTAAGCCTTAAGTGTCAGGGGCGTTTGCAACTTTTGCCGCGCCCAAGCATCCCGCTGCGACATTCGCCACTGATTCCAACAACCAAACACGCGTCAGGCGCACTCGCTGCGCGTGACGCAGATTGAAGTTCTCCAGGATAAGATTTCTAGCGGGGAGAAATAGCATGCCGTTCACCCTCGGACATTGGGGCATTACCGAGATCGTCTCCACTGACGGACACCCTGTCTCCCGGCCTTGGCCGGATGATGCCACCCGCTCAGATCTCGGGTCCGACCAATTTTCCGAAAGCCTGCATTCAATGCGGGTCTCCAGGCCCTCCGTCCGGCAGAGCTATCTACAAAGCGGACCGGGCGCTCGCGCCGAGCAAAGGGGGAACGAACCGTTCATCGAGGTTTCCTGGGATGATGCGCTGGACCTGCTGGCAGCCGAAATTCAGCGCGTCAAGGATCAGCACGGAAACCGCGCGATCTATGGCGGATCTTACGGTTGGGGAAGTGCAGGACGCTTCCATCACCCGCAGAGCCAAATCCACCGGTTTCTCAATTCGGTCGGCGGATATGTAAAATCGAAGGACAGCTACAGTCATGGCGCAGGCAACGTCATATTGCCGCATGTCATCGGCTCCCTCGGGCCGATACTCGACGAGCATACCAGCTGGGACGTGATGGCGCGGGAAACCAAGCTGTTTATTGCGTTTGGCGGCGTGCCGACGAAAAATTCCCAGGTCACGGCCGGAGGCGTTGGACGGCACACGCTGCACGACAGTATCCGTGCCATGAGCGACAACGGAACGCATTTTGTGAACATCAGTCCGCAGCGTGGCGATTTCGATGCCGCTGCGGCGACATGGATGCCGATCAGGCCCAATACCGACACAGCCTTGATGCTGGCGCTCGCCCATTGCCTCGTCGAGGAAAAGCTCTTCGATCAGAAATTTCTCGAACGATATTGCGTCGGCGCCGAGCAATTCATCGATTACCTCACGGGCAAGACGGACGGCAACCCGAAGTCAGCATCCTGGGCGGCGGGCATCACCGGTGTGCCGGCAGATGATATCCGCTCTTTGGCCAGGCAAGCCGCCGCCACCCGCACCATGATCAATGTGTCATGGTCTCTGCAAAGAGCCGATCACGGAGAGCAACCCTATTGGGCCGTGGTGGCGCTCGCCTGTATGCTTGGCCAAATTGGCCTGCCCGGCGGCGGCGTTGGTTTCGGATATGGGGCGATGAACTCCGTCGGGTCGTCGCGCCGCAGATTGAGTGGCCCGACCTTGTCGCAGGGCAGGAACCCGGTCTCCGAGTTTATCCCCGTCGCGCGCATTGCAGATATGCTGCTCAGCCCCGGAGAGGAATTCCGCTATAACGGGGCGACGTTGACCTACCCCGACATCAAGCTCGTCTACTGGGCCGGCGGCAATCCGTTTCACCATCATCAGGATCTCAACAGGCTCATCAAGGCCTTCCGGCGCCCGGAAACCATTGTCATCCATGAACAATTCTGGACGGCAACCGCAAAAATGGCCGACATCGTGCTGCCCATAACCACCACTGCCGAGCGAAACGACATCGGATATGCCGCCCGTGAGGGGTTTCTGGTCCCGATGAAGAAATTGCAACAGCCATTCGGCGAGGCGAGAAGTGATTTCGATGTATTCTGTGGCCTTGCCGACCGGCTTGGCGTTGGCTCGCAGTTCAGCGAAAATCTAAACGAGGCGGAATGGCTCCGGCGCATGTTTGACGAGTTCCGCAGCGCCATGGCTCCGCGCGTGGAATTGCCTCAATTCGACGAATTCTGGGAGGGTGACGTCGTTGATTTCGGCCAGCACCCTGAGCCGATCGTTCTTCTAAGTTCTTTCCGCGAGAGCCCGGACGACAATCCACTATCAACGCCATCAGGCCGCATAGAACTGTTTTCCGAGGTGATCTCGTCGTACCGCATTGCGAAATGCCCCGGCCATGCGAGCTGGATTGAGCCAGAGGAATGGCTCGGCAGTCCGACTGCCCAGATCTATCCGCTGCATTTGATCACGAACCAGCCGAAACATCGGCTCCACAGCCAGCTCGACCACGGTCCCTATAGCGTATCGCACAAGAAAGCCGGTCGCGAAGTGCTGACAATGCATTCGGCTGATGCACGCCGCCGTTCCATTCGCGAGGACGATGTCGTGCGCGTTTTCAACGACCGGGGCGCTTTTCTTTGCGCGGTTCATATCTCCGATGACATCACCCCAGGCGTGGTTGCGATACCAACCGGTGCATGGTTCGATCCAGCCGACTGGAACTCCGAGAGCCCTTTGGATAAGCATGGCAACCCGAACGTTCTCACGGCAGATCGCGGCACATCGGAATTGGCGCAGGGGTGCTCTGCGCTTTCCTGTCTTGTCGAGGTGGAGATTGCCCACGACCATCCTGAGATCACGGCTCACTGCCGTCCTGAGATAATCGCGCGGGAAAGCTGAGAGCGGCCAACGGGCCGGTATGCGCTGGCGCGAACGCCAATCCGCAGAAACTTGTGGGCAACATCCCGCGCAATCTGCGCCGAGACGCGAGCAGAGTTCGATGCTGATTGGCAAAGCAGAAGGGCGGCCGAAGCCGCCCTGCCATTGGTTGATTACGCGGCGCCCGGCCGATTGAACGTCAAGAAGTGACGGACGACCGGCTTTTCTGGACCGACATGATAAGTCAGGACCTTGCCCTGAAGGTCGGCGTCGGCGTTGGAGACCCGCTTGTGCTGGCGAAGGTGTTCAGCCCAGGATTCCACCATGAACCACTCGACGATTTTTTCCGGATCGGCGGAGTCTTCGGTCACGCCCCAGCCATAGGCACCATCGCGGCGGCGTTCGGAAGAAAGGTGGTCGAGAGCACGCAGGAAGGCAGAACGATGCTGTTTCTCGACCGTGTACTCGATGAGGATCAGGACAGGACCACGGTCATGGGCAACAGGCTCGGCAACCAGCGGTTCGGGCCAGTGGTTGGACGGCACCATGTCGGCGTCACCAGCCGGAAGCTTGACCCGGTGCATGATGAACCCCGCAACGAGCAAGCCAACCGCGCCGATAAGCAACGTCGTCTGAATTCCAACCGCCTCGCCCACAGCACCCCAGCCGAGGCTGCCTGCCGTCATGGCGCCGTTGAATACGGTCAGATAGACAGCAAGGCCGCGCCCACGCACCCAGTTGGGAAGAACAGCCTGGGCTGCGCCGTTCAGGGTCGTGAGGGCAGTGATCCAGGCACCGCCGAGGAATAGAAGAGCGATGATGGCGACGGCCTTCGGCGGGGCGAGCGAGAGCACACCCATGACGGCGGCTGTGATCAGGGCTGCTGCGAGAAGCAAACCGTCAGAACTCAGGCGTTCGCGCAGCTTCGGCATGACCAAGGCTCCACCGATCGCGCCGGCACCGACCGCACCGAGCAGAATACCGTAGAAGCTGGCATTCCCACCCAGCAATTGGCGGGCCACGAGAGGAAGAAGAGCCCAGACTGCACTGGCAAAGGCGAAGAAGATCGCTGCCCGCAGAAGAACCACATGCAGCGGCCGGCTGGAGCGGGTGTAGCGAAGGCCTGCCCGGAACGCGCCGAAGAAATTTTCCTGCAACGCATCGTTGGCATTCTTGGCCCGTGGCCACCAGACCAGCGCCGCGATCACAAAGAGATAACTTGCGACATCTGCGCCATAGGTGATGCCCGCACCGAAAGCTGCGAGAAGCAACCCGCCGGCGGCAGGGCCAATCGAGCGCGCAATGTTGATGCCGAGCGAGTTGAGCGCCACTGCGCTTTTCACATCCTCACGCTTGACCAGTTCCGGCACAATCGCCTGCCAGGTAGGCCCCATCAGTGCAGCACCGATGCCGCCGAGGAAGGTGAGGCCGATCAGGGCGCTGACGGAAAGCATGCCCGTCTGAGACAGAACCATCAGCGAGATACTCACGGATGCAAGCAGGAGCTGGACCGCAATCAGAAACTTGCGGCGATCCAGAATGTCGGTGAGAACCCCTGCCGGGATGGCCAGCAGGAAGATCGGCAGGGTACCGGCTGCCTGAACCATGGCGACCGCCGCCGGCGATGCCGACAGGTCCGTCATCAGCCAGGAGCTTGCGACATCACGCATGAAGCTTCCGGTGTTGCCAAGCACGGTCGCAATCCAGATGACCGCGAAGACGGGTTGCGCGAGGGGAGCGAATGTCCCGCCAGAGGATTTTGCGCCGCTCATTTGCCTGATCCCTTCGTGAGGTCGAATGCTGCGACAAAGATGAATGCGCCGGCAAGACCAAGGTGCTCGAAGAAGGCGTTGGTTGCCATCATGCGGTCCATGCCGGGAGCCATTTCCCAGAAACGAAGGGCGATGAGCGTTGCGAGAAGCGTAAAGCCTGCAAGCGCGAGTGCCCCTGCCCAGCGCATGAAGCCCGAGACCACCATCGCGGAGGCCGTGAGCTCGAACACGATGACCGCAACCGCAAAGAAAGCGGCCGGGTGAAGACCGAAATGATCCATCTCGGCAAGCGCGCCATTGAAGTCGAATATCTTGTTGAGTGGACCCTGGATGTAGGCAGCGCAAAGAGCGAGCAGCGCTGCCGTGCGTATTATGGGAGAGCCGACGACACGGGCCAGTCCGCTCAGGGCTGAATTCGATGTTGGGGATTGGTAGCTCATATCTGCTCCTTTATGGTCGCTGACGTGATCGAGCGACCGCGTTTGATGGAGCGATATTGGCTGGTAATCGCTCTGCCAACAATTGCAGCAATAGTTTCGATTTAATTGCCAATATTGCAATTATCGAATCGGATCGCTTGGGCGAACAACGGCCGCCCAAGCGAGGACTGGATCAGACTGCCCAGCACGAGCAGCCAAGCGCACCGAAGAAACCCTTGAGATCGGCGATGGGCAGTTTGGATGTCCAGGCGCCTGCATGGTCATGACCATGCACGCCGCAATCGCTGGCGCAGCCGCAGGTCGAGATTGCCGTGCGCCGCAGCGAACGCGCGCCAGCGCCTTCCGGCTCACCCCATGCAGCATAGCCGCCGAACTTGCGCACAGGAGACCAGTCGGGCATCGCCGGAGGCACCTCGTTCTCGTCAAGCGTTTTGAAGTCTCCCGCTCCATAGACGATCTTGCCGCCGACCATGGTCAGCTCCGATACAAGGAAAGAGATTTCGTCTTCGGCGCAGGAGAAAAAATCCTTGTCCGGCACGACGAGGTCGGCAAACTGGCCTTTTTCGATGCGGCCTTTCTTGCCTTCTTCATTCGAAAACCAGGTAACCTTCTCGGTCCACATCCGCAGAGCCGTCTCGCGATCAAGGCAGTTGGCACGCGGATAGAGTTGCATGCCACCGACCGTCTTGCCGGTCACCATCCACGACAGCGAGACCCAGGGATTATAGGAGGCGACGCGGGTCGCATCCGTGCCGGCGGAAACGTTGACGCCCTTGTCGAGCATCTTGCGGATCGGCGGGGTGGCTTCGGCAACGCCCTGGCCATATCGCTCGACAAAATATTCGCCCTGATAGGCCATGCGATGCTGGGTTGCGATGCCGCCACCAAGGGCCGCGATGCGATCGATCGAACGATCCGAGATGGTTTCGGCATGGTCGAAGAACCAGTTCAAACCTTCAAGCGGAATGTCCTTGTTAACCTTCTCGAAAACATCGAGCGAACGGGAGATCGTCTCGTCGTACGTGGCGTGCAAACGCCATGGCCAACGGTTCTCGGCCAGCACGCGCACCACTTCTTCGAGTTCGCCTTCCATTTCCGGCGCCATTTCCGGACGTGGCTGGCGAAAGTCCTCAAAGTCCGCCGCAGAGAAAACCAGCATTTCGCCGGCACCGTTATGACGGAAATAGTCGTTGCCCTGTTTGTATTTGACCGACGACGTCCAGTTGAGAAAGTCCTGCTTTTCTTCCTTTGGCTTCTGGGTGAAGAGATTATAGGCCAGACGCACCGTCATCTGGTTTTCGTCAGAGAGTTTTTGAATGACCTCGTAGTCATCCGGGTAGTTCTGGAAGCCACCGCCCGCATCGATCACACCCGTCACGCCGAGACGATTGAGCTCGCGCATGAAATGGCGGGTGGAGTTGACCTGATAGTCGAGAGGCAGTTTGGGTCCCTTGGCAAGGGTGGAATAGAGAATGCCGGCATTCGGTTTGGCCAGCAACAGGCCGTTCGGATTGCCGTTGGCATCACGGATGATCTCGCCACCGGGTGGATTGGGCGTGTCGCGGGTGTAACCGACGGCGCGCAATGCAGCGCCATTCAGGAGCGCGCGGTCATAGAGGTGCAACAGGAAGACGGGGGTGTCGGGGGCGATCGCATTGATTTCCTCGATGGTCGGCAGACGCTTCTCGGCAAACTGGTGTTCGGTGAAGCCGCCGACGACACGCACCCATTGCGGGGCTGGTGTGACAGCCACCTGGCGCTTGAGCATGTCCATGGCATCCGCCAGCGAGCGCACACCGTCCCAGCGTAATTCCATATTGAAGTTCAGCCCGCCACGCACGACGTGGGTATGGTTGTCAATCAGGCCGGGCAGGACGCGCTTGCCCTTGAGATCGACGATCTTCGTATTGGCGCCGGCCAGGGACATGATCTCGCTGTCTGAGCCGACCTCGAGAAACAGTCCATCCTTGATGGCGACCGCAGTCGCGTTTGGATTGGTGCGGTCAAGGGTCGTGAAGCGACCGTTGTGGAGGATAAGGTCTGGATGCATGGTATCTACTCCGGTCTGGTTGGGATCCTCGGCATTAGCCTTTGAAAAGAGGTTCGAAAACGCCAGGCTCGATGCCGCTCCAAGGAAGGTTCGGCGCGTCGTCATCAGCTCCGCTCCTCCAAATGGGTTGGCGAGCGATGGGCAATCTCCGGGGAATTCCCACCCTTCGGCATATGACCGAACACATGCGGCTTCACCTGCTGGAGCCAGGAAACAGCTGCCGGCTCCTTGCTCCAGAGCGATTTGGCAAGCGGGATGATCTGCTCACCAACGAGAATGCCGAGCAGGCCGACAAGCGCGATGACGGGCGGAGCCGGCGAGCGCACGTTGAGCAGGCTGTAGACGATGCCGACCAGCAGACCTGCGCCAAGAGACAGAAGATAGATTTTCATGACAGTCATCCTCGTTAAAACGGACGACCGCTCCGATGATTACCGGAGCGGCCGATCTGGCTTACTTTGCGGGGTTCGGGCCGATGCGCTTGCCATGGCTGACGCGTTCAGCACCGCCGTGGACATGCGTGACGGCGTAATCGATGCCCATGCCGTAAGCGCCGGAATGCTCCTTCACCAGTGTGGTGACCGCATCGTAGGTTTCCTTGCGAGCCCAGTCGCGCTGCCATTCGAGCAGAACCTGCTGCCAGGTGACGGGTATGACGCCAGCCTGCACCATGCGGTCCATTGCATATTTGTGCGCATCTGAAGACGTGCCGCCGGAGGCATCTGCGACCATGTAGATCTCGTATTCCGGCACGTCACGCAAGGCAGAGAGGGCAAAGGTCGTGTTGCAGACTTCGGTCCACAGACCGGAGACGACAATCTTCTTGCGGCCGTTGGCAGCATTCTTTGCCAGCGCATCGCGTACGTTCTGATCGTCCCAGGAGTTCATCGAGGTGCGTTCAAGAATGTCGTTCTGCGGATAGACTGCCAAAAGTTCGGGGAAGGTGTTGCCGGAAAAGCTTTCGGTCTCGACGGTGGTGATCGTGGTCGGAACGTTGAAAATCTTGGCAGCCTTGGCCAGGCCAACGACGTTGTTCTTCAGGGTCTGACGGTCGATCGACTGGACGCCGAATGCCATCTGCGGCTGCTGATCGATGAAAATGAGCTGGCTGTTGGCGGGGGTCAGGACTTCGAGCTTGGACATGGTAATTCCTTTTCGGTTGGGCGGCGTTTACAGGGGGGTGCCGTTTTGACTGGATGCCAGGACGCATCCAGATGTTTCCGTTGCGTCTCTGGAAACATATCTACCCCGGAGTTTTGCTTTGCATAATTGCAATAATTATTTTGATTGAATTGCTATTTTAGCAATAATCGGGTCGCTTCTGTTTCTCGAATTGCTCTTCGTTATCGTGGCCGCACGCAAAACGGTTTCGATCACGCCGCTATAAAGCAGGCCGAAAAGCCGATCTTGCTTAAACGGCTCCGATTTTGGATTATCCTGACCGTCGCGGCGCGGCAGCCGACACCGCAGCTTTGCAAGCATCTTGCGCGCAGCTAATATTCTCCCCTACACGTCACACGGTGCGGAACGGATTTCTGCACACCGAACCCAGCCGAGATCACCGACCACATGTCCACAAACAATCAGTATATGGAGTATCTGCGGGTCAAGAAGGCGCATTCGGTAACGGCATCGGTGTTGAGCAAAAGCCTCATCACGGCCACGAGGTTGACGCGCGAAATGCCCAATCACGGCTATGTCGAACAGCACATGACCGAAGATGCATTCATGTTGGCGGTCCAGCTGAGCGAGTATCAGGGTGATCTCTGGGTGGACGGCAAGCGCGTGGAGATTGAAGGGTTCCGGAAAGGCAATTTTTCACTCTACGACTATAATCGCAAGTGGCAGGCAAACATGCGGTCAGCCTTTGACTGCGTCAATTTCCACATTCCGCGCGCAGCACTCACAGCGCTTGAGGAAGATCTTGGCACAAAACGCATTGAAACACTGAACGTTTTGCCAGGTGCAGATATCAACGATCCGACGATGCAGGGCCTTGTCGAGGCGCTGATGCCGGCCTTCCACAATCCCGCGCTGGCAAGCCGCCTTTTCATGGATCATGTCGGGCTTGCCCTTACGACGCACATGGCCACTGTCTATGGCGAGGCGCGGAGCTTACCAGCGATCCATCCCGGAGGGCTCGCGACCTGGCAACTCAAACGCGCCACCGCCATGATAAATGCCGGGCTTGACGGTGACCTCCCTGTGGCGGACATCGCGCATGCCTGCGGCCTCTCGCCCTCCTATTTTACCCGCGCGTTCAAGGCAACGACGGGAATGCCTCCCTACCAATGGATGATGCATCGACGCATCGACAAAGCCATGGACCTCTTAAAACGCGGCCGGCTGCCGCTGAGCCAGGTGGCCAGTCTCTGCGGTTTTGTCGACCAGAGCCATATGACCCGCGTCTTCAAGAAAATGACCGGCACGCCACCCGGCTCTTGGCGAAGGGCCGAACGCGACGCCGACCACGGCTAGACGCGGGAGTGCCTGTGCTGGCGCCAGCTGGCCGGCGGCTCGCCGACAAGGTCGGAGAACACCCGCGTCATATGGCTCTGGTCGGCAAAGCCGCACGCAGCCGCAATGTCGGTCAGCGTCAACTTTCCGGCAAGCAGGTCTTTCACCCTGGAGATACGATACTCCCTGAGCCACTTGTGCGGCGTCGTGCCGAATGTTTTCTTGAAGGTCTTGTTGAAGTAGCTCACAGACACGTCACATTCGGCTGCGAGATCGACAAGCGAAAGCCGGGCATCGAGATGGGCCGCGAGAAATTCCAGCGATCGCCGTTCCTGCCAGGGCGCCAGTGTTCCCTTGTCTCGAGGCGGGAAATAAAGTCCGCCATAGGTTTGCATCAGATGGACCAGCAGGGCGGAGGTGACGCTTTCGAGGAACAGGGGGCTTGCCTGCTGTTCGCCTTGATCACCGAAGAACGGCAGCAGCGCCCTTGAGAGCCCAACAATGACAGGGTCGGTCGCGCCAGGTGCGCTGTCGAGGCGTCTGAATTCCGGGCGGCCGGCCTCCGATGCAACATTATGGATGAAGGACAGGGGGAATTTGAACTCCAGGACATCGAAGGGAGCAAGATGGTGGTATTGCCACTCTTCTTGCAGGTTGGTGATGTCCGTCAGCCCCTTTGGCCGGCAGCCTTCGAATACAAGCTCACCAGACTTCCACAGCCTGTAATGCCCAAAATCCGTGAGGTGGCTGACGATCCTCACACCGTCTTCGCGATCATTCGCCACCGCAACGGGAAAAGACGCATCCGTTTGTCGGCTGCGGGTTATTGTCATGTCTGCGACGCAAAGCTGCATTCGATGGCCTCCGATTTTCCTGTCTTTCCGGTTTCCCTGCGTTTCATCGTATCCGTGGCGGCAATCGCATGGGCACTTGCTCCAGATGCTCCGACCTCTCGGACGTCAATGCACAGGCGATGAATCTGCGCCACTTCCATGCGAAGGCGGCGATGAACTATAGTGATGTAACAGGTGCGCACAGATCGCCATCGCGAGATGCTGCAGGAGGACGGGATCTGATTGTTCTTTTTT
This sequence comes from Agrobacterium sp., assembly GCA_034519725.1. Classification (GTDB taxonomy): domain Bacteria; phylum Pseudomonadota; class Alphaproteobacteria; order Rhizobiales; family Rhizobiaceae; genus Agrobacterium. The sequence continues at coordinate 75,505 of JAXHOC010000032.1, forward strand.
GTCGAATAGCGGCTGGAGTGCGGTTCCCAGACTGGCAATGACCGGGTCTGGCTTGCCTCGGACGCAGGTTAGTTTGACCCCCGCGTGTGGAGAGGAAAGTCCCGCTATCTCATTGACGAGAACATGCGGAATGACGAAGGCCAAGGCTTTCAGGGACGCTTTGAGACTGATGCGCGCCCCGCCACGCACGTCTATAAGGCAGATGGAGCCGCGACAATAATGCCTCGTGGCAGATTGCCTGCCATCAGCCTCCACATCGCAATGGGCTGTATCGCCGAGATAGAGCATGAGAAGATAACTTTCGTGCGCAGGTATGGCGACGCTCGCTTCCTCGCCCGCTGTTAACCGGCGGCTGATCCGTGATGCGCTGAATATCGCGGACTTCAAGGGCGCGCACCGCAGATCAATGGCATCCGGATCGCCGAACAGACCTCCGACGCAACTGCCGGAATTTCCAATCGCCTTCATCCCCCCGCCTCCACGTCATGCTTCGCACCCCGATGTGCCGCCTTGTCTCCCCGCCATCACTGGCGACACGAGGGTTATCACCCCGGTCGCAGTGGTTATTGTTAATTCTTGCTGTCGTCGTGCCGGTCGCCTCACGCAGGCAGCTGTTGACTGGCATCGATGCCGATTGATCGCGCCTGAGAATTGCAATATTCATTTCGGCAACGTTGCTCTTTTTGAAACAATCCCGATGAACGATTACAAAGCTCTGCGAACCTTCCTGCTTGCTGCGGAGAAGCGGAATTTCGCCCAGGTGGCGCGCGAACTCGACATGACGCCTGCGGCCGTCACCCGTGCCATTGCGGCGCTGGAAGCCGAGCTTGGCGTGCAGCTTTTCGTCAGGACGACGCGCCAGGTTTCTCTGACGACTGACGGCGCCATCTTCGCCGCCCAGATCCAGCCGGCGGTAAAGACGCTCGAAGAGGCGCGCCGCGATGTGATGAATGCCCATAAGGCGGATCAGGGCAGGCTGCGCATCAGCGCGCCCACATGGTTCGGCAAGGCCGTGCTGCCACCGATCCTGTCGGGTTTCAAGGAAAAATATCCGAAGATGAGCTTCGAGATTTCGTTGTCGGACGGGCTCGTGAACATCGTCGATGACGACTACGACCTCGCGATCCGCATCTCGTCCCAGCCATCGGACAAGTTCACGATCTGGCGGAAGATCCGGATGGTGCCCCGTATTCTGGTTGCCGCGCCCGGAAGCCGGTTCGTGGAAATGCAGCACCCGAACGAGCTGACGCCGGACGACTGCCTTGCCTATAGCGGCGAAAGCCGCCGTGAAAACTGGGCCCTGTCCGATGGCGGCTCCAGCATGACAATTTCGGCCGGCCGGGCCTTCAGCGCCAACAATGGCGAAGTGCTTGCCGATATGGCCGCCGATGGGTCAGGCGTCGCCATGCTGCCAAACTTCCACGTCTCGGAGCATTTACGGACCGGGCGCCTCGTGCATGTGTTCAAGGGCTGGGCCCCGCCCGATTTGTGGCTGACACTGTACTACCCGCCCTACCAGGCACTGCCTCCGCGCATCGCCTCCTTCTCAAAATTCTTCGAGGAGCAGGTGGCGGCTCAAATGGTCATGCTTGATTGAGGTGACGCATCCCGCAACGCCATTGCCAGACCGGAAAACGAAGCAGATAGAGATAATGGGCGATCCAGCACCTAAAATTCGCCCTTCCGGTGTTGAGATGGGCTGACCCCAAAGGCTTTTTTGAAACTCTGGGTGAAAGAACTTTGGGTTGCAAATCCCCACGTCTGCGAAATTTCCTTGACCGACCGATCCTTGTTCCGATCGATCTCATCGCGGGCTTTTTGAAGGCGCAGAGCAAGCTGATACTCACTGATCGTTTGTCCCACGCAGTTCAAAAAGGAATACTGCAAGGAACGAACGCTGGCCCCGCTCAGGCCCGCCAGGAGTTCCGGAGAGCTTCTGGCCGCAGGATGCGCATGGATATAATCAATCGCTCGACGGACCTGTCGTGGAGCAATGACGGGCACAGGGGCCTCAAGTTTTTGCGTGTAGTTGTTCGGATAGCTCAGAAGAAAACTGTCAACGATCAGATTGCCCATACTCGGAGACTGCTTGTTCAATGATCTGGCAATTCCTTGTAATGGCGAACCGTTCAGCATTTGGACGAGAGCCGGAAGTCCTTCGAGACTGCCATGATCCAGAGGGCTTTTGCTAAATTCGATCGGTTGAACCACGGGCCGATCGAGCAATATCGACAAGCGTCTTGAGAGGAGAGCGTCTGAGATAACGACTGTTGAATGTTCGCTGCCATCAAGGACATCGACGCTGTCGGCGTGCCGGTAGCCAATGACTTGATTAGCCGCAACCGATAACCTTTCACCCCGAAAGTCATATTCGGTTGCTCCCTTGGTCGCGAAATTAAACAGAACAGCATCGAACATCGTGAACCGTACCCAGTTTGCCGGAGACCCCAACTCGTGAGAAGTAGGGTCTATGACAAGCAAGACGACAAACAAGTTTTCTCCTGAAGTCCGCGCCCGCGCCGTTCGAATGGTGGTCGAGCATGAAGCGGAGCATCCTTCGCGATGGGCGGCTGTGTCTTCCATAGCCGCAAAGATCGGTTGCTCGGCGCATACGCTCAATGAATGGGTGAAGAAGGCCGAGGTGGACAGCGGCAAGCGTGCGGGTTTGCCGAGTGACGTCGCGGAGAAGATGAAAGCTCTGGAGCGGGAGAACCGCGAACTTCGTCAGGCCAACGAGATTTTGCGCAAAGCCTCTGCGTATTTTGCGATGGCGGAGCTCGACCGCCCACTGAAGCGATGATTTCCTTCATCAATGCACACCGCTCGGTGCTCGGGGTCGAGCCGATCTGCAGACTGCTGCCGATTGCCCCGTCCACCTATTATGAAGTCATCGCCAAGCGCACGGACGTGGACCGTTTGTCGGCCCGCGCCCGACGCGACATTGCCATGAAGGTCGAGATACGCCGGGTGTTCAACGAGAACTTCCAGGTCTATGGCGTGCGCAAGGTCTGGCGACAGTTGCTACGGGAGGGTTACGACATCGCCCGCTGCACTGTCGCTCGGCTTATGAGGGCAATGGGACTGCAGGGCATCATTCGCGGCAAACCGATCCGCACGACGATCAGCGACAAGACCGCGCCATGTCCGCTCGACAGGGTAAACCGGCAGTTCTTCGCGCCCGCGCCGAACATGCTCTGGCTTTCTGATTTCACCTATGTGGCGACCTGGCAGGGTTTCGTCTACGTGGCTTTTGTGATCGACGCCTTCGCTCGCCGCATCGTCGGTTGGCGGGCAAGCCGGACTGCCCATGCGGGCTTTGTGCTCGATGCCCTCGATCAGGCACTTCATGATCGGCGGCCCGTCCACCGTGGCGGACTGGTCCATCATTCCGACCGCGGCTCGCAATATGTGTCCATTCGCTATTCTGAGCGGTTGGCGGAGGCAGGCATCGAGCCGTCTGTCGGAAGCGTTGGCGACAGTTACGACAACGCTCTCGCCGAAACGATCAACGGTCTTTACAAGGCCGAGGTCATCCATCGACGTGGGCCGTGGCGCAACTTCGAGGCCGTGGAGTTCGCCACGCTGGAATGGGTAGATTGGTTCAACAACAGGCGTCTTCTTGAGCCCATCGGAAACATTCCACCTGCCGAGGCCGAAGAACGATATTACGCCATGCTGGACGCGCCAGCCATGGCCGCATAACTTAAACCAAACGGTCTCCGGTAAACTGGGGGCGGTTCATCGCAATGGGAGTAACGCGATACGAGCCTATCGTCGCCGACCATTCGAAGAAGACTTCATCAAGCACGGCGAGATGCCCCGTGACCCCGTAGTTTTCGTGTGCGCCCAGTGGCATGACAGCGACCGGAGCATAGGCTTCACTCAGGTACTCTTCGACTTCCCCAATATCTCGCGACGAGATCTTGAGCTTTTTGTACAACCCGTCCGGCATTTCCCACACATCCCAACATATGTTGACGTGATAAAAAGCGTATTCGGTACCAACTCAAATGACCTGAAATGGCATCATACGTCCCTATAATACCGGCCGGTGTGGCATCATTTAGATCGGTCGGTCACAAGGCGGTATCGCTCCATTTCGGTAGCAATCAGTCATGCCTGCAATCAGCTGCTGTGTTGCCGAAGACGTTGTCGACGTCCCAGCGAATGGTTCAGAGGAGATTTGCCCGGTATGCCCAGCGATGGTTGCAAAAAAATTGCACCTCAGAGACATAGCTGCACCTAACAGAAGGCTCATCGGCTTCACGCGCCTTGGGAGAGTGAGCGTTTTCGACTATTCTTAATTAGTAACATTTTACCCTTACTGGTCGCGACTCTAAACGCTCGCGAAAGACAGTGGTTTTGGAGACGGATTTGATACAGAGACGTCTGGATGAGCAATCGATTATTTCGGCCTCCAAGCTTTTAGCGGCGATGGAAAATCCGAAAAGGCTCGCAATATTGCGGATTCTCGTTGAGGGCGAAATGCCTGTCGGTGAGCTGGCGCAGCGGGTTGGTCTCAGCCAATCAGCCTTGTCGCAACATCTCTCCAAGCTGCGCAATGCAAACGTGGTGCAAACCCGGCGTGACGCGCAGGTGATCTACTATTTCAGCCATTCCGATGCGGTGCGGCATATTTTAGCTACTTTGGAATCGATTTTCCGCGAGCAGCCGCCTGTGCTTCCGAGCGCTGCGCGAAGCGGCAGATAAATCAGCGACGGTGCATGAACCCGGCTCCGTTGAGCGCGCGTTTGCAAGTGTGTCCGGTACCGTCGAACAGTTAACGGTTCCGCCATCGACCAAAGTGCCGAGGATGCAAACTCCGGCATATCCCACCAAGTAAGCGTACTGCGGTCGTATAGTATCAGCAGACTCGGACAGGGTTTGTTGCGGTGATGGAGTCCGCATGGTTCCCAAATAGGGTGCCCTCTTCCCAGATAGGTCGAAACAGTCGTCTCGCTGATCTTCAGCCGCTCAGAGAACGCGCGAACTGAAAGCTGCTGCTCGCATGCCAGTGTTGATACCGGTCGGATATTCGCGCGGGTTGGTTAAATCGTCATGCGGCGCCCGATTTATTGTCCAATGAAGAGGAAAAACGCGATCACGAACTCGTGTTCTCGGCACGCCGTAACGTCAGGGCTGTCCAAACGAATACAGATATACGCAGCCGATTACCGGTCTGCGGATGTCAAAGAGGAGATCACCCATGAACCGTTCCACACTCACGCTCGCCCTCGCAGGCTCGCTCGCATCGGCAATCGCATCCGTTTCCTTCGCCGCGCCGCTGGCGCCGGAGAAAATGGTCGGCAACGAGAAGTGCTATGGCATCGCACTGAAGGGCCAGAACGATTGCGCTGCCGGCCCCGGCACCACCTGCGCAGGCACCTCCACCATGGATTACCAGGGCAATGCCTGGAAGGCCGTTCCGGCCGGTAGCTGCGTCTCGATGAACGTCGATGGCCACAAGGGCATGCTGGAACCCGTAAAGAGCTGACCTCGATCGGAGGCCCGGCTTGCCGGGTCTCCGCCTCTTCAGTCGAAACCGGGAGAACAGCAATGACCGTTTCAGCAAACGCCTCCACCGCCTTGCCGCAACGCGCAGGTCTCGGCCTCAAGCCGGAGCATTACGAGACCATTCTTTCCACTGAGCCGGATGTCGGCTTTTTCGAAGTTCACGCCGAAAATTACATGGGTGCAGGCGGGTCACCGCACCGCTATCTCGACGCCGTTGCCGACCTCTATCCGCTCTCGCTCCATGGGGTCGGCCTATCGATCGGTGCAGCGCGCGACCTCGACAGAGAACATCTGAAGCGGCTTCGCGGCCTCGTCGACCGTTACCGGCCGCAGGGCTTTTCTGAGCATCTGGCATGGTCAACCCACGACACAGGCTTCCTCAACGATCTTCTGCCCTTGCCTTACACGGCTGAAACGTTGTCGCGCGTCATCGACCATATCGATGAGACCCAGCAATGGCTTGGCCGTAAAATGTTGCTCGAAAATCCGTCGACCTATCTATTGTTCTCCGAAAGCACCATCGACGAAGTGGATTTCCTAGCCGCGATCGCGAGCCGAACCGGATGCGGACTGCTGCTCGACGTCAACAATGTCATGGTTTCAGCGGTCAACCATCGGCTTGATCCGGTCGCCTATATCGATCGTTTCCCGGTCGAACTGGTAGGTGAGATTCACCTGGCAGGCTATGACGAGACTGTCGATGGTGTCGGTGACCGGTTGCTCATCGACGCCCACGGCAGCGCCGTCAGGACCGATGTGGTGGAGCTTTACCGATACACTCTGTCCCGCAGCGGCCCCCTGCCGACATTGATCGAGTGGGACAACAACGTTCCAGATTTTGCCACCCTTAACGCGGAAGCGGTCCGCGCCGATGCCATGCTGGCTGCTGCCGCCGTGGATCGCGGCGCCACGCGGGCGGCATGACCATGGGCTTCAATGAAAGACAAAACGCCTTTGCTACCGCCCTGCTCCATCCGGGCCAGCCGCTTCCAAAGGGCATCACCACCGCTCGCGGCGTCGCCGATCCATTACGCTTCGCCGTCTACCGCAATAATGTTCATGTCGGGCTGACAACGGCGCTGGGTCAGCGTTTCCCGGTGACGAAACGGCTGGTCGGCGCCGACTTCTTTACCGGCATGGCGCGTGCCTACGCGGCTGATCATAAGCCGCGCTCGCCGCTGATCATGTATTATGGCGACGATTTCCCCGATTTCATCGCTGCCTTTCCGCCTGCTGCGTCTGTCGCCTATCTCCCGGATGTGGCGCGGATAGAGGTGGCCTGGACTGAAGCGTATCATGCGGCAGACAGATCGCCGCTCGATGTCGGCCAACTCGAAGCCATTCTACCCGAGCGTATCGCCGACATGGCGCTCACCCCACATCCTTCGGCCCGGCTGGTGCTGTCGAACTTTCCAGCCGGCACCATCTGGAGCGCCCACCAAGGTGAGACCGTCACGCCCGTTGTCGACAGTCGGGCCGAAGCGGTGCTGATCGTGCGGCCGGCCATGCATGTTGAAATCATTATCCTGCCGTCAGCGGACGCCTCATTCGCGGCCCGTCTGCTTGAGGGTGCAACCCTCGGTGAAGCGGCCCAGACGGCATTGAACGTCGCGCCGGATTTCGATTTTGGATCGGCCTTGATTGGTCTTATCGGCCTTGGCGCATTCAGCACCATTGAACCTGTGGAAGGGGAACGTCCATGAAAACAGAACTTGCCTCAACGCGCAGCCTCGGCGGCTCGGTCACCGCGCTTCACCGTCACGCCGAAGGCCTGTTGGCCTCCACTCCGCAGTCGCTACCGCTTCTGGCGCTTCGCATTGGGCTGGCAATCCCGTTCTTCAAATCCGGGCTGACGAAGTGGGACGGATTCCTGACCCTTTCGACAGGCGCCAGATATCTGTTCGAAGAGGAATTCAAGCTGCATATCTTCGGCAGTCAAATCCCATACCCCATGCCGCTAGTGATGGCGACGGCTTCAGGGATTGCCGAACTCGTTCTGCCTGTCTTGCTGGTGTTTGGCCTTTTCACGCGTTATGCCGCGCTTGGCCTGCTGGTCATGACGGCAGTGATCCAGCTGACCGTTCCAGACGGCTGGGCCAATTTTCATCTTCCCTGGGCCGCCATGGCACTGACCCTTGTCGTTTACGGGGGTGGCAGGGTCGGAATTGACTACCTCGTGAAATTACGCTGCGACTAACTCAAGTTCTGAGTTGAAGGAAGTTTGAGCACAACGGGCGGTGGTGTATTACTCGCACCGGTGATCCTGGCCATGAATTGGGGATCGGCCCACCAGACTGCCTCGACCACGGCGGTTTACAATCTCGTGAACTCGGCAGCAGCGTTGCTTGGGGCATATGCTTACTGGGACCAATTTCCGACGTCCATGCCAGTGTGGCTGATGGCGGTTGCAGCAGGAGGTTCGATTGGTGCGTTCGTTGGAAGCAGATACGTTTCCGACCGTTGGCTAAGGAGTATCCTCTCCGTTCTGTTGCTGGCGTCGGGCCTCAAACTTCTGCTTTAGCTTCCACCGGTATCCGCGTGTGCCTGACTTCAATCTCCGGCAGATGGTCGTAGTGCCGAGAAATCAGCGCTTGCATCTTCTTCACCAGCAAAGAACTCCTCGGCCGCGACGGGAATGTTGTCGCCAGAGGGTATGGTTCTGCTCAACAATCCAGCGTCTTCGAGTGCCTCGATATCAGGAAGATCACGCAGGGTATCGAAGCCGAAGGCGGATAGAAAATGCTTCGTCGTCACAAAAGTGTATGGCGCCCCTGGCGTCGGGCTGCGTGGTCCAGAAGAAATAAACCCGGCGCCACGTAGGGACCCAATCGTGTCGCGACTGACCTCCTTGCCGAAAATCTTCGACAGTTCGCCGCGCGTCACTGGCTGGAAATATCCCACCGCCATCAGCACCATCGCCTCAAACTCCGACAGCGCTGCTGCCACTCCCCGCGTCGGCGCCGAAGAAGCGCGGATCGTTTCGGCGAACCGCGGTCGGGTGCGATGCTGCCATCCGCCGGCGACCGATACCAGTTCATATGGCCGGTCTCGCAACTCTTCGACCAGATCGTCGATCAGCAGATCAATGCTGCACTCCTTGCCAACCACCCGCGCCAGCGTCTCGCGGCCAACCGGCTCGGCCGAGGCAAAGATCACCGCCTCTACCCGCAGCATCCATTCCCGCCAGCGCATCTCCGGCGGGAACTGATCCAGTTCACGATCATAAAGAGGATCCTCCGCGGCGTTCGCCTTTCGGCGCGATGATTTGGGTGCAGCAGATCCGGCCATCGTCACAACCCGAATACCCGGAAGGAGGAACGACCGGAGAGCTCCCGTACAGCTTCAAAACCTTCGAGCCGTTCGAACAGCCGGTTGGCCGCCCAGCGCGACAAGTTGCTGCCGGGCACCGAGGCGGGCATGGCGTCGTCGGTCAGCAATCTCTGGATGACCGGTTCGGCACCCTTGGTGCGCAGTTTTGGTGCCACGGAGAGCAGGCGCGCGGCACGGCGGTCAATCTCCGCGGCGGAGCGCAACGCCGCGTCGACACCGTCGACCAGCGCCAGGCAGATTGCTTTTGGATACGCCGGTTCGCCCGGCCGAACGCGACCGCGGCCACCGATGGTGCGAAAAGCCTGTCCATAGCGTTCGGGCAGCAGCAGCGGCACGGATTTCGGCCAATTCAGCTTGTGCGCCAGAACGACCTCGGCCAGCCCAAGCGCCAATACCTCGACATCCGGGCGAACGGCAGATATCGCCGTAATAAGGTCTGCCACCGCGGAGGGGCTGCTCGCCCGGACTGATAAGCAGAATCGACAATACCGGGAATTGAGGCAAGACCATCGTTCCACCGAAGACCAAAAAGATCGGCGATCTCTTTAACGAATGAGGTGGTGACCGGTCCGGATCGGCGTGTCAGCATTCGTGTGGCCAGAAACAGCTTTCCGGCGGGGCCGGAATCGTCGCCAGTGACGGTCAGCAGGACAGCGTCCCGGATGGCGCTTTCCTCTTCGCTGCGGCCAACCATCTTCGCGGCGACGGCGGCTGATTTGAGGGCAAGTCGATCGCGCCAGCAGCCTAGCCATGGCAGTTCGGCGCGGATCAGATCGTCGAGCGATTTCATGGCGATACCAGCGCCGAAGGCGGCGTCTGTCTCGTTGATGTCGCGACCACGCGACAGTGCCCATCCCGGCACGCGGGGCGACCAGGCGGGTGCGGTTGGAGCGGAGAGCACGAACGATTCCATGAGCCGGATTGTAAATCAGGTGCGCGGTTTTAGCCAGAAGTATCCACTTAAACCGCACGCCCCGTCGTAAATAAATAATGTCCGATAATGTTGCATTATCGGACATTGTTGACACGGCGCCGCTTTTGGGGTAGAAACAGTGGAAAAGGTAGAATATCGGAGTCTCTCATGTCTCTCAACATCAAAAACCCGGCAACCGTCGCTCTCGCCGACGAACTCGCCCGCCGCCAAGGTATCAGCAAGACCGCGGCCATTCATCAGGCGCTGAGCGAACGTCTCCATCACCTGGGGTACGGCGATGTTGCGAAGGAGCGCCTGCTCGGCGAACTGCGTGCCATCCGGGAGCGGGTGGGCCGTCTGCCCGAACTGGACAACCGCAGCAATGAAGCGATCATCGGCTACGACGAGCATGGAATTCCCAACTGATGGTGATCGATACCTCCGCCATCGTCGCGATCTTGCGCAATGAGCCTGATGCGCCCCGGCTGGAACGAGCCCTCGTCGCTGATCGCATCCGCCTTGTTCCCGCGACCTGCGTACTTGAAGCGCGCATGGTTCTGGTCAGCCGGCGCGGTGAACATGCACTGGCAGAGATCGACCTGTGGCTCCATAAAATCGAAGCTGCCGTCATAGCCGTGGATGCCGATCTCGTGGATCTGGCGACGCAAGCCTGGCTTAGCTACGGCAAGGGCCGTCATCCAGCGGCCTTGAATTTTGCCGATTGTCTTTCCTACGCCTTGGCAAAACGTGCGGACGAACCCCTGCTCTTTATCGGCAACGACTTTTCCCAAACCGACATCGAGGCGGCGTCGTGATGACCGAGGACACCGCTGCCGACGACGATCTTCCCGAGATCGTCCCCCCGCCTCCCCCGCCGGCCCATCTGCAGGACCTTACCGACCGCGCCCGCGGTTACATCGAAGCGGCCAGTTCCGCCAACACGCGGCGCGCCTATGCAGCCGACTGGAAGCATTTTTCGGCTTGGTGCCGGCGCTCTAACCTGTCTCCCCTGCCCCCGGATCCACAGGTCGTCGGACTCTACATCACTGCCTGCGCATCCGGCAGTGCCGTTGGCACGCCGACGCGCGGCATGAAGGCCAATTCCGTCTCCACCATCGAACGGCGGCTGTCGGCGCTCTCCTGGAACTATGCCCAGCGCAGCGGTCAAAAACTCGATCGCAAGGACCGCGCCATCGCCACCGTGATGGCCGGCATCCGCAACACCCACGCATCCCCTCCCCGGCAGAAGGAAGCCATCCTGCCGGAAGACCTGATCGCCATGCTGCAGACGCTGGACATGGGAACCCTGCGCGGCTTGCGCGATCGGGCGATGCTGCTGATCGGCTTTGCCGGGGCCTTGCGCCGCTCGGAAATCACCGGCCTCGACCTTGGCCGCGACCAGACCGAGGATTCGTCCGGCTGGATCGAGATCCTCGACAAGGGCATGCTGCTGACGTTGCACGGCAAGACCGGCTGGCGCGAGGTTGAGGTCGGCCGCGGCTCTTCCGATGCCACCTGTCCGGTCATCGCCGTCGAAACCTGGATCATGTTTGCGAGGCTCGCCAAAGGGGCCCTCTTCCGCCGGGTCACCGGCAAGGGCAAAGACGTTGGCCCCGATCGTCTCAACGAAAGGCAAGTCGCCCGCCTGGTCAAGTCAGCAGCTCTGGCCGCCGGTGTTCGCGGTGATCTTTCCGAGAGCGAACGCGGGGAGAAATTCTCGGGCCATTCGTTGCGGGCCGGCCTCGCCTCCTCGGCCGAGGTCGATGAACGCTACGTGCAGAAACAACTCGGTCACGCCAGTGCGGAAATGACCCGCAGATATCAGCGCCGGCGCGACCGCTTCAGGGTCAATCTCACCAAGGCGTCCGGACTTTGAAGGCCCGTCCCCTGTCCCGGTGATTGCTTTCCGACCGGCGCATTCGTGCCTTCCGACGTCGAACACGGCTGTCGACCGTGAAAGTGTCAGCCACGACCTTTGCTCGCATTCGGATTGAAGTTGACCAGCAGGGATTTCAGCTCGATTTCGCGAACGCGCCGGGCCGCCTCGCTCGGGCTAACCCAGTCGAAGACGCGTTGTCCTCGCTCTTTGAAATCGGTCATCATCTCTGTCACTTCAATCTGAAACAGATCCACGATGCAGAAAGCAACATTGCCGTCAGCAAGTTCTTTCAGGTAGGTATAACGACCCACCGGCTTCTTTTTCGCCCTACCGCGCACGCCGGCTTCTTCCCATGCTTCGATAGCTGCCGCTTCGTAGGGTTTCTTCCCCTTCATCGGCCATCCCTTGGGAATGATCCATCGCCGGCTTTCGCGCGAGGTGATCACCAGGACCTCAATCCCGGAACCACCCTCCTTATAGCGGAAGCACAGAGCACCGTATTGCTGGCCAAACGCTTTCCCGAACAGCTTGTCCGGAGTTCGAGCAAGTTGTTGAAGCAGCGTCTGTGATTTGCCCGTCGTGGGCTTACTGCCTTGTTTCTCCGACTTCATGACGATTGAGGTTGTCAAATTTCCTCTTCTGACTCAATTGCCTGTGATGATTTATGACAGTCATCCACACGGAAAGGCATTATGGCCACTGCTGCCCCGGGGCCGCGAAACAGCGTAAGCGGGTATAGCTGTCCCCTCCCCTCCCTTCCACCGCCCGATCCGGCGCTTGCAGAGATACTGCTCACGCCTTATAGTCACTATAGTCATTTTGGTTAAAGGTGAAACGATGCAAGTATCAACGCACGATGATATGAGTTGGACGGTCGCTGGTGCGAAGGCAAAGCTTTCGGAAGTCATGGAGCGCGCGCAATCGGCGCCTCAGACTATTACCCGCAATGGAAAGCCGAGCGTGGTCGTCGTTTCTGCAGAAGAGTGGCAGAAGAAGACTGCGCGAAGGGGATCACTCGCGGAATTTCTGTTGGCATCACCCCTGCGTGGCGCGGATCTGGATATTGAACGGCAACACGACGAGCCACGTGACTTGTCGCTATGAGGCTGCTCCTCGATACAAATGTTCTGTCGGAAATTACGAAACCTCGCCCGGATGAAGCTGTTCTGAAATGGCTTCACGGGTTGGACGAGGATCGCACGTTCATCAGCATCGTGTCGATTGCTGAAATTCGCCGCGGCGTGGCGTTGATGGATAGCGGGCGAAAGCGCGATGCCCTGGACGAGTGGCTCACGCATGATCTGCCTCAGCGCTTCGAAAACAGAATTATCTCGGTGGAAGGGCCTGTCGCCTTGGCCTGGGGCGATCTCATGGCGCTTGCTAAGCGAAGTGGCCGAGGGCTCGCCTCGATGGACGGGCTGATTGCAGCCACAGCCGTTGCTCATCAGTTGGCCCTCGCGACACGCAACACCAAGGATTTCGAAGGCTTCGGAATAAATATCATCGACCCATGGGCGGGCTGATCAGTCCCTTGTTCGTTTTAACCCAATACTCTCGGCTCAAGCGACCACGGCTACATGAACTATTCTGACAGCGATATTATGCGTGCGGTGGGCGCCAACGCATTTTCGGCAGGTAAAGCCTATCAGCGCCAAGGGCGTGTTACTGCATTTCAGTGGGATAGCGATGATGGCATTACCGCTCAAGTGCAGGGATCGGACCGCAAACCGTATCTTCAGAGCATTTCCATCGAAACAAATCAGAGAGGACGGGTGCTCATCGAGGGGGATTGCTCCTGCCCCGTCGCATTCAATTGCAAACACGTCGCAGCAAGCCTGCTGCATGGATTGGTCGCAAAGCCATCGACGACAATGGGCACCTCGGCCCGAGCTACGCTCTCATTAACCAGTCCCGTTGCCGACTGGCTCAACCGACTGCGACAGGCCGACGTCAGGAGCCAGGGCGGTGAAGACGATCTTCCCCAACGGCTGATCTATATTCTGTCGCCGGAGCGGGGCCGCGCATCCATGCCCCGGCTGCGGCTTGAGATCCGATCAGGGAGGATTTTGAAAGACGGGACGATGTCACCGACATCCACGGCCTATAGCCTGGAGAATTGGCATAGCCGCTCCGAGGCAAAATTCCTGCGCAACACCGACCGGAAAATCCTGCAGGTCATCACTTCCATTCCGCGCTTAGGGGTGCATGGCCATGACTATGCGCTGACAACTGAGCAGGGCGCAGAGGTTTTTGATCAGATCCTCGCCACTGGCCGCGCCCGCTGGATGACGATTGACGGCGTTGACCTCTCGCAGGGTGCGACGATTTCAGGCCATGTTCATTGGGTGCCAGGACAGAGCGGGTCGTTGCGAACTGTGTTGCAGCTTGAGTATCCGTCGCAGGCGGAAAAACTCGTGCTTCTTAACGCCATGCCGCCCGTCTATGTCGATGTTACCGTTGGTGTCGTCGGCCGCATCGAGACCGCTCTTGCCCCCCTGGTGGTTTACGAGATGCTCGACGGGCCGGATATTCCGGCAGCCCAGATTCCTCTCGTCGCCTCGCAGCTGCGCGCGTCCGGCGCGAGATTGGCAAAGACAGCACCGCCGCAGTTGACAGAGGCCCAGGTCGTCAAGGGGCCTTTCCAACCTGTACTGCAGTTGCTAACCGCACAGATGCCCCTCCCCTATCGTCCTGGTTTTTATAGCTATGGGCAAACCGAAGCCGTGGGCATCGCCCGCGTGGCGTTTCGCTATGGCGGATGGGAGGTGACGGCAAGTGCGACGGAGACCATTGTCTTGCACATGGACGGCCTGACACCCGTCGAAGTTCATCGCAGCACCAAGGCAGAAAAAGCGGCTCTCAACCAACTACGCCTGGCCAATTTCCTGCCCGCGCCAAAAGTGCGTGGCAGCGTTCCTGCTGCCAATTCTCGGGATTTTCTACCGGATGAAAGCGAGGGCGGCTGGTATGACGTGCTTTATGACAACATTCCCGCCTTGGAGTGGCAGGGCTGGACAATCGAGATTGCGGCGGATTTCCCCTACCGGCTGCACCGCGGCGGTGGGTCGTTCGAGGCCCGCCTTAGCCAGGGATCTGGGCTCGACTGGTTTGAATTCGACCTCGGCGTCATGGTTGCAGGCGAGCGGGTGGACATCATCGGCCCGCTGACCCGGCTTTTGTCTGCGATCGAGCCGGAGGTGTTGGATCTGTTGCAAGAGGATGAGCCGCTATACCTGCCGCTGCAAAACAGCGAGGTACTGGCGGTTCCGGTCGGGGACATTCTGCCGCTGATACGAACGCTGTTTGATCTCTTCAGTCTGACCGGGGGGCTCGGAGCGGACGGACGGCTGCGGCTTTCGCCACTCGATGCAGCAAGCCTCGCCGATCTGGAGAACGCCGCCGGCGCCGGTGTCGTCTGGCAGGGTGGTGACGGGGTACGAGCCTTGGGGCGAAAGCTGCGCGATCACGGTGGCATCCCCGATGTGAACTTGCCGCCCTGGTTCAGCGCGACATTGCGACCCTATCAGGCGCGCGGCCTGGCATGGCTGGCCTTTCTCAAAGAGGCCGGCCTTGGTGGCATTCTGGCTGACGACATGGGACTTGGCAAAACGGTTCAGGCCCTCGGCCTGATCGCACTCGAGAAGGCGGCCGGGCGGCTGTCTGGTCCGGTTCTGGTCATCGCGCCCACCAGCCTCATGGTCAATTGGGCTTTGGAAGCAGAGAAATTTGCACCGGAGCTATCTGTTCTTATCCTCCATGGGGCAGAGCGCAAACAGCACTTCAACAGCCTCGACAGCGTCGATCTCGTGCTGACCACCTATCCCCTGCTCGCCCGCGATCAGGCCGTTCTTTTGGAACGCGACTGGTCCATGATCTTCCTTGATGAGGCGCAGGTCATCAAGAATGCCAATGCCGCGACGACGAAGCTGGTGCACAGCCTCAAATCCTCGCATCGTTTCTGCCTGACCGGCACGCCGCTGGAAAACCACCTCGGCGAGGTCTGGTCGCTGTTTCATTTCATCGCGCCGGGGTTTCTGGGCGATCTGAAGAGTTTCACCCGGCAGTGGCGCACACCGATCGAGAAAAAAGGCGATACGGCGCGTTCGCGGCTGCTGGCAGGAAGGATCAAGCCACCCTGCTGCGCCGCACCAAGGAGGAGGTTGCCAGCGATCTTCCGCCAAAGACGGTGATCACCGAGAAAGTCGAGTTTTCGGCAGGACAGCGCGCGATCTACGAGTCCATTCGATTGGCGATGCATGCAAAGGTCCAGGCCGCCATTGCCGAAAAAGGGTTCGCCCGCAGCCATATCGTCATCCTCGATGCCCTCCTGAAGCTACGCCAGGCCTGCTGCGATACTCGGTTGTTGAAACTGTCGGGCGCTAAAAAAACTTCATCGGTGCGGACCGGGTCCGCAAAACTCGACCGGCTATTGGAGTTGGTGACCAGTCTTGTCGATGAGGGGCGCAAGGTCATTGTGTTTTCCCAGTTCACCTCCATGCTCGACCTTATCCGGCAGCAGTTGGACGATGCGGGCATCGCCTACGCTTTGCTGACTGGCGATACCATGGACAGGGGAACCCAGGTAGCGTCGTTTCAGCAGGGTTCAATGCCTGTCTTCCTGATCAGCCTCAAGGCAGGCGGCGTCGGGTTGAACCTGACCGCTGCCGACACAGTGATCCTCTACGGCCCGTGGTGGAACCCGGCGGTGGAAGAGCAAGCCATCGACCGCGCGCACCGGATAGGCCAGGACAAGCCGGTCTTCGTCTACCGCCTTGTCGCTGCCGACACGATAGAGGAAAAAATGGATCTGCTCAAAGATAAGAAGCGCGCACTCGCCGCCAGCTTGTTTGATCATAACGGGCAACCCACCCTTGCCATGACCGAGGCGGATTTCGATCTGCTATTGAGATGACCGCCGATAAGTACTGGTTATCGGAAGTGATTGATTTCAAGCCGCAAATCAGCGAAAGTCGGCTCACGCCCGGACGCGGAGGACCCATTTTGCTCGGTTTCGAGGACCAAAGAAGCGGCCAGCCAGTGGGCGCGACCGGAGCCCGGCAGCTACTCGCTGCGCGCCGTGGCGCGATGACGTTGTCCGCGTGCCAGCGCGACAAAGCGGCGTTTGATCTCTTCAAACAATGCCGGCGGCAAGGGACCGAGGTAGCCGGTCTCGGTGTCGAGGGGCCGCACATCGGGCCCCGGCCAGACAAACCGGTTGCTTTCCGTCAAAACGATCCAGGATCGCTCGTCGTCCAGTCCGAGACGCCACTTTGTGGCCGGCGGGATCTCGATCGCGTCTGCCGGATCCGACGGGGGCGAATGGGTGATCGGCAACACCCGCACCGCTGGCGTGCCATCGTCCAGGGTCGCAACGATCGCCAATACCAGCACAGGGCGATCCTTGTCGCCCTCTTCGCGGCCTTCGAGATGCTGCCAATGCCAGACATAGGAATAGCGAAAAACCCAACCGACCTTCGGTTCAGTCGGCAGCATTTTTGCCCTTCAGCAGTTCAACATTGAGATGGTCCAGACCCGGCTCCATCTGCGCAGCTTCGATGCTGGCAAGCTCCTCGTCGCCGAGCGCCGTCGTCAGGTCGACGCGACGGTCGCGCTTCGCCAGCCGGAGGTAATCCTCATAGGCGATCAGAACCGTGCGGGGCCGTCCGTTCTTGGTGATAATCACCGGCTCTCGCACGGCGGCATCCTGATAGGCGCCGAAATTCTTCGAAACCGCCGCCGCTGTCACAGTCGATGTCATGGCAACACTCCTTTATTCCGGAATATACGGGATTTCCGTAATTTTTGCAACCGCAGCTTCAGCATTGGACAAGCCAGATGACGCAGAAATCCACGATGAAACCTGCGGGTGACCAGGCTCTTTCGAAGCGTGCCGAAAAACTCGACACCATTGCCGCCGTGCTGCCGATCGACCGGCGCGACAAGCTCGCCGAAATCCTGACCGACCAGGACGTCGAGACCCTGCGCCATCTCGTCAACCAGGGCATGGGCGAAAACACGCTCAGGGCGCTGACGTCTGATCTCGCCTATCTCGAAGCCTGGTCACACGCGGCGACCGGCGGCCCCCTCCCCTGGCCGGCGCCCGAGGCGCTGCTGCTCAAGTTCGTCGCCCACCACCTCTGGGACCCGGCGCGGCGCGAAACCGATCCTGATCATGGAATGCCCGGCGGGATAGCCCAAAGGCTTCGGGAGGATGGTTTATTGAGATCATCCGGCCCACACGCGCCAGGTACTGTACGTCGGCGGCTGGCCACTTGGTCGACGCTGACGAAGTGGCGCGGCTTTGACGGCGTTTCCTGCCCTCGCTGTTTTAAAGAGCGCTGTCCGCTTGGCCGTCCGCGCCACGGGCCGGCCACGACAGCGCAAAAGTGCCAAGGCGA
>JAXHOC010000033.1:0-97345 GCA_034519725.1 Agrobacterium sp.
TCGGGTTTTTCAGGAAACGGGCACGATGGCTTGCGGCATGGCTGACGCTCGCGCGCAACTGGTCGCTGCGGTCGCCCGGAATGGTGGTTTGCCCGACCGACAAGATGGCGGAATTCCTTTTCACGCAGGGCCTGACAAAGGATCGCATCAGCGTCCTGCATCACTGGTCGGATGGCGAGGAAATCTATCCCGTCTCACCCAGGGACAACAGCCTGCGCAAGGCGTGGGGACTGCAGGATAAATTCGTCGTCGGTTATTCGGGAAACTTCGGGCGGGCGCATGAATTCGGGACGATGCTGGCAGCCGCGAAACGCCTCGAGCACCGGCCGGATATCCGCTTCCTGCTCGTTGGCGGCGGACACCAGCATGCGGCCGTCAAGGCCGCCGTTGACGATCTCGGTCTTCAGAACGTCATCTTCAAGCCACTGCAACCGGTTGAGAACCTTGCCGAAAGCCTGAGCGTTGCTGATGTGCACCTGGTCTCGCTGCTGCCGGAACTGGAGCATTGCATCATTCCCAGCAAATTTTATGGCATTCTGGCAGCGGGGCGGCCGACGATCTTCGTCGGCGATACCGATGGGGAGGTGCCGCGCGTTCTCAAAGCCAGGGGATGCGGCAGCAGCGTCGAAATTGGCGAGACCGACAAGCTCGCCGCCATCATCGAAGACCTCTGTGACGACCCGGAGACCCTGAAAGCGATGGGGGATGCGGCAAGGCGGCTGCTTTGTGCCGAATATTCCCGAGAGAAGGCGGCGGATGCATGGGCGGCGCTGATTGCCGGGTTGCAGACTGCCGAGCCTTCCAGCCCCCCTATCGCTCAAGGTATCGCGCCATGAAAGACAAAGTCGTCGTCAGCCAGCTTGGCGCCCGCATGCATTATGCAGTGCCGAGAATATTCGCCTCCGCTGGCCGCCTTGCGCATTTTTACACGGATATATGCGCGACGAAAGGCTGGCCCCGGATCGTCAACTCGCTGCCGGCCACCCTTTATCCCGCCCCTGTCAAACGGTTGGCCGGCCGGCTGCCCAAAGGCGTGCCGTCAGCGCTGACGACGGTGTTTTCCAGTTTTGGCCTTCGCTCCGTGCTGCGGCACATGCGCACGAAGGATGTTGTCGAGGAAACCTCGCATGCGATCTGGGCCGGGTCGATTTTTTCCGAAATGGTCGCCCGGCGCGGCTTCCATGGTGCCGCCGGGCTTTATGCCTTCAGCGGCGACGCACTCGAACAGATGCAGGCAGCAAAGCAGCAGGGGCTGTGGACCGCCGTCGAGCAGATGATCGCGCCGCGCGATGTCGTCGAAGCGCTTTTGAGCCAGGAAATGAAGCGGTTTCCCGCATGGGCAGGTCCCGTGCAGGAGAACCCGCATGCGCGTCTCTTCGCCGATCGGGAAAAAGCCGAGTGGCGCCTTGCCGATGTCATCGTCTGCCCGTCGGAATTCGTCCGCAAGAACGTCGTCGCCTGTGGCGGGCCGGAAGACCGGTGTGTCGTCGTTCCCTATGGGGTCAATGCGGCGGCTGCCATCGACAGACCGGCACGCATGCCGGGGCCGATCAGGGTTCTGACCGTGGGCGAGGTCGGGCTGCGCAAGGGCTCGCCCTATGTCGTGGAAGCCGCCCGATTGATGGAAGGTGCCGCCCGTTTCCGCATGGCGGGCCGCGTTCGCTTGGGCGAAGACGTCAAGCAGCAGATTTCGCAATGGGTCGAGCTGCGGGGGATCGTACCGCGCTCGCAGATCGCCGAGGAATTTCGGTGGGCGGATGTCTTCCTGCTGCCGTCGCTCTGCGAGGGTTCCGCAACTGCCGTCTATGAAGCGCTGGCAGCGGGCCTGCCCGTCATAACCACCGAAAATACCGGCAGCGTCGTTCGCGATGGTGTCGAAGGTTCCATCGTTCCCGTCTGCGATCCCAAGGCTATCGCGACTGCGGTGCGTGCACTCGCCGACAATGCCGAACTGCGGCAGAGCATGTCCGCCAACGCCCTGTTGCGCGCGGCCGAACATAACGTGGAATCCTATGGCAAGCGACTTCTTGCGGCCCTGTCCGGCCCGCATCTGTCGCGTTCGCCAGGTCGTAGCATGACGGACGAGGCGCGCTACCTGGGGAACTACGAGATATGAAGATCATCCACGTCATCGCTTCGATTGATCCCAAACATGGCGGGTTGCAGGCCGTTGCCATGCGCCTTGCCGCCGCACAGGCCGGACTGGGTCTGGATGTGAATATCGTCAGCTATGGCGACGCCGCCATCGAGGCGCAGGTCAAGGAAATCGGTCGCAGCATACCGCATTTCGAGAATATCCGCTGGCATCTCCTGCCGCCCGCCGGCAGGCTGGAGACACTGTTCTGCTTTAAGGGCCGGCGGGTGCTGAAAGACGTGCTGAAAGATGCATCCTTCATGCATATTCACGGGGTATGGGAGCCTTTTCTGCTTTACGCTTCCAAGCTCGCCCGCGCCGCTGGCGTGCCTTACTGCATTTGCCCGGCCGGCATGCTGGATCACTGGAGCCTTGGGCAGCGATCGTGGAAAAAGAAGATCGCCCTGATGCTCTGTTATCGCAAGATGCTGAACGAAGCCGCCTTCCTGCATCTTTTGAACGTCGATGAGGTGGCAGCGGTTGAGACGCTGAATTTTCAGGCGCGAAATCTGATCATACCGAACGGTGTTTTTGCCGAGGAATTCGATCCCCTGCCAGCCCGAGGACATTTCAAGCGGAAAATCGGCCTGGCGCATGGCAGGCGTTACATTCTGTTCCTTTCACGCCTGCACATCAAAAAGGGTGTCGATATTCTCGCCACCGCCTTTGCGGCTATCTGTGACACCTATGTCGACGTCGATCTCGTCGTTGCCGGTCCCCCCGGTGGCGCAGAGGGCCATTTCATGTATCTGGTCAAAAAACTGAACATCCGTAACCGCGTCTTTATGGTCGGGGCCATTTACGGCGAAGCAAAACTCGAAGCCATGGTCGATGCCGACTGTTTCTGCCTGCCAAGCCGGCAGGAGGGTTTCAGCATGGCGATCACCGAAGCGCTTGCCTGCGGCACGCCCGTGGTGATCACCGACCAGTGTCATTTTCCCGAAGTCGGTGTCGTCGATGCCGGGCTGATCGTCTCGGTGGACGCGGCCGAGGTTGCCAAGGCACTGGCAAACGTTCTCAGCAACCCGGCCAGGGCGCGGACGATGGGCGAAAACGGTCGCCGGCTTGTGCTGGAGCGATTCACTTGGCCGGCCATCGCCAATGCGACACTCGAGGGTTACCGGCTGAGCGCGCAGGAAGCCGCCGCTTCCTGACGACGGGAGCCAACTGGCCGTGCCGGATTGCCGACATAGATCGTCCACGGCTCCAGAGACTTGGCCGTGACGGCGCGTGCCCCGAGCACTGCCCCCCGGCCGACGACGACACCGGGACCGACGAAGGCTTCCGCAGCCACCCAGGCATCCTCCTCGATCACCACCGGCCGCGTCACGAGGGGAAACGCGCTGTCCTGAACGTCATGCGAGCCGGTGCACAGATGGGCGCGCTGCGAGACGGAGGCATAGGGGCCGATGGTGATGGTATCGACATTGTAGCAGATCACCCCGGGTCCGAGAGACGCATGCCGCTCCATGACGAGGTGGCCGGGCCACCACACGATTGCCTTGGAATGCACCATTGCGGTCTCATGCAGGCGTGCGCCGAAACTGCGCAGCAGAAAATTGCGCCAGCGGCGCATCGGCGGAGGCGTCCAGCCGGCAAGAAGCCGCCAGACGATCATCCAGATCAGCCGTTTCAGCCGGAAATGCAGTGCAAAGGTCGGCCCTCCGAAACGCGGCAGCGGCGTCGTTGCATGCTGAAAGCCGGGATCGTCGTATCGTGAGCGCATCGCCTACCCTCCCATTTGGGACGTCAAAGATGGTATCTCGTATCGCCGCTGCTGCACGCGCGCGGGTATGACCGCAAATGCCAGCGCCGGTGCTGCAAACATCAGCATATGCACCCAGACCATGAGAACCCAGTCGGTCTGGTGCGATATGGCGTGCATGGACGGTATGATCGACAACAGATAGGTGAATTGCGCCGAAAACTCGCCGGCGTTCGCGGTCACCCAGATCCGGCGCACCAGATAGGCGAGCAGGAAAAATTTGAACGCTCCCAGATACCAGAAGGACCCGAACGCATCCGCCATTCCGGTCTCCGTCGTGCCGAGCACGGGATTGTAGTCGCGCGATTGCACCGGCACCGGCAACATGAAGGATTGCTTGACCTCCACGCCGACGAGTTGCGCGGGCACGAAGTTGAACACCAGCCGGTTCCAATGGAACTTGCCGTAGTCGAATTGCAGGGTGTTTGCGGTGTTGTCGATGCGCATGATCGCATTGCGCATCTCGTCGCCGCCGTCGCGGAACACTTTTTCAAGATTGCCGACGAAATCGATCTTCTTGATGTCATCCCAGACGGGCGCGTCGTTGGCCTTGGTAATGGCGCGGTAGTCGCCCATGCTGTTCATCGACAATGTGCCGAGGAAAAGGGCAAGGATGACGAAGATGCGCGGGATCGCCCACCCCTTGTAAAACCACCACGCCAGCGCGAACATCATGATGAGTTCCACCGCTTCGGCGCGCTTTCCGGTGATCACGATGCGATCGAGGTAAAAGACGAGGTCGAACGCAAGGACGATGAGCGCCAGCCAGGAAAACCGCCGTGCAAGGCAAAGCACGGCAATGGCCAGCCCATAGCTCAACAGTCGTGAGAAGAAGATGTACATGACCGGAACACCGGTCATCTGCACCGCAATGGTCAACTCTCCCGGCAGACGGCTAAGCTTGAAGTAGAAATAGGCACCGGCAAGCGAGAGAACGGCCGCGACGATCAGCAGACGTGTTTCATCGAAATCGATACGGAAGAATGCAAAGGGTTTTGCCGTTCTTTTCCAGCCCCACCAGCACATGAAAAGGCACAGCATCATGAAGACTGCAGCTCGGGTGAACGCGCCCTCCGGCAGGAAGTTTTCAGACGAGAGGCCGGGAACCTGCGGCATGATAAAGCTGAACGTGATGACGCCGGTCAGAAACGGGAACTCGTAAATTCGCTCACGACGCATCATTCCCCAAAAAAGGAGCAGGACGACACCAGCGAAGAGGCAAAAGACCAGAAGCGTGTTCATGATGAAGCAAGCCCCGCCTGAACCGGCGGCATATCCCGCACGAAACTGCTTCTGATGTCGTAAAACAGCGCCTTGGCGTACTCCTTGAACACCTGCACCCCGTCAGTGTCGATGGCAAGCCGCCATAGCGACACGGTTCTTTGCGCCGGAAGGGAAATCCACTGGATTTGCGGCATCACAAACCGGAAGCGCTTGACCGCACGCCGTGAGTGAAACCAGCTGGTGACCAAAATGGCGCGTTTTGCTGCCATTTCCGTCAGGATGGGCTGTGCAAATGTCGCGTTTTCCCAGGTGCTGAGCGAAAGACATTCCGTCGAGATGGCAGCGACATCGACCCCTGAGCGCACCAGCATGTCGCGGATGAAGTCGCAATCGCCGTAGCCGGTCACCAGGACCAGCGGCGCCTTTCCCTCGTGCCAGAGTTTTGCGGCCTGGAGAGCGCGAGGCGGACCGTCACCGCCGAGAACCACGATGACATCGGCTTGCGCCGGCGGATCTTCCACGACGAGAAGCGACCCCGCTGAAACGAGCGCCAGTGCGTAGAGCCCGATTGCACCCAGGATGATGACACCGAGGGCAATCGAATTCCGTTTCAACAGCCAGCTGGTTTTCACGCCCCGATAAACGCGCGAACGCCGGGGCCGTCCATTCGCAAAGGGGTTTGGGGGAATGCGCGGTCCGGGCCACGGCGGCTTCATGATGCAATCACTCTTCATTCGGCGATTGTATTGCTCTTGGCTCCGACACTGATTTGGCAACCACAGGCAGGCGAACGACCTCGCGATAGAGATCGAAATTGCCCCTGTGAAGCAGCGTTTTCGAGACATAACCCGTTGCGGCAAGGACGAAGGCGGTGTGGAGGGCAATCGGCACGAGAAGGCCGGCGGCCATCACTTCCGCCGGGATACCGGCTTTTATCCCGGCAAAACCGATGCCGCCGCACAGGAAGGAAATGACGATCAGCGTGTTGGTTGCCGCAGCCGGCGTGAAACCGTAATCCAGCAGCAGATGATGGAAGTGCCAGCGATCCGCCGACATGGGACTGCGACCGTGCATGATGCGCCGGACAATCAGGCTGAGCGTATCGGTGATCGGCAGGATGACGATCCACAGCAGTGCCGGAAAGGATACCGAAACGCTGGTGGTTGCAAGCAGGACGATCACATAGGCAATTGTCGCGCCGAGCGCAGTACTGCCGGCATCGCCGAGGAAGATGCTCGCCCGTGCCCGCCATGGACCGCGCATGCTGAAGACCAGAAATGCGCAGAGGCATACCGACAGCGCCTCAAGCGGCGGGATGATATCACCGACATTCGCGAAGACCGCCACGATCATCAACCAGATCAACGCGACGCCCGCCGTGCCGCCGGCAAGCCCGTCCACGCCATCGAGCATGTTCCAGGAATTTACGAGCCCGGTCACGAAGAGAACGCCGATGAAGAAAAACAGCGGCAGGAACAACTCCGAATGCGAGGTGAACAGCACGCCCACCGAAAGAGAGCCGATATCGGCGCCGCCCACCAGCGCAATCGCCATGGCCAGCTGCATGACAAGGCGTCCCGCTGCGGGCAACGGCCGGCGGTCATCAACGACGCCCATCAGCAGAATGACCGCCAGCCCAAGCCAGAAGTTGATGCCGAGCGCCCCGCTCCACCCGCCAACGAAGGCGGAAATGGCAAAAGTGGCAAAAATTGAAATGCCGCCGCAGAGCGGTACGGCGCCGGTGTGGCGTTTGCGGATTGAATCGGGGCGATCCACCAGCTGGAACGCAATGGTCAGGCGCCTGAGAACGACAATGAAGGATACGCACAGAACGAAAGTGGCGATGGTGTTGAAAAGTATCCCCGACATGTCTGACCCCTCGCAGTAAAAAACCTCGGCGGCGCATTTGCAGCGATACTCGCCTCCCGACGATCCTAAAAAACAGCGGCCATGAGGGGTATGCGGGCAAAAGGCATGTGAAATCCACCAAAGGGAGAGGGTGTCTATGTCAACGTCTACCCCGCCTACTCCCGAACCGGATCGACCATCGAAAGGGCTAGAGCCGAGACCTTGACGGCGGGCGGCGACGCATGAACGACGCTGGTCCCGAGTCATGCCTCGGCAGCAATCATTCCTGTGCGGAGAGAACGGCGATCCAGTCCTGAAAGCCTGAAGCATTCGCCGATGCCGGTACGGTCAGGTTGCGAAGGCCGCTACGGCCCAGATGCTCGACCGGCTCGAGATAAAGTCCATTCGAGGGATCGTACCAGCGAAGGGTTTTTTTGCCGACAGCCAGACCGTCGAGATCGATTGTAATCGAAGGCGTGTCGAGATAGATCAGCGCGAACGCGCCATCCTTGTCGCGCGCCGCGAATGCGCCCGCATCGGTTTTCAGCATCGCCCCCTGATCGGGCACGAGCTTCCACCATGCCAGTTGCCTGAAAAGCGCGGCCAGATGTGTGATGCTCTGGGCGCCCCGGCTGTTCAGCGAAGCCTGCCAGCTGTCCTTCGCGTCATAAAGCCCGGCGGCGGAAAAATGCCAGACCGGATTGTTGCCGAAAAACTGACCGCTCGCTCCCGAAAGCAGCGCGCCATAGGCATTGAGACGCACCTGACGCTCCTTGACATCGTGCTCGCCCTCATAGACGCCTTCGATGAGGAAAAACGGACGTTGCGGTCCGGATCGGTATCGATCCAGCACCGTCGCTGCGACATTGCCGTAGGTATAAACCGTATCGATATCGAGCCACGGTGCATCCCGCCAGAAATCGCTCGTCACGGTATCGGGATTGCCATGCACGGTCTGCAATGCCCTGGGATCGGTTTCCGCGATCCCCATAGCGACCGCCATGACCAGATTACGATCCGGCGGATCGTAATCGCCGCCCTGCACCCAGACGATGTTCGGGTATTTCGAAAAACGTTGTCCGACATATTGCCCATAGGCCCGCAGCTTCTCCGGCCCGGCCGCGACCATGTCCTGATACCATCCTTCGGGACCACCGCGTGCGCCACTATAGGCGGGGCAGAGAAGTCACCAGCAGGTTGCGACTGGCGGCGGCCTTGATGATTGCTTCCGCCCTGTCGAAATAGGCATCGTTCGGCCGACCGAAGGCATCGCCGGCAAAAGGTTTCTCGTCGTAGAAGTTTGCCGGTGCCTTGCGGGAGAATTGATGCTCGATCAACGATACAAGCACGGCGTTGAAGCCCTGACGCTTTCGGGTTTCCAGATAAAATTCCGCATCGGGGAGAGAGGCATCGCCAATCAGCGACCACGCGCTGTCCCCGACGATCAGGAATGGCAGGCCCTTGCTGTCCTCGAGATGGCGACCGTCCTGCGATATCCGCAGCGGAAAGGCGGTATCCTGCGCGATGCAGGTCGAGAACATGCATAACCAAAGAAGGAAGATGCCGGACAGATAGCCAGGTCGCCCGCCCTTGCCAATCATCGCTTCAGAGCCGTTCACGAACGACGCGAAGCCAGTTTTTCAGTGGCAATGGCAAATAGGTTCGAAAGCCCGGCCTCAACCCGGCGGGAATGGACCAGTCCTCCATCCTCAGCACCGCTGACAGGCCCGGACGGTTGTTGAGCGTCGCGGCGATGACCTCATAATAGCGCGCGGCCATCCGTTCGATGCTGAAGCGGTTCAGCACCATATCCTTTCCTGCAATAGACATCCGCTCGAGAAGATCGCGGTCGGCATGCAGCCGTTGGATGGCGTTGGCCGCCGCGGTATAATTGCCGATCGGAAACAGGAAGCCGTTTCGGCCCGTCTCGACAATCGTGTCCGTCACGCCGCGAATATGCGACACGACAGGGACGCAGCCGCCAGCCATTGCCTCGATCATCGTCATGCCAAGCCCCTCGAAACGGGACGGCATGATGAGAACATCGTGACTGGCCATGATGACCGGTATGTCGGAAAGCTGCACGGAGCCCGTGTAACTGACGCGACCGGCGTGGCCGGCCAGCCTTCGCTTCAGTTTTTCCATGTCCGGCCCATCGCCGACGACCGTCAGGCGCACCGCCTCAGGCGAGGCATCCAGTATTTCCCGCAGCCACATCACGCCCTTCGATGCATCTTCTATCCGCCCGACGAAAAGAACCTTGAGCTCCGGCCCGCGGTTGACGCGCCGGACCGCCTGGCTGCGGAACGCATCGCTATCCACCGCATTCGGGATTGCGTAGGTGCGATCCTTGGAAAAGCCGTTGCGCGCAACCAGATCGGCGCGACACCGCTCCGATACGCCAATCGTCAAATGGGCGTAGTCCCGCACCGAACGCGCGGCCGCGTATGTTCCGGGCGAGATATTATGGACGACGAGAATACGCAGGATGTCTTCCGGCAGGTAGCGGGCGATATTGGTCTGCAACTGATCGCCGAGAACGTTGACAATCACACCGTCGAAGCCGCCGTCTGCAATAGCGGCCGCCATTTGCACCGCGCATTCGCGGTCGCTGAGATTGACCGGCATGCGCAGGATTTGACCGAATTCCTTTTCACCCTGCAGATCGAGAGGCAGCCCGTATGTTTCCTTGCACACGCCCAGCCATCGCACGTCGATGCCATAGACGGCGAGGCCCTTGCGCAGATGTTTGAAGACGGAATAGGTGCCGCCGATGTGGGGAAGGACAAAATAGGCAAGCTTCATGGGACACTCTCGCTCTTGCACCCACAACCACACCGCAACGGATCGACGGCGGATGGTTTGAGTGGCGGCTAACGGGACATACTAAAAAGCCAGGGGATGACGGGCAGTTGCATCTTAGGCTTAGCTGTATCTTCCTTTGAAAGGTTTGCTTCGGTCAGCCTAGTCGTTTGGCGTAAGTCGCACCCCTAAGGTCGGTGTGGGGTCGTGCCCGCTCAACGGATATCAATGCCATATCGAGCGTGTCGGCGCCGTGCGGCGATTGGAAAATACATGAGGATCACTCTCCTTGGACAATTTGGCTCGGGCAATTCGGGCAATGACGGATCGCTGGAAGCCATGCTCCTTTATCTGCGCAGGATGAGGCCCGATGCCGATCTCTTGTGTATCTGCGCCAGTCCGACCGTCATAAGCGCGAAGTTCAATATCCGGTCGATGGGCGTTGGCGGGCCTCCCCTGACGAATGCGTGGATGAGGCAACTGGACCGGCTGCTCGGCAATCTGCCCAGAAGGATCATGTTATTTTTCAGTTCGCTGTTTTATTTCGACAAGGACGACCTGATGATCATACCGGGGACCGGCATCCTCGATGATTTTCAGGAAAAATGGTTTGGCTGGCCCTTTGTGGTGTTTTGCTGGTGCCTCGTTGCACGCCTTCGCAATACGCGGATCGCCTTCGTCAGCATCGGCGCCGGTCCGATGAAAAGCCGCCTCAGCCGCTGGTTCCTGCGCTCTGCCGCACAGATGGCCTCCTATCGATCTTACCGGGACGATTTCTCGCTCAACTACATGAAAATGATCGGAGTCGACGTGTCGCGAGACCACCGTTACCCCGATATCGCCTTTGATCTTCCTGTTCCGGTGCCCCACCGGGAGAGCGCCGCCGACGGCGTGATGCGGATAGGCGTCGGCGTCATGGATTATCGCGGCTGGCGTCACAACGACCCCGAGGCTAGCAGGATTTACCAGACCTATATCAGCAAGCTCTCGCAGCTGGTCAGCTGGTTGATCGGTGAAGGCCATCGCATCACCCTTTTGATGGGAGACGTCACGGATCGGGTCGCTTGCGCCGATCTGATGTTTCTGCTGACGGATATGCTCTCCGAGGATGAGATGTCGCAGATCGAGATCAGCTCGGCCGCGACGCTGCGCGACATCATGCAGCAGATGGCAGCAATCGATCTGGCCGTGGTGTCGAGATATCACGGTGTGGTCTGCTCCTTAAAACTCGGAAATCCGACGATATCAATAGGTTATGCCCGCAAGTTCGATGACTTGATGAACGATTTCGACCAGGAGAAATTTGCCCGGCACATCGACACGTTCGAAGTCGACGATGTCATTGAGCTGGTGAAGGAGATACTGGCTGGAGCAGACGCGGTGAGGCAGCGGATTGCCCACGCCAACGAACGTTTCAAGCGCCAGCTTTCCGAGCAAGAGGCGCTACTTGGCCGCGAACTCCTCTCCCGTGATGTCGTCGCAACGCCGCAGGGCGTTACGCCTTAGGCACAGGCAGTCCCGCAACCTAATCCTTTCGGCTTAACACCGGGGCACTTTAACATTCGATAGGAGTAGACCGCACGTTATCGCATGCCCTTCGCGAAACATTCTGCAAACGACCTACACCTACGGATCCGGCTGCCATCCCAACGGTCAGATTCCCAGGGTTTGCGCCCCTCCTCTAGATTTGATGCTACCGTCGATTGTCGGCGATGCTGTCGGAGCCCTTCGATGCACAAAGTCCGCCGCGCCTTTTTCATGGCCATGCTGGAACAACACCTCGGAATCGCGATCAATCTGGCTCTGATCGCGATCATGTCGCGGCTGCTTTCGCCTGCGGACGTCGGCTTTGCCGTTATCGGCTACGGGGTGACATCGGTGATCTTCGCCTTTCGCGAATTCGTCTCTTCCGATTTCCTCATTCAGCTCGATGTCGTAGAGCGCGATGACGTCAACACGTCGCTCACACTGCTGCTGCTGGTCAGCGGCATCCTCGGCCTGGTTCTCTATCTGTGCGGACCCTATCTGGCGAGTTTCTACCACCAGCCCAGCCTCCAGCACTATCTGATCGTCGCCATTTTCGCCGTCATCGCCGAAAGCCTGGGCATGCCGGCATTTTCCATGCTACGGCGCCGGCTGGCCTTCGGGACCATCGCGCGCGTGCGAACCATCGGCCTCATCGTCATGGCTGTGGTGACGATCGTCGCTGCCAGAAACGGCTGGGGCTTCGTCAGTTTCGCTCTTGGCATTCTCTTGGGCAACAGCGTCGCCAGCGTTCTTGCCACCTTTGCCGATCCGGCGCTGCGGGCAGCCCGCCTCTCGCTCAAGTCGTGGCGCCGCATGGCCGAATTCGGCCGCTACAGGGGTGCTGCCACCATCGTCGACAAATTATACGAGTCCCTGCCGCAACTGGTGCTCGGCTTTGCCATGACGCCGACTGCGGTCGCGATCTACAATCGCGCCAATACCGTCTGCTCCATTCCCGACCGCATTTTCCTCTCGGCAATCTTTTCCTTCGCCTTCCCCGCACTCGCCGCCGAAGTTCGCGAGGGGGGAGATGTGCGCAGGTCCTATCTGCGCGCCCTCAGTTACATCACCGTGCTTTATTGGCCGTCGCTGATCATGGTCGCCATTCTCGCCGATCCCATCGTGCGCCTTGCGCTCGGAGATCAGTGGCTTGCCGCCGTGCCGATCACCCGGATTCTGGCACTTGCGTCGATCTTCTGGTTTCCGATGGTACTGACGACACCGCTGCTGATCGCCCTCAACGCCAACCGGGAAGCGTTCCTCGGCAATTTCGTCTGCCGCAGCGTCTCGGCAATTGTGCTCTGCTCCGCCAGCTTCTTCGGCCTGACCGCAGTCGCGCTCAGCCAGTTCGTCACATTGCCCTTCCAGATGCTCATCGCCTTCTATCTGGTCAGACGGCATGCCCACTTCAAAATACCCGAACTGTTCGCCGCCATCGGGCCGAGTGCCGCCGTGACCCTTGCCGCCATCGCGGGGCCGCTCGCCATCGCCGCCTCGATGGGTTTCCGCTTTGATTACTCCCTCGCCCAGGCCGGTGGCGCCCTCCTTCTGTCGGCAACAGGCTGGGCCGTCTGCCTGATTATTCTGCGCCACCCGCTGCTTGGCGAACTCAGATCGACGCTCGATGCTGTCGCGGGCGGCCTGCGCCGCATCGGCAAACCTCCAACACCGGCGTCCATTCCCGACGCTGCCGTTTCCGCAACGGTCGAGCCATGA
Organism: Agrobacterium sp.; assembly: GCA_034519725.1. Lineage (GTDB taxonomy): Bacteria > Pseudomonadota > Alphaproteobacteria > Rhizobiales > Rhizobiaceae > Agrobacterium. The sequence continues at coordinate 13,017 of JAXHOC010000033.1, forward strand.
GCACCATCGACATCGCCATTCCCAACTATAATTACGGTCGTTTTCTCGAGGGCTGCGTGCGAAGCGTCCTTGCCCAGAACATCCCGGAAATGCGTATCCTCATCATCGACAATGCCTCCACGGACGACAGTGTTGCGGTCTCCCGGTCGCTCGCGGCATCCGATCCCCGCATCCAAACGAGCCTGCGCCCAAAAAACCTCGGCGGTCACGCATCTTTCAACGCAGGGATCGATTGGGCGCGGGCGGATTATTTCGCCATCATCTGCGCCGACGATGTCCTGTCTGCCGGTGCCCTGGCGCGCGCAATGAAGGCGCTGGACGATCACCCTGGCGCGCACATGGCCTTCGGCCGCACCGCCTTCTTCCGTGACGACGCCGAAATCGCATCGGGCCTTGGCGACGATGCCGATGGCATGCGCCTTCATGCCGGGGTGGACTTCATCGCCGGCATCTGCGCGACGGGACGCAGCCCGGTGCCAGGCCCCCTCGCCGTCACCAGAACGCACATCCAGCAACATGCCGGTCACTACCGGCCCGCACTGCGCCACACCGACGATGTCGAGATGTGGATGCGGCTTGCGGTCCTCGGCGACATTGTCGAACTCGACGCCGTGCAGAATTTCACCCGCATCCACGGTGCCAACCAGTCGGCCATCCTTGATAACGTGCTGGCGTGGAATACCGAAATCGAAGCCGCACTCGAAAGCTTCTTCGGCAACGAAGGCGCTTTGCTGGCCAATGCCCAGACCCTGCTGCGACGCGGCCGCGCCAGCCTGAGCGACCGCGCCTATTGGTGCGCGCTTTCCAATTTTGCCCGGCGCCGGCCCGGCGCGGGTGCGCTTCTCGCGCAGGCTTTCCGGCTCAGACCCGCTTCAGCGTTTCTGCCGCCGCTAAGTTATCTTCTGCGCCGGCCCGATGCGCTGCACCGCATTCGCGCCGCGATTGCGCGCCGATAGCGGTCTAGTGGCAGGGGCCTATTCTTCGGCATTCAGGACGAGCCGCAACAAAGCCGGCAACGAAGCGGATTTCGTCCGGCGCATGATGGAGGCGCGATGGTTTTCGACAGTGCGCTGACTGAGCTTCAAATCGGCTGCAATAATCTTGTTGGCCTGGCCCTGAACAATCCGGTCAAGTATCTGCCGTTGCTTGCGGGTCAGCGTTGCCAACGTCGCCCGAGCCGTTTCGCGCCGTTCCTCGCGCTCGTTCGCATCCCGCGACCGATCGAGTGCCGATTGGACGCTGCGATAAATTTCCCGGTAAGAAATCGGCTTCTCGATGAAATCGGCCGCGCCGTATCGCATGGCGTCGATTGCCATGCGGACATCGCTGCGGCCCGTGATCACGATGACCGGGAACCGATGATGTCTTTCTTTCAGCAAACGCAGTAACTCCATGCCAACCATGCCGGGCAGATACGCATCGACAAGCAGACAACCTGGTCTGTCCGGCTTGTAGTCCGCAAGATATTGTTCCGCCGAAACATAGGTGCCGACCGTCCAGCCCTCGCCTTCGAATAAAGCGCGCAGGCTATCCCTGATGTCCTGCTCGTCGTCGATGACTTCGATCAACCTGCCCGTCATCGGCTCCATGCCTGCGGGTTCGCTCATATGCTCTGCCCTCTCGCCGGTTTTGCGAACGACGAGGGACTCGACCATCTGCACGACATCCTTGAGTTTGGCTGGCTTGTGCAGATACGGTATTTCGTGTTGCGCAAAAGCCTTCAGGGCCTTGCTTGAAATATCGCCGGTGAGAATGACTGCCGGAACATTCCGACGCAGTGCATGGCGGATATCTCCAACAGCAGCGACGCCATCACCGCCAGTGGGGAGATTATAGTCTGCGAGAATGACATCAGGCGTGAACTGCAATCCCCGAACAATCGCCAGCGCTTCTGAAGTCGTTGAGGTCGCGGCGACCACATATCCAGTCTGCTCGAGGCCCATCTTGAGCAGATCGCGAATGCCGTTTTCGTCTTCGATGATCAAAATAGACGCAGACGGCATGGCAGCCACCTGCTGCGAATGATCGACGACGGGTTTAGGCAGCGGGACGAGCTGCTCATCTGGCGATGCCTGTTCGATATCGATCATGAATGCCGAACCTCGATGCAGCCGGGACCGTACCGCAACCCTCAGTCCGAGAAGCTCGCTCAGCCGCTTGACGATCGACAATCCTAGCCCCAGACCACGGTCTTCGGTTCCGGTAGGCGCGTCGAGTTGCAGATATTCCTGGAAAACATCCTCGATATGGTTTTCGGGAATGCCGATGCCGGTGTCCCACACTTCGAACCGAACCTTGGTACCGCGCCGGCGACAGCCGACCAGAATTTTGCCGCTCGTCGTATATTTCAGCGCATTGGACAGGAGGTTGCGAACGATCTGCTCGAACAGGCGCGGATCGGTGCGAACGGCGAGGCTGGACGGCACGACATGGAGTTGCAGCCCGGCGGCGCGGGCGGGATAATAAAACTCCTTGAAAAGCCGCCCCAGAAGATCGCCGATTGCAAAGCTGACGATCTGCGGCTCCACCATTCCCGCTTCGATCTGGTTTATGTCGAGAACGGAGTTGAGTATGCCCAGCATCGAGGACAGCGTCTCCTCCATCCTCTGAACGAAAATGCGGGCCTGCCCTTCGCCGACGCTCTTTTCCAAAAGCCCCTGCAACAGCTTCAAGGTTTGCAGCGGCTGACGCAGATCGTGGCTTGCCGCAGACAGGAACTGCGACTTGGCCTCGGTCGCCCGCTCGGCGGATTTCTTTGCAGCTTCCCGGCTCTCGGCAACCTGTTTCTGCGCGCTCATATCGATGAAGGTGATGACGACCCCGTCGATGCTCTCGCTCTCGCCGCGATATGGCTTGACGCGGCGGACATACCAGCGATCATCGGGCCCGCCGATCTCTCTATCGATGGTATTGCCCTCGAGGAGGGCCTTCATCGCATCGGCTTGAAGCGTGCTGTCGCCGTTAAAGCCGCTGAGATCAGAGAGAGGGCGGCCGACATCGGACGATATGATGTTGAAGACCGACCGGGTGGCCGGTGTGAAGAACCGTATGCAAAGGCTGGAATCGAGAAACAGCGTCGGGACATCGGTGCTGTACAAGACATTTTGCAGATCGTTGGAAACTGCCCGCTGACGCTCCAGCGCTTCGTGCAATTGATTGTTGAGGGCTGTCAGCTCTTCGTTGAGGGATTGCAGTTCCTCTTTAGACGTGACGAGTTCCTCATTCGTCGACTGATACTCCTCGTTCAGCGAGAGTGCTTCGGCTGTGATCTGCTTCTGCTCTTCGCTGGCGATTTCCAGATTGCGTATGGCGCCCTGCAACTCCGCCCGCGTCTCCTCCAGTTCGAATTCAAGCTCGGTAATGGGCGACGCATCTGTCGTCGATGATTTCTGCGATCGCACAACCCGGTTGGCTTGCGCAGGATCTTCAACGAAACATATGAGGAACAGTTCTTCACCCTGACTGAACAGCGGCTCGACATGAATGCTGAACTCGAGATGCGCGCCGTTGCTGTCAAGTTTCGCGTTCTTGGCCACGAAGGGCTTCTGATCGCGGGTCGCACGATGGATCGCCGACCTGATTTTATTGTGCAGCGTCTTCGGCGTCATGGCGAACAGGCTATGCGATGCCGGGCCTGAAGCGATCCGCAGGAACCTTGCTGTCGGGCCGATGGAATAAAGATATTCATATCTTTGATTGACGAGGATCGCAGCGGGCACATAGCTGCCGAGCAGAACCTGGGCAACCGCGTCGGCAAGCGCGCTGTGCCTCGATGCTAAAGTCACCTTGCCCTGCGCAGAGGGAACCCTGACATTTCCACCCTGGGGCGCGCCGAAATGAAGATCACCAAACACCGGCGGCCCGATGCGCCGATACACCCTTTCCGATTCGGAAATCAGCTTAAAACGGTCTTCCATTCCGCTGACGGTTTCGGATTTTCCGACCAGGAGAATGCCGTTTTCACGCAGGGCGAATCTGAAAAGCGAGAAGACCTTGGCTTGCGCTTCCGCTTCGAGATAAATCAACAGGTTGCGGCATGAAATCAGGTCGATCCTTGAAAATGGCGGGTCGCTCAAGACATTCTGCACGGTGAAGACCACCGCACCACGCAGCTGCGTCGTCACGGTGTATCCGTTTTCGTCCCTGACGAAATATTTCTCCAGCAAGTCCGGCGCCAGCGATTTGACCTGCTCATGCGAATAATGTCCCTCTCTGGCAATTGCGACCGCTTCGGCATCGGCATCGGACGCAAACATCTGAAGCTGGAGACGAAGCCCCATCGACTGAATAAGGTCGAGGAAGAGAATAGCCAGCGAATATGCCTCTTCCCCTGTGCTGCATCCGGCAACCCAAACCCGCACTGTGCCGTGCGCCGGTTTTGCGTGGAGAATACCCGGAATAATGGTGTCGCGGAGATAGTCGAACACCTTCGCGTCGCGGAAAAAGCTGGTGACGTTGATCAGGAGATCCCTGACGAGATTTTGTCTCTCCTCTTCGCTGTTGCCGAGCATATCGAGATATCGGTCGATGTCTTCGATCTCGATCCCGAGAACCGCCATGCGTTTTTCCACCCGGCGCTGCAATGTTCCGGATTTGTAGGCCGAAAAATCGTTTGCTGTGGAACCTCTCAAGTTCTCGATGATCTGTCCCAGCTGGGGCATTCGGTACTGCGTTGCGTGATCGGTCGGAAGCCGCGACAACAGCTCGATATGTTTGGCGATGGCCGCAGGCATCTCCGCGACCCGTAAAACCGAAACGCCAATCCCCAGCGAAATCACGCTTTCCGGCATGCCGCCGAACTGTGCCTCCTTAGGATCCTGGACCAGAACAAGCCCCTTGAACTCCCTGATCTGCCGGACACCGGCTGAGCCGTCAGACCCTGTGCCTGACAGGACGGCACCGATCGCCCACGGTCCATATTCCTTCGCCATCGAACCCAGGAGAAAATCAAGCGGCAGAGGTGCCTCGTGCAGTTCCCGCCGGGGCGACAGATATAGTCTCCCGCCATCAACCGACATCAGGAATTTTGGTGGAATGACATAGACGTGCTCGGGCTCAATCAATGCAAGATTGACAGCCTCGGTAACGACCATCCTCGTTTCGCTCGACAGAAGTTCTGCCAGCATGCTCTCATGGGAGGGATCGAGATGCTGAACGACGAGAAACGCACAGCCGGTTTTTTCAGGCAACGCCTTGAGCAGGGCTCTGACCGCATTCAACCCACCCGATGAAGCGCCGAAACCGACAATCGGGAACATCTTATACGAGCCTGCTTCCTGCAATCCGGACATCGCACCGGTGTCCACCCCGGAGGGAGAAGAAACCTTGTTATTATCAGCGCCGCGTTCCGCCATCTTTACTCTCGTTAAAATTGACGCGCATTCCAAATAGAGATCGACCCTTACGAAGCGTCAGGTGTGGAGGGTCAACAAAGTCTTGAAAGCAGCCATCACGGCCTTGAGGTCCATTCGTCAGGGATAGATGTTTCACCGCGATATGCGGAGTACAGTGTGTCCAATTGTCCGGGGGTACAATTTCAAGATGCGCTAAACACGCAAGGATTGATTACATCACAAACAAAAGCACGAACGGAGGATGATAAATCAATCCAGCCACGATTATAATTCATCCAATATAGTTAGAGCCGGTCCGCAAAGAATGACGATGGCCGCACAGAAGTTCCATTGCACCGGTTTGCGCGCGCCAACTGGCGAGTTCACATCATGCCAGATTGAACGCCGGCTAAAATTTCAATCAAAAGTGAGTAATTTCCGAACCTTTTCGAGTTGCGATACTCCATTGTAGGATGCCGGCATAGAAATTCGGGTAGTGCCATGTCTGTTACTGTCTGGCCGATATGAAATTTCGAAAATTCCAGACCGCAATATAGAAAGTCTCTTCCGAAGTTCCCTATTGATGACGACGTTTCGGGTTGGATTACCCCAAGCGTCCGTTGTCCCGGCTCGTAGAAAGAAACTCTTTGGTTGCGTCTCTGCCAAGCTGGTCAGATTCGCAAAGCACTCTTTGGCGCGGATAGGACATGACATGCTGACATCGGTTCCCAACAACGGACATAGCCAATTCTCATCGAATTTCCATGTGGTTGCGCATTCGAAAACGATGGAAACCACTGTCAGGAAGCTGGCAATCATCGACGACCGCGCCCTTGACCGTGAGTGTCTGGCTCAGAGCCTGATCGCCTATGGCCTCGATATGGAAGTCGAATTGTTTTCATCCCTCAGCGACTGGAGACATGCCCCGAACGGCCATCACAGCGGCATCCTCGTCAATGTCGGTCGCAGCGATTTTTGCGATGACGTATCCCTTCACGAGTTGCGGGAATTCATTGCCGACTTCCCTTATCTGCCGGTCGTCATTCTTGCGGAAAACCGCGATCTGCGTCAGGTCATGAGGGCTTTTGACGCGGGCGTGCGCGGATACATCTCCTCATCGATCGGACTGGCAGTGTGCGTGGGCGCCATCTCACTTGCATTGGCGGGCGGCGCTTTCGTTTCTGCGGAAAACCTCAGCGATCTCAGGCAATTGCTGGTGGTTGCCGAAGACAAGGAACGCCAGCGCACGGCGATGTTCACGCAACGTGAGGTCGATGTCATCAACGCCCTGACGCAAGGCAAGCCGAACAAGATCATCGCCTATGAACTCAATCTTCGTGAAAGCACGGTGAAGGTTCACATTCGCAATATCATGAAGAAAGTGGACGCCAAAACCGGACGGAAGTGATCTTCAAAATATCCGATCTCTTCAAAAACTAGCGCATGGCGTCGCAGGCGGTGACCCCATCGCAAATTTGGAATTGGCTGCGGATGTCGGGCTCCGCAGGATGCGCATTGAAGTCGATCTTCTCTAAGTCTTTCGGTTAGCATTCCATGCATAAAGGCGGGGTAACGGCCAGCGCGCCGGATACGGTAATCTCCAGCCATTGGACCTATGGACCCGGGATTGCGCCATGCAAAATTTCGTCGAAAATTTCGAAAACTCGGATCGACTGCGCCAGCGCTCCCGCGCCATCATACCGGGCGGCGCCCATACCTATGCCAAGGGCGACGACCAGTATCCTGTCCTGTCTCCCGGCTTTATTGCCCGAGGATATGGCAGCCATGTCTGGGATGTCGATGGCAACGAATATATCGAATACGGCATGGGCAATCGCGCCGTCGGCCTTGGCCACGCCTACGCCTCCGTCGTCGATGCAGCGCGGGCGGAGATATACCGTGGCTGCAATTTCACCCGCCCGTCAAAGATCGAGGTGGATTGCGCATCGACCTTTCTCGAGACGATCCAGACGGCCGACATGGTCAAATTCTGCAAGAACGGCTCGGATGCGACATCCGCCGCGATACGCCTTGCACGGGCTGTCACCGGCCGCGACCTGATCGCGCGTTGCAGCGACCACCCGTTTTTCTCCACCGACGACTGGTTCATCGGGACAACGGAGATGAATGCCGGCATTCCCGAGGCGATCCAGAAGCTGGTTCTCGGTTTCAGCTATAACGATCTGGCAAGTGCGCGCAGCCTGTTCGAGCGCTTTCCCGGCCGTATAGCCGCCTTCATCCTGGAGCCGTCGCGCGGCGATCCGCCTCGCGACCAGTTTCTGCACAAATTGCAAAAGCTCTGCCACGAAAACGGCGCGCTTTTCATTCTCGACGAAATGATCACCGGCTTCCGCTGGGATGCGGGCGGTGCGCAGAAGACATACGATATCGTCCCCGACCTATCCTGTTTCGGCAAGGCGCTGGGCAATGGCTTTTCGATTTCCGCACTGGCTGGCAAGCGTGAATTCATGGAACGCGGCGGTATCGATCAAACCGATGCCCCCCGCGTCTTCCTGCTTTCGACCACGCATGGCGCGGAAACGCATACGATGGCGGCGGCCATCGCCACCATGCAGGTCTATACGCAGGAACCCGTGGTTCCACATCTGGTCCGCCAGGGAAATGCGCTGCGTGCCGCCATCAGCCAGATCGCCATTGCGCACGGGCTCGATTCCTACTTCGGCATCCAGGGCCATTCCGCCTGCCTCAGCTATTTCACGCTCGACCAGACCGGAAAGCCGTCGCAGGCGTTTCGCTCGCTTTTTTTGCAGGAAACCATCCGGCGCGGCATTCTCGCACCCTCTCTCGTTGTGAGCTACACCCATACCGACGAGGATATCGCCAAAACGCTGGATGCGATCGATGACGCCCTCGTGGTCTACCGCAAGGCGCTGGAATTTGGTGTCGAAAAATTCCTGATAGGGCGACCATCGGACGTCGTCTTTCGACGGTTCAATGGCGGCACCCAGCATCAGGCCAGCCACGGTCCGGCCATCGCCGCCATGCCGGAATTATCGGAAAGCATCCGAAAGCCTTAACCGGCTGACGCACCTAAACCGTTCGCAGTATCGCGACAGCCGCTTTGCCCGGTGCTTCGATCTCGCCTGAAAATATACGCTCATTGCAATTGAAAACAGATTTCGAGGGGGAATTCCATGCAAGTTCTGGTCACCGGGCATCGCGGATATATCGGCTCCGTCATGGTACCCATCCTGCGCAAGGCCGGTCACGACGTCCACGGCTATGACACTGAATTCTACCATCGCTGCGCCTATCTTCCAGGCGGGCCTTTGCCGCAGGTGCCCGGCGTCTGCAAGGACATCCGCGATATCACGGCTGCAGATATGGAAGGTTTCGACGCCGTCATTCATCTTGCCGCCCTGTCAAACGATCCGCTGAGCAATCTCAATCCGGAAATTACCTATGAGATCAACTATCGCGGCAGCGTTCGGGCAGCGCAGGCGGCAAAGCAGGCCGGGGTCAAGCGTTTCCTCTTTGCCTCATCGTGCAGCAACTATGGCGCCGCCGGCGACGGCCTGGTCAACGAGACCGCAGAGCTGAAACCGGTATCGGCCTATGGCACATCAAAGGTATTGGCGGAGCGGGACATTGCAAGCCTTGCGAGCCCCGGCTTCACACCGGTCTATATGCGCCCGGCGACGGCCTATGGCCTTTCGCCCATGCTGCGTTTCGACATCGTCCTCAACAATCTGACCGCGTGGGCGGTGACGGAGGGACTGATCCTGCTGAAATCCGACGGATCGCCATGGCGTCCAATCGTTCACATCGAGGATATTTCGCGCGCCTTTCTGGCCGCGCTCGAAGCGCCGACCGATGTCGTGCACAATCAGGCGTTCAACGTCGGACAGGATGCACACAATTACCAGATCAGGGAGATCGCCGAAATCGTCGCTCTGACAGTGCCCGGATGCCGGCTGCAATATGCCAGCGACGCCAGCCCCGATACCCGCTCCTACCGCGTCGATTTCGGCAAGATCGCTCGTGCGCTTCCGGCCTTCAAACCGACATGGACAGCAGCCGCCGGCGCCGAGCAACTCTACCACGCCTATAAGAGCGCCGGCCTGACGATGGCTGAATTCGAGGGACCGTATTATCAGCGGATCGGCCAGCTCCAGAAGCTGATCGGCGACAAGGATATCGACATCAACCTGCGCCGCCCCATCGCCGCGCCGCGCCACGGCGCCGATATTGCCGCATCGGTTTGAACGGGAGGCGCGGATGGGCAAGATGGAGCCTGCTTCCAGGCTGACCGGCGCTGCGTGGCGAGAGGATGGTATCGGCCAGACGATCCATGATCTGGCGACCCGCCTGTTTCCGATCTGTCGCAGCATCACCGGCAAAGGCGTGCGCGACACCATCGCTATTCTCAAGGACTACATCGATATCGAGCAGCGCGCCGTGCCGAGCGGGACACGGGTTTTCGACTGGACGGTGCCGCAGGAATGGGTCGTCCGCGACGCCTATGTCAAAAACGCGGCGGGACGCAAGGTGATCGATTTCCAGAACTGCAACCTGCATCTCCTGAACTACAGCATCCCTCAACGCGGCATGATGCCGCTGGCCGAACTGCAAGCGCATATTTATACCTTGCCCGCACAGCCCGATCTCATTCCCTACAAAACAGCCTATTACACGGATGCCTGGGGCTTTTGCATGGCGCATAACGAATTCCTCAAGCTCGAGGAAGGCGATTATGAGGTCGTCATCGACACCGAAAAGACCTCAGGCAATCTCTATTACGGCGAATATCTGCATAGGGGAGAAAGCACGAGGGAGGTGCTTCTCTTCGCTCATATTTGTCATCCCTCGCTCGCAAACGACAATTGTTCGGGCCTTGCATTGCTGACGTTTCTTGCCGCCAGCCTCAAGAGCAGATCCACATATTACAGCTATCGGTTCGTCTTCGCACCCGGAACGATCGGCTCGCTGTCCTGGCTTGCCCAGAACGAGGACCGAGTGTCTGACATCGCGCAGGGTCTTGTGGTTTCCTGCATTGGCGACGGCGGTGGGCCTAACTACAAGCGTAGCCGCCGGGGAGATGCGCTGATCGACCGGATCGCCGCCTGCACGCGCTGCGGTGAGGATCGCAAACACCTCGAGATCGCCGACTTCATCCCCTATGGCTATGATGAGCGCCAATTCTGCTCGCCGGGCTTCAACCTGCCGGTCGGCCTTTTGCAGAGAAGCGCTTTCGGAACATTTCCCGAATATCACACCTCGGCCGACAATCTCGATTTCATCCGGCCCGAACACCTCGCCTCATCCTTTTGGATGATCATGGACATGATCGATGCACTCGAAGACAATTGGACGCCGTTGAACCTTCGCCCCAAGGGTGAGCCGCAGCTCGGAAAATACGGGCTTTTTCCGCCAATCGGCGGCCATAAGACGAATGACAACCGCACGATGGCCTATCTCTGGATCCTCAATCTCGCAGATGGCAATAATTCGTTGCTCGATATCGCCGAGAGGTCGAAAATGCCGTTCGTCGATATTGCGGCGGCGGCTGGCAGGTTGCTGGAGGCGGGCCTCGTCTCGAATCTCGGGTTCCTGACGCGCTAGACCTTCACTGCCAAACCGGCCAACCAAGGTCCTTTTCCGATATGACGGAGGGAGGCGCCGGCCATTCTACCCCGATCGCGGGTTCGTCATAACGTATCCCCGCAGAACTTGCCTCGGCATAGGGCACCGAAATCAGATAGGACACGGCAACGTCGTCGCTAAGCGACTGGAAACCATGGGCAAAACCCTCGGGAATATAGAACTGCGCGCCATTCTCGGCCGACAATGTCGTCCCGACCCATTGTCGATAGGTCGGCGAGTCCCGGCGCAGATCGACGGCGACATCCCAGATCGACCCTTTGACGCAGGACACCAGCTTTGTCTCCTGATGCGGCGGCCGCTGAAAATGCAACCCTCGAACGGTGTGTTTCAGCTTTGACTGGGAAAGGCTGTGCTGACTGAAATCAGAGACCAGCGCGTTGCTCTCAAATTCACGCTTGCAGAATGTCCTCGCAAAAGAGCCGCGGCTGTCGCGGACCGGCACCGGATTGACCACCAAAAGCCCGTCGATTTTCGTCTTCTCAAACAGCATTCGGTGCTCCTGATACAACCCCATATCCAGGACGAATTTTCCGCCATTTTGAGCGCCCCCGGAATACAGCCATAGGCAGCAGCATAGCGTGAAGGCGGCTTGGCAAGTAAGTCACCCGTTCGGTTACGCACGCCGGCGGCTCCAAGCGCGTTTTCGCGGATAATCCTGTCAACCTACGGCTTATGGATGACGTTTCCGAGCCGAATGCAGTATCGTCACCCACCCTGATCCATAGTATTTTTTCCTTCTAATAAAAGAATTTCCTGAAATTAACTCAACGACACCGCGAAAAATCAGGGGGCGTCCGATGAATAATGAGGCGGTTTTTTCTGCAAGACTGAGCGCGACACAGCATGTTGGGCTTTGCCGTCTGTGCAGCTCGCCATTGGTGCATACGTTTGTCGATCTGGGAATGTCCCCACCCTGCGAAAGCTTCGTCGCAGCCGATGCAGCCAACGACGTCGAGCCATTCTATCCGCTGCATGCATTTGTCTGCGACGAGTGTTTCCTCGTCCAGCTTCAGGAATATGTAGCCCCTGAGAACATTTTCACGGAATACGCGTATTTCTCTTCATTTTCGGACAGTTGGGTCGCTCACGCAAAGCGGTATTGCGACATGGTCATCGAGCGCTTCGCGCTTGGCCAATCCAGTTTCGTCGTCGAACTTGCCAGCAACGACGGTTACCTGCTGCAGCATTTCCTGACCAGCAACATCCCGATTCTCGGCATTGAACCGGCGGTCAACGTCGCAAAGGTGGCGATCGGCAAAGGTATTCCGACACTGACGGAATTTTTCAACGAGGACCTGGCAGCCGAAATGGCGGCCAATGGACAAAAAGCCGATCTCATCATCGGCAACAATGTCCTTGCCCAGGTGCCTGATATCAACGATTTCGTGGCCGGCATGAAAGCCCTGCTCAAGCCTGAAGGCGTCATCACCCTCGAGTTTCCGCATATCGCCAAGCTGATCGCGGAAAACCAGTTCGACACCATCTATCACGAGCACTTTTCCTACTTCTCGTTGCTGACCATCGAGAAAATGGCCCGCCGTCACGGCCTCAAGGTTTTCGATGTCGAAGAGATTTCGACGCATGGCGGTTCGCTGCGTGTGTTTTTCTCGCACGACGACAGCAGCATTTCGCGTGAAGCCCGCGTCGATAGCCTTCTCTCACGGGAGCTCGACGCCCGGCTCGACAAGATCGAGACCTATACCGCGTTCGCCGAAGCCGTTCGCCAGACCAAGCGAAACCTCCTGTCCTTCCTCATCCGCCTCAAGGAGATGCGCAAATCGATCTGCGCCTATGGCGCACCGGGAAAAGGCAACACGCTCTTGAATTATTGCGGCATCGGCACGGATTTCATCGATTTTGCGGTCGATCGCAATCCTTACAAACATGGTCGCCTGACGCCGGGAATGCATATCCCCATCCGGCCCGTCAGCGAAATCGAGCGGATGAAGCCGGACTACGTTCTCATTCTCCCCTGGAACCTGAAGAACGAGATCGTTGCACAAATGAACGACATCAAAAACTGGGGCGGGAAATTCATCGTTCCAATTCCCGACATATCCATCGTTGATCCGAAGGAGTTGGTACAATGAAGGTTGTCCTGTTCTGCGGCGGCAGGGGTACGCGCATCAGGGAATATTCCGAAAGCGTCCCGAAACCGCTGATCCCGCTCGGCTCCCAGCCGATCATGCGGCATGTCATGCAATATTACGCGCGTTACGGGCATGAGGATTTCATCCTCTGCCTCGGCTACAAGGCGCATGTCATCAAGGAATTTTTCCTGAACAGCCGGCCGGAAAGCTATGCCGATTGCGTCATATCAAGCCCCGGACGTGTGGAATTGCTCGAGGAACTGCCGAGGGACTGGCGCGTATCGCTGATCGATACCGGGATATGGCGCAATATTGGCGAGCGTCTCTGGGCCGTGCGTCATCATCTCAAGGGCGAGAAGATGTTCCTGGCCAATTACAGCGACGGCCTGACCGACGTCGATCTCGACGACATGATTGCCCAATTCGAAAAGAGCGACAAGCTCGCCTGCTTTCTGGCTGTCAGACCGCCCCTTACCTACCATCTGGCGGAGATCGACGAAAGCGGCAGGGTGCGGGAATTCCGGTCGTCGGAAACCTCAGACATGTGGATCAACGGCGGCTACTTCCTGATGCGGCCGGAAATTTTCGACTACATGCGCGAGGGTGAGGAACTCGTGCTGGAACCGTTTTCGAGGTTGATCGCGGAAGACAAATTGATGGCCTACAAACATGAGGGCTTCTGGCGCTCAATGGACACGCTGCGCGACTGGCAGACCCTGGAGGCCATGGTCGAGCGTGGTGACATGCCGTGGATTGGAGACGATGCATCCATGGCGTCCAGATCGCCAAAGCCCAAGCTGCTGCCATGAAGAACATGTCTCTCGCTTCACCCGGTGATCGCCTGTCGATCCTTTGTCTTGGCGCCCATTCCGACGATATCGAAATCGGCGTCGGCGGCACGATCCTCAGCCTGCTGTCAAAGGGCGTGCTGCTGGATGTCTATTGGTGCGTTCTGAGTGCCGGCAACGAGCGCGCGCTGGAGGCCCGCAGTTCTGCCGAAGCATTTCTGGCAAAGGCGGCATCCTACTCGATTGAGCTTGGATCGTTTCAGGATAGCTACTTTCCCTCGCAGAGCCGCGAGATCAAGTCGTGGCTTCTGACATTGCGCGACAAAATCAGTCCCGACATCATCTTCACGCATAGCCGCGAGGACGCACATCAGGATCACCGCGAAATCAACAAGCTCACCTCCAACATCTTCAGAGATCACCTGATCTTGGAATACGAGATCCCGAAATGGGATGGCGATTTCAGCAGGCGAAACGCCTACGTGCCGTTGAGCGAAGACGCGATGAACATGAAGGTCGAGCTTCTCTTGCAGCACTTTGGCACACAGAGATCCAAGGACTGGTTCGACGCCGATACCTTTCGCGGCCTGGCGCGGCTGCGGGGAATGGAATGCCGGGCGCCAACACGTTTTGCGGAAGCCTTTACCGTCAGGAAGCTGACGTTCGCCTGAAGCAGACCCAAAGCCAGTTGGCGATATGAAATCGAGACGTTTGCAGAAGTTCACAAGAAACCAAAAACAATACTGGGGGCATCTTCGTCATGATACACAATCCCATCTCCGAAAACCCGTCGGAAGGCGCATCGCAACCGCCAGCCGCATCAGGCGCGGCCGGCTACATCGGCATCATAGACCGCCGCATGCTGGAGCGGGAATGCCTTGCCCATAGTCTCAATTATCAATATGCCGACAGGCGCATTCTGACCTTCTCCGATCTCGGTGAATGGCGACAGGCACGCGCGGAAATCGGCATGCCTGCGGCAGTTCTGGTCAGTGCCTGGCCCGGTCCGTCGGCAGAGACAAACCGCGAGCTTGCCGAGATTGTCGCTGCGGTCTCGCCAGCCGCCGTCGTCGTGCTTTCCGACGATCAGGATATCAACACCATCCTCGATACGATCGCGCTTGGCGTGCGCGGGTATATATCGAGTTCGGTCAGCATCGATGTCTGCGTCCAGGCGATCAGTCTTGCCATCGCCGGCGGCCGTTTCATCCCCGCAAGCAGCGTCATGAACATGAAAAGCCTGTTTGGCCTGACGGCCCACGCTGCCGTACCGCCGATGAAGTTCACCAGCCGTCAATCGGCTATCGCCGAGGCGCTGCGTTGCGGCAAGGCGAACAAGGATATCGCGCTGGAGCTGAACCTCTGCGAAAGCACCATCAAGGTCCATATCCGCAACATCATGAAGAAGCTTGGAGCAACCAACCGCACAGAGGTTGCCTGCAAGATCGGTGACATGGCTTACGGGCGCTGAGCATTCACCGACCTCCACCGAACGCGCCGCTTACCTAGCAGGAACCGTCATGATCCAGTCGTCCTCATCTCCGGGTGAGCAGGAAGGTATTTCCCGCTTCATATCCATCCTGCGGGAACGGCGCAGAGCCGTCTTCATCTGCTTTCTCGCCAGTTTCACAATCGCGGCAATCGGCTATGCGCGAAGTCCGATAAAGTACAAGGCCGAGGCAACCCTTGCGCTCGATGTCCGCAAGCTTCAGGCGCTCCCGACCGAATCCGTGGTCTCGCCGCTGCCGCAGGAAAGCCCGGTGCTTCGAACGGAACTCGATATCATCGGGTCGAGGTCCATGGCCGAACGGGTTCTCGTCATCCTTCAGAAAAATCGCATGCTCGAAGGGCGCCAAGCCAAGATCGACGCGCCCCCCCTTGGCAACGACGCCGAGACATCGAAAATGATCGACACCCTCATGACCAATGTTCGCGTGATGAACGATGGCCGGTCGTATACGATTTACATCTCCTATTATGCCGCCGATCCGGCCCTCGCCGCGAAAGTCGCCAATGCTTTCGGGGAAGCCTATATCGACTACCAGATCGACCTCCAGACGACGGCGACCCGGCGCGTCAGCGCCTGGCTCGGCGAGCGGCTCGTCAGCCTGCGGACGGAACTCGAGGAGTCCGAACGGCAGGCGTCGCAATTTCGCGAAAAATCCGGATTGATCGACACGGGCGGTCTTCCTCTGCAATCGCAGCGTCTTTCAAGCCTGAATGTCGAGCTGACAACGCTCCAGGCCAAGCTGGCGGGATCAAGGGCGCGGCTGGCGACAGCGCTCGCACTTCAGAAAAGCGGCGATGGGCTTGGGATCACCGAAGTTCTGTCCTCCCCGACGATCCAGCTTTTGAGGGCCGAGCAGGCAAGGGTCATCCGCGCCATAGCGCAGATCGATGAAAGCGGCGCCGTCATGAGCCCGGAGCGGCCGCAACTATCCTCCCAGCTCAGTTCACTCAACAAGCAGATCGATGCAGAAATCTCGCAGATCATCGCTGCCTTGCGCAACGAGATCGAGGTCAACGAAAAACAGCGGCAGGAGGTGGAAGCCAGCCTCAACGATGTGCAACGGGCGATTTCCACGACCGATATGGCAATGGTTCAATCCGGGCAACTTGACCGGGAAGCGGCAGCGAACCGCTCGATCTACGAGACATATCTGGCCCGCTACAAGCAGACTATCGAACAGGACGGCATCGCGACTGCCGAGGCGCGGATCATATCGAGCGCCATGCCGTCGCGCAAACCGACCAGTCCCGACGAGGGTCTGTGGGGCCTGATTGCGCTTCTTCTCGGGTGCAGCACCGGTTTGGCGGCGGCTTTTGTCCTGAATTTTACCGACCGGTCCGTTGGTTCCATCGCGTCTCTTCAGCAGAAAACCGGACTTAACGTCATCGGGCGCATCCCGCGCATTTCCTTCGGGGAGTTCCAGAACAAGCCCGGCAAATTCAGCAGCGGCGCGGCGGATTTCTACAGCGCCTTTGCCGACCTTCAGACCCACATACAATTGGCCGAGAGCAAGGCCAAGGTGATCGCCTTCACCTCTTCTGCCGATGGCGAAGGCAAGACATTCGTGATTGCCAACCTTGCCAGATCGCTTACGATGAGCGGCGTGAAGCTGCTGCTGATCGATGCCAATCTGCGAAACCCGGCTCTCGGGTCGGAATTCGATGTCGGATCGGCGTCGCATGTCGCCCAGGCAGTCAACCGCGAGGTATCGCTGGATGACATCATCCAGTGCGACCAAGCCTCGGGCGTCGACATCATCACTGCCGAGAAAAGCGACCTGCCGCCCAATCTTGTTCTGGGAAGCAAGCGCTTCGCGGGCCTGATTGCCGAGGCGAGACAGCGATATGAACTGGTGTTGATCGACGCGCCATCCGTTGCCTATGACCTCGACCTGTTACGGATCGCCACTCTGTCGGACGCCGTCTCCTTCGTCGTCCGGCAGGAAGTCGCCGATGGCACGGGCATGAAAAACGCCGTCCTCAAGCTCAGGGTCGCGGGCCGGCCGATCACGGGCATCATCCTCAACGGCATACGACGCCCGAGAAAGCGCCAGCCGCCGGTCTGGCCGAGGATTTTCCGCGACTGGAACACAATTTTCAAGCTGCGGAAACGGGTGACCAATCTGCGCCCGCCGGCTGTTGTTCATACTGAGAGGTGAAACATGCGCTTCGTTAAAAGGTCCAGAGGTCTTTCCCTGACGATCGCAGGTGCGACCTTGCTGTCTTTGGCGGTTTGCCCGCTACCGGCTGCTGCCGATGGCACCAACTACAAGGTCGTTACCGGCGACGTCCTGACGATCTCCGTCTATGGCGATGCGGGTCTGACGGGTCTTTTCCCCGTCAGTGCAGATGGCACGATCGGTTATCCGCTGCTTGGCAACGTCAACGTGGTCGATCAGACGGTGAATGAAATCGGCGCGCGGATCAGCCGTGATCTCGCAACCCATGTGGCAAACCGCTCGGTCGCCGTCGCGGTCAAGGAATATGCGCCGATCTTCGTTGTCGGCGACGTCCAGAAGCCGGGAAAATATGAATTCCGTCCCGGCATGATCGTGCTTGAACTCTTCGCACTGGGCGGAGGATTGCGGGAACCTAATACACAGAGGGATACCTCAGGCATGCAGCTGATCGCCGCCCAGCAGGAGTATGAGGACATGTCGATGCAGCTCTTGTCGCAGGACATTCGGCGTGTGCGGCTGGAAGCGGAACTGAACGACACCGAGTTCGAATATAAGGGCGACGACATCGGGCTTGTCCGCGATCGCGCCGCGCTGGAGAAGATCGTCGCCTCTGAAACGGGTCTGTTTCGCCTTCGTCTGTCGGCGCAGCAGGACGAAAAGACCAATCTCGAAGTCCAGCGGCAGAACTTTATTCAGGAAATCGATACGCTTGAAAAAAGTAACGTCATGCGCAGCCAGCAACTCGACTTGCTCGACATGGACGTCAATGCCTCGAAGGAGCTTGTCACGCGCGGCGCCGCGTCTGAATCCGCCCTTAGAGAACGCAAGCGCGAGTTGCTGTCCATGAACCAGCAGGTGCTCGAATCGACATCGTTCCTGGCGCGCGCCAAACAAAACAAGAGCGAAGTGGAGCGGCGTATTCTGGAGCTGAAGAGCAAAAGACACAATGACGCTGCGACCGAGTTGCGGGAAACCTCCCTGGACATCATGCGCCTGAAGAAAAAACTGGCCTTCAGCCTTCAGTCCATGGCCGAGATCGGCTCGACGGCGCGGCGGGTTTCCAGCCTTGAGGACATGATCGAAACCAAGTTTGCCATCGTGCGTCAGGTGGCAGGCACGTATCGCGAAATGGCTGCGGACGAGCATACGCAGGTCCGCGCGGGCGACGTCGTCCGTGTCCGCCTCTCGGTATCCGGCAAAGATCCTGTTTCGGCAGCGCTCGTCACGGGAAGCGTCAACTGAAGCATTTCAAGTCAAAGTGCATAGCGGTTTCACGCCCGGAAAATGCGTTAAAACCAGGGGATAGAACACGTCCAGCGACGTGGTCTGGAGGCGAGCCGCCATTCCTTAAGCCGACCCACACAGCCGCTACCGCTTTTGGAGAGCTATGGCACGAGGTCGCAATCTGCTATCCCGGATAGTCTCCTCCAACGGTCTTCAGGGGAGACGCACCAATCAAAAGAGCCTGCCACGTTCCAATCGGCAGGCCCCCACGTCCTCCAGAGAACAGAAACAATCGGCACATGTGCCGGGGAGACGGAGATGGAATCGGCAATCGTTCCGGTGGGTTATCATATGGTCAGGCAGAGTGCCGTCATCATCATGAACGGCGAAAAAGGACTGCAGCCCATCCATGTGACGCAGGAAGCCCTGAACGACATTCAGTCGCCACCGCAATGCGATGCGCAACGTCTGGCGCAATTCGTCGAGGTGTTTGCAACGATTGCGGCATCCAAGATCGAGAAGGGAATGTTCGCATTCGATGGCCAGATCTGGATCACGGCGACCGACGTCCGGGCCTGGCTGAAATTGGCGGCGGACAACCGGCCAGCCAACTGACTTTTTCAAAAACTCTAAGGCTTTAATCGTTTTGCCGTTCGCCAAAGCGTGAAAATCCGGTAGCCCTACCGCTTATAGTCAGATTGAACCGAAGCGATAAAAGCGTTTTCTAAAGGATGCCCGCCGCCCCCTGATACTTTGGCGGGACCCCGGTAACTGGGGTTACCTGGCAACTGGGAGGGCTCGCTCGTTCAACCGGGCGAGCCAATTTTCGTTCTGCACAAACGGTTGAGAGCGCCGCCAAAAACTTGCCACGTCAACGGGTTCGGATTGAAAATGGGCAAGGGATTACTGGAACCACAGATCGCTCGCCACTCACCGAGTAACGAACGATCCGTCGGGTCCCCTCGCCGAAATGAAAAAGACCGAGCACGGCTCTCAATGGCCCAAGGTGCCCATGCCCCCGATTTATTGAGCCATAGTCGCCACTTTCCAGCGGCCCGTCAATTCACCGCAGATACGTCATTAGGGGTAGTTTGCCGGGGTTTTCCGGGGAATAGGCCCCGGTTCAAAGAGGTGGTGGCCCCGGAGCATTGACGGGCGATTGAACGGTGCTGGCCGTTGGGCCAACGTTTCCCGTTGCAAAACCGCTCCATGTCGAGCCGATATTGGCCCAGCTGTTGTCCGGATGCATCGTCACGAAACCCGAACTCTGGACGGGGCCGGGCACTCCCCCGGTGAAATGGTTGTCGTAGAGCACCGTGTTGATCCGCCTTGAGCGGTCGGAAGGGCCAGCCTTGAAGCTGCCGTCGTGCGTCCACATCAATTTGTAGGCATCGACAAAGCCGTAGCGGACATTGGTGAAGCTATTTCCATCCAAGACAGTGCCATTATAATCGGCGCCGGCATGGTTCCAGGTTTCATATTCGACGCCGATATAGGCGATATCGGTGAAAACATTCCTGCGATAAACATTTCCGAGGCCGCCCCAGATGCCGGCAACGCCGCTATCCGCAAATGTCGTGCCGACATAAAGGCCGCTATTGCTGCGGGTTACACGGTTGTTGGAATATTGCAGAAAATACGGGCTCAATCCCCGTGTCGAGTCCAGCGCAACCGTCATCATGCCGTGTCGCATCTGCGAGATGCGGTTGCTGTCGACCACCACATCGTAGACGTTGCCGTAGAGCAGAACGCCGGTGGAGTCAGAATCATGCTCCGCATAGCTTGCCCTGCCCTCGAACGTATTATCGTAGACTACGGCCCTCGATGCGATCGCTGCCAGAGCGAAACGGCTCGTTCGATCGGGAACGACATTCCAGGCTTGCTCGAGCAGAACGGCAGAGCCATCAGTCGAGGCGATGTGACGGTGCTGCCCGGCCCCTCGCCCGCCAACGATGACGAGATCGCGCCCGCCCGGCACGGCATCCCCGAGATCCGACAGGGACTGGAAGGTGACCGAGTTCACCGAAGCGCCGACGAAATCGTTTTTGAGCTTACTCCCGACAATCTCGAAGCAGATTTGTTCGCCCTTGTTGCAATCGACCTTGGTGCAATCGTGCGGCGCGGCGTTTCGCGAGATGTTTTTGGCAAAATAGAGGTTTCGCATGCTGCCGAAATGCGCCTGACCGACAAAAAAACGGCCGATGCCATGGCCGTCGTCGCGGCTTTCATCCGCATTGGTCAGCTCGTTGCCGGTCATGGCGAAATCGCGCCCGCCCCATAAAGCGACGACGGATTCGCCGTAGCCCGTCATCTTGAACCGGTTATCGGAAAAAAACACCTGCCGGCTCGCACCGTAGAAGGATCCGTTTTCGATCAGCTCGGACGCATGGACAAAAAGCCCTTGCGTGTCCTGTGCATCGAAAGCCGGCACGCCCCAGGCGTCGATGCGGACGGACTCCAGTCGGGTGTTCTTGGTATTGCGCAAAACAAGGAGAGGTTTACCGGCGAGGTTGCGGTTGGCATTGAGGCTCAGTTTCTGGAAACGGGTGTCGTCGCCTTCAACGACAATCATGCTCTGATCGATGCTGCGGTTCAGCCTGATCTCTGTCTTGTTCGCCCCTTCCCCGAGCCACGCCACATTGGCGGGCGCAATCAGAGGCGTTGTCACGAGATAAATGCCGGCCGGGAAATACAATGTCGATGGTGATATTGCCGCCGCAGCGTCGAGCGCGCGCGAAATGGCTGCGGTATCGTCGGTCATGCCATCGCCGGTTGCGCCGAACTGCCGGGCGTCGATGCGCCTTTTATCCTGCGCCGCCCATGGCGATTGCGACAGGACCTCAAGTGCCAGCGGACCGCTCCAGCCGAAACGGCCGCCATGGCTATTGTGCACCCACACTTCATAACGCGCCGGCGGCAGGGCCGGCACCCTGAAATCGACCTTGAAGGGATTGACGGAGATTGCCTTGACATACCAGCCGGCGGCATCGGCCGGCTTGATATAGAGATAGGACTGGCTGGTACCGTTGAACCGCGAAAGGTTGCGGCCGTAGACCGAGACGACCGCTCCCGGCGCTGCGGCATCCGGCCCGATCCACCAGCTTTCGGTGCGGTTGATCGCAAAACTGCGCCCTTCGAGATCGCCCTGTTGCGGCCTGATCAGGTAGGTGGACCATGAAGGAAGCGTGGATGGCAGCAGCAGCGTCGCCGCCGTTGCATCGGCCGTCAGTGGCGCCACCGGCGTCACCACCCCCTGCGCGGCACCGGGGGCTTGCGAAAAGACTTGAAAAACCGTCCGCCCATCGAGATCGACACCGGTCATCGAGACAACCTCGCCAGCGCCCGCCGTTCTGGAAATCTCCGCGATTGCCGGCCCCTTGGCCCCGGCCTCTGTCCACGGCGGATTGAAGGCATCCGCACCGTCAGGAAGGCGTGGTTCGGGAACAGGTATCGGGAAACCGAACTGCCGGGGATCAGCCTGGGTGACTTCTCCTGCCTGCGCCGCTGGTTGCCCGGCAAGGGAGAAAGGGGACAAGGCGAGCGCGAGGACGGCAAGCAGAACCCATGACTTCAGGGAACCTGGCGATCTCATCTTGTCGCTTGTCGTACCATATCCGGTTGCAGCGATTTGGGTTGTCGCCACCACTCATACAAATCCTGAATGCCGTATCTGAGCTCGACCGTCGAGGTCCAGCCAAGCGTGTTGAGCCGCGCGCAGTCGAGCAGCTTTCTGGGGGCTCCATCCGGCTTGCTGGTGTCAAAAACGATCTGCCCATCGTAGCCGACGATGCCTGCAATCAGATGGGCGAGATTGCGGATGGATATCTCCCGTCCCGAGCCGATATTGATCAGCGGAAAACGCGCCGATGATTTCATCAGGAAACAACAGGCGTCCGCCAGATCATCCACATGCAGAAATTCACGCAGCGGACTGCCCGTGCCCCACAGAACAATCTTGTTATGACCGCTGATTTTCGCCTCATGCATTCTCCTGATCATCGCGGGAATGACGTGCGAGCTTTGCGGATCGAAATTGTCGTTCAGCCCGTAAATATTGGTCGGCATGACGGAGACACAATTCAGGCCGTACTGGCTGGCATAGAACTGGGAAAGCTTCAGCGCGGCGATCTTCGCAATCGCATAGGCCTCATTGGTCGGCTCCAGCGGGCCGGTCAGTAGCGCATCTTCCGTGATCGGCTGAGCTGCGAATTTCGGATAGATGCAGCTCGACCCCATCCAGAGAAGCTTTTCGACACCGATATCGGCAGCCGTTTTCATGATGTTCATTGAAATCAGCGTGTTGGTGTAAAGAAAATCCGCCGGATAGGCCGAATTTGCAGCGATGCCGCCGACCTTGGCGGCAGCGACAAAAATGACCTCGGGCCTTGCCGCCGCCATCCATTGCTCCGTCTCGTATTGGCGGGTCAGATCAAGCTCGCGGCGAGAGACTTTGAGGATTTCGCAATTCTCGCGCTCCAGCCGTCGCACAAGTGCCGAGCCGACCATTCCGGTATGGCCGGCAACCCAGACGCGCTTGCCATCCAGGCTGAACGGGATGTCTTTCGATTTAAGCGACGAACTCATTTCTTCCCTCTTCCAACATCACGAGGCGAAGATCCGCTTCGACCATTTCCTGAACGAGGCCGCCAAAGGACGTCGTGTGGCTCCAGTCGAGTTTCCTGCGCGCCTTGCTGGCGTCGCCGAGAAGAAAATCCACCTCCGCCGGACGAAAATATCTGGGATCGATTTCGATGATCGTATTGCCGGTCTTGGCATCGTATCCCACTTCGTCACTGCCATCGCCGTGCCACTCGATGGTCTTGCCAACCACGCCGAAAGCAAGCTCAACGAATTCCCGCACCGTATGCGCCTCGCCGGTCGCGAGCACATAATCCTCGGGTATTTCCTGCTGCACGATGCGCCACATGCCCTCGACATAATCGCGCGCATGCCCCCAGTCCCTCTTTGCGTCGAGATTGCCAAGACGCAGCTTGCTCATGAGACCGCGTTCGATGGCCGCAACGCCGCGGGTGATTTTGCGCGTGACGAATGTCTCGCCGCGAATGGGGCTCTCATGGTTGAAGAGAATGCCGTTGGAGGCGTGAAAGCCGTAACTTTCCCGATAGTTCACCGTCATCCAGTATGCGTAGAGTTTGGCCGCAGCATAGGGGCTTCTCGGATAGAACGGCGTACCCTCGTGCTGGGCAACAGTGCCCATGCCCCCGAACAGCTCCGATGTGGACGCCTGGTAAAACCGGCAGCGATCGCCAAGGTTCAGGATACGCATGGCTTCCAGCAGCCGCAGCGTGCCCAGCGCATCTGCATTTGCGGTATATTCCGGCGTCTCGAAGCTGACTTGGACATGGCTCTGGGCACCGAGATTGTAGATCTCGTCGGGCTGGACCTCCTGAATGACCCGGCACAGGTTGGTCGCATCCGTCAAATCCCCGAAGTGCAGGCGAAAGCGCAGGTCTTCCTCGAAGGGATCCTGATAAAGATGGTCGATCCGGCCGGTATTGAAGGAGGAAGACCGCCTTTTCAGGCCGTGAACCATATATCCCTTGGCAAGCAGCAATTCGCTGAGATAAGCGCCGTCCTGCCCGGTTACGCCGATAATCAAGGCTCTCTTGTCAACCATCCACCACATCTCCCAGCGGTTCCGGCCCCGGATGGCGCCTGCTTGAAAAGGTATAACGAGGCCCTGCACGTCGGCAGCATACCAAAAGGGAGAGGACGTCCGGTCAGAACCGGCCTATCCACTCTCCACCACGTCGACATCTGCCTTTAAGAGGAGGCAGGGTGAGTATGCCAACATCCGACCTAAGCCTTTTGGTCGAGTTGCAGGTCGCGCAGGCCGTGCCAGACTTCGCCAATACAACGCCGGGTCGCGCACGATCTTCACGAGAGCCGGGAGCGCGAGGCGACATCGTTCACTGTTCACGGAGGCGGATTGGATGGGTACGTTCGCGACGACTTACGAAACAATGCAGAACTTCAACTGGCTAACGCGCTTTTTGCATGCGGGCCGCTATCGAAAGCTGCTTGAGGTCCTCGAAACGGTGCAGAAGGACGTCGGCAATCGCAAGGTCAAGATATTGGATATCGGCTGCGGTCCTGGAACTGCGGTCGGGCATATTCTCGAAAAATTCGACGTTGACTACGTCGGCATCGACTACGATCCGATTTTCATCGAGGCCGCGCGCAATCGTTACGGCAATCACGAAAACTGCCGTTTCATCGTCGGCGACGCCACCGACGAGAGCCTTTACGAAACGATCGAAGCCGACATCGTCATCGCGCTGGAAACGCTCGAACATATCCACCTCAACCGCACGGTCCGCGTCATCGAGCACGTCTGCACAATCGTTCGTCCCCGGATTTTTCTGGTGACGGTGCCGGTCGAAGTCGGGCCAGCCGTGTGGATCAAGAACTGGGGTTCGGCGCTCATGGGCTACAACCGGCAATCCGGCAACCTGAAAGAGACGTTTTGGGCGGGCTTATACCGGCTGGACCGGGTGCCCGCCCACCACACGTCGCATCAGGGCTTCGACTGGCGGTGTCTGGCGCAGGTCATCCGCGTCAACGCGCCCTTGCGCGAAATCCGCAGCCTGCCATTTTCCTTCGTTCCACGCCTGCTCAGTCCCAATGTCGCGCTGATCGCCGAACCGGCAAAATCGACGGTCGATCTGGCAAACGGTGACCCCGAGGCATGGAAAATCAACCATGGCCAAACCGCCTGGAACCGCCCGCATATCGTCGACGATGCCGACGCAGCCGATGTTGCGCGCCACGCCAAGTCCCCGGCAACATGGTCGATGCGCCTGAAAGGACTGCTGGGAATGGTCATTGCCACCATGCCATTTGCCTGGCATCGCTGGTCCTACATTTCCATTTCGCCGGGAGAAAGTCATTCATCGCCTTTCCTGCTGACGATAGACAAACACCTGCTGCGGCCTCATCAACCCATCGAAGACGACTTCATCGTCGTTGCGGGGCAGGCTCTTGTTAAAAGCATTTCCGAAGCCGGTTTTCTGCTGATTTAGGATCGGGACCCATTAATTTGGTCTGGGATGTGCCGGTCCTCACCATTCGATCCGTGAACCGTCATAGGCAAAAAACTGCCCTGTTTGTGCCGGTGTGAGGGCATCGATGGTTTCCAGGAGGCGGGCGGCAGACTGCTCCGGGGTAAACCGGTCTTTGCCCTTCGAAAACGGTTGAGACAGGTCCGTAGCGACTGTTCCGGGATGCAGCGCCACGACGATGGCCTCAGGGTTCGTGCGGGCGATTTCGATTGCAGCGGTTCGGATGATCTGGTTTTGAGCGGCCTTGGACGTCCTGTAGGAGATCCATCCGCCCAGTCTGTTATCGCCAATCGAACCGACGCGGGCCGACAGGGAGGCAAAAACGGTTCTGCTGTCTTTGCGCAGAAGCGGGGTGAAATATTTCAACAGCAAGGCAGGCCCTATGGCATTGACCGCAAATTGCCTCGCCATGTGCATTGCATCGATCGCCCTTATCGACTTTTCGGGACCGGCACCATCGACCGTCAAGGCACCGGTTGCATTGAAGATCAGATCGAAAGAGCCGCGCTGATCCTCAAGACGGGCAGCAGCTTCGCGCACTCTGGTTTCGTCGGTTATGTCGAGGCCATCGAGGCTGCGCGAGAGCGGCAAGGCGAGCGAGCAGCGCGGGTCAGCCCTCAGGTGCGACAACAGGGCTGCGCCAATGCCGCCCGATGCACCGAGGACGATTGCCCGGTAGCCGTTTTCAAAGGATTGCATCATCCAAACGCTCCAACAGCGATTATTTCTGGACCGGAAACTCGAGCTTGCTGACATCGTAGCCAAGCTCCCGTGCCTTCATGACCATTCTGTTGAGCTTCGTTTTGGATGGAATGCTGCGGGCGTAGATCCACACATCGTCGGTCGACGGGTTGGCGCTGATGAACCAGGACTTGTCCGGCGATTTGTAGACGACCCAATAATTGAAGGTGATCAGAAGCGGATAGCGAACCCGCATCTTTGCATTCGTTGATCCGAAGTCCTCGATCTTGCCGACACCGTTCACCGTCTTCAGGCGTCCGTTCGGAGTTCCTGCGCGGCAGCCGTCCTCCACCAGCACTTCCTCTTTCGAGGCTCCCTGCCGGTAGGTGGAATATCCGGCAACACATCCATCCGTCAGGAGCATGGGCATGCGGCCAATTTCAAGCCAGGTCCCTCGGTAATGATCGAGGCCCACGGCAACCGGCTTGGGTGCGGCGGAAGCCACGGAACCGGCGAATAGAAACAGCGAAAATGTCAGGGCAGCAATCACGCGGTTACGATCTCTCAGCATAAACTCCTCCTGTCGATGGCAAGGCTGTTGTTCAGATTTCGGTTCGCCGCGAAATGCCGGCATATCTAAGGGCGATAAAGACCATGAGGCTGGCGGCAGAGAACGCATTCAGATTGAGAAGCGTTGCAAGATCATCTGCCGGCCGGGATTGCAGCGGCGCACCCAGAAAGGTCCGCGAAAAAAAGAAGGCGATGAAGACGAAGACTGCCATCGCATATTGCCAGAGCTTCTCGTCTGCACGGAACGACAGGGCTGCAAGCATGATGCAGGCTGCGAAGAAAAATTCGGTGCCCGAAGGATGGCCGAATATTTTCGTTTCAAACAGCGTGTCGATGGTTCCCACGAGCGGAAGCGCGAGGCGTGCGGCCAAGGGGGATTTTTTCGAAAGGAACGGTATCGCCAGGAAAAATGGTACGGAGAACAAGGTCACAAGCGACGCCGCAGCACCGGCATCGACCAGATACCAGACGTAAAGCGGATAAAACGGCTTGTTGAGGA
Organism: Agrobacterium sp.; assembly: GCA_034519725.1. Classification (GTDB taxonomy): domain Bacteria; phylum Pseudomonadota; class Alphaproteobacteria; order Rhizobiales; family Rhizobiaceae; genus Agrobacterium. Next base: position 40,598 of record JAXHOC010000033.1, read on the forward strand.
TGATGACCCAGGCAACGGTCAGGGTTGCTCGCGTCAGATCATCTTTCACCGCAGACCCCGCAGGTGCGGTTTCGCTATTGTGCCTTTGAAACTCCATCGGACCCAGATCCGTCTCCCTTTTCGCCTGAACTTTGGTGGCGCAAGCCATGTACGAAGGGCGGGCCGGTTTGGTTTCATCCTGCCGAAAAAACTTGCCGGATACTGTTCGTCACCATCGTCGCGGCATCGACGGCCGAACGGCCATGCCGCGCCAATGAACCACGACTGAATGATCTCTTCAGCGTCCGTCGGGCATCGCCCAGAACGGCCGCAGCAATCTCGGCTTTATCCGCCAGCGCGGTAACGGACATTCCGCAACGCTTCAGCAGAACGGCAATGACAATGGCATTTTCCAGTATGGCCGGAACACGGACACGAATGTGGTGCAGAATGGCGACAATGGCAACGGCCTGACCTTCAGCTACGGCTGGTAAGCACAAAGCGTTGTGCGGGGCGACAGGCCCTTGCTTTATCTACACGTCAGCGCAGGCGGTTCAAAAACAGGGCCGCCTTTGCCCTGAGGTCATGGCGCACATCCTCGCCCATCCGAGACCATGTGGCATAGGGCTGGGCCAAACGATGGTTGGATTTCAGCTTGTCGCGATTGCGGGCGAGAAAATCCCAATAGAGCGCGTTGAATGGACAGGCCTTGTCGTCCAGGCGCTCCTTGGGGTCATAACGGCAATGAGTGCAATAGTCCGACATGCGGTTGATGTAATTGCCACTGGCGGCATAGGGCTTCGTCCCGAGAAAGCCGCCATCGGCGAACTGGCTCATGCCGATCACATTCGGCAGCTCCACCCATTCATAGGCATCCGCATAGACCTCGAGATACCATCGATGCACGGCCTTCGGATCGATGCCCGCGAGAAGGGCAAAATTTCCCGTGATCATCAGGCGCTGGATATGGTGAGCATAGGCGTTTTCGATGGTTTCCGTAATCACGGTCGCCATGCAGTTCATGTGGGTTTTGCCCGTCCAGTAAAAGCCCGGCAGCGGCCTGTCGTTCTCAAAGAAATTGCTGTCGACATATCCCGGCCCGGCAAACCAGTAGATGCCGCGCATATATTCCCGCCAGCCGATGATCTGGCGAATGAAACCCTCGACGGCATTGAGCGGCGCTCCACCCTCCCGGTAGGCGCGCTCGGCCGCCTTGCAGACCTCCAGCGCATCCAGCAGTCCGCAATTGATGTAAAAGGACAGAAGCGCGTGGTTGAGATAAGGATCATCCTGCAGCATCGCATCCTGCGTCTCGCCGAAGCTCTTCAGGAAATCGTCGATGAAGGCACTGAGCGCCCGCTCGGCATCGGCACGGGTGACGGCAAAGCCGAAATTCTCAAGCTTGCCGAAATTATCGGGAAACAGCCGCTCGACGGTGTCTATGACGTCCCTTGTTATCTTGTCCGGTGCAAACACAGGATGTCTCGGTCGCAGCAAATCCGGCTTGGCCGGGCTGCGGTTTTCCGCGTCGAAATTCCAGCGCCCGCCGGCCGGCTCATCGCCTTCCATCAACAGTCCCGTCTTGCGACGCATGTCCCGGTAGAAATATTCCATCGTGAGACTTTTGCGCCCGGCCGCCCAGCGCTCGAATTCCTCATGGCTGGCAACAAAGCGCCGGTCGGGACGGATATCGACCTCGATATCGAATGCGCTGGCGAAGCTCTCGATCTCTGACTTGACGCGCCATTCTCCAGCTTCGGTGACGCATATCTTCGAAGGGGTCAGCTCGTTGGCCGCCCTCTGCACTTCGCCGGTAAACGAGCCGGCATTGTCGGGATCGTCAATGCGGGTGTAGCGGACCCTGTAGCCTTCGCCCCGCAGTTCCTCGGCAAAATGGCGCATGGCGGAGAAGATGAAGGCGATCTTCTTTTTGTGATGGCCGACATAGGTGGCCTCCGCCATCACTTCGCAAAGCAGGATCGTGTCGCGCCTCTTGTCGACGCCATCAAGCGACGACAGGCAGAGCGACAATTGATCGCCGAGGATCAGGACCAGTTGAGACACCGAATGTTTCCTTCAAACCGGACAGAAGACATCAGCTGTCGAAGATCACGGGCGAGACGCCCACTCCTTCTTCAGGACGGCATAAATGAACTCGTCCCCCCAAGTGCCGTTAAACCGGTCATTCTCGATCAAATGCGCCTCTTTCCGCAGACCAAGGCGTTCAACGACGCCAATCGATCCGTGGTTCAAGCTATCCAGCCGCGCGAAAATCCGGTGATATCCAAGCACGTCGAAGCCGAGGCTGATCATGGCCCGAACGGCTTCCGTCGCATATCCCTTGCCTGCAAAAACCGGATTGAAAACATAACCGACCTCCGCCTGCAACGCCGCCTTGCTGGCGTTTTTAAGCAGGACTTCACCGATCAACGCGTCATCGTCGCTGCGCGTGACGGCAAGTCGCAACGTATCCCCATCCTCTTCGAAGGGAGCCTTGAGCAGCGCTTCGAATTGGGCTTTCACCGCCTCGTCCGAAGGGGTCGCGGTGTAGAGGAAACGATAGACTTCATCGCGCCTGTGGTAATCGGCGTAAGAGGCAAAGTCCGTGGCCCGAAACTGACGAAGGATCAGCCGGCCGGTCTTGATCGGTAGGTAGGTGTCTGGATTCATCACTGCGCACTTTCAATAATGCCGGACATCTGGGGTCGCGGGCGCGAGATCGCAAGACCGTCCGGCACATTGAGGTGGCTCGGACAATTCACGGCGGCCGGATACGGATCAGCCTAATGCCAAACTGCCGCTCGGGGACGATGGACGGGCGGCAAATTGCTCGAATTCGACAAGGCTCGTCGGCCTCGCAAACAGATAGCCCTGAAACAACCGGCAGCCGTAAGACAGCATCATGCGCAGCTCCGCCTCGGTCTCCACGCCTTCGGCCAGAACTTCGAGGGAAAGGTCGTGCCCCATCTGGACGATGTTTCGGGTGATTGTCGCCATCCGTCCGCTTTCGGTCACCCCCGTCACGAAGCTGCGATCAATCTTGATCTGCTTGAGCGGCAGCTGCCGCAAATAGCTCAGCGAGGAGTAGCCGGTGCCGAAATCGTCGAGCGAAATCGTAAAGCCGGAACGGTCCAGCAGCTTCATTTTGGCGATCGCTGCCTCTATGTCGGACAGGAAAACGCTCTCGGTCAATTCAAGCTTGAGAAGCTGCGGCTTGATGCCCTGAGACGCGGCGGCATCAAGAAGCTGATCTGAAAATCCCGCAGCGACGAAATGATCCGCTGTGATGTTGATCGACAAAGTGAGATCGCGGGTTGCCGGGTTTTCCTGCCATCTCGCAAGCGTCTTGCAGGCCTCGGCAATGACCCACGCGCCGATTGTCGGCATGAAGCCGGTTTGCTGCGCAAGCGCAATGAAATCGGCCGGAGGGATGTGGCCGCGTTTCGGGTGGTTCCACCGCAACAGCGCCTCGGCACCAAGCAGCGTGCCGTCGGCGCGCACCTGCGCCTGGTAAAAAAGCTCAAACTGGCCGTTCGAAAGCGCGGAGCGCAATTCCAGTGCCTTTTTCGTATGGCTGCGAAATTGCGCCTGCATGGCGGCGACGCCCCCACACAACATCAGTGCGGAGAAAACGCTATTGAACCAGGCGCTGATGCTGCGCACATCCTGCGGCATGGGAGTGCTGAACGAAAACCGCGCGGCCGACGCGCAGAAATAAACAAAGGCCGCGAGACTTGCCGCGATGACCAGAAACTGGGCCGCAGAACGCTGGCGTTGAAAATTCATGTAACCGACGAAGACGATGACGAGCAGGTAGAGATGCGTCGTCCTCGGCACGGTGGCGTCGGAAATATCGATGGCGACGGAAAACCAGCAGACGAACAGGGTACAGGCGCCCTGTGCCAGGATGAGACCGAGAGAAAAGTGGCCCATCCGGCACGTCAGCCAGCAGGGCACGATCGCAACCCCCAGAACGAAAAGGCCAAGAGCGATGCTCCACCTTTCCGTGGCGATGAAAAACACGAACCATCCCGTCGCCAGCGCCAGGCCTATCCAGGCCGCAACGCGACACAGGAGAAGAAGATGCTGTGAATATTCCTCTCGGTCTTTGGTTTTCTGAAACGGCATGCTGACCCTTGCTCGCGATTAACGGGGGGAACCCGCTCCTTGCTGCAAAAGCCTGATGGAAGCTAGACGAGGCCTCACAACTTCGCAGATTTCAAAAAACGGGGTTAAGCAAACAGGAATGAAATCAACAAATTTTGCGCGATCAAATCATGCCCAATTGATCGCGTGTCTCTGGCCGGCTGGACGGCACCGCTTCTCGACACGCGACGTGTCGCACCGGAGAGCGACACGTCGTCGGACCTGTTCACACGGCAGTCCTTGCCGCGATTAGACGCCTGACATGAGGTAATGCCCCACGCCCCAGACTTTGCCGTCTTCGTGCCCGAAAAGCCCTGCCGTCGCCAGGAAGAACAGTCTCCAGCGCCGTTCCCACAAGCGTGCATCCTTGCCGTAGACACGATCGAGGATCGGCCGGACACGGTCGATCTCACGGTCGAAATTTGCAAGCCAGTCAAGCGCCGTCCGGCGATAATGCGATCCCGACCAGCGCCACTCCTGCTCGACGGTAAACAGCGCCGGGAACCGGTGGGGAAGATCGGAGGCCGGCATAATGCCGCCGGTGAAGAAATGCTGCGCGATCCAGTCTGCCCGGTCGCCATGGTCGAAGCGATAGGATCGGTCACGGTGATTGAAAACGTGCAGGAAGAACTTGCCCTCCGGCGCCAGCCACGCGCGGACGCGCTCGAACAATGTCTGCCAGTTGGACATGTGCTCGAACATTTCCACCGATACGACCCGGTCGAAACGGTCGTCGGTCGTGAAATCATTCATATCCGCCGTGACCACCGAGAGGTTCGACAGCCCACGTGCATTGGCGCGTTCGATGATATACTCGCGTTGCGACGCCGAGTTCGAAACTGACGTAATCCGCGCATTGGGAAAACGCCCGGCCATATAAAGTGAGAGCGAACCCCAGCCGCAGCCGAGTTCGAGAATATTCATGCCGTCCTGCAACCCGGCATGGGAAACAGTCTCTTCCAGCGCCAATGTTTCCGCCTCATCCAGCATCGTCCCGGCATCGGGGTAAAAGCAGCAGGAGTATTTTCTTTGCGCGCCAAGCACGATTGCAAAGAACTCCGCAGGCACCTCGTAGTGCTGCCTGTTCGCCTCGTCGGTGTGGGTGGCGACGGGAAATTTCGCCATATCCGCGACAAAGCCGCGCTCAACCTCTGCCGGAAGGCCGGCAAGCCGCCGTTTGGTGCGTGCGCAAAGCATGTCGATGCCGGCAAGCGTCATGGTGTCACTCAAAGGCGCCCGCTCGGCGGCGTTGATGGCGAAGGCGAGCATGTTCATGGCGTTTCCTCTTTCTTGCGCGGCCCCGGAAAAAAGGCGTTGACGCGGTTTTGCAGGGCGCGGAATTTTTCTCCGCGTGACTTCAGCATGTGTTCTTCAAGCGGGGGAATGCCGGAAACGTGGACGAGCAGCCAGTACATCATGGCCGGCGCTGCAAGCGACACCCATGACCATGGTTGCGCATGGATCGCCAACAACGGACAGCTGCACCAGAACAGCCATTCGAAGAAATAGTTGGGATGACGCGAGTAACGCCACAGACCCGTCTCGCAGACGCCGGTTTTGGCCTCCGGGGTTTTTCTGAACCGTGAAAGCTGTGCATCGGAGGTCGCTTCGCCGATCAGCGCACCGGCAGCGATGATCAGTGCAATCACATCGATAATGCGCGGAAATGCGTGCGGATTACTGGCGGCAAGATAGACGGCGAGAACCAGCACGAAGGCGGCAACGGCCTGGATCTGGAGAAAACCGAAAAGACGCAACGAGGCATTGCTGCCCCATTCTTCCAACAGCTTCGCATAGCGTGGATCTTCGCCACCTCCCCGCGTCCGCAGGCCAATATGCCCGGCAAGCCGCAGCGACCAGACAATGACGAGAAAGAGCACCGCGCCCCGGCGCCAACCATCGCCATCGGCAAAGGCGATGGCGACCACGCCGCCGAGCCCGACACTTGCAGACCACACGGTGTCGATCCAGCCGCTCGAGCCCGTCAAACGCTGCAACGCCCAGGCTGCCGCCATCAGAAGCGACATCAACACGGCAAGCGCCACCACAACAGACATCATCACCATTCCGCTCACTGTATTCGAAGGATTTCAGACCCGGTTTGTCGTGGCAACTACGGCCGAGACGGCAAAAGAGTTTCAGGCGCCGGAGAAAATTCTGAAAATTTCCACAGCGATGAAACTTATCGATCCGCTCCCTCGTATCTGTCGCAGGCCGTAAGACTGAATTGTGAATGCAAGTGCGAGGAAACATGATCGACCCCAATGCCAAGAGAAAAAACAGCCGGCGAAACATCGCCGTGATCGGAACAGGCATTTCCGGTCTGTCTGCGGCCTGGCTTTTATCGCAACGGCATGACGTGACGGTTTTCGAGGCTGCCGACCGCGTCGGCGGTCACAGCAACACGGTGACGTTCGCCACTGAACAGGGAACCGTGGCTGTCGATACGGGTTTCATCGTCTATAACGAGGTGACTTACCCCAATCTCACCGCACTGTTCAAAACGCTTGGGGTGCCGACCGCAGCCTCCGACATGTCCTTTGCCGTTTCGCTAGATGATGGCGGTTTTGAATATTCCGGCGGTTCCGGTTTTGGCCTTCTGGCGCAGAAGAGAAATGCCGTGAGGCCGCGCTTCTGGGCGATGCTTGCCGACCTCCTGCGCTTTTATCGCAACGCCCCGCGCGATCTGCCGATGATGGGCGACATGTCGCTCGACGAGTACCTGACCCGAAACCGCTATGGCGCCGCGTTTCGCAACGATCATCTTTATCCGATGGCGGCGGCCATATGGTCCACACCGGCAATGGAAGTCGGTCGTTACCCGGCAGCACATTTCGTGAAATTCTGCAGCAATCACGGCCTGCTGTTGCTGCGCAACCGGCCGGTCTGGCGCACCGTTATCGGCGGCGCCCAGGAATATGTGAAACGCCTCACCGCGCCCTTTACCGATCGCATCCGCCTGTCGACGCCGGTCACCCGCATCCACCGGCTGGCGGACGGCGTCGAGATCGGCAACCGTGGTGGCGAATTCGAACGTTTCGACGATGTGGTGATTGCCACACATGCCGATCAGGCGCTGGAAATGCTGACGGACGCGACGCATGCCGAACGGCGGATTCTCGGCGCGTTTGGCTATACGAAAAACAGGGCGGTGCTGCACACCGACAGCAGCTTCATGCCGCGCCGGCGCACCGCCTGGTCAAGCTGGAACTATGTGGCCGACACGCGCATTGAAGCGGGCCAGCCGAGCATCACCTACTGGATGAACAAGCTTCAGCCTCTGGGCGAAATCCCTGACACCTTCGTCACGCTGAACCCGACGCGCGAACCGGAAAAGGCAAAAATCATCACCGAGGAAACCTACCACCATCCTGTTTTCGATGCCGGTACCGAGCAAATGAGGAGGGAACTGTGGGCCTTGCAGGGGTTGAGAAACACCTGGTTCTGCGGCGCCTATTTCGGCTCCGGTTTTCATGAAGACGGCCTTCAGGCAGGTCTGGCCGTCGCCGAAGATCTGGGCGGCATGTCACGGCCATGGAAGGTCGCCGAAGACAGCGGCCGGATCATCCGTCTGAACCTGGCGGCACGGCCAAGACCTTTCCAACTCGTCGAGGCGACCCCATGACGTCGCGTTTCGCCTCCGCCCTTTTTCCCGGACATGTCATGCATGCGCGCTTCAAGCCGAAAGCCCACAAGCTCGACTATCGGATTTACTCGCTGCTTCTCGACCTCGATGAGCTGGAGGCGCTCGACGCCAAGCTGCGGCTGTTTTCCGTCGAGCGTTTCAACCTGTTTTCCTTTTACCGCCGGGATCGCGGCGATGGCAGCAATACGGACCTGCGCGACCAGATCGAGACCGCCATGACGGCGGCAGGCATGACCGTCGATGGCGGTGCGATCCGTCTCCTCACCATGCCGCGCCTCCTCGGCTGGGCCTTCAATCCGCTCAGCGTGTTCTTCTGCCACGACCGGAACGGCTCTCTCAAGGCAATTCTCTGGCAGGTCGACAATACCTTCGGCGAGCGGCATTCCTACCTGATCCCGGTCGAGAGCGACGGTGCGGCCGAGATCGTCCAGCGCTGCGACAAGGCGTTTTACGTCTCGCCCTTCATGGACATGGATCTGCGTTACGTCTTTCGGGTCGTCCCACCCGGCGACCGGCTGAAGATCGTTATCGACACCTTCGACGAAGAAGGGCCGGTGCTGACTGCAAGGCATCTCGCCCGGCGCGTCGAACTAACCGATGCCGCGCTTCTGAAGGCTTTTGTCACCATCCCCTTCCTGACCCTGAAGGTCGTTGCCGGCATTCACTGGGAAGCCCTTAAAATCTGGCTCAAGGGTGTGCGGCTGAGAAAACGACCGCGTCCACCCGCCGCCCCCGTCTCCTTCATTCACCCATCACCATCGCAAATCGAGGCCAAACTTCATGACCCCGTTTGACAATCTCAACGAACTATCGCTGGAAAACACGCAGATGCGGCAACGCACCGGTCCCGCCGGCTGGCTCATGGCCCGGCTCCTGAACAACGTCTCGACGGGGAGATTGCGCGTCATGCTGCCCGGCGGCGGCATGATTGAGAAATCCGGGGAACATGAGGGCACCGAGGCGACGCTTGTTCTCCATCGCTGGCGCGCCCTGCGGCGGCTCATCCTCAATGGCGACATCGGCTTTGCCGAAGGGTACATCGAAGGCGACTGGTCCACACCCGATCTCACCGCCCTGATCCGCTTTGCGGTACAAAACTACGATGCTTTCGGGGGATCGACGCGCGGCAGCCTGCCCATGCGCCTCATCAATCGCCTTGGCCACCGGTTGAACGCCAATACCAAACGCGGCAGCCGCCGCAATATCGAGGCCCATTACGATCTCGGCAACGAGTTTTACCGGCAATGGCTCGATGGCTCGATGCTCTATTCCTCGGCGATTTTCGACGAAACGACGCCGACGCTTGAGGCGGCTCAGCTCAAGAAACTCGACCGCATCGTCAACAAGCTGCACATGAGCGGCGGTGAAAGCGTCCTGGAGATCGGCTGCGGCTGGGGCGCGCTTGCAATCCACCTTGCGACCCAGGCGAATGCCAACGTCACCGGCCTCACCCTTTCGCCCTCCCAGTTGAACTGGGCAAAGGCGGCAGCGGAAAAAACCGACAAGGCGGCAAATATCGATCTCAGGCTCGAGGATTATCGCGATGTCGAAGGCAAGTTCGACCGTATCGTTTCGGTCGAGATGTTCGAAGCGGTCGGCGAGGCCTATTGGCCGAGCTATTTCGAAACGCTGAAACGCTGCCTGAAACCCGGCGGCCGCGCAGTGCTGCAAATCATCTCCATCGAACCTGACCGGTTCGATAATTACCGGCGCAACGCCGACTTCATCCAGAAATACATCTTTCCGGGCGGCTTCCTGCCATCTGACGAAGCCCTTGAAAAAGCAATCGGCCGGGCAGGCCTCAGCCTCACCGATACCGAGCTTTTCGGCCAGTCCTATGCCCGCACGCTGGCGGAATGGCGACAGCGTTTCCATGCGCACTGGCAGACGATTTCCCTGCTCGGTTTCGATGAGCGCTTCAGGCGGCTCTGGGATTATTACCTCTGCTACTGCGAAGCCGGCTTTACCGAGGGAACCATCAATGTCGGCTTCTACACCATCGAGCACAAATAACAGGCGGGGCAAGTTTTTGCGGAGAAAGACGATGAAAATCAATCCCTTGATAATCGCATCCGTCCTCGGTCCCATGCTTGCGGCCTCAGGCGCTGCGGCAGCCGACATAAACGGCAACTGGGCGCGCGGCGATGGCAACGCCAAAGTCGTGATCGCGCCCTGCGGCGACAATATCTGCGCCACCAATAGCTGGATCAAACCGGGCACGCCCGAGGAAAAGACCGGTGACCGGCTGATCATGGATATCAAGCCCGATGAAACCGGCGTCTATTCGGGCACCGCCTTCGACCCGCAACGCGACAAATCCTACAAGATAACCGTGACGGTTGACGGCAACAGCATGACCACCAAGGGCTGCATCGTCGCCGGTCTCCTCTGCAAGGGCATCAGCTGGTCACGGATCAACTAGACCGCATCTGCCGCTTGAAACTTTGACTTGAAATGCTCTGGAAAGGACAAATCGATGAAGACCTACCTCTCAGCCTATTTCTTCACCCTCATCGCCTTTCTGGTGATCGACTTCATCTGGCTGAGCACCATGGCGTCGCGGCTTTATCGCCCGGCAATCGGCGATCTTCTGGCTGAAAACTTCCGGCTCGCCCCGGCGATCATCTTTTATCTCATCTACGCGGCCGGGCTGACCTTTCTTGCCGTTCGGCCGGCGCTAATATCAGGCCAATGGACAACTGCCCTGCTTTACGGTGCAGCCGTTGGCTTCATGGCCTATGCCACCTATGATCTCACCAATCAGGCAACATTGAAGAGCTGGTCCACGACATTGACCATCGCAGATCTTCTGTGGGGCACCTTCGTCTCCGCCGCCGCTGCCATCATCGGTTACCTCGTCACTGTGCGGCTGGTCGGTCCGCTGCAAAATCCGGCAGGTGGGTTATGACAGCGGCGATCCCTGCGGGCGGCTTCCTCCCGGCCAATTTATGGCCGGGACGACGTGAACTTCATTTCGCGCATGCCTTGCCTTCCCCCAAAAGACAACCCTATATAGGAGCCGCAGCAAGGGACGTTCGAATGCAGGGTACAGAGATAGCAACGCTCATCAACCGCGTCGGCATGGGCGATCGTTCGGCATTTGTGTCCCTGTATCAAGCCACCAGCCCGAAGCTTTATGCCATTTGCCTGAAAATCCTGCGTGACAGGACCGAAGCCGAAGAGGCGCTTCAGGAAGTCTACATCAAGATCTGGCAGCGCGCCCTCACCTTTGCTTCCAGCGCCGGCACACCGTCGACATGGCTCGCCGCAATCGCCCGCAACCACGCCATCGATACGATCAGGGCCCGCAAACCCGTGGGCGACGACATTGACGAAGCCTATGACCTTGCCGATGACACCATCCGCAATCCCGAGCAGCAGGTGGTTCTTGCAGATGAGGGTCGCAGGATCGACAATTGCATGAGCGAACTTGAAACCACGCATGCGCAGGCGGTGCGTCGGGCCTATATCGAGGGGCTGAGCTATATCGAACTCGCCAAGGAATTGCGGGTGCCACTCAACACCGTCAGAACCTGGCTGCGGCGAAGCCTTCTCAAACTCAGAGAGTGCATGCAGCGATGACCACGAGCGAAAACAGCGGCGGCATGCATTCGCGCGACGAAATTCTCGCTGGCGAATATGTGCTCGGCGTGCTGCCGATTGAAAAGCGTCGTGAGCTCGAGCGGCGCATGCTGGACGACAAGGTCTTTGCGCAGCTGGTCCAGCGCTGGGAAAGCGAATTTTCGGACTTCAACGCGGAGTACGAAGAACAGGTGCCGAGTGCGACGGTTCTTGCCCGCATCGAAGAACGCCTGTTCGGCAGCAAGACCAGCACCACCAATGGCAGCCTGTGGAGTTCCGCATCCTTCTGGCGGTGGATATCGGTCGCCACCAGCGCGACTGCCGTGGCGGCAATCGTTTACGCAGCATTTCCCGATCAATGGCAGGGCACGGCGCCACTGGTGGCCGAGCTTTCGACAACGGACAGCCAGGTCAACCTGCTTGCATCCTATGATGCAGAGAGCGGCAGGATGCACATCGTCCCGGTTGCGACCGGCAAGGCCGATGAAAAATCGCTGGAACTGTGGCTTGTCATGGATGGCGGCAAGACCCGCTCGCTCGGCGTCTTCCAGCCCGGGACCAATGGCGATCTGATTATCCCGGCGGATATGCGCAGCACCATTGCGGAAGGCACGACCTTCGCCATCAGCGTCGAGCCCTTCGGCGGATCGCCAACCGGCCAGGCAACCGGCCCGGTTATCGCAATCGGCACCGCGCGACGGCAGCTTTAAAGCAGTCGGATAAGCCGTATCTCTCCCGCAACGCAGGAGAGACCCGCACCGTTGCATTTACGATGCGAAAACAAAGCGTTCCAGTTTGCCGAGCGTCTGTTGCCCCAGTTCGATGGCGCCGAAGCCCTTGGCATCCTGGAACTCGGCTTCCGTGCTGAACACCATGCCGAGCACAACTTTCGTCGCGCCGTCCTGATCCTCGAAGGAGGCCCAGGCGTCGGCATGTTTCGGCCCGTTTTCGCCCCAGAGCAGCGTATAGCCGATCCTGTCCTCGGGCCGGACCTCGATATAGCGATGGTGGTTCGGGTAGACCGTGCCATCGGGGCCGATCATGTCGAACACCCATTCGCCGCCGGTTCGCAGATCGATCCTCTGAGTGCGGCAGGAAAACCCGTCCGGTCCCCACCATTGCGGCAACGTCTCGGAATTCATCCAGGCGTTCCAGACGATGGTGCGCGGCGCCCTTATCGTGCGCTCCAGCACCATTGTGCGTTTCGCCACCTCAACCAGATTGTCGAGACCGGCATCGAAGCCCTGCCGGTAACCCGCCGCCATATCCACAGCCAGCGAGGAAAGCTGCACGGTTACGATCACCCTGCTGCCCTCTTCCACAGCCGAAAAATCAGCCGTCACCAGCGCCGCCGACTGCGTCACGCCAGCGGACGACACCACCTCGTAATTGACGCTGCGCAAGCCCGGCTGCAACGCCAGCCAGCCGCACTCGCAGCGAATATCCGGCTGGCCATCGACCTTGCAGAGCGACACTTCGCGTCCACCCACGCGGGTATCGGCCTCCAGAAATTCCACGGTCACGGCGGGCGTGGGAGCGGCCCAGACCGCCCGCGCGGCGGGCGAGGCCCAGACTTGCCAGAGGACCGGCAATGGAACAGCGACCACCCGCTCGAAGCTCAGTGTCGCAAAACGGCCGTCGCCAGAAGAGGGTTCAGCACGTGTGCCGTCCTGATTGAGTTTCGACATCATTCCGAGCGCTCCTTCGCAGCCTGCATTGCAAATGCCTCCAGCCGGTTGAGCCGGCTCTCCCATGTTACCCGCTGTTCATCGAGCCATGTCCGTACCGGCTCCAGCGCCTCGGGCACGATGGCGCAGGTGCGCACCCGCCCATCCTTGGCGGTGCGGATCAGCCCCGCCTCCTCCAGCACCGAAAGATGCCGCATCACCGTGGGCAGACGCAGCCCCGTGGGAGCGGACAATTCCATGACCCGCGCCGGCCCTTCCGCGAGCCTTGTCAGAATGGACCGGCGCGTCGGATCGGAGAGAGCCTGAAAGATCAGGGATAGTTCGGGTGAATGCTTAGTCATATTGCTAACTATCATGCAGCGCGGCTCGGACGCAAGAAAAACTTCGTCGATTGGCTAAGTGTTTTGTCCGCTGATACCGCAAAGGAAAAAACGCCGGAGCGTTGCCCCGGCGTTTGTTTCAGGCCACCAGACCCTTGGTCAGTTCCAGCGCCTGCCGCTCGAACAGCCGGCGATAGATGCCGTCGTTCAGCCGGATCAGCGCCTGATGGTCGCCCTCCTCGACAATCTTGCCCTTGTCGAAGACCAGCAGCCGGTCGAGCGCCCTGACCGTGGAAAGCCGGTGCGCGATGACCAGCGTGGTGCGGCCATCCATCAGGCGTTCCATCGCCTGCTGGATCTGCACTTCGCTTTCGCTGTCGAGGCTCGATGTCGCCTCGTCCAGTATCAGCACCGGCGCATCCGCAAGGAAAGCGCGGGCGATGGCGACACGCTGCCGCTCCCCGCCCGACAACTTCACGCCGCGTTCGCCCACCATCGTCTCATAGCCCTTGGGAAGGGACATGATGAAGTCATGGGCGCTCGCCTGCCGCGCCGCCTGCTCGATCTCGCGCCGCGAAGCGCTTGGTCGGCCATAGGCGATGTTTTCCGCCAGCGTGCGGTGGAACAGGATGGGCTCCTGCTGCACGATGGCGATCTGGCTGCGCAGGTTTGCCTGCCGGGCCTTGGCGATGTCCTGCCCGTCAATGCGGATCGAGCCGGAATTCACATCGTAAAGCCGCTGGATGAGCTTGACGAATGTCGTCTTGCCCGACCCCGAATGCCCGACCAGCCCCACCCGCTCACCCGACCTGATGGTGACCGAAAAGTCCTCATAGAGCGGGCTGGGATGGGCGCCATATTGAAACGTGACGTTGTCAAAAACGATTTCGCCCTTCTCAATCCGGATCGACCTGGCGTCCGGCCTGTCTTCGACACCCAGGGGCATCTTGTCGAGCAGCACCAATTCTTCCATGTCGTTGACGGCCCGTTGCAGATTACGGATGTGCTGACCGACATCGCGCAAGTAACCCTGCAGGACGAAGAACATCGCCAAAACGAAGGTGATGTCACCCGGCGTCGCCAGTCCCTTTTGCCACATGACGAGACCGGTTCCGAGAATACCGGCCTGCATGGACACCATCATGAAGCCCTGGATCGTGCCATTCAGCGTGCCGCGTTTCCATGTCCTTCGCGTGCGGCTGTCCCATTTGGCCAGCACATGGCGCAACCGCGTCTCTTCGCGGTTCTCGGCGCCAAAGGCCTTGACCACCGAGTTGCAGCTGACGGCATCTGCCAACGCACCACCGAGCTTGGTATCCCAGGCATTGGCAAGCCGTGCCGCCGGCGACACGAAGCCCATGGAAAGTGCGACGGTCACGCCGACATAGATCAGCGAACCGATGCCGACAATCAGGCCCATGACCGGCCAGTAACTGCCGAGCACGACGGTGGCACCCACCAGCATGACGAGCGAGGGCAACAGGGCGACAAGCAGCACGTCATTGAGCGAATCGAGCGCCCACATGCCGCGCGTGATCTTGCGAACCGTGGAGCCGGCAAAGCTGTTGGCGTGCCAGTCGGTCGAGAAGCGCTGCACCCTGTAGAAACCGTTATTGGCCACATCCGCCATGGTTTTCAGTGTCAGCCTGATGATGCCGGTGAAGACGAACCAGCGCAGGACCACGCTGGTCAAGCCCAGCGCCACGACGACGACGAAGGCGCGCAGCGCCCGGTCAGCCCCGTTGCCGCCGGCTATGGCATCGACGATCTGGCCGGAGAACACCGGCACCATGACTTCGGCCAAGGTGCTGGCAATCACCAGCACGACGATAAAACCCACCACAGCCGGCCGCTGGGTCCAGTGGTGGAAAACAAAGCCGAGCACATGGCGATAGGCATCGGCGCGGAAATCGAGCTTCTTGCGTGACATTTTAACCAGCACGGCGCCATGCGTTCGGCAACCGGTCCTCAAAAACGGAAGTTGGATGGCACAGCCCGTGCGGGAGACAAAATGATCCCGTCAGATCAATCGGGCTATGAAGGAAAATAAAACCGCATGTCGGGCGCGCTCGGGGCGGGCCGCGAATGGAAACGAACTAGTGTCGGTTCATTCCACACGGGAGTAACTTGATGAATGATGATGTCATGCAACGCCTCCCTATGTTCGATCTGACGCGGTGAGAAATTTGTACCTGAGCCGTTGGCCGTTGCCAACCGGGTAATTGCAACCTTATGGCAAGTGATGCGAAAACGACACATTGGCTGCCGTGGCGGTCAAGATCGTGGCCGATGCCGATTAAAAGCTTCGGCCACGTTTTTTTACAGGGTGACACCTGCTGCCGCACCCAGGCTGCTGCGCGCGGCGAGAAATCTCCGGTCAGTCCATCTGAACGTTTGCGTTCTTGACCACCGGCTCCCATTTGGCGATTTCGGCCGCAACGTGGCTTTTCAGCTCATCGGGCGAAGAACCGACGATCTTGGCGCTAAATTCCGCCATGCGGGCTGCGACGCCGGGATCGGCAAGCGCTTTCTTTGCCGCCGCATTCAGTGTGTCGACCACGTCAGCGGGCGTACCTGCTGGCGCAAACAGCGCGTTCCACGTGTAGGTTTCATAACCCGGCACGGTCTCGGCAATGGTCGGCAGATCAGGGAAGGACGAAGCCCGCTCCGCAGTGGTTACGCCAAGCGCCCGCAATGTGCCAGATTTGATGTGGCCTGACGATGACGGCAGATTGTCGAACATGATCGAAATCTGGTTGCCGAGAAGATCGTTGAGCGCAGGGCCGGCACCCTTGTAGGGCACATGCTGCATGCTCACACCGGTCATGCTCTTGAACAATTCGCCGGAAAGATGCAGCGGCGTACCATTGCCTGATGAGGCATAGGCGTATTTGTCCGGTTCGGCTTTCAGAAGCGCCACCAATTCCGCGACGCTGTTGACGTTCAGCTTCGGGTTGACGACAAGCACATTGGGAACCACCACCAGCAGCGAGACCGGGGCGAAATCCTTTTGCGGATCGTAAGGCTTTGTCTTGAGAATGAGCGGATTGAGCGCGTGGGTGGCAACCGTGCCCATCAGGACCGTGTAACCGTCAGGCTCTGCCCGTGCGACCCGGTCGGCACCGAGATTGCCACCGGCACCGGCAACATTTTCAACGACGATCGGCTGACCAAGCTCATCGCCCATTTTCTGTGCGATGACGCGCGCAACCACATCCGTGGACCCGCCTGCCGCAAAGGGAACGACCAGCGTAATCGTTCGATCGGGAAAACCCTGCGCGCTCGCCGCCATGGCCATCATGCAAAAAGAAGCCGCAGTGGCGCCGAGTTTCAACACCATGCGCCGTTTCAAAGACCGGTAATTCATGAACCCTCCTGTAGAATGGCCTCCCTGCCATCCACGCATAGTAGCTAAAATGCACTTGAGGGCAAGCAATTGGCGTCGCGGCCGGTAAAGCAGGCGGGGAAAGCTTCCGCAGCATACCGGCTCTGCAACGCTTGTCGGAACCGCGCGTTATACCGGGCGCAAAGCATTGAAATGGCGGGGGCGATATGGACGACAGCGTAAACATTCCCAAGATCAACCGGATCGTGTTGCAAAACCTCATAGCGGGCCTCAGCGACGGGTTGATCCTGCTCGAAAACGACGGAACCATCGCCTGGGCCAATAAGGCCGCCCTTGAGATGCACCGTATAGAGGCGTTGGCCGAGCTTGGGGAGGATGCCGCTGCCTACCGGCGGAATTTCACGCTGCGATACCGCAACAACCACCTGCTCGATGAGGGGCAATATCCGCTGGAACGGCTTCTGGCTGGCGAGACCTTCGAAGACGTGACGGTGGAAATATTGCCAAGCGGCGATGAAGCCGAATGCTGGGTCCACACCGTGCGCGGCCTCGTTCTCGAAGATGCCGGCGCAAAACCGGATGTTCTGGTGCTGATCATCAGGGACGAAACGCCGCGTTTCGAGGCCGAGGCGCGTTTTGAAAGCGCCTTTAACGCCAATCCGGCACCAGGGCTGATATGCCGGCTGGAGGACAAGCGTTTCATCCGCGTCAATCAGGGTTTCCTTGAAATGACCGGCTACAGCCGTGAGGAGATCATCGGCATCAGCGTTGAGGAACTCGGCCTGTTTTCCGAGTGCGACACCGGCGAGGACGCGCTGAAAAAGCTTGAGGAGGGCCGCGTCATCCGTCAGCGCGAAGCGCTGATACCCATTCCCGGCGGTGACAGGCTGGTGATCGTGGCGGGCGAAACGATCGCCGTTGCCGAAGAACCCTGCATGCTGTTCACCTTCGCCGATCTGGACGGCCGCCGCAAAGCCCAGAACGCCCTGCGACAGAGCGAGGAGCGCTTCTTCAAGTCCTTCCGCCTGTCGCCTGTGCCGGCCGCGATTTCAAGGCTGGACGATTTCGTGCTGATGGAAATCAATGATGCGTTTCTGGTCCTGTGCGGGCGCAACGAGGCCGAGGTCGTCGGCAAGACCGCCAGCGAATTGCGGCTGTGGGAGGACGTGACAGCGCGCCGCGATCTCGACAGGCGGCTGAAGGACAATATCCCCATCCGCGATGAAAACATGCGCATGAACCTTGCCGGTGGTGGTCTGGCCGAATGCATCGTGTCCGCCGAACGCGCCGAGATCAACGACCAGCTCTGCGTCATCTGGGCGATACAGGATTTCACGGAGCGGCGCAGAACCGAGAACGAACTGATCGAAGCAATCGAAAGCGTCATGACCGATACGTCCTGGTTCAGCCGCACGGTGGTGGAGCGGCTGGCGGGGCTGCGGCAGAACTCGCGCGGCACGACGTCTTCCGCCTCGCTCAAGGACCTGACCGAGCGCGAGGAGCAAATCCTGTCCCTGATCTGCGATGGCTGCAGCGACAAGGAAATGAGCGACCGGCTGAACCTGTCCAAGCATACGATCCGCAACCACATCGCCTCGCTCTACGGCAAGATCGGCGTCAACCGCCGCACCGCCGCCGTGATCTGGGCACGCGAGCGCGGTTTTACCGGACGCAAGGAAAAATAGCCCCAACCAATGCGAAAATAGGTCAGTTAGTACCAGTTCAACTAGTAGCTAATGCTCTGCAAACGGCGTTTTTGCCGAACTACCTTTCCATCATGCCGCCACTAACAGCGGCACCCTCTAACGATGGAAGAAGTTCGTCATGGACAATAACCGTATCGAAGGTATCGCCCGTCAGGCCAAGGGCACAATCAAGGAAGCAGCCGGCAAGATCACCGGCAACGACCAGCTACAGGCGGAAGGTGCCGCCGAGAAACTGGCTGGCAAGGCGCAGGAAAAGCTGGGGCAGGCAAAGGACGCCGTCAACAAAGCGCTCAAGTGAACCACCCATGTTCAAGGCAGGAGGTTTCACAATGATGCTCTCGTGCGATGCAAACGCGGCGGCAAGCTGCAATCCCCAGGAAATCAGCCTGTGCGCCGCGTTGCAAGCCGTGATCGCTTATGCGGAGGGGCAGGAAAAAAGCTCGATCTCCGTCACCTCGGTGGAGGGCCGCATCGTGCTCTCCGGTGAGGTGGAAACACTCTCCGCCTTCGAACGTGCGGTCATCATCGCAGAATGTTTCGCGTCGCGGCCCATCATCGCCGATCTGGCGATACGGCAGCGTCCCTGCACCTATCTGGATGCGCCCTCCCGGCGCATCCATCTTGCGAATAATAACAGGAGTGACAAACAATGAAGACTTTCGTTCTCGCAACCGCGATTGCAACCCTGGCCCTTGCCCCGATTGCTTCAGCCGAAACGAAGCACAATGCAAAGCGCCCCATGGAAACCGCGCAGAAGGAACGCGTCGGCACCTTGTCGTGCGAAATCGCCGGGGGCATCGGCCTTGTGGTCGGTTCCAGCAAGAGCGTGACCTGCGAGTTTCGCCAGCGCACCGGCAAGACCGAGCGTTATACCGGGACGATCGGCAAGCTCGGTCTCGACATCGGCGTCACCGGCAAGACCTATATGAGCTGGATCGTGCTGAACACCGCTGCCAGCCGCGTCGGTGACGGTGCGTTGAGCGGCAACTATGTCGGCGCTTCCGCCGGCGCATCGGTCGGTGTCGGCGTCGGCGCCAATGCACTGATCGGCGGCAATGCCAAGAACTTCGCACTTCAGCCGATCAGCGCCGAAGTCGGCACCGGCGTCAACATTGCCGCAGGTGTCTCGCGTCTGCAGCTGAAGCGTGCAGGCTAAAATATAAAAGCCGGCGGCGCGGGCTCGGGACGGTTATCGTCTTCGAGACCGCGCCGTCTGGCGCAGATCAGGCCCTGATATCAGCGTTTGGGATATCAGGGTTTGAGGCATCAGGATTTGAGATATCAGGGTTTGGGGTGAGGCATCATGTCGTCCATCGGGCCGTGGCCCTTGGGTCCGCGCATCATATCCTCTTTAGGCCCATGACGCGGCGGTCCGCCTGCCGGTCCAAGCGCCTCGATGCTGCCATCCTGACGGACGACATAACTTGCCCGAAGCACACCCCTGTCGAAACGGCCCTGAACGCTGACCGCCTCATCGACAGCCACGACTTTCCCATCATCGCCCTCGGGGCCGGTATCGATGAGTGCGCGGCCGCTATCATCCTGAACGATGAACTTGTTGCCGAATATCTCGGCGACCTTGCCCTTCAGCGTCACAAGATTGCCTTCCTTGACGGTGGAAATGGCAACGGGCGTCATCGGCGCCATCTCAGGCGTCGGCCGCGTCAGCTTCACTGCGCCGGCACCGGCAGCGGCGCCAACGGCGAGCATGGCTACGGCTGCAAAGGCGAGTGCAGCGGTTTTACGGCGATGTTTACGGTGCGGCGGCACGGGCGCTTCAGGGCCGGCCTTTGGTGTTGCGATGTCGTTATTCTCTTCAGAGTGGGACATGGTGGTCTCCTGTTGGATTGACAGGGCTGTTTTACCCGGCACGCGCCACCAGCAGCCTGAACCTTGTGGTTCAGGTTGAGTTAAGCCTTTCGGGCCTACTAAAAGGTCGCCCACCAACCCGAAAACGGCAGGACCATGCGGATACTTCTCGTTGAAGACGACGCCGATCTTTCCCGGCGCATCGCAGCCAGCCTGCGGGCGGAGAATTTTGTCGTCGATATCGCGCAAAATGGCGAGGATGCCGAACATGCCGGGCTTACCGAACTTTACGACGTGGCCATTCTCGATCTCGGATTGCCGAAAATCGACGGCGTATCGGTTCTGAAATCCTGGCGGGCGGCGCAGCGCAACCTGCCGGTGCTGGTGTTGACCGCGCGCGATGGATGGCCAGACAAGGTGGCGAGCTTCAAGGCGGGGGCAGACGACTTCCTGACCAAGCCTTTCAAGGTCGAAGAACTGGTGCTGCGGCTGCGCGCGCTCGTTCGCCGCGCCACCGGCCACGCCGCCTCGGCCATCACCTGCGGTCCGCTGATCTTCGACGCGCAGCTTGGAACCTTCGAACAGGACGGCCTGCCATTGAAGCTGACGGCGCTCGAGTGGCGGGTCCTTTCCTGCCTCATCCTGCGCAAGGAAGTGGTGGTCGACCGCCGCGAACTCATCGAACGGGTCTATGAAGGCGATGCCGACGTGGATTCCAATTCCATCGAAGTGATCATTGCCCGCCTGCGCCGCAAGATCGGCGCCGGCCATATCGAGACCGTTCGCGGGCGTGGTTACATGCTGAAGGCAGAGCCATGAGGAATTTATCGGCCATTCCGGGTTCCTCGATCTCGCGGCGCCTCACGGTTTTTTCCGTGGTTTTCGTCACCGCGACCGTGATCGTCGCCTCGATCATACTTTATCTCATCGTTGCAGGCGTGGTGCGCGAACAGATCGACCAACGGCTCGACACGCAGATAGAGGGCTTGCGCAGCGCTCTTTCCGGCGGCGAAAACGGCGGCGTGACGCTCAACGCCGCGCTGGATGGCCCGCCCTTCGACCGGCGCGGTTCCGGCTGGTACTGGCAGATCACCGGCGAGGGCGTGGCGATCGCCTCCCGCTCGCTGGCGGGACAAACAATAGACAATCCGCCCTCCCCGTTCGAATGGCGCAAAATGATGGGCCACGGGCCCCGCCCCGGCGCCAAGGCCGATTTTCATGGCGAGGACCTCTATCTCCGATCCATTCAAACCATGGTCGGACAGCGCCTTGTCGAAATCACCGCCACGGCGCCGCAATTTGCGCTGGTTGCACCCGCCCGCAGCGCGCTGCTGTGGTTGATACCGGCCATGACCCTGCTGGGCGCCAGCCTTGTCGGCGGCATTTTCCTCCAGGTCAGATATGGCCTGCGCCCGCTGCGGCAACTCACCGCCGATATTTCCTCGATTTCGGCGGGAACGCTGGACAGGTTGCCGGAGGCGGATGTGGAGGAACTGCGCCCGGCCTCGGGCGAAATCAACCGTCTGGTGGAGCAGAATAGCGAGAGGTTGGCGGAGACACGCCTGCATTTTGCAAATCTCGCCCATGGTCTGAAAACCCCGGTGACAAGCCTCTACCTCGCGCTCAACGACACCAACGATCCGGATCGCGAGATGCGTGGGCTGGTGGACAGGATCGACCAGCGCATCCGCCACCATCTTGCCAGAGCCCGCAAGACCGCCGCCGGGGGCACAACCACTGTCACAGCCCTCAAACCGAGGATCGACGATATCGTCGAGATCATGTCGCGTATCCACGCCGAGCGGGGGATTGCCGCAACGACAGATGTGGACCCCGCATTGCTGTTGCAGCTAACGCCCGAGGATCTGGACGAGATCGTTGGCAATATCATCGACAATGCATTCAAATGGGCAAAAACCACGGTTCGTATTTCCGCCCAGAAGACCGGGCGCGATGTGTCGATCCTGGTCTCTGATGATGGCCCCGGCATCGAGGATGACCGTATTTCAGAGGCTTTCCAGCCGGGCAGACGCATGGACGAGACCGTTCCGGGTGACGGCTTCGGCCTTACCATCGTCAAGGAACTAGTCGAACTTCACGGCGGCAGCATCAGGCTGGAGCGCGGCGAACATGGCGGGCTCGCCTGTTCGTTGACCCTGCCGGCGGGAAGTTGAGATCGACGAAATCTCGCGCAGATCAACTGACGATGACGGCATGCCTGTCACTCCGTGCCTGAAAACAAATCCGGGCAGCCACAGGGCTGCCCGGACGATCTTTTGGCTGTCGCGATCAGCCAAACAGCACAAGGCTGCTTTTGAGCGTGACCCACACGCCCCAGAGTAGCGGCAGGCCGACGGCAACCCAGGCAAGTGCGGCCTTGGCGTCGAAACCACCCCTGCCGATGCCGAAGGACCCGGTGGGTCCGGCATTGGCGGCGGCGGTCTTGGCCTGCAGGGCTGCAACCTCCGCATCCGACATGAACCATTTCTCCGGTAACGGCCGGACAAACGCATTGGCGATGAGGCCGATCGCCAGCATACCGGCGAGGATATACATGGTGCTGGTATAGAGCGCCGGGCCGGGCGCAACACCGGCCGCGATCTGCGCTTCGCGGATGTAGTTGACGACGACGGGTCCGGCAATGCCAGCCGTTGCCCACGCCGTCAGCAGACGGCCATGGATCGCGCCGACGAACTGCGTGCCGAAAATATCGGCGAGATAGGCGGGAATGGTTGCAAAGCCGCCGCCATACATCGACAGGATGATGCCGAACGCCAGAACGAAGAATGCCTTGGAGCCCATCGTCGCCAAAGTCGGGGCCAGCGCATAAAGAATGATGCCAAGGACGAAGAAGCAGAAGTAGGTGTTTTTGCGGCCGAGCTTGTCGGACATCGAAGCCCAGAAGAAACGTCCGCCGATGTTGAACAACGACAGAAGGCCGGTAAAGCCCGCAGCGATCGCTGCGATCTGCGCCTTCTGACCGGCATCCAGATCAGCGAAACCGACGCCCGGAAGCCCGATCAGCGAACCGGCGAAGATTTCCTGCAACATGGGTGACGCCATGCCGATGACGCCGATGCCTGCCGAAACGTTGAGGCACAGAACCGCCCAGATGAGCCAGAATTGCTTCGTCTTGTGCGCATCACGCAGGTGAACGTGACGGGTGGTGATCATGGCACTTTTGGCCGCCGGGGCCGTCCAGCCTTCCGGACGCCAGCCTGCCGGTGGAATGCGATAACCGAAGGCTCCCGCCATCATGAAGACGAAATAGATCAAGGCCATGACGACGAATGTCTGCCAGACGCCGATGGACGTGTCCGTCTTGAAACTGTTCATCAGGAGATTGGCAAGCGGTGCGCCGATCATCGCGCCGCCGCCGAAGCCCATGATGGCCATGCCGGTCGCCATGCCGCGCCGGTCAGGAAACCATTTGATCAATGTCGAGACCGGCGAGATGTAACCGAGACCAAGACCTATGCCGCCGATGACGCCTGCCCCGACCCACATCAGCCAGAGCTGGTGCGTCATCACGCCAAGCGCTGCAACCAGAATGCCGCCGCACCAGCAGCAGGCGGAAACGAAGCCGGCCTTGCGTGGCCCCACCCTTTCCAGCCAACCGCCCCAGATTGCCGCCGAGCATCCGAGCAGGACGAAAAAGAGCGTGTAGATCCAGCCGAGATCGGCCACACGCCAGTTACACTGCGTGGTGAACAGCGCACCGGCAAGGGTGAGGCTGGAGCAGCTGGGGTCCGTTGCCGGCAATGCCTTCGTCAGCGGCAGCCAGAACACGCTGAAGCCGTAGGCCATGCCGATACACAAGTGAATGGCCAAAGCCGCCGGCGGCACAAGCCAGCGGTTGAAGCCCGGTTTTGCTATAATCCGTTCGCGGTCCAAAATCCCGGCTTGCGCCGGCCCTCCCGCAGATACGCCTGCTACTGCCATCGACACTACCTCCCTCGTGAATATCTGGACAACCATGATCCGCCCCATTGGCCGCATTGACCGGGCGTCATCGAAACCGCCGGATGTCCCCCATCCGGCGATAGCTGTTTGCGGCGTTTCACCGACTGCCTTTACGTGGTTTCGGGAATGCTCGGTTCGGACAGGGACTCGCCCGCAGCCGCACCCTTGCCTCCCGGTGCGCCTTTCGTGTCCTCCCCAAGCCCGACCGCATCAGCCCCCGGCGTGCCGGGCCTCTTGATCTTGACGGCTGCGGCCAGCACCAGCGGCAGAAATTCCCCGGCGCTCGCGTCCACCATCTCGAAAAACCGGCGACGCATGCGCGGTTCCCAGAATTTGTTGATATGGGTCGCGACACCCTCGACGCGGATATCCTCCGGCTGGGACAGGAAAAAAGTCGCGATCTGGTTCGCCATTCTCACCAGTTTTTCATCGGTGTGATTAAGCAACATGGCTATCTTCCCCGCGCCGCCTCCCGGACGGCGTTCATGTTATCAACAGGCCGGGATTGCCCCGGCCCCGATTATTCGGCCGCCTCGAGCTTGCCTGCGATCCGCCGCGAACGGCGGCCCAGCGCATCATATTCCTCCTGCCATTCGGTCGGCCCGTTCGAGGGCGATACCTGAACGGCGGTGACCTTGTATTCTGGACAGTTGGTTGCCCAGTCGGAATAGTCGGTGGTGATAACGTTTGCCTGGGTGCCGGGATGGTGGAAGGTGGTGTAGACGACCCCCGGCGCAACCCGATCGGTGATCAGCGCCCGCAACGTCGTATCGCCGGAACGGCTGGCAAGCTTGATCCAGTCGCCATCCTTGACGCCACGCTGTTCGGCATCGTGCGGATGGATTTCAAGACGATCCTCCTCATGCCAGACGACGTTTTCGGTGCGCCGCGTCTGCGCGCCGACATTGTACTGCGACAGAATGCGGCCGGTGGTCAGAAGCAGCGGGAAACGCGGGCCGGTACGCTCATCCGTCGCCACATATTCGGTGCGGATGAACTTGCCCTTGCCGCGCACGAAACCGTCCACATGCATGATCGGCGATCCCATCGGGAATTTTTCGTTGCAGGGCCACTGCACCGAGCCGTTAACTTCAAGATAATCATAGGAAACACCGGCGAAACTTGGCGTCGACACGGCAATTTCATCCATGATCTCGGATGGATGCGCATAATTCCAGTTGAGGCCCATGGCCTGCGCCAGCTTCTGGGTGACCTCCCAGTCCGCAAAGCCGTTCTTCGGCGACATGACCTTGCGCACGCGATTGATACGGCGCTCGGCATTGGTGAAGGTGCCGTCCTTTTCGAGGAAGGTGGAACCCGGCAGGAAGACATGCGCGTAATTCGCCGTCTCGTTCAGGAACAGGTCGTGCACGACCACACATTCCATCGCCGCAAGACCGGCCGAGACATGTTTCGTGTCCGGGTCGGATTGCAGAATGTCTTCGCCCTGAATGTAGATGCCCTTGAAACTGCCATCGACGGCGGCATCCAGCATGTTGGGAATGCGCAGTCCCGGCTCGTTGTCGAGGGTCACGCCCCAGAGCTTTTCGAAGATATCGCGGGTGGCGTCATCGGAAATGTGACGATATCCGGGAAGCTCGTGCGGGAAGGACCCCATGTCACAGGAACCCTGCACATTGTTCTGGCCGCGCAACGGATTGACGCCCACACCGGGCCGGCCGATGTTGCCGGTCGCCATGGCGAGGTTCGCAATCGCCATGACGGTGGTGGAACCCTGGCTATGTTCGGTAACGCCAAGACCGTAATAGATCGCGCCATTGCCGCCCTTGGCAAACAGTCTGGCAGCACCGCGCAGCTCCTCGGCGGGCACGCCGGTAAAGATTTCGGTTGCCTCCGGGCCATGCTGCGGTTCGGCCACGAAGGCCGCCCAGTCCTCGAATTCCGACCAGTCGCACCGCTCGCGGATGAAGGCCTCGTCGAACAGACCTTCGGTGACGATGACATGGGCAAGCGCTGTCAGCACCGCGACATTCGTGCCCGGTAGCAGCGGCAGGTGGAACGACGCTTCCACATGCGGCGTGCGGACGAGATCGATCCGGCGCGGATCGATGACGATCAGCTTGGCCCCCTGCCGCAGCCGCTTCTTCAGGCGCGATCCAAAAACGGGATGTCCATCGGTCGGATTGGCGCCGATGATGAGGACGACATCCGAATGTTCGACGGAATCGAAATTCTGCGTTCCGGCAGAGGTTCCGAAGGCCTGCCCCAGCCCGTAACCGGTCGGCGAATGGCAGACGCGGGCGCAGGTATCGACATTGTTGTTGCCGAAACCGGCGCGGACGAGTTTCTGCACCAGAAATGTCTCTTCATTGGTGCAGCGCGACGAGGTGATGCCGCCGATGGATTCGCGGCCATATTTGCCCTGAATGCGCTGGAATTCGGAGGCGACGTAGGCAAATGCTTCGTCCCAGGTGACTTCCCGCCAGGGATCGCTGATGTTTTCGCGGATCATCGGGTTGAGAATGCGGTCGCGGTGGCTGGCGTAACCATAAGCGAAACGACCCTTGACGCAGGAATGGCCGCGATTGGCCTGGCCGTCCTTCCACGGCACCATACGCACCAGTTCTTCGCCGCGCATCTCCGCCTTGAACGAACAGCCGACACCGCAATAGGCGCAGGTCGTCACCAGCGAATGTTCCGGCTGGCCGATTGCGATCACCGATTTTTCGGTGAGCGTCGCCGTCGGACAGGCCTGTACACAGGCGCCGCAGGACACGCATTCGGAATCGAGAAACGCCTCATGGGCGCCGGGCGAAACGCGGCTCTCGAAGCCACGGCCTTCAATCGTCAGCGCAAACGTTCCCTGCACTTCCTCGCAGGCGCGCACGCAGCGGGAGCAGACGATGCATTTCGACGGGTCATAGGTGAAATAAGGGTTGCTCTCGTCCTTCGGCATCCAGTTGGCGTTAACAACACCATCGCCGGCACGGGCCTTCACATGGTTGTCGCCATCGTAACCGTAGCGCACATCGCGCAGGCCAACGGCACCGGCCATATCCTGCAACTCGCAATCGCCGTTTGCCGCGCAGGTGAGACAGTCGAGCGGGTGGTCGGAGATATAAAGCTCCATCACGCCCTTGCGGATCTGCTTCAGGCGCTCCGTCTGGGTATGGACGACAAGGCCGGCAGCCACCGGCGTGGTGCAGGAAGCGGGGGTGCCGTTGCGGCCCTCCACCTCGATGAGACAGAGGCGACAGGAGCCGAAGGCATCGACCATGTCGGTCGCGCAGAGTTTGGGCACATCGATGCCCGCTTCCCGCGAAGCGCGCATGATGGATGTGCCCGCCGGCACGGTAATCTGGCGGCCATCGATCGTCAGCGTCACCATCTCTGTCGCGGTGGATTTCGGTGTTCCATAGTCGATTTCAGAAATAAGGGTCATGGTCTTACTCCGCCGCTTCAATGCGTGGGATGGGTGCAAAATCCGCCGGGAAATGCCGGACTGCGCTCATGACGGGATAGGGCGTAAAGCCGCCAAGCGCGCAGAGCGAACCGAACTTCATGGTTTCGCAGAGGTCCTCCAGCAGCGCCATATTTCGCTCCCGCTCTATTCCAAGGGAAATCTTGTCGACCGTCTCGACGCCGCGCGTCGAACCGATCCGGCACGGCGTGCACTTTCCGCAGCTTTCGACCGCACAGAACTCCAGCGCAAAGCGGGCCTGCCGCAGCATATCGGCGGTGTCGTCAAACACGACGATACCGGCATGACCGATCAGGCCACCTGCGGCGGTAAAGGCCTCGTAGTCGAACAGCGTATCGAACAGCGACACCGGAAAATAAGCGCCCAGCGGTCCGCCAACCTGAACCGCCTTGACCGGGCGGCCGGTAATGGTGCCGCCGCCGATATCGTTGACGAGTTGCCCAAGCGACAGGCCGAAGGCGGTCTCGTAAAGTCCGCCATGCCTGATGTTTCCGGCAAGCTGGATCGGGATCGTGCCGTGCGAGCGGCCAATGCCGAAATCCCGGTAAAAGGCCGCACCGCGATCCATGATCACAGGAATGGAGGCGAGCGAAATGACATTGTTGACCACCGTCGGCTTGCCGAACAGCCCCTGCAGGGCGGGAAGCGGTGGCTTGGCGCGCACCGTGCCACGCTTGCCTTCCAGACTGTTGAGCAGCGAGGTTTCCTCGCCGCACACATAGGCTCCGGCCCCCATGCGCACCTCGAGATCGAAGGCACGCCCTGAACCCAGCATGGACGCGCCGATGACGCCTTCGCGCCTTGCGATATCGATGGCCTTTTCCATCGTCCTGATCGCATGCGGATATTCGGAGCGGGTGTAGATGAGGCCCTTGGTTGCGCCAACCGCGAGGGCGGCAATGGCCATGCCCTCGATCAGCACGAAGGGATCGCCTTCCATGATCATCCGGTCGGCGAAGGTGCCGCTATCGCCCTCATCCGCGTTGCAGACGATGTATTTCTGATCGGCGGTGGCATCCGCCACGGTTTTCCATTTGATACCGGTCGGGAAACCGGCGCCGCCGCGTCCGCGAAGGCCGCTATCGGTGACCTGTTTGACGATCTCCGCAGGGGAAAGCGAAACGGCTGTCTCCAGCCCCTTCATGCCGTTGTTGGCACGGTAATCTTCGAGCGACAGCGGATCGGTCACACCGCAGCGCGCAAATGTCAGGCGCGTCTGGTTCTTCAGGAACGGGATTTCCTCGGTCGGCCCAAGACAGAGCGGATGATCGCCGCCGTCAAGAAAACCCGCATCGAACAGGTCGGAAACGCCGGAGGCTTTGACCGGACCATAGGCAACCCGGCCCCTGTTGGTTTGCACCTCCACCAGCACCTCAAGCCAGAGCAGGCCGCGAGAACCGTTGCGGACAAGGCGAATATCGAGATTGCGGGATGCTGCTTCGCGCTGGATAGCATCGGCAACGCGGTCGGCACCAACGGCGAGTGCGGCGGAATCGCCGGGCACGAAAACGGTCACGCTCATCGGCGCACCTCCGCCAGAATGTCGCCAAGACAGTGTTCGTCCACTCTGGCATGAACCTCGCCATCCAGCATCAGTGCTGGCGCCTGCGCGCAGAGGCCGAGACAGAAGACCGGTTCGAGCGTGACCGAGCCATCGGTTGCCGTCTGGTGCCAGTCAAGACCGAGCTTCGCCTTGATGGTCTCTGCAAGAGGCTCGCCGCCCATCGACTGGCAAGCCTCGGCCCGACAGAGCTTCAGCACATGGCGCCCACCGGGATGGTCGCGGAAATCGGGATAGAAGCTGACGACACCATGCACTTCGGCACGGGATACGTTGAGCGCCAGCGCGATGACCTGTTTGGCGCTGTCAGGCACATAGCCGAATTCTTCCTGCACCCTGTGCAGGATAGGCAACATTGGCCCTTCCAGATGCAGACACTCGTCAATGATAGTCTGCACCCGCGTCGCCTCATCTACGGCGACAGCACGAATATTCATGAGCCAGTCCTCCCAAACTGACAGGCGGCTGGCGTTTGACCGGGGGACCTCCACATCCTGTCCCGGTACGCCGCGCTGCCTGATGGTGAAAGAATGGCGAGCGGACCGAGATCAGGTCAATATCGACTTTCCGTCAATCGATAGGAAATTTCTATCAAAAACGGCGGCTGCGGCGCGCGATCGCGCCTCGTGCAACAGCGCGGATACGAGCGGCGTGTGCGGTTCGCGATAGGTGGCGATCAGCCCGACAAGGTGCTCCGCATCCGGCTCGACAATCGGTATCATTCGGATCTGCTTTGGAAAACCGAAGGATTCCGCGATGTTACGTGGCATGATCGAGGCCCACTGCCCTGTACGGATATGGGAAAACAGCACGATCATCGAATTGGATTCAAGCGTCGGCTTTGCCTCCACACCCGCTTCCGCCATGTGTTTATTGATAATCCGGCGGTTTTGCATGTCCGAAGTCAATAGGCAAAGCCGAAGACCTGAAACCTGCTTCCAGGTCACGCTCTCTTGATCGGCAAGGGGCGTGCCGGCGGCCGCAATCAGGTGATAGCGCTCCGAATACAGCGGCACCGTGGTGACCCGGCCCAGAGGTTCATTGTCGAGATAGGTGATTCCCGCGTCGATTTCGAGATTCTCGATCTGGCTGAGGACCTGCAACGAGGTGCGAGACGTGACGGAAAACGTGACTGCCGGGTGACGCGCCTGAAAGGGTTCGGTGAGTCTGGGCACCATGGCAAGCGCAGTTGGAATGACGGCAAGCCGGATATGTCCGGCGAGACCCTTGCGCGCCGCCCGCATTTCCTCGCGCATCGTGCGCGTATCGGCAACGATGCGCCTTGCCCATTCCAGAACCCGCTGCCCTTCGGGCGTCAGCCCCTGATAACGCGCTGCACGCACGACAAGCACAACACCGAGCTGGTCTTCCAGCTGGCGAATGGCTGCCGAAAGGGTCGGCTGTGAGATGCCGCATTCCTCCGCCGCCCGCCCGAAATGCTCCGCGCGCGCAAGCGCTATGAAAAACTCCAGCTTGTCGATCATCCTGCCTCCCATTACGCACGGCCATTCTGCGGGCCGGTGCGAAAGCAGACACTAGAGCGAGGCGGGCTTTGTCGCAAACCCTGCGAAAGGAGCCCACAGGAAGCCCATGGCACCGGCCTCTCGCGTTCAGGCGACGAGCTTGGTTTCCTTCACGCGCGGATAATCATAGGCGTTGACCTTTGACGTCACGTAACCCGCACCCACCAGCGCTTCGGCCAGCTTGACGGCAGCCGTGACACCATCGATGACCGGAACGCCGGTTGCCTCACGCAGCCTGTCGCACAGTGCAGACATGCCGGCGCAGCCGAGGATGATGGCCTCCGCCGCATCTTCTTTCTTGGCTGCCTCGATTTCGCGGATCAGCATCGCTTCGGCTGCAAGCGGATCTTCCTCAAGACCCAGCACGGGCAGGTTGATGGCGCGAACCCTGCGGCAATGCCGCTGTGCGCCATAACTTTCGACGAGGTCCTCGATAATCGGGATCGAGCGCGGCAGCGTCGTAATGATGGAAAAGCGGCGGCTGATCGTCATCGCCACCTGAATTCCGGCCTGGCAAATGCCGATGACGGGGCCGCGCGCCACTTCGCGGGCCGCATGCAGGCCGGGATCGTCAAAGCAGGCAATGACATAGGCATCGACGCCGAGCCGCTCGCCCTTACGGATTTCCTCCAGCATACCAGGCACCGCCAGCGCCTCATCGGCCCCGCCCTCGATGCTGACGGGCGTATCGACAGGGTTGGTCGCGGAAATCCTGGTGTCCGTCTGCTTGACGCGCAAGGCACTCTCGAGCGCCTGCGCCGTCATCGAGGCGGTTGAGTTCGGATTGATCAGACGAATATGCATTCAGGTCAGCCTTTCGGGACTGTCACTTGCCATCTGGCTTGACGAAGTCGGTAATCGGTGGCGCCTTCAGAACGAACTGGCGATCCGAGGTGATGTAATTGTCGGCGTGCAGGCGCGCGATCGGCTGGTAACGGTCGGGATCGACATAATGCCCCTCCTTGTCGAGGCAGTCCCTGTGGACATGCATATGCACGACCTCGCCCAGCACCAGCGCGCGGCGCGGGTAATCGATCACACGCTCGACCCGGCATTCGAAGGCGCAGGGCGATTCCGCCGCAAAGCTCGCATCGATCTTGGTGCAGGGTGCTGGCGTCAGCTTTGCCATGGAAAATTCGTCGACCTCGCTGTCGAAGCCGAGGCCGCAGACGAGCATCTGTTCGGAAATGGCCATATCGACCATGTTGACGACAAACTCGCCGGTGCGGCGAATATTGGTCATCGTATCCTTCTCCTCGCCGTTCAGACGCGGCTGGATGCCGAGAACGACGATCGGCGGATCATGGGAGAAGACGTTGAAAAAGCTCATCGGCGCCGCATTGTTGTGGCCTTGCTGCGAGCGCGTCGTGACAAGCGCTATCGGCCGTGGACCGATAAAATTCGTCAGCAACCGATAGCGGCTCTGCGGCTCAAGCGTGGTGAAGTCGAATTCCATGACGTTGCCCTATTTATGGTAGACAATATCGTCTCATATTGTTGACAATTATGCAACCAAAACCCTGTTGAAACAGTTGACTTTTTCGGCGGCATCACGCTTTTCTAACCCTAATGGAGAGCGAACCAAATGACCGAGCAAAACGGCCAGTCCACACAGCAAATTGTCGAGAAAGTCTGGCTGTCGATCGCTGAGCGGCGGCTGCGCCCCGGCGTGCAGCTGAAGGAAGAACAACTGGCGACAATTTTCGGTGTCAGCCGTGCGCGTATCCGTCAGGCCCTGTCGGTTCTGGAGCGCGACGGCCTCGTCACCATCGTCCCCAATCGTGGCGCCTTCGTTTCCAAACCCTCGGTCGAAGAGGCGAGAGACGTGTTCTTCGTGCGCCGCACCGTGGAGCAATGTGTCGTTGAGCGCCTGTGCAAATCGGCGACCAAGGCCGATCTGAAACGGCTTCGCGACCATGTTGCCAAGGAGCGCGTGGCCAATGCTCACAACGTCACCACCGATATCATCAAGCTTTCCGGCGGCTTCCATCTGCTGCTTGCGGAAACGGCCGGTTCCGATTTCCTGTTCACCACCATGCGCGACCTCATTTCGCGTTCCTCCCTCATCACCGCCGTTTACCGCAACACCGACCGCTTCAATTGCGGACCGGACGAGCATGCGGAAATCGTCGATGCGATTGCCAATAACGACCCGGCAAAAGCCACGCATCTGATGACCCACCATCTGCAACATGTCGAAGCCGAGCTCGATCTCAGCGAAATCCGCGACCTTTCCCACGATCTGCGCGCAGCACTCGCCTGACCCAAGGGTCAGACGAGTTCGCTTTCCTTCGCAACCAGCTCGCCTTCGTCCGCCACCAGATGACAGGCAACGCGCGTGCCGCCGGCAAGGGTGCGCACCTGCGGCACTTCTGCCGA
This sequence comes from Agrobacterium sp., assembly GCA_034519725.1. Classification (GTDB taxonomy): domain Bacteria; phylum Pseudomonadota; class Alphaproteobacteria; order Rhizobiales; family Rhizobiaceae; genus Agrobacterium. The sequence goes on from JAXHOC010000033.1 coordinate 73,688, forward strand.
ACAGCGCGCCGTTGCAAGCGGGCAACGCGGATGAAACGTGCATCCCGATGGCGGTTTGAGCGGGCTTGGCACTTCACCGGCCACCAGCTCCCGGTCGCGGCGCGGGGCGGCGATATTGGGAATGGTCTGCAGCAGAAGCTGGGTATAGGGGTGACGCGGGCGGGCGAACAGCTCCTCCGTATCGCCCTCCTCCACGATGCGGCCAAGATACATGACAGCGATGCGGTCCGACATGTGACGAACCACGCTCATGTCATGGCTGATGAACAGATAGGTCAGCCCCAGCTCGTCCTGAAGACGGCGCATCAAGTTCAGCACCTGTGCCTGCACCGATACGTCGAGCGCAGATGTCGGCTCGTCGCAGACCAGAAACTCCGGCTCGCTGGCCAAGGCGCGGGCAATCGAGATGCGCTGGCGCTGGCCGCCTGAAAATTCATGCGGAAACTTCTCGCCATCCGAGGCCGAGAGGCCGACCGTCAGCAGCAGTTCCTCCACCCGCTCCATGGTCTCGGCACTGGTGGCGCGCAGTTTCAGTTCGCGGATGGGTTCGGCAATGATGTTCTTCACCCGCCAGCGCGGATTGAGCGAGGCATAGGGATCCTGAAAGATCATCTGCGCCGAAAGCGGCGTATCCTTGCGGCCTTTGGCAAAGTGGAAATCACCGGCGCTTGGCCGGAACAGCCCGGTTACCAGACGGGCAACCGTGGATTTGCCGCAGCCGCTTTCCCCGACGATGCTGAGACAGCCACCGGCCGGCACGGTAAAATCGATATCGTTCACGGCCTGGACGAATTGCCGGGGCTTCCGCTCGATGACGCGGTTGAGCCAGGGGGCGGAAACATCGAACGTCTTGGTAAGGCCCTTGACCGTCAATGCCGGGGTTTTCTGTGCTGATGTTTTCATGCTGTACCTCCTGCATTCATCCAGCAGGCGCTGGCGCCATCACCCACCGCTTGCAGTTCCGGCCGCTCGCGAAGACAGCGAGGACCTGAAAATCCGCAGCGCGGATTGAAGGCGCAGCCGGGCGGAATGGCGTCGAGACGCGGCATGGCCCCGTCGATCTGGTTCAGCCGTTCCACCCGCGCGCCGAGCGAGGGAATGGAAGCCATCAGGCCCTGCGTATAGGGGTGCCTTGGCGCATGCAGCACCTGTTCGACCGGGCCAACCTCGATCAACCGCCCGGCATAAAGCACGGCAACGCGGTCGGCAGCCTCGGCAATGACGCCCATATCATGGGTGACCAGCATGACCGCCGTCTGCTTTTCCTTGCAGAGCTTGCGCAGCAGCGAGATGATCTGCGCCTGGATCGACACGTCGAGCGCCGTCGTCGGTTCGTCGGCGATGATCAGTTTCGGGGAGGCCGCAAGGGCGAGCGCTATGACGACGCGCTGGCGCATGCCGCCGGAGAATTGATGCGGATGGTGATCGACGCGGTCTTCCGGCGATGGAATACCGACATCCCGCAGAAGCTGGACTGCGCGAGCCTTGGCGTCCTTTTTCGAGAGCGGCAGATGCTGCCTTATCGTCTCGACAAGCTGCGCGCCAACCGTGAACAGCGGGTTGAGCGAGGTGAGCGGATCCTGAAAGATCGCGCCGATTTCCCGGCCACGAATGCTTTCCATCGCCCTGTCATCGAGTTTGTCGATCCGGCGCGACCCGAGCCATATCTCGCCATCCGCGATGCGGCCCGGTTTTTCGAGCAGGCCCTGGATCGCAAGGCCGGCCATGGATTTTCCGGCACCGGATTCGCCGACCACGCCGAGGATTTCGCCGGGGCGGATGGAAAGGCTGATGTCCGAAAGCGCCGTCACCGTTCCCCGGCGGCCGGGAAACTCGACTTTCAGATTGCGGACATCGATAACCGACTGGTTCATGTCATCCATTGGCGTTCACCTCCACCGGGTAGCTCGGGGGGAAGATTTCCGAAACGGGCGGATTGGCCCAGCTTCGCTCGGGATATTTCGCGATCAGCCCATCGAACTGCGCCTGCGCCTGAATGCGCGCGCGCGCCATATCAATGTTCGCGACCTGTCTCTCGCGCATGGAGAGACGGCCATCGACAAAGACCGCGCGGGTGATCTTGCCCGAACCGCCGGTGACGACGGTCGTGATCGGATCGAGGCTCGGCGCCATCACCGTGTCATCGAGACCGAAGACCGCAATATCGGCGCGCGCGCCTTTTGAAAGATGCCCGAGATCGGGTCGGCCCAGCGCCCGTGCGCCGCCGAGCGTGGCGGCATCGAACAGATCGGCCGAGCGGACCTTGTCCGGAGCACCGTCATTGATGCGGCAGGTGATGAGACCGACGAGCAGGTTCATCAGCATGTCGGCAGGCGCCGTATCGGTGCCCATCGCGATGTTGATGCCAAGCCGCCGGCAGGCGGAGAAGGACGACAGCGTGCTGCCGCTTCTGGCCGACACCAGCGGACAGTGGACGATGGACACGCCGTTTTCCGCGTAGAGCGCCAGATCTTCGTCCGTCGCATTGGTGGCATGCGGCGCGATAAGGCGGTCGCTCAGCAGCCCGGCGTTCGCGAGCCACACCGGCGCGGTCGAGCCATGCAGCTTGCGAACCGTATCGACCTCCATGGTGCCCTGCGCCATATGCAGGCGGAATTTGCAGCCGAGATCACGGGCGGCGGCATCGGTTCTCTGAAGCAGGGCAAGCGTCGATGTTTCCACCCGATCCGGTGCGAGCAGGCCGCGCACCAGGTCGCCGTGCCGGCCGGTCTGGCGTTCGATGAACGAGGCTGCTTCCTTCAGCCCCTGAAAGCCGCGTTCCTCGTCAAACACCGGCACCATGCGTCCCGGCTCTTCCAGCACCATGCCGCCGGAGCGGAAGGCGGGGCTCAGATAGACCCGCAGGCCAAGGTCGCCGGCGGCATCGGCAGCAGCCTCGAATTCGGCGACCGTTTCTCCCCATTCACGGTAAAACAGCGAGGCGATGGGTGCCGCCGTGGTGATGCCGTTGAGCAGAAGCTGGCCGAAGGCAAAACGTTTCTGGAAGGCAAGCTCTTCCCCGGAATACATCTCGTAAGGACCAGCCTCGACATAAGAGCGCGGCCAGACACGGCCCTTCGCCCAGCCGGGGTGATTGTCGATCCCAAGGATGGTCGTGTCGAAATCGGAAAGCGCATCGAGGTCGATCAGGCCGGGGCTGATCAGGGCGTTGCCGAAATCGACGCGGCGCGCGACCTCACCGACAAAGCCATGTCCGACGAAAAGGATTTCGCCGTTCTCGAACACCACCTCGCCGTTTTTGAGAAGCCGGTGAGAGCCGTCCTTGTGGCCCACCACCCAGCTTGCGGTGATGAGCGTGCGGCCGGAAGGGCGCTCGCCGAGAGCGATAGATTGCAGGGGGTTGCTCATCATGGCGCCTCCACCACGGCCTTGCCGCCTCTGGCGGTGACACGCCCGCCCTTTAGGACCAGCGGCCGTGGCGCGATATCGACAACGGCATGGGCGAGAGTTTCGCCGGTCAGCAGCGTGAAATCGGCAGCACAGCCAACCTCAAGGCCGTAATTCTCAAGACCCATGACATCGGCGCCGCCCTGCGAGACCACATGCAGGACATGGGCAAGCTCGATATCCGAGCGCAAGCCGTTCTTCATGCCGATGATCTTGGCCCGGTCGAGCATATCCGGCTGGCCCCAGGGTCCCCAGGTATCGCGAATGCCGTCACAACCGCCGCCGACGCGCACACCGGCTTCCTTCAGGCGCATGATCGACGGCACGTTTGCCGAAGGCGCGCCCGTCGTCAGGATCGCCACATCGAGCCGGGCGATCTCATCGATCAGTTTGCCGACCCTGATGTAATCATTCATGCCGAGCGCAAAGGCGTGGCTGATTGCGACCTTGCCTTGCATGCCGTTGGCACGGATGCGCTCGAAGATCAGTTCCATCGTGAAGGCGCCGAGATCGGCCGCCTCATGCAGATGAATATCGATCGGCACGCCATGCTTGACCGCAAGTTCAAAGAGGATATCGAGCTGGCCTTTGGGATCGCGATCGATGCCGCAGGGATCGATGCCGCCAAGGACTTCGCAACCCTGTTTCAATGCCTCGTCCAGAAGCTCCACCGTGCCGGGCATGACCATGACACCGGACTGCGGGAAGGCGACGACCTCGATATCGATGATGCCTTTCAGCTTCTCGCGTGTCTCCCATATGCCTTCGACCAGCTTCAGGCCGTGGGTCGGGTCGATATCCACATGGCTGCGAATATGCGTGCCGCCATTCGCGGCAAGACCGATGGCATGGCGCATGGACTGGCGGTGCGGATCGATGCCGATCTGGCTGCGGTTCTCGCGCTCGAAATCGATCCGCTCGCGCAGGATCGCGGCGCGGTTGTTCTCGTGCCAGGGCATGCCCCAGGCCGTCTTGTCGAGATGGGTGTGGGCGTCGATCAGGCCGGGTACGACGATTGCGCCATTGCCATCCTCCACCGGCATGCCGGGTTCGGCTTCGAACGTTCCAAAACCGGCAATCTTTCCCTGCCTTATCATGATGTCGCAGGTGTCGCCCGCCATGGGCCTGATATTGCGGAGCAGAAGATCGTGCATGGAACTCACCTCAGTTTCGGATTGAGCGCATCGCGCAGCCAGTCACCCAGAAGGTTGACCGTGACGACGAGCAGGCAGAGCTGGAAAACGGGAAACAACACGATCCACCAGGAGCCTGAGAACAGGAACTGGTTGCCGATGCGGATCAGCGTTCCGAGCGATGGCTGGCTGGGCGGCATGCCGATGCCGAGGAACGACAGCGTCGCTTCGGTGAGGATCGCCATGCCGAAATTGAGCGTGGCGGCAACCATGATCGGCGTCAGCGTATTGGGCAGAATATGGTTGGCCATGATGCGACGCGCGGGAACGCCGATCAGCTTGGCCGCCTGCACATAATCCTTGCCGGCCTCGACGATCGCCTGGGCCCGCACGGTGCGCGCATATTGCACCCAGGCAGACAGCGCGATTGCGAGAATGAGCACGGCGGAGGCCCCCACCTCGCGAAGACTGTCCGGCAGCATCTGCCTGACGACGGTGGAAACGAGGATAGCCACCAGAATTGTCGGAATGGACAGGGTGATATCGCCGATGCGCATCAGGAGATTATCGGCAAAACCGCCGAAATAACCGGCAACCAGCCCGGCCGTCATGCCGATGACCAGCGACAGCGCCACGGAGGCGACACCGATGACGATGGAGATGCGCGTACCGTAAAGGATGGCGGAGAGCATGTCGCGCCCCTGCGTATCCGTGCCGAGCAGATAGGGCCATTCACCGCCCTCCTGCCAGACCGGCGGCAGTTCGGCTTTCCACATGTCGAGCGATGCACCGTCATAGGGGTTCTGCGGGGCGATCAGCGGCGCGAAAATCGCCGCAAGGATGAGGATTGCGAGGATCAGCGCGCTGATCTTGGCCGATCTGCTGTGGCTGAACGACCAGTAGAGATCGCTGTTGCGGATGCGCCTGATGAGCGGCGGGCGGGCAGGTTTTGCCGTTTGCGGAAGGTCTGTGGCCATGAAACCGGCTCCCTTCGGTTAGCGCGCGGTGCGCAGACGCGGATCGATCACCGCATAGGCAATGTCGACGAACGTGTTGAGGACAACGAAGATCAAGGAAATGATGCAGAGATAGGCCGCCATGACGGGGATATCGAGAAACGTCACCGCCTGGATGAACAGCATGCCCATGCCCGGCCACTGAAATACCGTCTCGGTAATCAGCGCAAAGGCAATCAGCGAGCCGACATTCATCGTCGTCAGCGTGACGACAGGCATGAGACAGTTGCGCAGCGCATGGCGGAAATAGATGCGCCAGCGGGGAATGCCGCGTGCACGGGCGAATTTCACGAAATCGGAGCGCAACACCTCCAGCATTTCGGCGCGGACCAGCCGCATGACGAGCGTGATCTGGTAGAGCGACAGTGCGATGGCCGGCAGAATGAGTGCGGCACGACCGGATGAGGTGAAGAGGCCGGTGGACCACCAGCCGATCTGCACGACATCGCCACGACCAAAGGCCGGCGCCCAGCCGAGGATGACCGAAAAGACCAGAATGAGCAGAATACCGACGACGAAACTCGGCAGCGAGACGCCGACAATCGACAGGAATTGCAGGCCCTCCGTATACCACTTCCCGCGCCTGATCGCCGTCAGCACCCCGAGCGGCAGACCGACGACCAGCGAGATGATCGTGGCCACCAGAACCAGCTCCAGTGTTGCCGGAAACCGTTCCGCAATCAGCGGCAGCACCTGCTGGCCGTTGCGATAGGAAACGCCGAAATTGCCCTGGGCGGCATCTTTGACAAATCGCAGATATTGCGTCGGCAGACTGTCGTTGAGGCCAAGACGCTCACGCAGCGCGGCGCGATCTTCCTGCGAAGTCTGCTCCCCCACCATCAGCTCGACCGGGTCACCCGCCAGCCGGAAAATGAGAAATGCAATAAGCGCGACGGAAAGCATGACCAGAATGGCATTTCCCATACGCTTGATGATGAAAACCAGCATTGTAACCTCTCGGATGCGAACCCGTGGCCATGAGGCAGGCAGGTTCGCCCATTCTTTGCAAGAGACGGGGCACGGGCCGCATGCGCCCGTAACATTGTCGACAATTGCACCGGCAGCGGAGCATTCAAGGAGGCGTTCAGCCGCTTGCCGAACGCCTCCTTGATGTCACGGATTACTTGCCGACCTGCGTCAGCCAGTGGCGCGGCTTGTTATCGGCGCGGAAATCCACGCTCTTGACCTTTCCGAGCATGGCCCATGCAATCGGCTGCTGGTGCAGCGGAACGAGCATCGTCTCGTCCTTGGCGATCTTCAATGCGGCCTCTTCAAGCGCGAGACGCTTGGTGTTGTCCTGCTCGTGTGCGGCCTGATCGACCAGCTTGTCGATCTCGGGGTTCGACCAGCCGCCATAGTTGGAGACGCCCATCGATCCCTTGCGGGTCGACAGGATCTGCGACAGCATCGAGAAGGCATCGAGCGTCGGTTCGTTCGCCCAGCTGAGGTTGAAGACATCGGCCTTGCCGCCGTTGCGCTTGGGCGACTGCACCGAGCGCGGGGCGATATCGATTGTCGGCTGGAAACCGCCACGCTTAAGCATGTTGGCAACGCCGGAGCAGATATCTTCCTCATTGATGCTCTCGTCATTCATGCAGGTATAGGTAAAAGCGAGGTTCTTCATGCCCGCATCGGCAAGCAGTTTCTGCGCCTTTGCCGGATCGGCAGGCTGGTAGGTATCGAGCGACTTGGCGTAACCGGCAATGTCAGGGGCAATCAGCGAGCCGGAAGGCCTTGCAAGATCGCGCATGACCTTCTTGTTGATGAGATCGCGATCGATCGACGCTTCGAATGCCTGGCGGACGCGAAGGTCATTGAACGGGTTCGGTTTGCCGTCCTCAAGCTTTTCGCGGCGATTGAAGCCGATGAACAGGGTGCGCAACTCGGTGCGCTTTTTCACCGTGATGTTGGGCGAGGATTCCAGCCGCGGCAGATCCTGGATCGGCGCGGAATCGATCAGGTCGATTTCGCCGGAAAGCAGCGCTGCAACACGGGTTGCGGCAGAGGCGATGGGCACGAATTCGATGCGGTCGAGATTGTGCTTCTTCTCATCCCACCAGCCGGTATTGGCAACAAGCACCGTCTTGCTATCGGGAACGCGGCTCTCAAGCTTGAACGGGCCGGTGCCGTTGGTGTGCATCGTCGTATAGCCATCGACCTTGGACGCAAAGTCGGTCGGCTTCTCGCTCTTGTTATCTTTCAACCACTTGGCGTTGAAAATGAAGATATTGGTGATGTCGTTGAGGAAAAGCGAGGTGGGCGCGGTGACGTTGAGATCGACGGTGTAATCATCGACCTTCTTCACACCGGCGAAAACCGGAATATTGCCGCGCAATGGCGAGGTGGCATCCGAAGCGCGCGTGAAGGACGCAACGACGTCGTCAGCGGTAAAATCAGCGCCATCATGGAACTTCACGCCTTTGCGCAGGGTGAAACGCCAGGTCTTATCATCGACGAGCTTCCATTCCGTGGCAAGCGCCGGCTCGATCTTGAAGTCCGGCCCGTAACGCACAAGCCCTTCATAGATATGATTGAGAAAGGCAAGGTTGGAGGTGGAAGGCACCGAATACGGATCCAGCGAATAAAGATCCGCACGACCGCCCCAGCGCAGGGTTTCTGCGTTTGCGGGAACGGCAATGGCGGCGGCGGCCATGGCGGCCAGAACGAAACTTCTAATTCGGGACATTTGATCCCCCCTTTTTATAAATCATTGGATAGCCGGCGGAGATACCGGCCGGGCAAGGCGGAGTATTGTTTCGCTCAGCCTTATTGTCAATAATATTGTTGACAATTATCGTATCCAAAATCGCGACGCTCTGGATACAGGCTACCGCTTCAACGAGGGAGAAGGCAAAATCGGGAATTTTCTGCTGCTGCACGGCACCATGGTCACCGTGGATCGTGAAAGACGCATCATCGAGGATTGTGGCCTTGCCATAAAGGGCGACCGTATTGTCGACATCGGCACCGCAGCCGAGCTGGCGCCACGTCACCCCGACAAGCAGGTCATCGATTGCCGGGGAAAACTGATCATCCCCGGCCTCATCGATGCGCATGGCCATGCCGGGCACGCCCTCATCCGCAGCATTGCCGCCGACACCAACGCGATGTGGATGAAAGTCGTTACACCGACCTACTACCACTACGTCACCCGCGATTATTGGTATGCGGACGGCCTCGTCTCCGGTATCGAGCGGCTGCGCGCCGGCGTGACGACCGGTGCCAGCATCATCACCTCGATGCCACGCGCCGATGACCCCGTCTTCGCCATCAACCACGCCCGCGCCTATGACGAGATCGGGATTCGCGAAATCATCTGCATCGGACCCTCCGGTCTGCCCTGGCCGCATCCGGTGACCCGGTGGGAAAGCGGCTCTCCGGAGCGCCGCAATATCAGCTTCGAGGAAATGATCGAGGGCAGCGAAGCCACGATCGAGGCGCTGCACGGAACGGCTGACGGGCGTATCAGCGTCTTCCTGACCCCCTTCACCATCGTTCCCTCGGTGGAACCTTCCAATGCTTCAAGCCCCGACCAGGCGGTGAAACTGACGGAAAACGACCGTATGCAGGCGCGCCGCATCCGCGAAACGGCGCGCAAAATGGGCGTCAGGCTGCATTCGGATGCATTTGCGGGCCAAATCCGCATGGCGTTTCAGGATAAGGAAAATGCGCTTCTCGGCCCGGATATCCACCTCCAGCATTGCTGGGGCATTTCGCATGAAGAGATCGACATCCTCGCCGAAACCGGCACGCGCGTCACCCACGCACCGCCGGGCCGCGCAACGCCGGTCATGGAAATGATGTCAAAGGGCATTCGCGTTGCCATCACCACCGATGGCGCAGCCCCCAGCCGCCATTTCGACATGCTCCAGACCGCCCGACTTGCACAATTCACCCAGCACCTGCTGCACAATCATGATCGTTACCTGCTACCGCCGGGCAAGATATTCGAAATGATCACCATCGACGCCGCCCATGCCATCGGCATGGAAGACGATATCGGTTCGCTCGAAATCGGCAAAAAGGCCGATGTCGTCATCATCGACATGCGCAAGCCACATCTGATGCCGATGTGGATGCCGGTGCACCGTCTGGTGCATCAGGTGCTGGGAAGCGATGTCGATACCGTTTTCGTCGATGGCAAGATGCTGATGGAAAACGGCCGCGTTCTGACGACCGACGTCGATGCGGCAATCTCTTTCGGACAGGAAGAAGCCCTGGCGCTTGCCGCCCGCGCCGGTCTTGAAGCGCATATGCATGATCCGGGGTGGGGCCGCTTGTTGCGAACCTTCGAAGAACCGGTCCACCCTCCCCAGCCGCCGGTACCAATGCCTGGCGAGCGATAGCCCAACCCGACGTCAAGGACCGGCAACCCAGCAACCCGCCCGCAAATGCCCGCAACGACATTGTCGACAAAAAAATCTGCCGGAACTGTCCTCAAAACAAAATCTCCCCGGCCTGGAGGGGTCCGGGGAGCAAACCTGACATCATGTCAGGAACTTTGACTGGAGCTAGCACTCACCCGCTCAAGAGCGGGGTGGATCTGAGTCATCTAACCCGGTTTAGGCTTTTTGGTTATGTAGGCTATTAGAACGAGCGCTGCAGGCGGACGAAACCGGTCCAAGTATCGCCAGCGCCGCTGTCGGTACCTTCGACGCCGTCTACGTCCTGGTAGGTAACCGAGACGAGCGTGGAGAGACCGGAAGTGATCTTGTAGCCAGCAGCAACGCCGGCGCGCCAAGCGTCGCGGTCACCCGTGAACTTGCCGTCCGTACCGATATCCAGCGTACTGAAATACTGAACGCCGGGGGTGATGGTCAGCTTGTCGGTAGCCTTGATGGAGTATTCGGCAGCAACGGTCCACTCGGATTCTTCGTAGTAGGCGTTTGCACCGGAAGCCCATGCGCCAGCGAGGCCGAACGTGCCAGGACCGAGGTCCGCAGTGAGGATAGCGCGGATTGCACCATTTTCAGCATTGGTGTCGTAACCGCCGAGAATGTTTGCCTTAACGCCGCCGAACTTAGCACCAACGATACCGCTGATACCAACGTTATTGTCGCCCTTGCCGTTAAGGGACGACCAGTTTTTCTGAGCAACGCTGAGGTTGTTGATTTTATTGATCGCCGTGTACCCGGTGGCGTCAACATCGTTACCAGCGATAACGCCTTCCAGTTCCTCAACTGCAACGCCGACATAGAAAGAGCCAGCATCGTAGGTGTAACGAATTGCGTTCAGACGGGTGCGGTTCGAGCTGAGGTTGTCATACTCACCAGAAAGACCGTCGTCCCACCAGTTGTAGTAGTACCCGACCTTGAGGCCGCTGATCTCGATGAAAGCCTGGTCAAGAACAACAGCGCGATTGCTGTCCTGGTCAGCCTGACCACGGAAACCCATGTAGCCGCGCAGAGCACCGAGTTCAGTGTCAGAGCGGGTGTCGATGTTGAACTGGGCGCGCGTGAAGCTGTCCCAATCGGAATCACCAGACTGACGACGACCGAAGTCGGTCTGGAAACGGACGTAACCGTCGAACTTCAGGCAGGTTTCGGTGCCGGGGATGTAGAAGAAACCGGTGCCGAAAGCGTCGCAGACGCGAACATATTCCATTGGCTCGGGTTCGGCAGCGACGATAGCGTCGGCAGCCTGTGCGCCGGATACTGCTGCGAGAGCGGCAGCGGAGCCGATCAGAAGGCTCTTGATGTTCATTTTTAATCTCCAGTCAAAAATTTTTCAACGAATGCGCAAAACTGAGGGCTGGTCTTTTCCCTGCCGCCCGCTTCCCTGCGCTGATTGAGCAAAGGACAGAAACAACGGGAGACACGCAATTCAAATCTAAAGAATGCAAATACACTTTAAGAATACAATCAAATCACGTAGTAAAATTACAACAAATTAATAGTTAAATATATAATACATAAATACTTTATTTTGTAATTTCAGTATTTATTACTTAGTTAATATGCAAATTAATTCTAATATTGATGAGTTATAATATGACAATAACCCTGCGCCTAATCCCGCAATCGCTCGGGAAAGGCATCAAGTTTCATGGATGAAGATGACGGGATGCGGGCTTTTGATGCCGCGTTGGGTCGCAAGAAGGGTGATATAGCCGCACTCCGGACGCCGCTATGCGGCAAAGACAGCGCGACGTGCCTTCCGCCAATTCGCGCCCGGCGAATCCGTTATTAGCAGGCCACCGAGGCGGGAATTATTGGATGTTGCTGGACAGGACGGCAGGGGAAGTCGTCATATTCCCCAACATGACCTCGATTGCGTCCGCCTGCACCGGGCGGCTGAAGTAATAACCCTGCCCATAGGGGCAGCCGGCAGCGCGCAGAAACGCCGCCTGCTCGGCGGTTTCGACACCCTCGGCAATGACATCGATGCCCAGCGACCCGGCAAGCTGGATCATGATGGAGACGATGGCGCTGTCCTTGGTTTTTTCCGGCAGATGGGTGAGGAAAGACCGATCTATCTTCATGCACGACAGGGGGAAGGTCTCGAGCATGCCGAGACAGGAATAACCGATGCCGAAATCATCCAGCGCCAGGCTGACGCCCATCTCCTTGATGACGCGCATGATCCGCACGGAGGTTTCCACATCCTGAATGATGAGGGTTTCGGTAATCTCGATTTCCAGCAGCGACGGCGCAAGGCCGGATTGCGTGAGTGCTGACCTGATCTGCTCCACAAGCCCGCCCTGAAACTGTCGGGGCGAAATATTGACCGCCATTTTCACGGGCGGCAGCCCGGCAGCACGCCATGCCTGCGCCTGAAGACAGGCTTTTTTCAGGATGATTTGCCCCAGTTCCACGATGAGACCGGTTTCTTCCGCAAGGCCGATGAATTCGATGGGAGCGAGCAGACCCTCCACCGGGTGCTGCCAGCGCACCAGCGCCTCCAAGCCGCTGATGCGGCCGGTCAAAAGATCGACCTGCGGCTGATAGTGCAGAACGAACTCATCCCTTTCCACCGCCTTGCGCAATTCCTCGATGCGGGTGAATTTCTTCCTCAGATCATCCGCCATGCGCGGCGTGAAGGTGGCAATGCCATCCCGCCCGCTATGTTTGGCCTCGTACATGGCAAGATCGGCCGCAGCGACGATTTCCGCCGTGGTTTTGCCGTGCTCCGGGAAAAAGGCCATGCCGATGCTTGAGGTGACCTTGATATCGTAATTGCCGAGGCGCAGCGGCTGCGAGACCGCAGCCCTGATCTGTTGCAGGCGGCTTTCGAAATCGTCCTTCTGCTTATGCAGAATGATGACGAACTCATCCCCGCCCACCCGCAACACCAGATCGTTTCGACCGAGACTTCTCGCAATGCGCTCAGCCGTTGTCGACAACAGCGCGTCGCCAACGCTGTGGCCGAGCGTATCGTTGATCTGCTTGAAATTATCGAGATCGAGAAAGCCGATGCCGACCTTGCGTTTCGCCTTTGCCGCCGCCGCCAGTATTTCCGGCAACCTCGTATCCAGAAAACGGCGATTGGGTAGCCGGGTCAGCATGTCGTGATCGGCAAGAAATGCGATATGTTCCGCTGCGCGTTTACGGTCGATCGCAAGACCTGCCATACGCGCGGCAGCCGCGATGAATTCCAGAAGCGCCGCATCCGGCGCGCGGCCCGCCAGCATGCACCAGACAAAACCGTGCGCATTGCCTTCGCTGGCGGGGATATCGAAACTGAAGGCCGTATTGTCCCTGGGATAGGTCAAATCTTCGGGATCGCTGACGCTGGACATGAGTGCGGTCACCCCCGCATGTTGCGCAAGTGCTGGTGAGGCATAGACCGAGGGTTCGCCAGCCGCCGCATCGAACACCCGAACCGCGCAGGCAAGTCCGGTCGCAAGGTTTTCAATGGCCTTGACGAATTCCTCGAGGAAATCCTCGATACGCGCCGCCGCAACGATCATTTCGAGAATATGCGCCTGCGCCTGAAGCAACCGTTCGGAGGCCTTTTTCTGGGTGATATCCCGCGAGGCGCCTACCACACCGATGATTGCGCCGCTCTTGTCCTTCAGCGGCACGCGCGACATCATCAGCCAGCGGTCGATATCGCCGCGCATGGCGCGTTCCTCAAAACCGAGATCCGGCTCTCCCGTGCGCATCACCCGCGCCTCGGTATCGGGAATGCCGGCACGATGCGCCGCATCGCCGTTAATTTCGTAATCGGTGAGACCGATCAGGTCCTCGACGGTATCGAAACCGTTCTCGGTGACGATGGCGCGGTTGGCGAAGAGGAAGCGGCCTTCCAGATCCTTGGCATAGATGAAATCCGGGACATGATCGATCATCGCTTCAAGAAGCGTATGCCGGTCGGATGGCGACGCGCCGGACTTTTTCCGTTGCGGCCGGTTCTGCAAGCGTGTCTTCGGGCCTTTGGAACGCAACTATCCGCCTCACCACTGTATAAGGAAGCAGAATAGTAGGATTATACATATTATATAAATGTGAACGACGAGCGGAGATTGCGCAGGAATGGCCGCCTTTTGCGGACAGTCCGCAGGCCGACGGCGGGCTGAAGCGAAACGGCGCCGCTAACCGATCACAGACAAGTTGAGCCCGACGGCCTGCAGCTCCTTTTAAAAGTCAGTCGTGGAGGGTCAACATTCTCTCGGCGTCATCCTCGGCCCTGTGCCGAGGATCTAATCACGTCGAATAAGATCAATACGTTGCAGATCCTCGGGACAAGCCCGAGGATGACGTCGGCGTGATCGGCTCGACTTGCCTTCCCATCAGATGACGCTGCTCTTTATTGGGTGTCCGGTTCCGGGTGACCGGCCGAAACCATAATAGAACCAACGACCTCTGCCTTCTTCGGAAAATTCAAACCGGACAGCAGTGGGCTTGACCCGAGGATCCACTATCCGGAGTGCGAGTGGACCCTCGCCTCAAGGGCGAGGATGACGTCGTGTGTGGGGAGGGCGTTAACAAGCAAACTCACGGTGCGGCAATTGCCTCTCCGCGAGATTACAAGCGTCAATTCGCTCCCCGTCACACCACCGGTGTCGGCAGCTCTTTGCCGGCGAAATGCGCGTCGAGATTGGCGAGAACCAGATCGGCCATGGCCCGCCGTGTCTGGTGCGTGCCGCTGCCGACATGCGGGGCGAGCGTGACGTTTTCGAAGGCGAAAAGCGCTTCCGGCACGCGCGGCTCGTCTTCGAAGACATCCAGTGCCGCGCCACCGATCGTGCCGCTCGAAAGCGCCTCCACCAGCGCCTTTTCATCCACCAGCGAACCACGCGCCACGTTGACGAGCACGCCGTCAGGTCCGAGAGCCTTCAGCACTTCCGCATTGACGATGTGGCGTGTTTCGGCGGTAGCGGCGGCGGCGATGATCAGCACGTCGCAATTGGCGGCCAGAGCCTCGATGCTGTCGTGATACTCGTAAGGGACATCGCGACGGTTTCTGGCAGTGTAGGAAATGCGCGCATCGAACCCTTCCAGCCTTTTGGCAATGGCCTGACCGATGCGGCCAAGGCCGAAAATGCCGTAGCGACGGCCGGCCACACGGGTGGACAGGCCCATGTCCCCCTTCAGCCATTGCCCCGTGCGCACATGCTGGTCCGCCTGCGGCAGCTTGCGCGCCTGCGCCAGAACCAGACCGAGCGCGAGGTCGGCGACGTCAGCCGTCAACACATCGGGCGTGTTGGAAACGCGTACGCCGCGTCGCCTGGCTTCGGCAAGATCGACCTTGTCGAAACCGACGCCGTTGATGGCGACGATTTCGAGGTTGGGCAGGGCAGCGCCGATATCTGCGGGCAGGCCGATATGGCCACCGGTGACGACGCCGCGGATGGCTGCACCCTTTTCAGCCAGGAATGCCGCCTTGTCTGCGGCCTCGAACAGGCGATGCACGGTGAAGCGCTGCGCAAGTTCTTCCTCCAGTGCCGGGATCAGCGGGCACAGTTGTACGATTTCAGTGGTCATGGATATGTCCTTGTGATCAGGCGCTATTTCACATCGGCCTTGACGAATTGCCGGAGTTCCGGCGTTTGCGGATTGGCGAAAAGTTCTGCCGAGCGGCCCTGCTCCCAGATCTTACCCTTGTGCATGAAGATGGTCTCGGTCGCGACGCGGCGTGCAAAGGCCATTTCATGGGTAACGAGGATCATGGTCATGCCGCCCTTGGCGAGGTTTTCCATGACGGTCAGCACTTCCTCGGTCAATTCAGGATCGAGCGCCGAGGTCACCTCGTCGAAAAGCATCACCTTTGGCCGCATCGCAAGCGAGCGGGCAATCGCCACGCGCTGCTGCTGGCCGCCTGACAACTGGTCGGGATAGGAATCGAATTTCTCCGACAGGCCGACGAGTTGCAGAACCTCGCGGGCAATGTCCTTCGTTTCAGACTTTGCCACGTCCTTGACGATGCGCGGGGCGAGCATGATATTTTCGCCGACCGTCAGATGCGGGAAAAGATTGTAGCTCTGGAACACGATGCCGACATCGGTGCGCAGCTTGCGCAGCGCCGTGGCGTCTCCGCCCAGCGCATGGTCGGCGATTTCGATACGGCCCGAATTGATCTTCTCCAGCCCGTTCATGCAGCGCAACAGCGTGCTCTTGCCCGAGCCGGAGCGGCCGATGAGGGCGAAAACTTCACCACGGCCGACCGTCAGCGATACGCCTTTGAGGACTTCCAGAGCGCCAAAGCTCTTGTGAACGTTTTCAACGATTACTTCCGGCATGAAGCCTCCTTTCCAGCCAACGCGACAGCTGGGACAACGGGTAGCAGACGATGAAATAAAGCACGGCCACCGCGACGAAGACGCGGAACGGCTGGAACGTGGCATTGTTGATGAGCTGCCCCGCCCTTGCCAGTTCGACGAAACCGATGATCGATGCGATGGACGTATTCTTGACGACCTGAACGGCAAAACCGACGGTCGGCGGCAGGGAAATGCGGATCGCCTGCGGCAGGATGACGTAGCGATATTGCTGGGCGCGGGTGAGCGCCAGCGATTCCGACGCTTCCCACTGCTGCTTCGGCACCGCCTGAATGCAGCCGCGCCAGATTTCGGCGAGATAACCTGAGGTATAGATGGTCATCGATGCGCCGGCGGCGATCAGCGGCGGCAGTTCCAGCCCGGCAAGGCTGAGACCGTAATAGGACAGGAACAGGATCATCAGCACCGGAATGCCCTGAATGACCTGGATATAGGTGCCGGCGGCAATGCGCAGCATCTTGCTGTCGGAAGTGCGGGCAAGAGCGATGAAAAAGCCGACGATACCGCCGCCGATAAGCGCAATGATCGTCAGAAGCACGGTCCATTGCAGGGCGGTCAGCAGGAAGCCGAACTCGCTCCAGCCGAAAGTTCGAAGAGTCATGACTGCACCTCCGGCAAGGCGGTCATCGTCTTGCGGGCCACGCGGCGGCCGAACAGCCACATGCCGACAAGGGCAAGGATGAGCCGCAGGCTGAGCGCCAGCGCAAGATAGATGAGCGTGACGACGATATAGACCTCGAAGGAGCGATAGGTCTGCGATTCCACGAAGGCTGCGGCAGCCGCAAGCTCATGGGTGGAAATGGCCGAGCATATGCTCGATGCCAGCATCATCAGCACGAACTGGCTGCACAGCGAAGGATAGACCTTGGCGATGGCAGGCACGATGATGACGTGACGGTAGATCTGGTATTTGGTAAAGCCCAGCGCCTCACCCGCCTCGATCTGCGACTTGTGCACCGCCTCGATGCCGGCGCGGATGATTTCCGTCGAATAGGCGGCAAGATTGATCGTCATGCCGATCAGCGCCGCCGTATCGGCTCCAACGCGCAGGCCGAGACCCGGCAGACCGAAATAGACGATGAAAAGCTGCACCAGAAAGGGCGTGTTGCGGATCACCTCGACATAGCCGTCCACGATGATGCGGACGATGCCGCCATTGATGGACCGCAGCGAGGCCAGAAGAATGCCGAAAGCGCAGCCGAGCACGATGGAGAGGACCGATAGCTTGATCGTCAGCCATATGCCGCTCAACAACTCGTTCTGATATTGGGCAAGCGCGCCAGCGATTGAAATGTATAGGACATGCGTCACTCCGTGGACATTTCCCGGCCCGCCGGAATTTCTCCCGGCGGACGCGTTGAATGGCTCAATCAGAAGCTTGGCAGTTGCGGCAGCGGACGGCCGGTCCACTTCACCGAGATGCGGTCAAGATCGCCCGACATCTTCATGAGATAGATGGAGGTGTTCAGCCACTGGCGCAGCTCGAAATCCTCGATCTTGGTCGCCATGGAATTGCCCTGCTGGAAGAAGGTGAAACCAACCTGCAGACCGGCTTCCGGACGCTGCTTGATGATGGCCTCGCCGACCGTGGACGGCAGGGCGACGGCATCCACCTGACCGGACAGCAGAGCCTGGGCGCTGGTGGAATCATCTTCGTAGACGACGATTTCAAGACCTTCGACATTGGCCTTGCGCAGCGCGGTTTCCTGCGAGGAACCGCGATTGACCGAAACGCGCTTGCCCTTGAGGCTCTCGAGATTTTCGAATTTCTGGTCCTTGCCGGAAATAATATCCATGTTGAAGGCACTGTAGGGCTGCGTGAACATGACGGTCTTGGCGCGTTCACCTGTCGGCGCCAGCGTCGCGACGAGGAAATCGACCTTGCCGGTCTGAAGTGCGGGAATGCGGGCGGGCGGCGTCAGCGGCACCAGCTCGACCGGCAGCGACAGGTAAGAGCCGATAAGATTGGCGACATCCACGTCGTAGCCGGAAGGATTGCCCTTCTCGTCCACCATGCCCATCGGCGGCGCACCGGTGAGAACGCCGATCTTGACCTTGCCGCGTGCCGTGATCTCGCTGAGCGAGACGGCGTTCGCCGACGTGGTTGCAGCCAGCGAAGCGGCGGCAACACCGACGGCAACGGTCATGTTCTTCAGAAATCTGGATATGGTCATGGTTTCTCCTCCAACCCTTTAGTGGCTGTTCGCAGGGGAACAGCGGCCTTTGCGCAAACCGAAATGTTCTCGATAACATTTCGACGCGATTGACTAAAAACCCCTCCCAAGATGACGCGAAACTTCGAAACCGGCAGAATTTTCAATGAAATTAAGCGATTTCGGCTGGTTATCGTTTTTCCTCCGGTCGACACCGTCTCACGTTCTTGGCAGGATCAATAATGCATGTTATCGGTATCATTGCAAGTCCGATCTACAGAACTGTGGCTGATCGGCATTCATTCGGGAGGGAACCATGTATACACGCTCGGCAATTTTTGAAGGCAGGATCCACACCGGCCGGGAGGAGGAGTTTTTCCGCATCGTCGAGGAAAAGCTGCTGCCGGTCTGGAAGCGCATGCCGAATGCGCAGGCCGTGCGGGTGATGCGCACCGAGCGCACCGACCCGGACGCGGCCGCCATCATCATGGTGCAGGAAATCGACTATCCGTCGATGGAAGCCGTGGAAGAAGCGCTGGTTTCGCCGGTCAGGCTGGAAGGCCGGGCGCTGACGGACGAGATGATGAGCATGTGCGACGGGCGCTTTTACCACCTCGTCTACCGCCGCATCGCATAAATCCGGTGCATGCCGCACCGATAGACAATCATGCGGCGTGCTTTCCCCTGATATCTTCGTGTATGTCTTGTCCTGAACCGGTTCGAATTTGGGAGACATGCTTTGGTGGAGCGCACGCCCTTGGCCGCAGCGTTAGTCACGTCAAAAAAAGCAACCATGAGCGACGTCTCGAAACTCGCGGGCGTCTCCAAGATGACCGTCTCGCGGGTGCTGGCCGATCCGGCGCTGGTGTCGGAAGACACGCGCCGGAAGGTGATGAAGGCCATCGAGAAGCTCGGCTATGTGCCGGATAGAATCGCCGGTTCGCTGTCCTCAAGGCGCACCAATTTCATCACCGCCATCCTGCCGACGCTCACCAACTCCAACTTCGCCGACAGCGCGCAAGGGCTCGCCAATGCGCTGCGCGCCGCCGATTATCAATTGCTGATCGGCTACACGATGTACGATCTGCAGGAGGAGGAGCGCGTCATCCGCACCATGATGGAGCGCCGCCCCGACGCCATCGTCGTTGCCGGAACGGTGCATACCAAGATGGCAAGCGAAGTTCTGATGCGCGCCGGCATCCCTATCGTCGAAATCTGGGACGTCCCCGAACATCCGATCGATCACGCGGTCGGCTTTTCCAACTACGAAGTGGGAAGAAACGCCGCCAAATACCTGATATCGCTCGGATTTAATAGGATCGGCGCATTGGGATCGCGGGCGGATGGCGATGTGAAGGACTGGCGCGGCGAAAGCCGTCTGCTTGGCTTCGGTGCAGCACTGCGCGAAGCCGGCATTGCCGACGACCTCATCATCCGCGAGGGCAGCGCCCCCGTCTCCTACGACCACGGCGCAAAAACGCTGGGCTCGCTGCTGGTAAGGGAACCTGCTGTCGAGGCAATCTTCGCGGTCTCCGATATTTCTGCGGTCGGCGCCCTGATGGAATGCCACCGTCGCGGCATTCACGTGCCCGAACAGATCTCCATCCTCGGCTTCGGCGACTTCGATATCGGCCGGCAATGTTATCCGGCGATTTCAACGATCCGGGTCGATGCCCAGATGATCGGCCGCAAGGCGGGCGAATTGCTGCTTTCCATATTGGAAGCGGAAAAAGGCGCTGCCATTCCAGAGGGCGCGCGGGTGGATGTCGGGTTCGAGCTGATTGTCCGGGAGACGACGAAGCGGGCGGGTGGTTGAGGTTTTAACGGCTGGGGAACGAGCGGATGCAACTTGTTTCTTCTCCCCGCCGGGGAGAAGGTCGCGGCAGTGTTAGCGGTTGTCTAAAACTGCGGGTATTCGGTGCCGAGGATTGCACGAGTTGCGTTTTAGGCGGTGGAGTTCACTGCTGATCATCGCCTCTGAGTTGGTTTTGAAGCTCGGTCTGGATCTGGACGTTGTATTGGTCCCAGATCCTTTCGCGAATATCGGTAAGCAGGTCGAAGACGGCGACGACCTGTTCCGGTGTCCAGGTCGTTGGGATTTTGAGGGACAGAGAGAGCGGCAGGCCAGGTTTTAAGGAGGTTTTCTTCATGTCCTTTGCGCCTTTCTTTCCACAGAGCGCTTCTCCGATCGTTCAGTGGCCTCTTTGAGCCTGTAAGATTGGCCCTCGATGGCGATGACTTCGGCATTGTGGAGCAGACGGTCGACCAGGCTGACCACGCAGGCAGCGTTTGGAAAGACGTCATGCCAGTCGGCAAAATTGCGGTTGGTGGTGACGATGGTGCTCTTTGTCTCGTAGCGCCGGCTGATCAGCTCGAAGAGCAGGTCGGCGTGGCGGTTGGTGTAGGAGAGGTATCCGACCTCATCGATGACGAGGAGGGCCGGAACGGTGTAATGAGCCAGGCGCCGACGGAGCGCGGACGCACTGTCGATGGCGGCGAGTTCGCCGAGCAGCTGGCCGGCACTGGTGAACAGGGCGGTGTAACCGTTCATGACGGCGTGGTGGGCGATATTGCGGGCGAGCGTTGATTTGCCGACACCGTTTGGGCCGATGAAGACGGCATTGGCAGCGTCACGGATGAAGTCGAGGCGCATGAGGGCTTCGATCGCCTGCCTGTCGCATCGTGTCGGGAAAGACCATTCGAAGTCTACAAGCGGCTTGAAGCGCCCGATCCGGGCATCCTTCAGCCGCCGCTCCAGGCTGCGCCTGCCGCGTTCGTTCTCTTCCCAGTCGAGAAGGGTTCGCGCCCAGCCAGCCTGATCGGCTTCCTGCCAGTGAGCGACCAGCCCATGCAGGTGGAGGCGTGCGGCGCGATCGCGGTCGTCCTGAAGATCATTATTTGTCATCGGGGACTTCCTTGAGCTGGTCATAGAGGTCGAGACGGGCTGTGCGGACTGGCGTATCCTTGTCCTGTACATGCCGCGGCAGGGAGATGTGCAGCAGTGGCGGCTGATGTCGCCGCTCTCGCCGGCGCTCCAGGATCAGTTGGACGGCGTTGGGATGGGGCGATGGCCCTTCGAGCGCCAGGACCTCTAGGATTCCCGCTTGCAGTTCGCTGGCTCCGTAGTGCTGAAGCAAACGGTGCAGGCCGATGACAGCAGACTGTAGCGAATGGCCATTCTGCGCGGCGCGTTCAAGAAGCGCAGTGCTGGCGGGAACGGCAACAGCCAGCCGATCGGTGGCGCTGTGTCGTCGGGCGGCCTGCTTCTCGTCGGCGAGCGCCTTGATGTGGGCAGCATCCTCCACCTGAGCTCCCTTGTCGTAGCTGCGCAGGTGGCAGGCGACGACCTTGTTGCCATCAAGGATGCGAACCTCGTTTTGTGTCGCGACGATGCTCAAGCTGCGGCGGACGTAGGCATGAGGAACGGAATAATCGTTGAGATCGAAACGGGCGTACGGCGTCTTGCCGATGGAAACGGCGGTCAGGGCCGGCCAGGCAAAGGCAGCGTCGGGCAACGGCAAGAGGTAGGGCTGCTCCAGCTCGAAGGCCTGCCTGACAGTCATGTCCAGGCCGGGGCACATCCTGTCCGCGGCGGCGCCCGCTACCCAGGCGTCGGCCTGGGCATTGAGATCATCGAGATCCTTGAAGCTGCGGGCGGCAAAGAAATTGTCGCGGATATAGCGAATGGCGCGCTCGACGCGGCCTTTCTCATTGCCGCGCGCGACAGCGACTGGACGGGGATCGTATCGATAGTGGGCGGCAAAGGCGAGCAGAGTGGGATTGAAACGGATGGCATCGCCATGACGCTCCAGCACAGCACTCTTCAGATTGTCGTAGAGTACGACCTTCGGCCCCCCACCCCATCTCTCGAAGGCTTCGACGTGACCGGAAAGAAACGCCTCCATCCTGGCATCGAGAAAGAAGCGCAGGAAGATCCGGCGGGATTGACTGAGCACAATGACGAAGGCCATGAGCGGCCGTCGTGCCCTGCCGATCTGCATGTGCCCGAAGTGTCCCCAGTCAGCCTGTGCCTGTTCGCCTGGAAGGGTGCGCAGGCGCAAATAAGCCTCTGCCTTCGGACGCGGCCGGTGGCGAGCGATCAGGTGACGGAAATGGTCGCCAGTGCCGCGATATCCTCGTTCCCAGACCATCGCATGAAGGCGTGCGGCCGTCAGAGTGGGGAATGCCCTCAGCGTCTCAAGAATGAACGGCAAATAGGCGTCAATCTGGCTGGGGCGGTTGCGAGGGCCGTGCGGCACGAGCCCGGAGCGGGCCAGCACGCATTGAACGGTGTGATGGTGGACGCCGAGTTGGTGGGCAATGGTGTTGGCCCGCCACTTCTCGACATGGTGGTAACGCAGAATCTGAGCCTGCAGTTGTGCAGATATGGCCATCGTCATCCTCCGGGTGGGGACATCAGGACGGCTCGGCGACGACGCAGGGGCTCACGGCGGAAAAACGGTGAGCAACAGCGGCCACACCAGTGACAATGATGCCCCAAAACACCGGTCGGCAACCCTTCAGGGATCGCAGGCTCGGTCAAGGACGGCGTATCAGCAGTGTCGGACGCTTTGTTCGGTGTCGTCACCGAAGCCGCCACCACATCAACATCGGCATCGCAGCCAAGTGAACCATGGTGCGTCACCATTTTGCGGCGAGCCCGATATCGGCGGCTGCGGGCCGCATGGGCGAAACGGCCGTTCCGGCTCGTTTGATACCGCCTGGCAACATCCCGACGGCGCTCGGCACGGGCGACACGCGCGCAACCTTCAGCGCAATAAATCTGCCCGCGGTCGCAGCGTCTGCAGATCAGCACTTGGCCCCGACAACGCTCGCACAGAAAGAAGCGTCCGGTATCATGCTCATCTGCTCCATGGCAGTCGTCATGACATGGACGCGAAGCCCCGTCTGCGCCATAATAACCCGGCATTCGTGTTCCGCACGGTGTAGGGCGCGGCGCCGGGTAGAATTAGCCGTTCAGTCGGCGCTGTGCCTGCCTTCATCGATCTTCACAAAGATTACGGCAGGCGCTGCGTCTGTACCAGTCCTCACCCCATCACCAGAAACCCATCCGATACACTTCTCGAACCGCTGGCCCCTGACTTGCCTGCGCGCAGGCAAGTCAGGGGCCAGCCGATCCCATCGAACGTCTACGCCGAAGTCACTGCTGAAAAACCTCCGTGGGCGGCTCGGCACCGAATAGCCGCACTTCTCGACGACCGTTCACA
>JAXHOC010000048.1:0-142866 GCA_034519725.1 Agrobacterium sp.
CGGCAGCGGGTTGAGGGGGCGAGCTCTCCGAAATCCGGCAAGGTTGCCCCCTCATCCGGCCCTGCGGGCCACCTTCTCCCCGGCGGGGAGAAGAAATAGGCCGCACCGCTGCGGCGTCTCTCAATATGCCGCGCGGGTGAAATTTCTAATCTCTAGAACATTTAGAGCGGACGTATTCTGGGGAACGATCGGGGGCTCCTTGTTTCCCCCCCCCCCCCCCCCCCCCCCCCCCCCCCCCCCCCCCCCCCCCCCCCCCCTTCTCCCCGCCGGGGAGAAGGTCGCGGCAGCGGGTTGAGGGGGCAAGGGTGCGGTCCATCGCTGGCGTTGCCCCCTTGTATCTGCACATTGCTGATTTTGTGCGATGGAAGCGATTGCGCCTCTGGCCGGGTGGCCACCCTGCCAGAGGCTTGACGAAGTCGCCCGTCCCCCCTCCGGTTACAACCGTGGATGAGCCTGGGATCTTCGTCATCGTCACGTACGACCGAATAGTCGCTTGGTTCCAACCGCACGCACAAGGCAGGTTACCGTGAATAGAGTTATATGTGGAGTGGATGTTTCGAAGGACTGGCTGGATGCGTTCATCCGTCCGTCCGGGACGTTTGAGCGTTTCGGCAACGATGCGGCCGGCATCGGTGAGCTGGCTGCGCTGTGCCGGGCCGAGAATGTCGAGCTCGTCGTCATGGAGGCGTCGGGCGGCTACGAGCGGGCAGTCTTCCTGTTGTTGTGGGAGCTGGGGATCGCCTGCGCGCTGGCCAATCCGCGCCAGGTGCGCCACTTTGCCGACGCCATGGGCTTTCTGGAAAAGACCGACCGCATCGATGCGGCGGTGATCGCCCATTTTGCCGAGACCAGGCGGGTTCTCGCCCTGCCGCCGCCGACAGCCGCGCAGCTGCGGCTGTCGGCGCTGGTGGCGCGGTTGTCCCAGGTTACGAGCGACCTGATCGTCCAGAAGCAGCGCCGAAGTGCGGCCAGAGACGGCGAGACCGTGGAAAGCCTCAACGAGGTGATTGCGCTGCTGGTGCGCCAGAGCCGCTCGCTCGAAGGCGAGATCGCCTCGATGATCGACGACGATCCGCTCTGGGGCTGCCTCAACCGGGCCTTTCGGTCGGTCAAGGGTGTCGCCGACCGCACCGTTGCCCGGCTGATGGCCGAGCTGCCCGAGATCGGCCTGATCTCCAACAAGGCGATCGCCAAGCTGGCCGGCCTGGCGCCGATCGCCAACGACAGCGGCAAACGCAGCGGTCCCCGGCCGGTGCGCGGCGGACGCCGCGGACCGCGCGGCATCCTGTTCCTGGTCGCCGCCATCGCAGCCAGATATGATCCGCACATGGCCGCCTTCCAGCAAAGGTTGCAAAGCGCCGGCAAAGCCAAAATGGTCATCCGCATCGCGCTCGCCCGAAAACTCCTGGTTATTCTCAATGCAAAAGCACGAGACGCGCGAAGAGATTTCGAATATGCAACTTGACAGCCCAGATAGTCGCTCATCCGGCCCTGCGGGCCACCTTCTCCCCGGCGGGGAGAAGAAATATGCCGCACCGCTGCGGCATGTCTCACCAAGCCACGCGGGTGACATTTCCAATCTTCAGCGCCCTTACCGCGCACCCCAGGTATCCGTCAGGCGATACCCCTCCGGCCATGGATCGGAAGGATCGAGCATGTGCTGGTGGATGCCGGTGATCCAGCCGCGGCCGGAAATTTCCGGCAGGATGGCGGGGCGGTCGCCGACCGTGGTCGTTCCGAGAATGCGGCCGGTGAAGGTGGAGCCGATGAGCGATACCGCCGTCAACGTCTCGCCCTCTTTCATCTCGCCGCGCGCATGCAGCACCGCCATCCGCGCCGAGAGCGCCGTGCCGGTCGGGGAGCGGTCCACCTTGCCCGGCTGAATGGCGACGGCTGCACCCGCGCGCAGGCCCTCAGCGGTGCGCTCCACCTTGCCTGCAAACAGGCAAAAGGAAAAATGCCGCCAGTCCGGGTTTTCGGGATGTTCGAAACCCAGAACCTTGTTGGCGGCATTGGTGATGCGCACGCCGAGACGGGCAATCTCGTGCGCTTCGTCGGGCTTCAGGCTGAAGCCCATCGCCTCGGCGTCGACGATGACGAAACTGTCGCCGCCATAGGCCGTATCCACCTTCAACGTCCCGAGGCCCTCGACCTCGAGTTCGACATCGAGTCTGGTGGCAAAGCTCGGCAGGTTCTGCACGAAAATGCGCTCGGCCTTGCCGTTGCGGCATTCGGCCCGCACCTTCACCAGCCCGCCGGGCGCTTCCAGCAGCATATGGGTTTCCGGCTCCTGCATCGGCACGATGCCGCCATCCAGAAGCACGGTCGAAACGCAGATGGAATTGGAGCCGGACATGGGCGGGGTGTCTTCCGGCTCCATGATGATGAAGGCAGCATCCGCATCCGGATGTTTCGGCGGCACCAGAAGATTGACGTGGCGGAACACGCCGCCGCGCGGCTCGTTGAGCACGAAATTGCGCAGGGTCTCGTCGCGGGCGATGAACCGGCTCTGTTCCCAGATCGTCTCGCCCGGCGGCGGCCTGACGCCACCGACGATCACATCACCCACCTCGCCTTCCGCATGGGCGGAGATGACGTGAACTGTCTTGATACTGCGCATTCAAATCTCCTCAAGAACATTTCCAGTAAAAGTGCGTCGCGGTTTTACATCAGGACAATGCGCAAAACCGAAGATGGAGCGCGTGTCCTTACGCGCTCTCCGAAAGCCAGGATGGAAGACGCGTGGTGGCGCGGCCGGTCAGCGCGCTTTCAACGCAATCGGCAAGGCTGCCGAAGCGCACCGCGCGGCCGCTGAGGCCGGGGCCGTAATGGGCATATTTGCCGGAATTGGTCATCAGCGCCCGCGTTCTGGTCGGAAAGACCGGTTCGGAAATCGAACACCAGCAGAGATCAGGCAGTACCTGAACGCCGCTGTCATCAAGGCTTTTCAAGGTGCCGTCCCGTTCTGCCGCATCGATGACCTGCTGTCCGGCAGTGACGATGACGGCGACATCCGCATGACGTCTGCGGCCAGCAAAGGTGGCGGCAAGCGCGCGGCACTCTTCCAGCGAGGCATGCGGGCTGCCGATCGCAACCAGCTGCACGTCCTCCGGCCCTTCGTCCAGAAGCGACCAGCCGGCGGCCATGTCGGCAAGCGAAACAGTGACGGTTTCAGCGGTCTCGAGCGGCGCAAGCTCGGCCTCCGGTGTGACGCCGTCGATATGCAGCATCGGCGCGGCAGAGGTGGTGCCAAAGGCCGCACAGAGCGCTTTCAGATCATCCCGCGAAGGTTTCGCGGCGGCAAGACCGCGCAGAAGCGGAATGCAATCGGGGGCTGCCTTGCCGGCGAGATAACCGACGAGCGGCCAGAAGGCATCGTTGATGCCGTCAGGCAATGCCACATCGACAATGCGTTGCGGCCGGCGGTTTTCCTCGAGATAGACGCCGGAGAGCGGCGCCCTGCCCGTGAGCGCGATGCACAGATCGAGAAAATCAGGATGTTTGGCCGTGCGTGCGCCGAGAACCGTATTGGCGAAAATCACCGCATTGGATTCGGCCCAGGCGATCATGTCGCCGGCCTGCGGCGCGCTGTCGAGCAGATAGGGCGAACAGGTAAAGGTGGGGCGGCAGCCCATGCGCACATAGGCATCCGCAAGCCTTGCGGCAGGATCGCCGAAATCTTCCGGCACGCCCTGCGCGCGCCAGTTGGCCTTGTCCACGGAGATGGCGTTCATCGTCGTCGGCACGCGCACCTTCGCGCCCATCTCCGCCATTTTTTCCGCGAAAGTGAGATTGGCGGGGCTGGCATAGATGCAGCCATCGATATGACCCTGCGTGACATCGACAAGCGCCGATGCCCCCTGCTGGGCGGCCATGGCGATGATGATGCGCATGGCCTGCTGCGCGGCAATGCCATCGCGGCCCTCGAGCATTGCCCGATCATCACTTTTGAGATCGAGATGCGCCGTCGCGGGCGACGCGATTGCAAGCGACATGCCATCGGCCGCAATCGTCGTCTCATCAATACGCACTTGAGCAGCCTTAGAGAACCGCGCGAAATTCTCCGCGTCGAGACGCAGCACCGGCAAGGGTTTGCCGAACATTTCGGCAGCGATCAGCGCTCCGAGAGTCAGCACGTCTTCCGCCTCGCAGAAAACCAGCGCCGAGGGAGCGCGGCCGGTCAGGATCAGATCGAGCAACACGCCCGAACCGGTGCAGGAGCCACGGCTTGACGGCATGAACAGCACGCCGCCGGTGAGACAGACGCCGTGCAGCGGGTGATGCACGTCGATCACCTTGCCGGTGGCGGGATCGACACCGCCCCAGAAACTCAGCGCCTCGGTCGTGGCGATCACCACGCCTTCGGCAGCGCCGGGCAGGATGCTGCGTGCCTGCGGAATGGGTGTTGTCGAACCGGAAGAAGACATCGAAAATCTCCCTAAAGCATTTCCAGTAAAACTGCGTCGCGGTTTTGCGCCCGGAAAATGCGTGAAAAAAAGAGCTGGAGAATTTTTGGCTTTTGGAGAAAAGCCAAAATTCTCTAGAAACGTTGTGGCGAAAATGCCCTTGTATCGATGGCGGGTTTTTGCCCCGTCAGCAGATCGGCGACGATGCGGGCCGTGCCCGCCGATTGCGTCAGCCCCAGATGGCCGTGGCCGAAAGCATAGACCACCCGTGCCGTGTGCCGCGCCGCGCCGATTGCCGGCAGGCTGTCCGGCAGCGACGGGCGGAACCCCATCCATTGCCTGCCGCCGCCGGTTTTAAGGCCCGGCAGGAAGCTCGCCGCCTTGGCGAGAAGCGCCTCGGAGCGGGCGAAATTGGCCGGAAGCTCCAGCCCGCCCAGTTCCACCGCACCGCCGACGCGGATGCCGGTGGAAAGCCGCGTGACGACGAAACCATGGCCGCCGAATGTCACCTGCGTGCGCAGATCGAAGGCGCCTGAAGGCAGGGTGGTATTATACCCCCGTTCCGTTTCCAGCGGAATTTTTTCCCCGAGCGAACGGGCGATGCGATGGGAAAAGGCGCCTGCCGCCAGCACCACCTTGGCGGCCTTGCGCGTGCGTCCATCATGGCTCACCACCTCCACGCAATCTTCCAGTGGCCTCAGCGCTGCAATATCGAGGCGTTCGATGCGTCCGCCGATGGTGCGGAAATAGTCCGCGAGAGCCAGCGTGTAGAGCTTCGGATCGGCGATGGAATGCCAGCCGGGCGTAAACGTGCCGCAGGTGAAACGCGGCGCGATGCCGGGCTGTATTTCCGCCATCTGTTCGGCATTGAGATGCCGGAACTCGATGCCATGCCGCTCACGCACCTTCCAGCCGCCAAGCGAACCTTCGAATTCGGCGTTGCTTTCATAGACCTGGAGGTTGCCCTCCTTGCGCAGCATGACAATCGTGTCGGTTTTCCTGAGGAACGGCTCAAGCTCGGATTTCGACAGGTCCATCAGCGCCGTCTGGGCGGCGGTGGAATGCTCGACCTTCGAGGCGGCGCAGGCCCGCCAGAACCGGAACATCCACGGCGCGATCTTCAGCGCATAGGCAGGCGGTACACTCAGTGGCCCGAGCGGATCGAGAAGCCACTTCGGGGCTTTCCAGAGAATGCCGGGCGATGCGAGCGGCAGAATATCGGTGAAGGCGAAGGCACCGGCATTACCGGCGGAAGCACCGGCCGCCGGGCCTTCGCGATCGATGACCGTGACGGACAGGCCGCGCCCTTGCGCCGCAATTGCCGCCGAGAGGCCGACGACGCCGGCCCCGATGACGATGACATCATTTGCAGGCATTACCGCACGCTCGACAGGAATTTCTGCGTCTCCGGGTGCTGCGGCGCGCCGAACAGCTGGTCCGGCGTACCGATTTCCGCCATCACGCCCTGATGGAAGAAGGCGACGCGGTTCGACACATCGCGGGCGAAGGCCATTTCATGGGTGACGCAGATCATCGTCATGCCTTCGTCGGCCAGCATCTTCAGCGTGTCGAGCACTTCGCCAACCAGCATCGGGTCGAGCGCGGAGGTGACTTCGTCGAACAGCATATATTGCGGCGACATGGCAAGGGCGCGGGCAATCGCCATACGCTGCTGCTGGCCGCCGGACATGCGGTTCGGATAGACCTTCAGCTTTTCGGCAAGCCCGACATGGGTCAGCTGCCTGACCGCGATTTCCTCGGCCTGCTCTTTCGAAATGCCAAGCACCTTGCGCGGCGCCAGCATGACGTTTTCGAGCACCGTTAGATGCGGGAAGGCATTCCATTGCTGGAAGACGATACCCACCTTGCGGCGCAGCTTGTTGAGGTCGGTCGATTTGGCGTGCACTTCGGTGCCGTCGATGCTGATCTTGCCGCTGTCGATCGGCTCCAGCCCGTTGATACAGGTCAGAAGCGTCGACTTGCCGGAGCCGGAACCGCCGATGATGGTGACGACCTCGCCGTTGTTGACGGTCAGGTCGATGCCTTTCAGAACCTCGAGCGGGCCGAAGGATTTGCGGACGTTTTCGATCTCAATCATTGGGGGACCACCGTCTTTCGAGATACCCGCCAAGGCGGGCGATGGGGAAGCTGATAAGGAAGTAGATCGCGCCGCAGATCATGAGAATGGTCAGCGGTTCCTGCAGGCGGGTGACGAGAATCTGCGAGGCCCGCAGAAGCTCGATAAGCCCGAGCCACAAAACCAGCGCCGAATCCTTCATGACGCCGAGCGTCAGGCCGATCCAGGAGGGCAACGACACGCGGGTTGCAAGCGGCAGCACGATGTAGCGCATGTCCTGCGACCAGGTCATACCGAGCGACCGGCAGGCACGGCGCGTGTTCGACGGCACGGCGGAAATGCCGCCACGCACGATCTCGGTGCAATAGGCAGCCGTATAGAGCGACAGCACCACGCAGGAGGTGGTGAATGGCGGCCAGCCGAGCTTGGCGATCGACTGGAAGGCATTGCCGAGTACCAGCTGGATGAGCAGCGGCACGGAGCGGAAAACATCCAGCACGAAGGTCAGCGGCAGCGACCAGTAGGCCCCGAGCTGGAAGCGGAGGACACCGAAGATGATCCCCATGAGGGTGCCGGCCGTGACGGCAACGGCGGTGACGGCAAGCGTCATCCCCGCGCCCTTGGCAAGGAAGGCGAGATCACTCCAGGTGAGAGCGGTTTCAAACATGGCGCACCTCTCTCAGTAACGGAACAGACGCCAGGCCAGCATTCTGGCGGCGAGCGTGACGATCTTGGCGATCACGTAATAGATGATCGCGGCGAGCGCAAAGAATTCGAAGGTGCGGAACGAACGGGCGTTCAGGGCCTGCGTGACACCGGCAAGATCCGTATTCATGCCGACGGTGACGCCAAGCGAAGTCATCAGAATTGCCCAGACCATCTGGTTGGTGGCAGGCAGAAAGGCGACCCGCAGCATCTGCGGCATGATGATGAGGCGGAAGGTCTGCATCGACGTCATGCCCAGCGAACGGCCGGAGCGCGTCTGCGTATCGGGAATGGCCTTCAGCGCACCACGGAAATTCTCCGCGAGATACCCGGCATTGTTGAAGGCGATGCCGGCCAGAAGCGCCGTAAACGGGCTGAGGTGGATGCCGAAATTGCCGAGACCGAAATGGGCCATGTAAATCTGGAACAGCGCCGGCGTATTGCGGGCGATTTCCACCCAGACGGCCGCAAACCCGCCCAGAATGCGGTTGCCGGAGAGCCGGAACAGCGTCAGCACGATGGCGAAGGTGACGCCGATCACCATCGACAGAATGGCGATCTGCAGCGTCACCACCGCACCGTCAAGAAGCTGGGGCAATGCCTTCAGCGCCTGATTCCAGTGGAATGTGTAATTGAACATAACCGTCTCACCTTTTCAGAAACGATCAACGGCGCGATCGATCCGACCGCGCCGTTTGGGAAAAGTTCCGATCAGCGATAGACGCCGTTGACGGTGAGCGAAGGCACTTCGCCGCCAACCCATTTTTCGTAGAGTTCGGCGTAACGGCCGGTGCGAACCTGCTGGTTGATGAAGAGGTTCAGGTAGTTGATGAGGCCATATTCATCGCGGTTGGTGAAGAGAGCGACATAGTCGATGTCATAAGGTGCCTTGCCAACCACCGATATGCCGGCAAACTTGCCGGTCTTGACGTTGGCCTGGGCAACGGTCGAGGTCGAAACGGTGGCGTCGATCTGGCCCTGGCTCAGCGCGAGGAAAACATCGGCCTGCGTCTGATACGGACGGAACTCGCCCACGCCCCATTCCTTCACGGTCTTTTCGAGCGCGATGGCTTCGAACGTACCGGCAGTCGCGCCGACGGTCTTGCCCTTCATGTCCTCGAAGGACTTGACGCCGGACTTGTCGTTGGCGGTCACAGCCATTTCGAAGGCGAAATAAGGCACGGTCATGCCGACCGTCTTGGCGCGCTCAAGCGTATCGGAGGTGGAGGCAACGCCGACATCGACGCGGCCGGACATCAACGCCGGAATACGTTCCGGGAAAGGCGTCTCGACGATTTCAGCGGTAACGCCGAGCGCCTTGGCAAGATCGTTGCAATAATCGACATCGAAGCCAACAGGGTTGTTGGCGTCATCACGCGCGCCCATGGGCGGGAAATCGAGCACGACAGCGCAGCGCAGCGTGCCGGACGAAATGATGTCGTCAAGCTTGTCGGCCTTGGCCGGACTAATTGCGAAAGTGGAGGCCAGCAGGCCGGCGACGATGATCGATTTTTTCATTGTTGATTTGCTCCCAGAATTGCTCTGCCAGTGAAGGCAAGGCCACTATTTCCCCATGGAAGCGATAAATCAACATAAAAATACAACGAGTATACAAAAAGAATTTTTACACGCGCGAATAGTTAAGAGCGGGCCTCGGGGATAAATTATGCACGAGGAAATGGCGGGGATGTAGAAGCGCTTTTGCGCGAAGGTTTCGGCCAAGGGCGGGTCAGGAACGAGACAAACCCTCTCCTCCGTCATCCTCGGGCTTGACCCAAGGATCCATAAGCCGTTGAAATCGATGGATCCTCGGGTCAAGCCCGAGGATGACGTCGAGTGTGGGGAGCCTTGTGACAATCCGCAATCCAGGGAAACAGGCCGACTGGATGCTGGAGAAAATCACGGGAGCAAGGCCGGGGAAAAGCGAATATTCTCTATCGGAACGTCTAATTTCCAGCACCGCAGCAAAAAGACAAGTTGCAATAGCACCGCCGCTGTATACTTTATGTATTCAAAATATGCGAGCCCAATATCGGAGGATTATGATGAGCGACACCACCACATTGACCATCGACGGGCTTTTTCAGCGGGTCGAAGCGATTTTCCTCAAGGCGGGGCTGAATGCGGTGCAGGCGGGAGCGCTTGCGCGGGTTATTGTTGCCGGTGAGCGTGACGCCTGCAAATCGCACGGCATCTACCGCATCGAAGGCGCCCTGCGCACCGTCAAGGCAGGCAAGGTGAAGCCTGACGCGATACCGGAAGTGGCCGCAGACGACGGCACGGCGATCGTGAAAGTCAGCGCCAATGGCGGTTTTGCCAACCCGGCTTTCGAGCTTGGCCTGCCGGTTCTGGTGGAGCGGACGAGGCGCTCCGGCATCGCCGCGCTGGTCATCAATGATTGCACGCATTTCTCGGCGCTCTGGCCGGAAGTCGAGGGGCTGACCGCAAACGGCCTTGCCGGGCTGGTGATGTGCCCGAGCTATTCCACCGTCGCGCCCACTGGCGGCAGCAAGCCGCTGCTCGGCACCAACCCTTTTGCTTTCGGTTGGCCGCGTCAGAACACTTTTCCATATGTCTTTGATTTCGCGACATCTGTTGCGGCGCGCGGTGAGATAGAACTGCACCGTCGCGCCGGTAAATCCTTGCCCGAAGGCTGGGCCGTGGATGCCGACGGCAACCCGACGACCGACCCGGAGGCGGCCCTTGCCGGCGCCATGCTTCCGTTCGGCGGCCATAAGGGTTCGGCCATCGGCACCATGATCGAGCTTCTCGCGGGTATCATGATCGGTGACCTGACCAGCCCCGAGGTACTGGATTATCTCGGCACCACGACGCTTGCGCCGTTCCACGGCGAGCTGATCGTCGCCTTTTCCCCGGAAGCCTTCGCCAAGGGCCGTCCGGGCGACCCATTCCAGCGGGCGGAAATCCTGTTCGACGCCATCATCGGCCAGGGCGCCCGCCTGCCCTCCGGCCGCCGCTTCACCGCCCGCGCCAAATCAGAGAGCGAAGGCATCACCCTGACCGCTGCGGAAATCGCCGGCCTCGAGCGGCTGCTGGAAAAGGGACTGGATGCGGTCTCCTGACCGCTTTGGGTGAGGAAATAAAAACGGCCCGCAACTGCGGGCCGTGTGGATGACGAAGTTACTCCGCTTTTTTGCAGCTTCATAGCATCCGCACTCCGTCATCCCGGACCCGATCCGGGGTCCAGCGTGATCAAGTCCTGGATCACGAAAGACTCTTTATGACGGACAAGAGCAATAAAGCGCCATAATACGCAAAAAGGCCCGCAAAAGCGGGCCTTTTTCATCGTAGAGATTAATCAGGCTGCCTTGCAGGCCTGAACCGCACCCGGAAGCTGGCTCCAGTCTGCGTACCAGCTGTTGAACAGCTTGAACTGCGCCTCGACATAACCGCGCTGGCTGTCGCTGAGGGCGTCGGTCTCGATGAAGTGCAGCGTATATTCCTTGTCGCCCTTCAGCACCATCATGTGCTTGAAATAGAGGACCAGATCCGGGCCTTCATCGAAGGAGGAGAGCACGGCGAGCGCCTGCTCCAGTTCAAGCGCGCGGTGCCTAGCATCCGCATCGCCCTTGGCGGCAGCCTGCGACAGCTTGCAGAGATGAATGACTTCCTTCGGCAAAACGTTGCCGATGCCGGTGATGGCGCCGGTTGCGCCGCAATTGACGAAGCCGTGGAAAACGGCGGTATCGACGCCGATCATCAGGGTGACTTCATCATCGCGGCTGGTGATGTTTTCAGCGGCGTAACGCATATCCGCCGGGCCACCGAATTCCTTGAAGCCGACGAGGTTCTTGTGTTCCGCACGCAGCGCGAAGAAGAGATCGGCGCGGGTGGCAAAGCCATAATAGGGGCTGTTGTAGATGACAGCCGGAATTTCAGGCGCGGCCGCGAGGATGGCCTTGAAATGCGCCTTCTGGGCGGAGATGACCGAACCGCGCGACAGGACGCGGGGAATGACCATCAGGCCCTTTGCGCCAACCTTCTGGGCGTGGGCGGCATGGGCAACGGCAGATGCCGTGTTGACCGCGCCGGTGCCGACGATGACCGGAATGCCGGCTTTCACCAGGCGCTCCACGCCTTCCATGCGCTGCTCATCGCTCAAAAGCGGCCAGTCGCCCATGGAACCGCAATAAACCACGGCGGACATGCCGTCGGCGATCAGCTCCTTGCCCTTGCGGACAAGCGCGTCGAAATCGGGGGTACGATCATCCTTGCAGGGAGTCATCAAGGCGGGGATCACGCCGGAAAAAATGCTGGCCGTCATTATTAGCTCCTAAGCGACATGTTCTCGGGAATGGACGCACCTCCGCGCCACCCTTTCGACAAGGATATTACAATCTTGTATTTTATTTGTCGACAAGAAATCGACAAGCTACAGATTTATTTCCAGCCGCTCATTGCGCACCAGCAGTTTCTGCACCTGCTGCACGATCTGCTCGGCGTGCTCGCGGGCGAGTTTTTCGGACAGAACGGTATCGCGCGCGGCAATCGCGGCGATGATCTCATCGTGATCGTCAACGAAACGTTTCGGCAGGCGATCGTCATAGGACTGGTAATAGAGCCGCAAGATACGCCGTCCCTCGTCCAGCAGGCGCTTGAACAGGCTGGTGAAATAGGGATTGCGGCCGGCCTCGGCGATGGAAAGATGCAGGGCGGCATTGGTGGAAATCATCGCCAGCGCATCCTGCTCTTCGACAGCAAGGGCAAATTCCGCATTATGGGCGCGAATGCCGGCCAGATCTTCCGGCCGGTGATATTGGGCGGCAAGCTGGGTCGTCACCCGGTACATCAGCACCAGCGCATCGAAATAGGTGTGCATGTTGAGAAAATCGATGTTCGACACCATGGTCGAACGGTTCGGCAGCGTATCGATCAGCCCCTCGCCCGAAAGCCGCACCAGCGCCTCGCGAATGGGCGTGCGCGACATCTTGAACCGTTCGGCAAGCTGGACCTCATCGATCGGGCTACCCGGCGGCAGAACCAGATCGAGAATTTCGTCGCGCAGCAGATCGTAAACCATCTTCACGCCGGAGCCACGCTTACGCTCGGCAGAAGCAATTATATCCGTCATCACTAAATCCCTCTTGTCGACATAAAGAGTACTATTATATTTTTTCCATATCAACGCCGCGTTGCAGCACCTCTTCCTCGAATGGCGGAATAATTGTTCAAAAACAACAAAAAGCCGTCGCGAAAATTACCCGCGACGGCTTCTATCATTCAATTTGTGGCACAAGCGCCATTGGGCGCCACAAGGAGCGCTCGCAATGCTTCTTCTCCGCAGCCCGGTGGAGGGGCAAGGGTGGTGAGTTGCGGCAACGTTGCCCCCTTGTATCTGCACATTGCTGATTTTGTGCGATGGAAGCGATTGCGCCTCTGGCCGGGTGGCCACCCTGCCAGAGGCGTGACGAAGTCGCCCGTCCCCCCTCCGGTTACAACCGTGGATGAGCCTGGGATCTTCGTCATCGTCACGTACGACCGAATAGTCGCTTGGTTCCAACCGCACGCACAAGGCAGGTTACCGTGAATAGAGTTATATGTGGAGTGGATGTTTCGAAGGACTGGCTGGATGCGTTCATCCGTCCGTCCGGGACGTTTGAGCGTTTCGGCAACGATGCGGCCGGCATCGGTGAGCTGGCTGCGCTGTGCCGGGCCGAGAATGTCGAGCTCGTCGTCATGGAGGCGTCGGGCGGCTACGAGCGGGCAGTCTTCCTGTTGTTGTGGGAGCTGGGGATCGCCTGTGCGCTGGCCAATCCGCGCCAGGTGCGCCACTTTGCCGACGCCATGGGCTTTCTGGAAAAGACCGACCGCATCGATGCGGCGGTGATCGCCCATTTTGCCGAGACCAGGCGGGTTCTCGCCCTGCCGCCGCCGACAGCCGCGCAGCTGCGGCTGTCGGCGCTGGTGGCGCGGTTGTCCCAGGTTACGAGCGACCTGATCGTCCAGAAGCAGCGCCGAAGTGCGGCCAGAGACGGCGAGACCGTGGAAAGCCTCAACGAGGTGATTGCGCTGCTGGTGCGCCAGAGCCGCTCGCTCGAAGGCGA
The DNA here is from genome assembly GCA_034519725.1 of Agrobacterium sp. Classification (GTDB taxonomy): domain Bacteria; phylum Pseudomonadota; class Alphaproteobacteria; order Rhizobiales; family Rhizobiaceae; genus Agrobacterium. The sequence continues at coordinate 13,254 of JAXHOC010000048.1, forward strand.
GATCGCCTCGATGATCGACGACGATCCGCTCTGGGGCTGCCTCAACCGGGCCTTTCGGTCGGTCAAGGGTGTCGCCGACCGCACCGTTGCCCGGCTGATGGCCGAGCTGCCCGAGATCGGCCTGATCTCCAACAAGGCGATCGCCAAGCTGGCCGGCCTGGCGCCGATCGCCAACGACAGCGGCAAACGCAGCGGTCCCCGGCCGGTGCGCGGCGGACGCCGCGGACCGCGCGGCATCCTGTTCCTGGTCGCCGCCATCGCAGCCAGATATGATCCGCACATGGCCGCCTTCCAGCAAAGGTTGCAAAGCGCCGGCAAAGCCAAAATGGTCATCCGCATCGCGCTCGCCCGAAAACTCCTGGTTATTCTCAATGCAAAAGCACGAGACGCGCGAAGAGATTTCGAATATGCAACTTGACAGCCCAGATAGTCGCTCATCCGGCCCTTCGGGCCACCTTCTCCCCGGCGGGGAGAAGAAAATATGCCGTTACGCCCTGTTGCATACCGTAGCTATGCGTCGCTCAAGCGACAACTCAGTTACGCAGGCCGGTGGCAACGACGGAAATCTTGAATGCGCCGTCGAGGGTCGGATCGAAGGAGGCGCCCATCACCACGTCGGTCTCTTCGCTTACCGCCTCGCGCACCAGCGTCATCGCCTCGTCGATCTCGTAGAGCGTCAGGTCGTTGCCGCCGGAAATGGATACCAGCGCGCCGCGGGCATCTTTCAGCGACGGTTCGCCGAGCAGCGGGTTGGCAATTGCGGCGGCCGCAGCTTCCGAGGCGCGTTTTGCGCCCTTGGCCTGCGCCGTGCCCATCAGCGCCCGTCCGCCATTTTTCATGACATAACGCACATCGGCGAAATCGAGATTGACCAGGCCTTCGCGCAGGATGAGATCGGTCACGCAGCGCACGCCGAGGGACAGGACCTTGTCCGCCGTCTTCAGGGCGCTTTCAAAGGTCGTGCCGGGATCGGCAATACGCAGCAGGTTCTGGTTGGGAATGACGATGACGGTATCTGCGGTGTTGAGCAGATTGGAAAAACCATATTCGGCGGCACGCATGCGGCGCGCGCCCTCGAAGCTGAACGGCAGGGTGACAACGCCGACGGTCAGGATGTTCTTCGCCCGGCAGGCTTCCGCGATGACGGGTGCAGCACCCGTGCCGGTGCCGCCGCCCATGCCGGCGGTGATGAAGCACATGTCGTAACCGTTGAGGTGATCCATGATCTCGTCGAGCGAATCGATTGCCGCCTGCCGGCCAACCTCCGGATCGGCCCCGGCACCCAGCCCGCCGGTCAGTTCCGAGCTGAGCTGCACGAGCCGTGGCGCATTGGTTTTCTTCAGCGCCTGCGCGTCCGTATTGGCGGCGATGAAATCGACGCCACTGATGCCCTCATCGATCATGTTGTTGATCGCATTTCCGCCGCCGCCACCGACGCCGATAACAGCGATATTGGGCGTGTTGCGGGCGATTGGAGCGCGCGGAGACTGGGTCATCGTCTTATTCTCTTTCTAAACTCATAGGGTCTCGCGCCGTTTTTTAGCGCGGCACGCGAATGATCGGCAACATCACGGCATTTCCTTCCTGGTGCGTGAAGGACGCTGTAACGCTTTGAATTTGCATGTAAGCCTTGGTGCCGGTTGCGGCCAAAGGCTTGTGCTCCAGGGGCGAAAGATGCGCTGCGGCGACTGTCTCCGACCCCTTCCCCGGATGAAAACCAAACCGAATCAACTGCTTCGCTATCCATAGCGGATAGCCGAAAAGCCGGACCGTTTACACTGTATTCACCATGTTTATCTCACTTTGGAACGAGTTGGGCCGGCAGGTGTTTGCCTTCCGACAGCGCTAAAGCGCATGGAATGGAGGCAGTCATATGTCCGCATACATCCTGCAAAACGAACCGGGTTTCCACACGGAACAACCGCGTGTGCTGATTGTAGAGGACGAATTTCTCATCGCCATGGATATAGAGGACTCCATCATGCAGGCGGAAGAGGAAGCAAATGTCATCGGCATCGCCAACCGGCTGGATCAGGCCGTGGCGCTCGGCAGCCGTGCCGATATCGCCTTTGTCGATGTCAATCTCGCCGATGGCCAGACCGGCCCGGAGATCGGGCGGCGGCTTTCGCAGGATCATGGCGTTGTCGTCATCTTCATGACGGCCAACCCGGAAGTGGTGGTCAATCTCGGCATCGGCGCGGGCGTCATCACCAAGCCGGTGCCGCAGGATGCCGTGGAACAGTGCCTCACCTACGCGCTTGCAAAGCGGGCAGGCACACGCGCCGTCACGCCCATCGGCATGATGGCTTTCGACTGAACCAATCTCGTGAGGATGAAAAGCGGGGCCGCCTGAAATCAGGGCCGGACGCTGAAAACAAAAAAGCCTGCCGCGGGAGGAGGTGCGGCAGGCTTTCTGAAGGAATGAACAGCGATATGGGAGGAGAAAATCGCTGTCTCCAGGGCAATCCTTGGGAGGAGGAGTAGGATCACCCGAATTACCGAAACGATGTGGGAGGAGGTACATTCGTTTCGATGATTTGAAGATAGCATTTTTCTTTGCATTTCACAGAGACAAGCTTGCACCCCAGACATGCACCAAACGCATGGCGATTTTTCCCATCCGCAACATGGATGCAACAGGTGGATCGTCGTCTCCGCCCGGCCTGCCGCGTGGGCGACGTGGACCTTGACGGTTCGCTAAAAACAAAAACGCCCGCGAAGCGGGCGTTAAAGCATTCAAAGGCAGCAATATCGACTGAATTATTTGCCGACAGCGGCGCGGGCAACGCTGGTGATCTGGCTACGATCGATACCGAGATCGTGCAGTTCGCGGCTGCTCATGCGGCCCAGTTCGGTGACGGTCTGACGATATTTGCGCCAGTTATTGAAGCTGCGTGCTACGTTCATGACATTACCCTTTCGAGGTGTTGGCGACGTCAGTAACGTTTCGTTCCGGCGTCCGTTTGATGACCCTTATATGCGCCTTGTCGCGACCAAAGAACAGACAGAATAAGGCAGGACACCCATGCGCTACATGCAAGGGTCCGCCTATAAGGGGCGCAGAAAAACACAAGCATGGCGAAAATTCAGTCATCGCGACAGGGTCTTCGCCCCCCCCCCCCGCATCTTCAGAACTTGTAGCGGACGCCGAACACATTGGCATTCGTCGCGCCCTTCATGTTGCCCAGCGTCTTGCCGCCGCCGGACCGGTGGTGACAAAAACAGGCCGCCGTTTGGGACATGGAGGCATAGGCAAAACCAAAAAGGCCATGGATGAAACCCACGGCCTTTTGGCTTTCAGCAGTCTGGCGAAGGGGAAGTTTACCCCGCGCGCGCGCGCTTCACCTCCACCTGCGTCCATTCCGGCAACCAGTCTCGATGCGCGAGGAGAAGATCGTCCACCAGCGACCAGATCTGGTCGAGATCGAGTTCCGCTGCCGTGTGCGGGTCCATCATCGCCGCGTGGAAGATGTGCTCACGGTTTTCGCTCATCAGCGCCCGCACCGTCAGCTCCTGCACATTGATGTTGGTGCGCATCAAGGCCGTCAGCTGCGGCGGCAATTCGCCGATGAAGGTCGGCTGCACGCCGTTATGGTCGACAAGGCAGGGCACTTCCGCCGCGCAATCGGCCGGAAGAGAGGTGATGCAGCCATTGTTGCGCTGGTTGCCGTAAATCACCGACGGTTCGCCGGTCCAGACCGAGTTGATGATCGAGGAGGCATATTCCTTGGATTGCTTGACCTCGATCTTCTCGGCCGAGCGATAGGCCGCCGCCTGCCCTTTCCAGCGCTCGATCTGCTCGATGCAGCGCTTGGGATATTCATCGAGCGGAATGCCGAACTTCTCGATAAGGTCCTCGCGGCCCTCCTTGATGAAATAGGGCGTATATTCCGCAAAATGCTCGGAGCTTTCGGTGACGAAATAGCCGAGCCTCGTCAACATCTCGTAACGCACCTTGTTCGGGCAGCGCGGGTTCCAGCCGGGTTTTGGCGCGCGGCCTTCGCGATAGCCTCGCACGAGATCCGGATAGAGGTTCTTGTAGCTGCCGTCAGGCTGGCGGTGCTCGAACTCCAGGAAAAACGCCATGTGGTTGATGCCGGCCGAACGATAGCGGATTTCCTCATAGGGAATATCGAGATCGTGGGCGAGTTCCATGGCCGTGCCCTGCACCGAATGGCAGAGCCCGACCTGGCGGATGGCAGGGTATTTTTCCGCAATCGCCCAGGTGTTGATCGCCATCGGGTTGACATATTGCAGCATGATCGCGTTGGGGCAGACCGCCAGAATATCCTCGCAGATCTTCCAAAGATGCGGCACGGTGCGCAGGCCGCGCATGATGCCGCCGACGCCGAGCGTATCGGCAATGGTCTGCCGCAGGCCGTATTTGCGCGGCACCTCGAAATCGGTGACCGTGCAGGGCTCGTATCCGCCGATCTGGAAGGCGACGACGACGAAGTCGGCACCGGCGAGCGCCTTTTTCTGGTCGGTAAAGGTCTCGGCTTTCGCCTTTACCCCCAACGTCGAAATCAGCTTGTTGACGACGATGGCGCTTTCTTCCAGCCTTTCCCGGTTGATGTCCATCAGCGCGATGGTGGCGCCGGAAAGGGCCGGCCGTTGCAGCACGTCGCCGATGATGTTCTTCATGAACACCGTGGAACCTGCGCCGATAAATGTGATCTTGGGATCTCGTGCCATATTTGCCTCCGGCATCTTGAACTATGCGATTTCAAACGCGGCCCGGACGAGCCGCTGGGTATATTCGGTTTTCGGACGGGTCAGTACCTCCTCAACCGGGCCTTCCTCGACGATCCTGCCGCTCTGCATGACGATGACGCGGTGGCAGAGAGCGCGGACGACCTTCAGGTCGTGCGAGATGAACAGGTAGCTGAGGCCCCGCTCGTCCTGCAGCTTGCGGAGCAGGTCGATGATTTGCGCCTGAACGGACAGGTCGAGCGCCGAGGTCGGCTCATCGAGCAGGATGAATTCCGGCTCCAGCGCGACTGCACGCGCAATGGCGATGCGCTGGCGCTGGCCGCCGGAAAACTCGTGCGGGAAACGCGAGAGGATGTTGCCGGGCATACCCGCCGCCTCCAGCGCGTCGCGCACCCGCTCCAGCCTTTCGGCCTTGGTCTTGCCCAGCCCGTTGATGACAAGACCCTCCTCGATGATCTGGCCGATGGTCATGCGGGGATTGAGCGAGGCGAAAGGGTCTTGAAAGACCACCTGCATGCGTGAGCGCAGCGGCCGCATCTGAGACCGGGAGCGGCCATCGACCCGCTCTCCATCGAAAATCACCTCACCGGCCACCGGCTCGTTCAGCCGCAACAGGGATTGGCCGAAGGTCGTCTTGCCGGACCCGGATTCGCCGACAATTCCCAGCGTCTCATGGCGATTAAGGTTAAGCCCCAGCCCGTCGACGGCAATCAGCTCCTTCAGTTCCGGCTTGAACAGGCCACCGTAGCGCATCATGAACGACACCCGCACGCCATTCGCCGTCAGCAGCACGCCGGAATTTTCCGGTAGCGGTTTGGCGGTGCCGTGCGGTTCGGAGGCGAGCAGCTTTCGGGTATAGGGGTCGTTCGGCGCGGCAAACAGCCGCTCGGTGGTGTTGTGCTCGCGCATCTCGCCATGCTGCATGACGTAGACGTAATCGGAAAACTGCTTCACGATCGTCAGGTCATGGGTGATGAGCACCACGGCCATGCCGCGCTTCTTCTGGAGATCGCGGATGAGGTTGAGTATTTGCGCCTGCACCGTCACATCCAGCGCGGTGGTGGGTTCGTCGGCGATCAGCACATCCGGATCGTTGGAGAGCGCCATGGCGATCATGACACGTTGCCGCTGGCCGCCGGAAAGCTGATGCGGATATTGCTTGAGACGCGCCTCAGGCTCCGGGATCTGTACCTGCCGCAGAAGATCGAGCGCCCTTGCCTCGGCCTGCTTGCGGTTCAGCTTGGAGTGAACGCGGATCGCCTCGACGATCTGGCTGCCGATGGTATAGATCGGGTTCAGCGAACTCATCGGCTCCTGAAAGATCATCGAGATGCGATTGCCGCGCAGCGCCCGCCGCTGGCGCGACGAGAATCTCAGAATATCGTCGCCATTGAAGCGCACGGTCGCGGTTTTCGAGACCGAGGCCCGCTTCGTCAACAGCCCCATGATCGTGCGGGCCGTCACCGATTTTCCCGAACCGGATTCGCCGACAATGGCGATCGTCTCTCCCCGGTAAAGCTGGAAGGAAATGTCCTTCACCGCCTCCACCGTGCCGTGCTCCACCTTGAAGGTCACGGCAATATTGCGGGCATCGATGATGGCTTGGTCGTTTCGATCATCGGCATCGAAGCGGATGGCAGGGGCGTAGGCATTCTGTGCAGCAACCATGTTACGCTCCTCTCAATAGGGATCGACAGCATCGCGCAGACCATCGCCCAGCGCGTTGAAGGCAAAGACGGTGACCAGCACGAAACCGACCGGGGCGAGGATCCACGGATAGGACCCGATGACGGAATAGGTGGCCGTGTCCTGCAACATCAGCCCCCAGGAGATCAGCGGCGGCTTGACCGCAAAGCCGAGAAAGCCAAGGAAGGATTCCAGCAACACGACGCTTGGAATATGTAGGGTGACGGCAACGATCACATGGCTCATCACATTCGGCAGGATGTGCTGGAAGATGATGCGCCGGTCGGTGGCGCCCACCGCAATCGCGGCACGGACATAATCGATCCGCGCCAGCGCCAGCGTCTTGCCGCGCACCTCGCGCGACATCTGCGCCCAGCCGAGCGCCGACATGACGCCGACCACGAAGACCAGGAATACCGTCGTCGGCGCGGTGACCGGGATGAGCGAGGTCAGCGCGAGATAGAGCGGCAATTGTGGAAAGGCCAGAACCACCTCCACGAAACGCTGCACCCAGGCATCCAGCGGGCCGCCGAAATAACCCGAGATCAACCCCACACTCGTGCCGATGACGGTAACGATGGTGACGACGCTGAGCGCGATGGCAAGCGAGATGCGCGAGCCGTAAATGGCGCGCGACAGCACGTCGCGTCCGAACTTGTCGGTTCCGAGAAAATGCACCGGCTGCCCGTCCGTGGTGCCGAAGAAGTGCCGGTTTGCCGGGATGAGGCCAAACAGCCGGTATTCCGCGCCTTTCACGAAAAAGCCGAGATAAAGCGGATTGTCGTAATCCGGGCCAACGATGGGCTGGAAAGTTACCGGATCGAGCGCGTCTGTTTCAGCTGTTGCATAGACCCGCGGGAACAAGCTGAGATTGCCGTCCTTGTCGGAGAAATGCACCACCTGCGGCGGCGAGAAACTCTCATGGGTTTCCAGCGGGTTCATCGGCGCGAAGAAATCGGCAAAGATCGAGATCGTGATCAGCAGCACCACCAGTACCAGCCCCACCATGCCGGTGAAGGAGCGCCTGAGGCGCCGCCATACCAAAGCGAGATAGGTCTCGTTGCCCTGAACGCCGCGTTCGGGCTTTGGTGCGACGGCTGTTTCATTCTTGAGTTCGTCAACGGCCGCCATCTCAAGCCCTCCCGAATTCGCGCACGCGCGGGTCGAGCATGGCCAGCAGCATATCGGCGACGATGTTGCCGATGATGAGCGTGGCGGCCAGCACCATCATGAAGGTTGCGGTGACATAGACGTCCCCCACCGCCATGGACCCGACAATGGCCGGCCCGACGGTCGGCAGCGCAAAGATGATTGCGGTTTCGATTTCACCGCTCAGCATATAGGGCAGCACGACGCCCTGATACATGATGAGCGGATGCACGGCGTTCGGCACGGCGTGGCGCATGATGACTGCGCCTTCCGAAAGGCCCTTGGCACGCGCAGTCTCGACATATTGGGCATTCAGCGTATCAAGTAGATTGCCGCGCATCACCCGCATATTATAGGCAAGACCACCGAAGACGGCGATGGCGACCACCGGCCAGACATGGCTGACGAGATCGACGAACTTGCCCCACGACCACGGCGCACCGCCATATTGCGGCGAGAAGAAGCTGCCGATTTCCGACACGTCGAAATGAAACACCATCAGGTAGACGAGGATCAGCGCCATCAGGAAGCGCGGAATGGTCATGCCGAGAAAGGCGACGGTCGACAGCAGATTGTCGATCCAGGAATATTGTCTGGTGGCGGCCCATATACCGAAACCAATGCCGAGAAGCGATGAGAGGATGTGGCAGACAAGGGCGAGCGCGATGGTGCGCGGCAGGCGTTCGCCAACCACATCGGCAACCGGCTTGTTGTAATAGAAGCTGTAGCCGAAATCGCCGCGTGTGATGATGCCGCCGATCCAGTTGAAATATTGCACGACCACAGGCTTATCGAGACCGTGTTCGATACGGTAGGCCTGCGCCTGCGCTTCCGCCTGCTCGAAGGATGCGCCGCCCTGGTTCATCAGTTGCGAGCGGATGTAGTCGGCATAGTCGCCGGGCGGTGCCTGGATGATGGCGAATGTCACCACGCTCAGGATCAGCAGCACCGGAATGGCGGAGCCTATGCGTATCGTCAGGAATCTCAGCATCGAACGGGTTTCCTCCGCTTGGCTAGTCCGTGTCTCTCCGGCCGCGCTTCACGCGCGACCGGCACCGGGTTTTCTCCGGGAGGAGATCTCAACCGTTTTCGCAGTTCCGGACGGAAAACCGGCCTCCACTTTTCATGGAGATGCTCTAGTTGATCGGGCCGCCCTCGCCCGGTTTGCCGGGAAGCCGTTCGGGGTAAAGCTCGTATTTGCCCTGCTTGTCGGCCGCGACCCACAAGCGTTCACGGATGATGGAATCTTCGGCCCAGTTGAACATGAAGATCGGCGTGCCCTGCGGCACGTTGGAGAACCGCTTGTTGACGATGAGCGCGCCGGGATATTCGGTCAGCCCGATCGTGTAGAGGTTCTGCGTATAGACCTTCTGATAGTGCTTCATCAGTTCCGCCCGCTCGGCATTGTCCTGCGAGGAAATGAACTTGCGCACGATGTCGGCCATCTCCTTTTCGAACGGCATCAGGTCCAGTTCCTTGCCTTCCGGCGCGCGGTGGTTCCAGCTGGTGCGCGGGCCGACCGGCGCCAGCTGCTCGGTATTCTGCACCACGGATGAAAGCTCGGTGGAGTTACGCCGCACCAGCCAGTCGAACTGACCGCCATAATGGGCCGCGTCGCGCTGGTTGGAATCCAGGCTGTTGATGACGAGGCGCAGGCCAAGTTTCGCCATTTGCCCGACAAGGCCTTCGGCGATGCTCTTGTCCGTCGTATAGCCATTGTTGACCAGAAGAATGATCTCGACGTTTCGCCCGCCCAGCGTCTCCTTCGGGAAGTTCACGAAGCCGTCGCCATCGGTGTCTTTGAGGCCGATGGACGCAAGGGCGGCTTTCGCTTCCTTAAGGTTGAAGGGGTAATAGACCGTGGAATTGCGATCGTAAAAACCGGTGCCCGAGGAAATGCCGCCCGGATAGATCGCCGTGAACGGACCCTTGACGAGCGAGTCGCCGATTGCCTTGCGATCGAGGGCAGACGTCACCGCCTGACGGAACACCTCATTGCGGTTCAGCTCGCGAATGGCCTGGCCGCGCTCGTCGGGATTGCCCCAGCCATTTCCCGAAAAGTTCATCTGCAGATTATAGCCGATCAGGCGCGGACCGAAGGCAAGGCGCGCCGGCGCATTCGGGTCCGCTGCGCGTTTCAGCGAAGCGACGAAGTTTTCCGGCTGCTCGAGATTGGAGAAATCGCCCGATCCGGCCACAGCCTGCACATCGCGATCCGCCCAGGTGGAAAGCTTGTAGTGAAGCTCGTTGAGATAAGGCAGCTGCTGGCCCTTCTCATCGACCTTCCAGTAATAGGGATTGCGCCGGAGCACGATGATGTCGTCGGGGCGATATTCCACCGGCACCCACCCGCCCATGACCGGCATGTTCATATATTCAGGCGGAAAGGCGTTCTTGAACTGGTTATAGGTGTTCTTGGAATATTTCGGATGCTGGGGTTTCAGAATATGCGCCGGTCCGGGGCAGAAGCTCGGATAGGCCATCGTATAGAGATACTGTTTGGGAAAGGCGCTCTTGAAGGTCCACTCCACCGTATAGTCATCGACCTTCGTGAGCGTGGTGCCCTCGCCGAAGGCTTCCGGCGACGCGCCGCCGCCAAGCGGCGAGACATTGGGATCGAGAACCGCATCTTCCCAGTAGAACATGACGTCATCGGCGGTGAACGGCACACCGTCGGACCATTTGGCCCCCTTGACCAGATGCATCGTCAGCTTGTGGCCATCCTGCGACCATTCCCAGCCCTTGGCGAGATTGGGCAGCGGTTCGGTATCCTTGGCATCCACCTGAAACAGCGGTGCGGTGCGCGTCAGGCATTCGGAAAGCGCGATATCGATGCCGCCCCAGCCCTGGCTTTGGCCGGCAATATAGTTCCAGCCCTCCGGCCGCCCGCCGATCACATGGCGCATCGTATCGCCATAAACGCCGATACCATCCACCATGTTGCCGGTCTTGTAGACCATCGGCTCCTCGGGCAGGCGCTCCTTCAGGGGCGGCAGCTTGCCGGTCTTCTCGAATTTTTCGGTGATCCAGTCCGGCTCGCTGTAATCAGGCAGCGCCTTGAATTCGAGGATCGAATCGCGCGCCACATAATTGATCTTGCCTTCCGCCGGAAATTGCGGCGGCTCCGGCGGCATGGTGGTTTCGAAGGCATTCGCACTGAGTGCGATCATCGAAACACCAAGGCCCAATGCCGAGATGATACCGATCTTGCGTTGAAGTTGCATCGTCATTCCTCCCAAATGGCAGCTCATCCACCGCCCACCCTCTGTAATCATCGCGATAGCCACGGTGGCGAACTCCCGTCTCGCCACCGGCCTGTTCCCATGCTTTTCCTCAGACGGCCTTTTTCAGCGCCGACTTCTCGGCCCGCAGTTCTTCGATGGACCGCACATTGCGGCGCGCCGCACCCGCCCAGTCGCGGGTCTTGACGGTGGATTTCGCAAGCCGCTCCTTGGCGGCGGGCAAGGCATGCGCATATTGCGGCAGCCAGCGCGCCTGCGCGACGACCATTTCGTCGACCATCTGCCAGACCTCCTCCGGGGTGGCGACGGCACCGACCAGCGGATCGTGCAGCACGGCAAGCTTCAGAAGATCGATATCGCCGCTGATGGCCGCATGCACCGACATGCGCTGCACGTTGATCGACGCCATGCAGGTGGCGGCGCAGGCTTCCGGCAGCGTGATACCAGACACCATATTGATGCCGAACCGATCGACGAAGCCGGGCGACTCGATGATCGCATCGGCAGGCAGGTTGGTGATGACGCCGTTGTTCTTGACGTTGAAGTGGCCGCGATAGACCCGCCCCGTTTCCAGCGCTTCGAGAATGTGGCTCGCATGTTCGTTGGAGCGCTTCGCCGGATCGATGGGCTTGTCGGCCGACGCCAGGAACTGCGGGAACTCCGTCTCGAACCAGTTGCGCGTCTCGGTGGAATGGCGCAGGTAACCGCCGGTTTCGCCGTGAATCCAGTCGGACATATCGATCCAGCGGGCAATTTCATCCGGCCGCTTGCGATACCACGGCAGATATTCGGACAGATGACCGTTGCTTTCGGTCGAATAGACGCCGAAGCGTTTCAGCACGTCGATGCGCAGCTTCTCCTGCTGCGAGAATACCGGATGCGCTTCGAAGGCGGCGACCAGCTCCTCCTTGCCGATCTTGCGGCCGTTCAGCCTCAGATCGATGAACCAGGTCTGGTGGTTGATACCCGAGCAGATGTAATCCAGTTCGGACGGGGATTTTGCCCCGAGAATTTCGGCAATCTGCTCCGCGCCGTGCTGCACGCCGTGGCAAAGGCCGACCGTATCCACCTTGCCATACTCGATGGCGGCCCAGGTGTTCATGGCCATGGGGTTGGCGTAATTCAGGAATTTGGCGCCGGGGGCGGCGACCTCACGGATATCCTTGCAGAAATCCAGAATGACCGGAATGTTGCGCTGGCCGTAGAGAATGCCGCCGGCGCAGATGGTGTCGCCGACGCACTGGTCGATACCGTATTTCAGCGGAATGCGGATATCGTCCGCATAGGCTTCCAGACCGCCGACCCGCACACAGCTGATGATGTATTTCGCACCCTCAAGCGCACGGCGGCGGTCGGTATGCGCCGTCACCTTCACCGGAAAACCGTTGGCCTCCACGACCTTGTCGAGGATCGCCCTGATCATATCAAGATTGTGCTGGCTGATATCGGTCAGCGCGACCTCGATGTCGCGAAATTCCGGCACGCACAAAAGATCGGTGAACAGTTTTTTCGTGAATCCGACGCTGCCGGCGCCGATAATAGCGATTTTGAAACTCATAACGCCACCTCTGTTGCAAATCGAACGGGTGAAACGGGCCAAACGATCGTAAAATGGCGCTGCAAGAATATACCTGTCAGAATCCCGGAAAACCGGCACTCCTGAAAAATTCTTCGCAACAATATCGCGCTGGCTGTCTCCTCGGTTCGGGATTATGCGTATAAAGATGGTGAGGACCAGAGAAGGATTATGCTTTCATGGGTAATTTTGTGCTGCGTGATTTGATCGATCAGGGACCGGGCATGCGAACCGTCTCGCTGCCGCGCGGCCGCCAGACCCTGCATACGATGCCCACCAGCAGCGGCTATGAAATCCGTCGAGGCGGCAATTATGACTGGGACGGGAGAAAGCGCGGCCAGACGCCTTTCACCGTGCTGCAATATTGCATCGGCGGACAGGGAAACCTGCGTTACGAAAACCGCCATTACGTGGTGAAGCCGGGCGAAACCCTGCTGCTGCTCATCCCCCACAATCATCGCTACTGGCTGGAAGAGGGCAAGGAATGGGAGTTCTTCTGGATTTCCATGAATGGTGAAGAAGCCTTGCGCATTCACCGCAATATCCTTGCTGTCACCGGGCCGATCCTCAAGCTGCAACAGGAAACCGTCGATCATCTCGCCCATTGTTGCTCGCGCCTCGTCAATGGCGCGGAAACGCCGGGGGCGGCCTCCGCCGTTGCCTATGAGGCAGCGATGACGCTTTATGACGATGTCTTCGGCTCGCATCCCTCCTTCGCCGGCGAATATCGCACCATGCAGCAGGTGCTGAGCTATATAGACGGACATCTGGGCGAACGTCTTTCCGTCAGCGATCTTGCCGCCGTCGCCGGTCTCAGCCGCGCGCATTTTTCCCGTATTTTCACGGCAAGCGAAGGCCTGCCACCGGCAGAATTTGTATTGCAGCGGCGGTTGCGGCGGGCGGCCAAGCTTCTGACGACTGCCGAGAACATCCCCATCAAGGAAGTTTCCGTGCTCTGCGGCTTTGAGGATCCGAACTATTTCTCGAAGGTTTTCCGCAGGCTCTACGGGACCAACCCCAGCGAATTCCGCACCACCGGCATGTATGCGAGCGTCCAGCAGAGCAGATCGTGAAAAACAACTTCGTTTTGCCACGTTTCAGGCGATTAAGAATGGGTGATGCAGTCGCTTTTGGAGACCGAATGAGGTGAACAAAAAAATCAGGACGATCCTCATCTTTCCGATTCGGGCGCTCATCGTATTTGCCCTGATCCTAGACGGTATTTTCCGCCCGCTTTATCGGCCGATCATCAGGGCCATCTCCCGACTGACATTCATCCAAAAACTGGAAGGCCGGATTGCCGGATTGCCGCGACTTGCCATTCTTCTTTTGCTTGCGGTGCCATTTGCCATCGCCGAACCGATGAAAGTCATCGGCCTGCTCCTCGTCGCCCACGGCACCGTCAAGACCGGAATTGCGATGACGATCCTCGCCCATCTAGCCACATTCCTCATTGTCGAGCGGATTTACCATGCCGGCCGGGAGAAACTCCTCACCTACGCCTGGTTCGCATGGATCATGCGATATGTGCGCTTTGCCCGTTCGTTTTACGATCGCTTCAAGCGCGTGGCGCTGGGCTGGATCCGGCTGAGCGTTCTGGCGCGCCAGAGATAAAAGCCGCATCCGTTATCGCCGCCGGCGCAACCTCTTCAAAAAATATTCCGCAAAGGTGGTTGCCTGCAACGAGACGAGAATGATGGCGATGCCGAGGACGACACGAGCCTCGGGCACTTCGTCAAACAGGAAATATCCGACAGCAGTGACGAACAATATCGACAGATATCCGACGGGCGCCAGAACGCTGGCATCGGCGATGCGATAGGCGCGCAGGAAGCAATATTGCCCCATTTGGGCAAGCAGGCCGATGGCGAGCAGCGGCCCCCAGTCGAACGGCAGGACGGGTTTCCACGTCCAGATCGCCGGAAAGGCGGTAATGACGGCAAGGCCGACCGTGTAGAACACCATCATGACGGTGGTGTTTTCCCGGCGCAGCGCTCGGGTCTGGATCACCGCCAGCGCGCCGAACACGACCGACACGAGGATGACGAGCACGCCGGCGTTCATCTGCGCGCCGCCCGGCCCGATGACGACAAGAACGCCGACGAATGCGAGGCAGGCGCCAGTCCAGCGATATCGGCTGACCCTTTCACCGAGAAAGGCAACCGCCATCGCCATCGTCACCAGCGGGCGTGAGAAGCCGACGGCATTGACGGTGGCGAGCGGCAACAGGGTGATGGCGACGAAGTTGCTGGTGAGCGCAATGGCGTTGCAGCAAATCCGGAAAAGATTGCGCCACGGATATTTGACGCGCACCATTTCCGTTCTGTGTCGCCAGATCAGCGGCAGGATGAAGATCAGGCCGATCATCGCCCTGATGAAGACGAGCTGGAAGGCCGGATAAGTCACGCCCTGCGCCTTGACGAGGGCGGTCATTCCCCCCGAAACGAGGGCCATATCCATGAGCAGCCAGCCGATGCCCGCGCGGGCATCGCTCTCGCGCGGGTTTTCCTGTTCTTCTGTCTGGCTCTGGCCATTCACGCGGGTTGCACAAGGTTTGCCATGAGGCGGAATGCCCCCGGCACCAGCTTGTCCATCTGGTGGTGCAACACGAGGCTCGTATGCGTATGCCGGCCCTTGCCAATCGCCGCCGACACCAGCGCTCCTTTCAGAGGCTGTTCATCGACATCGTGCATGGCAAGCAGGGGTTCATAAGCATCATCCCAGCGCGCGGTGAAATAAAGCCCTCTTTCCTTGTCCCAGCCGGTCCAGTCGGCAGCGTCGATCCTGTTGGGGCCAACGAGCAACGGATGGTCGGGCAACAGCACCGTCACCTCCGCATTCGGGTCGGTCACCCGCCAGCGCAGCGAAGGCTTGCCGATCTCCAGCCGCCTGACCGGCGTTGCCTCCGGGTTCCATCCGTCGGTCGGGCGGTGATAGAGCGTGACAAGATGGCCGCCCTCTTCGACGAAGCGGTGCAGCCTTTCGGTTGCCGCAGCCAGATCCTTGCGGATGCCGAAAGCGAAGATACCGACAACAATCGTCGTGAAGGACGAGAGATCGCCGCCGAGCGCCTGCGCATCCAGTTCGGTGACACCGAGCCCCATGCGCGACAGCCAGGAACCGACCCGGTCGGCCCCGCCGCCGACATAACCGACGCGCGCACCCTCGGGCAATTTGAGGTCCAGCGAGAGGATTTTCAGAACGGAAGGCGCCAGAAACCGCGCCCGGCTGATATGCGGATAAGCGATGGGGGTGATCTGGAAGGCCGGCTGCGAACCGACATGCGCTTCGATCTGGGCAAGACCGGCCGCCGCCTCACCGGTGCGCTCGGCAATCCAGTCGTTACCGGTCTTGCGCAGGCTCCAGCCGCCAGCACTTTTGAACGCCAGCGGCGCATCGGCACCCCTGATATGTGCCTGAAAAGCATATGTGCCCTGCCCCTGTCCAAGCGGAACCAGAAGCGCATCGGGCGAAATCGTCAGCGACTGCGCGGGCGTGACGAAAAACGGCTCCTCCAGATCGAAAGCGGCCGAAACCTGACGGCCTTCGATCCTCGCGGAAAGGCGCACCGAGGCATGGCCATTGCCGCCTAACGCTTTCCAGTCGGGCTGGTAAAGCCCGGAAACGGCCACGTCCTGGTCGGCGGCAAGCGAAAAAACCACGGTCTGGCCACGCGACTGAGCCGATGACGATACGCCAGCGGGAAGGACCGGGGTCACTTGGACGTCAAATTCAGCCGCCTTTGCTGCGAGTTCCACGTAAAGAGAGGATGCCCCGCCCGGAACAATCTCGGCCGGCTCGGCATAGGCCCGCTCGAAAAGATCGAGCGCCGTCAGGATAGCCGCATCGACCTGCGCCCGTTTGCGCGCGATCCGGTGCCCGTGCAGCGCCTTGAAATTCGGCGCTGCGGCCTCGTCAACCCTCTGCAAAAGCGCTGCGGCCGTCAGAAGCGATGTCGTGATCCGCTGCGTGTCGGGAAAGGCATCGATTGCATCAGTGATTGCCTGGTCGGCCTCGACCAGCGCCTTTGCCAGTTCGGCGTCGAGACCCGCAAAGGTCTGGATATCCGCCAGCGACGACGGCAGCCTATCGAGAATAGAGCTTTCCTCACCGTCTCCGACATTGGAGAGTTCGAGATGCAGCGGCCATGCTTCCTGCGCCCGCTTCGGCCAATGCCCCATGCCCTGTGAGGCATGATAATAACGCGACCATTCGCCGATGCGGTCATATTGCGCGCCGGTTGCCCGCTCCTTGCCTGTTGCATTGACTGTCAGCGTCGTTTCCGGCGGAGGCACTTCGTCATCATAGGTGTCGCCATCGCCCGACCATGCGGGAAGATAATATTTGGCCACCTTCCACGGTGTCAGCCCCTCGGCAAAATGCTCGGGATAGGCGGCAGGATCGGCCGCAAGCGCGATTGCGCTTTTCGCCGCCCGCGTCATGGCGCGGTGGTGCCCGTGTTGTCCCGGGACATCGAGAAATGTCGGGATGACGATATCGGGCCGCTCCTTGCGATAGGCGCGCACCAGCCGTTCCACGATGCGTTGCTGCCCCCATCGGCCGAAGGTCTGGTCGCCGTCCTTGGAGAAGCCGAAGTCGTGGATCATATCCGCCGGGCCATGGCCGAGCCAGCTTATGTCGGC
Organism: Agrobacterium sp.; assembly: GCA_034519725.1. GTDB lineage: Bacteria > Pseudomonadota > Alphaproteobacteria > Rhizobiales > Rhizobiaceae > Agrobacterium. The sequence continues at coordinate 30,263 of JAXHOC010000048.1, forward strand.
ATCGATGACGCGGGCGGCCTCCTCCAGCTCCCGCGAGCGGATGACCCCGAGCGCCCCCAGCCGCTCCGGCCCAAGCGCATTCTGCCCGCCTTCACCGCGCGTCGAGCAGGCGATGATGATCCGCATGCCCAGTTCCATTCGGAAATAGGCCAGAAGTCCGTTCTGCTCGTCGTCCGGATGCGCGCCGGTATGCATGACGGTGACGGTGGATTTCAGGGCGCTCAGTTTGCGGTCGAGGCGCACAAGCCATGGATCGGCCATCTGCCGTTCGATGCGCTCGCGGGGGTTAAGCATGGGCGGTCTCCTCCAATATTCAGCCGGGCACCTGCGCTGCGGCGCCCACGGACGTCTCGAGTTTCGGTGTGACGATGTCGAACAGCGGCAAGGCGGCAGCGCCGAGTGCCGCCGTCAACTGGCCGGACTTGCCGTGGATGACGCGCGGCAACTCCCTTTGCCGGCGGCTCGCGACCGAAGTCGGCAGATGCCCCATCCGCGCAATGATCTCGCTGATGATGATCTCGGGCAGTGCGCCGCCTAAAATGACCGTCTGCGGATCGAGAATGTTCTCGAGCATCGCAACCATCGGCGCCAGATGGACGGCGGCCTCGTCGATCCATTCCATCACCACAGGATTTCCCGCCCTGAACAGGGCTTCCAGATCGCCAAGCTCCGTGTCGGCAACACCGGCGCAGACGAGCTTTTCCTTGAGCACATAGACGGAAGCATAGGCCTCAAGGCACCCTCTTTGCCCGCAGGAGGGGCAAGGCCTTCCCTTCGGAGAAACCGTGACATGGCCTATTTCGCCGGCATTTCCGAATGCGCCACGATAGGGCGATCCATCCTGAATGATGCCGAGACCGATGCCGACGCCGAAATAGATCATGCAGAAATTCGGGATGGCCAGCCCCGCGCCGAACAGACGCTCGCCGACAGCCGCCGCCGTCGCATCGTTTTCCACCACCACCTGCTGGCCGCAGGCGTCGCTCAGCATCTGGCGGGCATCGATACCCACCCAGCCGGAGAGCGTCGTCGGACCGACCGAGGTCATGCCGTCGATTTCGAAAGGTCCGGGCATGACGACGCCGGTGCCAAGCAGCCGGCAACCGACATTCTTCGCAACTGCTGCGTGTTCGCTCGCAAAGGTTTTGAGGATGGCGTCCGGTGTCGTGTCCTTGAGCGGGGTGACGCGCTGCGTGCGCAACACGCCGGCGAGATCAAGACCGACAGTGACCATATGGTCGGCGGCAATCTCCACCCCGATCGTCGCGCCACCATCCGGGTTGACGGCAAATTGTATCGGCGGCTGGCCCCTGCCGCTGCGGCGGCGACCAAGCTCTTTCAACAGTTCCTCGCCCACCAGCTCATCGACGATATTGGCAACCGCCTGCGGGGTGAGATGGGTGATCTTGGCCAACTGGGCGCGGCCAAGCGAGCCGTGCCGCCTGACGATGTCGAGGACGACCCGCCTATTGTGTTCGCGGCTGCGCTCAGGATTTTTTCCGATTGCTACGGGATAGGTATCCACCGTGTGCACCGTCATCTCTTCAACTTCCCGTCCGTTGGAAAATTCATAACGTCGAATGGACGATAAGCGCAATATAATAATTCAAGTAAATTATGTTATTGACAAATGCTCGCCTTCAGAGAACCGTAGAGGACGACCGGGGGTCAGAATTGCAAGGGGGCGGAACGGGTAAAATCCCGCTGCCGGCAAATCGATGAGCGCGCGCGAAAGCGCGGATAAAGGGAACGATCACTCCGCATCCGGAAGACCGGACGGAGAAAATGGAGGCTTACATGCGCAGGGCAACTTTGTTCGCCGGCTTGGTCGCCGGTTTCAGCACATTCGCATTCAACGCCGCACAGGCGGTTGAAATCGAATATTGGCAATATGTCTTCGACACACGCGTCAAAGCGATGGACGAGCTTATTGCGCAGTTTCAGAAGGCCAATCCTGACATCACCGTCAAACAGGTTACCTTCCCTTACGCCGACTACCAGACGCGCGTCATTGCCGCCAACATGTCCGGCAATGGCCCTGACGTCATGCAGCTTTTCTACGGCTGGCTGGACAAATTTGCCGCCGGCGGCATCTTGCAGCCGCTGCCGACCGACGCTTTTCCGCATGACAAGATCGAAAGCGAATTTTTCCCGATCGTCAGCGCCATGAAGCGCGGCGACGATTATTACGGCCTGCCGACGGCAGTTCGCTCGCTTGCCCTTTTCTACAACAAGAAGCTGTTCACGGAAGCGGGCCTCGACCCCGCCAATCCGCCGAAGACGCTGGATGAGTTTGTGGCGGCAGCCGAAAAGATCGCCAAGCATGACGCTGCCGGAAACCTCACCGTTGCCGGCTCCACGCTCGATATGGGCGGCCAGGACCACCAATGGTGGCGCGAGGTTCTGATCCGCCAATATGGCGGCGAGCCCTACACCGACAACGACCAGAAGGTCACCTATGACAGCGAGCCGGGCATTCAGGCCCTGAAGTTCTATACGAGCCTGCAGCTTGAAAAGAAGATCGGTCAGGTGGGCTTCATGGACGAAGGCCAGGCGGCCTTCCGTGCCGGCAAGGCGGGCATGACCATCGACGGCACATTCCGGCTGGGATCGTTCAGAACCATCAAGGACTTCGAGTGGGGCGTGACCGAGCTTCCCACCAACGACAAGAATATCCGCTCCAACTATGCCAGCTATTTCGCCAACGGCCTCAGCGCCAAGACAACGGGTGAAGAACTGGAAGCGTCGAAGAAATTCCTCGCTTACATCTCCTCGCCGGAAGCCATGGCGATCTGGCTGAAGACGGTTGGCGAGTTGCCGGCGCGGCGCTCTGCGGCATTGACCGAAGAGAACCTGAAAGACCCCGTCTATGCACCGTTCCTGAAGGGTCTCGAATACGCCCATACGACACGGTTCATGGACGAGGCCGCACAGCGGCAGAACGCAATCGACATGACGAACCGGATTTTGCTCGAAGGCCAGTCCGTCGAGGACTCCATCAAGCAGGCAGCAGGCGCCGAGCAGGAAATCATCGACGCGGCGAAACCATAAAACCGCAGGTCCAGATATGACAGCGATCGATCAACAGGGGGCGGCATCCGGCCGCCCCGGCGGCTCCTTCGGGGATCGCTTTTCCATGCGCACGAAACGGCTGGTGTGGATCTGGGGCTTTCTGGCCATCCCGATCCTGTTTTACAGCATCATCCGTTTTTATCCGACGCTCCAGGCCTTCTGGCTGTCCTTCACCAACTGGGACCTGCTGCGGCCGGCAAAGTTCATAGGCGTCGCCAATTACGTCAAGCTGTTCAAGGACCCGCAATTCTGGAAGGTGTTCAGGAATACCTTCACCTACCTCATCGTCGGCACGCCCATCAGCCTGGTTCTGGCCTTCGTCATCGCCTTTTATCTCGACCGGGTGCGGATCCTGCACGGGTTCATCCGCGCGCTTTACTTCCTGCCCTATCTGACGACGGCGGCGGCAATGGCATGGGTCTGGCGCTGGTTCTATCAGCCGCCGCCGATCGGCATCATCAACGACGTGCTTGGCATGATCGGAATTCCGCAGCAGCCGTTCATCCGCTCCACCGATCAGGCGCTTTATTCGGTCATGGTGACGTCCATCTGGGCGGGGCTCGGGTTCCAGATCATCATCTTCATGGCGGGTCTGCGCTCCATTCCGACGACATTTTACGAGGCTGCGCGCATCGACGGCCTTGGCGAATGGGCGATCCTTCGGAAGATCACCCTGCCGCTCCTGAAACCAACCACGGTTTTCCTCGTGGTCTTCTCCTCGATCGGCTTCCTGCGCATTTTCGATCAGGTCTACAACATGACCACCAACGATCCGGGCGGACCGCTCGGCTCCACCAAACCGCTGGTGCTGATGATCTACCAGACCGCGTTCAACTCCTATGCGATGGGTTATGCCGCCGCGCAGACGGTCGTCCTGTTCACCATTCTTCTTGTCGTGTCGCTGGTCCAGCTCTGGGTCCTGAGGGAAAAGAAATGAGCGAAGCGTTGCCACTCTCCCACGCCCGCATCCGCCCCGGCCGTATCCTTGCCTGGACACTGTTGTTCATCGGCGGCCTGATCATGGTCTCGCCGCTGCTCTTCATGTTTTCAACCTCGTTCAAGACCGCCGATCAGGTCTATGATCTCAGGCTCATTCCGGCAGCACCGACATTTGCGAATTACCTGACCGTGATGGCCGACGGCCGTTTTCTCCGCTGGTTCTTCAATTCGATGTTCGTCGCCGTCATCGTCACCGTTTCCAACTGCTTCTTCGACAGTCTGGTCGGTTACACGCTGGCGAAATTCGAGTTTCGCGGCCGCTACTTCATCTTCCTCGCAATCCTTTCCACGCTGATGATCCCCACCGAAATGCTCGTTATCCCGTGGTATCTGATGTCCAGCCAGCTCGGCTGGCTCGACAGCTACTGGGGCATCATGTTTCCGGGAATGATGACGGCCTTCGGCACCTTCCTGATGAAGCAGTTCTTCGAGACCGTTCCGAACGACTTCCTGGAGGCAGCGCGCGTGGACGGGCTGAACGAATTCCAGATCTGGTGGAAGGTTGCCCTGCCGCTGGTGACGCCTGCCCTTTCGGCGCTTGCGATCTTCACCTTCCTTGGCAACTGGACGGCATTCTTCTGGCCGCTGATCGTGACCACCAGCAAGGAACTTTACACCCTGCCGGTCGGCCTATCGAGCTTCGCGGTGGAGCAGCAGATCCAGTGGGAAATGATCATGACCGGCGCTGCCATCGCCACCATCCCCACCCTTATCGTCTTCATCGTCCTGCAACGCTACATCGTTCGCGGTGTGATGCTGGCAGGCCTGAAAGGATAACATCATGGCCGATATGAACCCGCGCCTGTCCGATACCAGCGAATTTCCCGATCCTGTCTACAAGGAAACGGTTCTGCGCCCGCTGTTTGACGGCGCCAAGAACCACCATGTCGATGGCTTCCGCCGCATCGACCGCGCCCATCTGGTCATGCTGCGCGAAACCGGCATTCTCGATGCCGACACGGCGGCAAAAATCGCCGGCGCGCTCGAAGACATCGACAGGACCATCAACCCGTCGGAACTGGTCTATACCGGCGAGGTCGAGGATTTCTTCTTCCTGATCGAAAAGGAACTGAAGGCCCGCATCGGGGTCGATGTGGCGGGCCGCCTGCACACGGCGCGCTCGCGCAACGATATCGACCACACGCTGTTCAAGATCGGCCTCAAGGACAAAATCGATACCCTCACCGCCAAGGCGCGGCTTCTGCTCAAGTCACTGATCGATACCGCCGAGCGCAATCAATCGACGCTCATCGTCGCCTACACGCACGGACAACCGGCCCAGCCCACTACCTTCGGCCATTATCTCTCCGCCGCCATCGAAGTGCTGATCCGGGATATCGACCGCTTCACCGACGCCCGGCGGATTGTCGATCTGTCGCCGATGGGGGCTGCCGCCATCACCACCTCGGGCTTTCCAATCGACCGCGCGCGTGTGGCCGAACTTCTCGGCTTTGCGGCGCCGTTGCGCAATTCCTATTCCTGCATCGCCGCCGTCGATTATACGACGGCGACCTATGGCGCCATCGAATTGATGTTCCTGCATCTCGGCAGGCTCATTCAGGATTTCCAGTTCTGGACGAGCTTCGAGGTCGGGCAGATCTACGTGCCGAATTCGCTGGTACAGATTTCCTCCATCATGCCGCAGAAACGCAATCCGGTCCCGATCGAACATCTGCGCCACCTTGCCAGCCAGACATTCGGACGGGCGCGGACCATGCTCGATGTGATGCACAACACGCCCTTCACCGACATGAACGACAGTGAGGGCGAAACCCAGGGCATGGGTTATGAGGCCTTCGCCTCGGCCGGCCGGGTGCTCGATCTCCTTGCCAGCCTCGTCGGCAAGATCAGCATCGATCCGGAAAGGGTCGACCAGAATATTCGCCGTTCCTGCATCACCATCACGGAACTGGCGGATTCCCTCGTGCGCATCGAAGACCTGTCATTCCGCCAGGCCCATGAAATTGCCGCAACCGTCGCCAAAAGCGTTGTCGCGCTGAAGGGCGATCTGCCAAACGACGGTTCCCAGCCGTTCCGCAAGGCTTTCGAGGAACTGGCGGGCCGCGAAACCAGCATCGGCGAGGAAAAATTCCGACAGATCGTCTCGCCTGAGCACTTCGTCGCCGTGCGCAGCCGCTTCGGCGGCCCTGCACCCGAGCCGATGCGGGAGGCGATTGCGGCCTATCGCGACAAGCTTGCGGCGTTTGAAGCCGAAGCACAACGATCCGCTGACTACGAAGCGGCGAAAGCCGCCGAGCTTGCAGAGAAATTTACCGCCCTGACGGGAGCGCGATAATGGCGACAATCGAACTCAATCAACTCGTGAAGCGCTACGGCAAGGTGGAGGCGGTCAAAGGCATCGACCTTGCGATTGAAGACGGCGAATTCGTCGTTTTCGTCGGTCCTTCCGGCTGCGGCAAATCCACGACGCTGCGAATGATCGCGGGTCTGGAGGAGATTTCTGGCGGAACGCTGAAGATCGCCGGAAACGTCGTCAACGAGAAAGAACCGAAACAGCGCAACATCGCCATGGTCTTCCAGAACTATGCGATCTACCCGCATATGACGGTTCGCCAGAACATCGGCTTCGGGCTTTATACCGCAAAGCTCGACAAGGCGGAAAAGAACCGGCGCATCGAGGAAGCCGGGCGGGTGCTCGGGCTTGAGGCGCTGCTCGACCGCCGGCCTGCGGCCTTGTCCGGCGGCCAGAGACAGCGCGTCGCCATCGGCCGCGCCATGGTGCGCGATCCCTCAGCCTTTCTTTTCGATGAGCCGCTCTCCAATCTCGATGCGCAATTGAGATCGCAGATGCGCATTGAAATCAAGCGCTTGCACCAACGTCTTAAGACGACGACCGTCTACGTCACGCACGATCAGGTGGAAGCCATGACCATGGCCGACCGGATTGTCGTGATGAAGGACGGCCATATCCTGCAGGTCGGCACGCCATCGGAACTTTACGAGACGCCGGTGGATGTCTTCACCGCGCGCTTCATCGGCAGCCCGTCGATGAACCTGCTGCGCGGCAAGAGAACGGCAAACAGCGTTGCACAATCCGCCGATGGCGACCTCATGATCGGCATCCGTCCCCATGATCTTTTGGTTGGAGAAGGCGAGGCCACTCGAGGGTCCTTCTCGCTCGAGGGAACCGTGACCGCCGTGGAGCCGCTCGGCCCCGAAACGCTTGTCCATCTCGACACGCCCACGACCTCGGTGATTGCGACGGCAAGGGGCAAGTCCATTCCCGCCGTGGGCAGCCGGCTGCAATGCCAGGCGCAGGCAGGCGCGCTTTATCTTTTCGATGCGAAGACGGAAAAGCTTCTGGGCCGCGCATGATGACGACAGCCACGGAAAACTCAGCGGTCATCAGCATCGGCCGGATCTATTGCGACCTCATTTTCACCGGGCTTGATGAACTGCCGGTGCTCGGCCGCGAGCTTTTTGCCAACGACATGGAAATCGCCGCCGGTGGCGGGGCTTTCATTGCGGCGGCACATTTCGCCCATATCGGCCGCACGGCCACGCTGCTGGCAAGGCTCGGCACCGACACCTTCTCGCGGGCCATCGGCGAAAAAATGCAACAAAACGGTGTGGACCTGCAATTTCTGGAACATTCGGCAGATGCGGGGCCGCAGGTCACGGTCGCAACGGTGGTCGGCCATGACAGGGCGTTTTTAACTCGGCGCGCCGGTATCGCCCGGCCATCGACTCTCGATGCCGCTTTTGCCTGGAACAGGGCTTGCCATCTGCACATCGCCGAATTCGCCACGCTGCACGAAATCCCCGATCTCGTCGCCCGCGCCAGGGATAGCGGCCTGTCCGTCTCGCTCGATCCGAGTTGGGATGCTTCGCTGATTTACGACAAGGGCCTGCTTAAGGCCTGCGAAGGCGTCGACGTGTTTTTGCCCAACCTCGAAGAAGCCGAGGCGATCACCGGCCATTCTGACCCCGAGGCGGCGGCCAGAGCCTTGTCCGGCGCCTTTCCCGTCGTAGCACTGAAGGGCGGCGCAGGGGGCGCCTGGGTGTCCTCGCAAGCCGGCCTGCACCATGCGGCGGCAAAGAAAGTTCCTGTCGTCGACACGACGGGCGCGGGCGATGCGTTCAATGCCGGTTTCATCGATGCCTGGCTACGGCGGGCGGGCGAGACGCAATGCCTTGAGGCCGGTGTCACGGCAGGCAGCCTTGCCGTGCAGGCCACCGGCGGCGCGCCGAGAACCACCGCCGCATAATCCCTGCTAGCGTTATCTGCCAGCGTTATTCCCCGCGTGGAAAACGCTGGTTCTCCTCCAGCACGTTCAGGTCCATGTGGTTGCGCATGTAGCGTTCCGAGGCTTTCTGTAGCGGCTGATAATCCCACGGGAAATAGGCGCCGTTGCGCAGCGCCTTGTAAACCACCCAGCGCCGCGCCTGGCTTTCCCGCACCGATGCGTCGAAAACACTCAGTTGCCAGCGCCGGCCGATGTCAGCCGAAAGCGATGCCAGCACATCAGCAAATTCGGTATTGCCGGCCAGGTTTATCCGCTCCTCGGGATCGGTCTCGAGGTCGTAGAGCAGCGGCGGATCGGCTTCACAGACCGAGAGCTTGTAGCGCCCATCACGAAGGCATACGAGTGGCGCGATCGAACCTTCGGCGGCATATTCCATCGGCACCGGACCGCGCTTGCCGGTTCCCGCAGCCAAAGCCGAGAGGTCTTCGCCATCCGTCCAGCGTTTCAGCGAGGTGATATCGAGACCCGCCAGACCGCACAGCGTCGGCGTGACATCCAGCGTCGAAACCGGCGCGTTGATGAGCGCCGGTTGCCAGCCGGGTGCTGCAATCATCAAGGGCACACGGGCCGAGCCCTCGAAAAAGCACATCTTGAACCACAGGCCGCGCTCGCCCAACATGTCGCCATGGTCCGAGAGAAAGAGGATGATCGTGTCCTCCTCCATCCGTGTCGCCTTCAGCACGTCGAGAATTTCGCCGACCTTTTCATCGATATAGGAGATATTAGCGAAATAACCGCGCCGCGCCCGGCGTATCTCTTCGGGCGAGATATCGAAGGCCCGATGGTCGCAGGCTTCCAGCAACCGCTTCGAATGCGGGTCATGCTCCTCGAAGGCAAGCGCCTGCGTTTGCGGATCGAGCGCCGGGCAGTCTTCATAGAGATCCCAGAATTTCCGCCGCGCCACATAGGGGTCATGCGGGTGGGTGAAGCTGACGGTCAGGCACCACGGGCGGTCATCGAGCCGGCGCGACAGGTCGTAGAGCTTGCGGGTGGCGTGATAGGCAACCTCATCGTCATATTCCATCTGGTTGGTGATTTCGGCAACGCCCGCGCCGGTGACAGAACCGAGATTGTGATACCACCAGTCGATCCGCTCGCCGGGTTTGGTGTAGTCGGGCGTCCAGCCGAAATCGGCCGGATAGATATCCGTCGTCAGGCGCTCCTCGAAGCCATGCAGCTGGTCCGGTCCGACGAAATGCATCTTTCCGGAAAGGCCGGTGTAATAACCAGCGGCCCGCAGGTGATGCGCATAGGTCGGAATATCCGAGGCGAATTCGGCGGCATTGTCGTAAACCCGCGTCCGGCTGGGCAATTGCCCGGACATGAACGAAGCACGGGCCGGCGCGCAAAGCGGGCTTGCCGTATAGGTCTTGGCGAAACGGACGGACCGCTCCGCCAAGGATTTCAGATGTGGCGCATGCAGAAAATCAGCCGGGCCATCGGGAAAAAACGTGCCGTTGAACTGGTCGGCCATCAAAATCAGGATATTCGGACGCGGCATGTCACCCTGCTGTGTTAGAGCATTTCCAGTAAAATTACGTAGCGGTTTTACCGGAAATGCGTCAGAGACCAAGCTTGCCTTTGACGGCATCCGTCCCCGGCTTGCCATCCAGCGTGGTAACACCGTTCAGCCAGCCATCCAGCGACTTCGGATTGGCCTTCAGCCACGCCGTTGCCGCCGCTTTCGAATCTTCGCCGCCCAGAATGGCACCCATCAGGGCATTTTCCATACCGATATCGAATTTTAGGTTGTTGAACAGCGCCGCTGCATTCGGGCATTGCTGCGGCCAGCCGGTGCGGGCCAGCGTATAGACCTCGGCACCGCCGAAATTCGGACCGAAATAGGCGTCACCGCCGGAGAGATAGGCGATATCGATCTTCTCGTTCATCGGGTGCGGCGCCCAGGCGAGGAAGACCACGCCCTTCTTGTCCCTGCCCGCCCGTTCCACCTGCGCCAGCATGGCCTGCTCACCGGATTCGACGAGCTGCCAGCCTTTCAGGCCGAAATCATTGGCATCGATGATCTTCTGGATATTCTGGTTGGCAGGTGCGCCGGGCTCGATGCCGTAAATCTTGCTCTCGAACTCGTCGGCGTGTTTGGCGAGATCGGAAAAATCCTTCACGCCCTTTGCGGCCATATAGGCAGGCACCGCCAGCGTGAACTTGGCGCCTTCAAGGTTCTTCGTCACGACATCGGCTGCTTTTGATGCCTTGGGATCATCAACGAAGGATTTCTGGGCCGGCATCCAGTTGCCGAGAAAGACATCGATCTCGCCGTTTTTCATGGCCTGATAACCGATCGGCACCGACAGCGTCTTGACGTCGGCTTCATAACCGAGCGCCTCCACAACAACCGAGGCAACCCCGTTGGTGGCGGTGATATCGGTCCAGCCGGGATCGCTGAGGCGGATCGTCTTGCAGGCCGCGTCATCGGCGGCATAAAGCGGGGTGGAGAAGGCCGTTACGGACAAGAACAGACCGGCGGCGATGCGGTGCATGCGAGAAACGGTTTTCATTGCGGCTCCCCTTTTATTAGTTCAGTTTATTGAACACCACATTGTTTTTGCCTGTGAAGCGGGTATTTTTCGATGACTGATATAAGGATTTTTAATGACAGAACGGCCGCTCGATCTTGGCTGGATGCGCATTTTTACCGAGGTCGCCCGTCGCGGCAGCCTGACGGCGGCGGCAGCCTCCCTGCGGCTGACCCAGCCCGCCGTCAGCTATCAAATCCGCCGGCTGGAAGACGATCTCGGCGTGGCGCTGGTACGGCGCAAACATCGCGGCATCGAGCTGACGGCCGAGGGAAAAAAGCTGTTCGAGATCGTCTCCCGCAATGTCGATGCCATCGACCTTCTGGCGCAGCAGCTGCGCCGGACGCAGGAACGGCAGACGATCCGCCTGCATACGGATTATGCCTTTTCCTCCCTCTGGCTGATCCCGCGTATGCATGGTTTTCGCGCGCTCAATCCAGATATCAACATCCAGATCGTCGCCACGCAGGACCCGCTCGGACAGGGCAAACACGATAGCGACGTGATGATCATTTTCGGCACGCGGCAGGATGCGGGCGACGGCGCGGTGCTGCTGCTTTCGGAAAAGGTCACGCCCGTCTGCTCGCCGGCGCTGTTGGCCGAGCGGCCGGCGCCGCAAACCGTCGCTGATTTTTCGCGGCGGAAACTCATCCACCTCGAAAACACCTCCCAGGCGCACTGGTTCGACTGGGCGTCCTATTTCAAGCATTTCGGCGTTTTGAGAGGTGTCGAAAACGAAAGCGGCGACATCAGTTTCAACAATTACACTATGGTGGTTCAGGCGACGATCGGCGAACAGGGTTTCGCGCTCGGCTGGGCCGGGCTGGTCGATCCGCTGGTCGAGGCAGGCGTGCTGGTGACCGCAGGCCCGAGCCTCGACGCACCGGATCGCGGCTACTGGCTGCTGAGGCCGAAAAACAGCGACAGCGCGGTGAGAAAACTCACCGGCTGGCTGATCGACGAGAAGCGGTGACGCGACCAGCCAGCCGGGGATGCTTCCGGTTCAAATCGGGTAATGCAACGGGCCGTCCTGCAACGTGACCCACCGCAGTTCAGTGAATTCCGCAATGCCCGCTGTGCCGCCGAAACGGCCATAACCGGAGGCCTTTACCCCGCCGAATGGCATCTGTGCCTCATCGTGAACGGTGGGGCCGTTGATGTGGCAGATGCCGCTTTCGATGCGTGCGGCTACCGCCAGTGCTTTTGCCTGATCCCTGCCGAAAACGGCGGCGGCAAGACCGAACTCGGTTTCGTTGGCGATGCTCACCGCCTCATCGACGCTTCCCGCACGGATGATGGAAACGACCGGCCCGAAGCTTTCTTCGCAATAGAGCCGCATGGCGGAGGTGACGCCATCGACGGCAAGCGCATCGAGCATCGTGCCATTGCCGCCTCCGCCGGCCACGAGGCGGGCGCCTTTGGAAACGGCGTCATCCACCAGTGCCCGGATACGAGAGGCGGCCTCGGCGCTGACCAGCGAGCCAAGCGGCATTTTTCCCTCGCGCGGATCGCCAGCCTTCAGGCTCTCCGCTTTTTTGGCAAAGGCCGCGACAAAGGTGTCGGCAACGCTGTCGAGCACGATGATGCGCTCCGTCGACATGCAGATCTGGCCCTGGTTCATGTAAGCGCCGAAAGCAGCGGCGGCCACTGCCGCATCGATATCAGCATCCTCAAGCACGATGAAGGGCGCCTTGCCGCCAAGTTCCAGAAGCGCCGGCTTCAGGTAACGACCCGCCGTTTCCGCGATAACACGGCCGACGCGGGTCGAACCGGTGAAATTCACCCTCCTGACAGCCGGATGGGCGATCAGCGTTTCCACGATTTTCGCCGCATCTTCCGGCGCGTTGGAGACGGCGTTAAGCACACCTTTCGGCAGCCCTGCCGAAGCGACAGCCTCGATGATCAGCGCATGGGTGCGCGGGCAAAGCTCCGAGGTCTTCATCACCACGGTGTTGCCGCAGGCAAGCGGCGTGGCGATGGAGCGCACACCCAGAATGACCGGCGCATTCCACGGCGCCATCGACAGCACGACGCCCGCCGGCTGGCGCAGGGCCATAGCCGTGGTTCCCGGACGGTTCGAGGGAATGACCTCGCCCTTGATCTGGGTCGTCAGGCTGGCCGCCTCGACCAGCATGTCGCTCGCCAGCATCACGTTGAAACCGGCCCAGGCATCCGTCGCGCCGATCTCCTCTTTCATCGCCAGCGTAATCTGCGGCCCGGCATCGCGCAGCGCCTGCGCCGCAGCCAAAAGAAGCCGACGGCGTTCGCCTGGTGGCGTTGCCGACCAGACAGGAAAAGCAGCGGCTGCGGCATCGGCCGCACGTGTGGCATCCTCAAGCGTTGCCGCCGCCGCGCTGGTGGCCACCTCGCCGGTGATGGGGTTGTTACGCTCAAAGCGCTTGCCGCTTGCGGCCGGGCAATGATCGCCGCCGATGAAAAGATTGACAGTCTGCATGGTCTTCCTCCTGAATTCAAACATGGGTGGCGGCGGCGGCGCCAAAAACCGCCCGTTGCACGGCTGAACCGGCGGAAAAGGCTTCAACCGCTCCAAACTTCCCCTGCGCGATGACGGGCGCATGGCAGAACGGCGTTCTGTGCTTCTGAACGGTCATGATTTTCCTCCGAGCGCGGTCGCGGGATTGCCGTTCTCCTCAAGGCTTCCCCTGCGCTGATCGAAGTTTAGCAACGACAGGCGCAGATAAAATGCACTAGTGTAGGGCATTATTGTACTTTTGGAGGGCGAATGCCGCTTCACGGCCCGATTGCTGCAAACAGGATTGAAACGACGGCGCGCGGGCTAACCTCCTCCCTGCGCCTGTCGGAGTTCAAACTCGAACGGGGTGAAGCCCATCTTGTTCTCCTCTCCGCCGGTGAAGCGGAGATCGTTCAGGGAGAAAAGACACTAGCCATCACCGCGCCGGGTCTGGTCTGGCTGCCCGCCGCCGCCCCAGCCGGCCGCCTGCGGTTGAATGCCGGAAGCCGTGGATCAATGCTGAAAACCACCGAAATCGGCCTTGCGCATGCAATGCCGACGGGAACGAGCGCGATCATGGTGCGCAGCACGTTGCAGCGTGTCCTGGCACAGACGCTGGCGGAAAAGGACCGGCAGGAACTGGCGGGTTATCTCGACACCATCGCGGCTGAGAATGTCCGCTCAACGATAGGCTCGGACACGGTCATCGCCAGCCTGTTATCCGTTACGCTGATCCGCATCTGCCAGCACGCCAGTGCCGAGATTGCAGCGGCGGTTTCCACGGCAGGCAGCCTTACCGAGCGTTTCGTGTTGCTGGTCGGCCAGCACAAACGCGAGCAATGGGGTGTGGAGGACTATGCGGGCCACCTCGGCGTCAGCCGCGAACGCCTCGGAACTGCGGTGCGCAAAGCGACAGGGCTTTCGCCGCAGGCCTATATTCACCGAGAGCTGCTTTCAGAAGCGCGAGACCTCCTTCTCAACTCTTCGCTACAAGTCGCTGAAATCGCGTTTCGATTGGGATTTCAGGACCCCGGATATTTCAACCGCTTCTTCACCCGCAACGAGGGCACCTCACCCGGCCGTTTCCGGCGGATGGCGATGCGCATGCAGAACGTACCGCCGCCATCCTATGCAGCCTGGCCATAGCCGGGCGGCAGCCTATTGCTCTTATCGGACCGCCGCCGTCCTGTGCCGACCAATCGGCAGCATCATCGGCTTGCCCGATGTCGGGTCCTCGATGACACGGCTGTCGATGCCGAAGACGTGCCGCACGTTTTCTTCCGTCAACACCTCCTCCGGCGTGCCGCAGACATGCAGCTTTCCACCTGTCATCGCGACCAGATGGTCCGCGTAGCGCGCCGCGAGATTGAGATCGTGCAGCACCATGACGATGGTGGTCTGACGGGCGTGGTTAAGGTCAGTCAAAAGATCCAGCACTTCCACCTGATGGCTGATATCGAGGAAGGTGGTGGGTTCATCAAGCAGCAATATATCGGTCTCCTGGGCGAGTGCCATGGCGATCCAGACGCGTTGCCGTTGTCCGCCGGAGAGTTCGTCCACCGGCCGCTCGGCAAGTTCGACCGTATCGGTGGCGACGAGGGCGGCGGCGACGGCTTCATCGTCCTGACGCGACCAGCGCGCAAACAGGCCGTGATGCGGATGCCGGCCACGGCTGACGAGATCGGCGACGACGATGCCTTCGGGCGCAATCGGCGACTGCGGCAAAAGACCCATCCGCCTTGCAAGTTCGCGTGAGGGAAGGCGGTGGATCGACTTGCCGTCAAGCAGGACCTGACCAGCGCGGGGAGCGACAAGCCGCGACATGCTGCGAAGGAGCGTGGACTTGCCGCAGGCATTGGCGCCGACGATGACGGTGATCCGGCCGCGCGGAACGACAAGATCCAGCCCTTCGATGATGAGGTTTTCGCCGTATCCGGCCGACAGACGGTTCACGGACAGAGAGTGGCTGGTCATAACGAGCCTCCGCTGCGGTTTACCCGCACGATAAGGTAGATCAGATAGGGCGCGCCGAGAGCGCCGGTGACGACACCGACAGGATAACGGCCGGGCAGCAGGAACTGGCCGCAATAATCACCCACCAGCACCAAGACGGCACCAACCAGCGCGGCCGGAATGAGCAGCGACCCGTTGCGGCCGACGATACGCGCGGCAATCGGCCCTGACAGAAAGGCGACGAAGGCGATCGGCCCCGACACGGCCGTGGCAAAAGCGATCATGCCCACGGCGGCGATGATGACGATGATCCGCGCTCTTCCCACCTTAACCCCGAGGGCCGCAGCCGCATCGTCACCGAGCCTCAATGCCTCTAGATCGCGCGCACGGCTGAGCAGCAGGCCGCCGAACAGGATGAGCGCGATGAAAAGCGGCAGCGTCTGGGCAAGTTTCGCGCCGTTGACGCTACCCGTCAGCCAGCGCATCGCTTCCTGCAATGTCCAGGCCGGTGCGACAGACAAGATATAGGCGATGAAGCTCTCGAGCATGGCCGAAACGCCGATGCCGACAAGGATCAGCCGCGTTCCGGCGACGCCATTGCGGAAGGACAGCAGATAGACCAGCAATGCGACGCCAAGCCCGGCGACGACGGCGAAAACCGAGACGAGCGGTCCGCTCAGATTGAGGACGACGATGGCAAACACGGCCGCCACACTCGCACCGGAACTGATGCCGATGATATCGGGGCTGGCAAGCGGGTTGCGCAGCATGATCTGGAAGGCGACACCACCCAGCCCGAAGCTCAAACCCGCGAGAACCGAGAGCAGCGCGCGCGGCAGACGCAATTGCCCGACCGTGAACGTGACGCCGGCAATGTCCTCGCCGAGCAGCACGCGCAGGACGTCGCCGGGCGGCGTGAAGGATTGCCCCAGCATCAGCGTCAATGCGAAAGCGACGACCAGAAGCGCCGACAGGGCGGCAATGACAAGGCGTCGCCGGCGCTGGCGGGTATGGCGGTTGAAAACCAGTGTTTCGATGACGGGCGCGTGCATGTTCACAGTTCGCGCACCCGCTGACGTCTGACGATCCAGATGAAAAACGGCCCGCCGACAAGGGCGGTGACGATGCCGACATCGAGTTCGGAAGGTCGCGCCACGAGACGCCCGACAATATCGGCCGCAAGCAACAGGCAAGCGCCGCCGAGCGCGGAAAACGGCAGAAGCCAGCGATTATCGACGCCGACAAGCAGGCGGCAGAGATGCGGAACGACCAGCCCGACAAAACCGATCGGCCCGCAGATGGCGGTTGCCGCGCCGCAGAGGAGGATAGCACCGAAGGTTGCCACGGCTCTCGCGACCGCGACATTTTCGCCAAGCCCGGCAGCCAGCTCATCGCCAAGCGCCAGTGAATTCAGCTTGCGGGCCGAAAGAAGGCTGATGGCGAAACCGGCGGCGAGAAACGGCAGAACGGTCTCGATACGGTCAAAGGTCGCACCGCCGACGCCGCCGATCTGCCAGGAACGGATGCCGCCGGCAATATCGCTGCGCGGCAGCACGACGGCGATGACGAGCGACGAGAACGCAACCGAGGTGGCGGCACCGGCCAGAGCGAGTTTCAGCGGCGTTGCTCCGCCCCGCCCGAGCGAGCCGACGACATAAACGAAAACCGCAGCCGCCCCCGCCCCGACAATTGCCGTGAGGATAAAGGCCTGCGCCGAGGCGATGCCGAACCAGACGATGGCGATGACGACGGCAAGCGACGCGCCCATATTGACGCCGAGGATACCGGGATCGGCCAGCGGATTGCGGGTAACGCCCTGCATGATCGCCCCGGCAAGCCCAAGTGCGGCCCCAACAAGCACGGCAAGCATGGTGCGCGGCAGGCGAACCGCAACAGCCGCTTCCGCCACCGTCTCGACCCGGCCGGCCAGCGCGGCCATAATATCCGCGAATGCGACGTCACGGGTGCCGATTGCAACGGAAAGCGCACAGAGAAGGACGAGAAGCGCCAGCACGGCACTGAGCCAGGCGCTGCGCATGCGGTTGGAGCGGCGGCCCGGCAGCACGGCCGGACCTTTGGCTAGCCCCTCCATTGTCATTGGGCTTTACCGGAGGATTTGTCCGCCGCTTTCGCCAGAAGATCGGCGTAATCCTTCAGAACCCAGGAAATCGACAGCGGCGTGGGGTTGGATGCGGTGCCGAGCGGATCACGCCCCAGCATGACGATGGCGTCATTGGCAACGGCGGGCATGCGGGCAAGCAGCGGATCGGCCCGCATTGCCTTGAGCAGCGGCTCGCTGCCATAGGTGACGACAATATCGACATCGTCAAAGGCATCGACGCGCTCGGCGCTGACGCCGGCGGCAAATTGCCCCGGTTTCGTCGCCTCCGCCACGCTCTTCGGCGAGGTCAGCCCGAGATCGGCGAAAAATTTCACCCGGCTGTCATTGGCAGTATAAAAATTGACGACGCTGAGATTGGTGGCGTCGAGATGGGTGACGAACATCGCCGACTTGCCTTTCAGCGGCGGATGCCCGGCAACCACCTGCGCGATTTCAGCCTCGATGCGCGTGATGAGCGCCTCACCTTCCCCCGCCATGCCAAGCCCGGCACTGTTCAGCCGGATCATCTCTCGCCAGTCGGTTGCCCAAGGGGACACGGGGTAGGCGACAACAGGCGCGATCTGGCTCAGCGTATCGTAGTCGGACTGGCTGAGGCCGGAATAGGCGGCGAGGATGACATCCGGCTGCGTTGCCGCCACGGCCTCGAAATCGATGCCGTCCCCCTCGTCGAACAGCACGGGCTTTGCAGCACCCAGTTCGGAAAGCCGCTTCGCCACCCAGGGCAGCAGGCCATCACCGTCATCATCGCCGAAATTGGCGGCGGCAAAACCGACGGGCACGATGCCAAGCGCCAGCGGCACCTCATGGTTCGCCCAGGCGACAGTTGCCACGCGCTGCGGTTTTTTCGTGATCGTCGTCGTGCCGAAGGCATGCTTGATGACGACGGGATAGGTCGTTGCCTCATCCGCCGCAACAGGGGCTGGCGCGATCATCGATAGCAAAAGTACAAATGCCGGCACGAGGCTACGAAACAGGCGAAGCATGGGCAAAGCTCCCAGAAGGTCAAAAGTGGACTTGAACTCTCAGCTTCACATGCCCCCGTCAAGCCTCGGAAGGAAATGCCGACCGAACAGCGGTGAAATTTCCGGGGTTTTGTACAAAACCGCAAAAAGTTACAATACCGGACAAACTTTCTCAAGTTATTGGGCACGTTGAGAGTGGGCCGTGGAAGCGGCGATCGGGACATCAACTTCTGGAATCTGGCAATGAAAATCGAAATCGACGGCAAAACCCGCAAAACCGCCCATCGGCGCTATGGGCATGCGGCACGGCTTGCCTGCACTGCTCTTGTCTCCACTCTGCCCGGTCAATTGCTGGCGCAGGAGGCGTCCGCGACGGGTGGCAGCACGGTTCTCGAGCGTATTACCATCGATAGCGGCGACAATGACCAGAAGTCGATCGTCGCCAACCGCACCACGAGCGGCAGCAAAATGGCAACCGACATTTTCGATACGCCAGCCTCCATTTCCGTCATCACCGCCAAGGAAATGCAGCAGCGCGGCGTGCAGACCGTGGAAGAAGCCCTGCAATACACGGCGGGTGTGACCACGGATTTCTACGGCTCTGACGACCGTTTCGACTATTTCAAGATTCGCGGTTTCGACGCTTATACCTATCGCGACGGGCTGACGCTCGGCCGTCCCTTCGGCGCGCTGCGCGAAGAGACCTATGCCTATGAGCGCGTGGAGGTGCTGAAGGGCGGCAATTCCACCACCTTTGGCGTGTCCGATCCCGGCGGCTCGGTAAACTACTCCACCAAGGTTCCAAAACGCAGCCGTTTCGGTGAGGCCTACGTGACCGGCGGTTCCTACAGCCGCGCCGAAACCGGCTTTGACTTCGGCGACAACATCACAAGCGATGACACCCTGTCATACCGTCTGACCGGCAAGCTCAGAAATGCCGATGCGGAATATGATTATTCCCGCGACGATGAAAAGTTCTTCATGGGCGGCCTGACATGGCGCCCCACCGACGACACCAGCCTTACCGTCGTTTACGATCACCTCAACAAGGACGGCGTTCCCGGCGGCGGCGGCCATCCCGTCGGCTCGCATTTCGACAGAAGCCGTTTCTTCGGCGAGCCGGACTATAACTACCGCGGCACCAACCGCAATTCGCTGAGCGTGATGTTCGACCATGATTTCGGCTCTGGCCTGACACTGAGTTCGAATGCGCGCTACAGCAAGGCGAATACCGATTTCGGTTATGCCTATATCTCGTCCACACCGACCAATGGTTCGACGATCGCCGACCGTTCCTATTTCGGCAACGAGACCGAAACCGAAAACTTCCTGATCGACACCCGTCTGCAATATGACGCAACCTTCGAAAGCGTCGAAAGCCGCAGCCTCGTCGGCGTGTTTTACAACGACTACTCCTCCGGCAGCAAAAGCTACTTCGGTTCTGCACCCGGCATCAACTGGCTGAACCCGGTCTATACCGGTGCGCCCGCCTCGGTGCCGCTTTACGCCAGCTCGCTGACGGATCAAAAGACCAAGGCACTCTACCTGCAGCAGGACCTGACGTTCTTCGACAGGCTGACCCTCAGCGCCGGACTGCGAAACGACTGGATCGACACCGACCAGACCAACAGGCTGAACGGCACGAAGGCCAGCGGCGATATCAGCGAGATGACCAAGCGCATCGGGGTATCCTACAGGATCACCAACGAAATCGCGCCCTATATCAGCTACGCCGAATCGGTGGTGCCCGCCTCGGGTCTCACGGTGGAACCGGAACGCGGCGAGCAGCTGGAGCTGGGCGTGAAGTATCGCCCGGATGCATTCCCTGCCCTGTTCACGGCATCGATCTACGACCTGAAGAAAAACAACATCACCGTCACCAGCCCGATCACCAGCCTGCCGACGACGATCGGCGAGGTGCGCGTGCGCGGTCTCGATCTCGAGGCCAAGGCGGAGGTTACCGACAACCTCAGCCTGACGGCGGCCTATTCCTATCTCAACGCGGAAATCACCGAAAACGGCACCGTTGGCAATGTCGGCAACCGCCCACAATTCGTGCCGGAACATCAGGCTTCGCTCTGGGTCAACTACACGCTTGCCGGCAACGACAAACGCGGCGACATGACCTTCGGGCTCGGCGGCCGCTTCACCGGCGCCTATTATTTCGACGATGCCAACAAGGTCTCGACCGGCAGCAGCGTGACCATGGACGCGGCCTTCAGCTACAAAATCCAGGAAACCACGTCGCTTGAGGTGAATGTTTCCAACCTCTTCAACGAGAAACACGTCTCTTACGGCGGCTTCGGCGCGGACTTCTATAATCCTGGCCGGGCGTTCTCGGCAACCCTGCGCAAGACATGGTAAGCGACTATACCGTTATTAATCTGATGCTTATGCAATCATCCTAACGCTCTACGTCATCCTCGGGCTTGTCCCGAGGGTGGCGAAAAGCGAGGTTTGGTGCCGCACCAAACGCTGCGCATCAAAGCAGCCTGTGCATGCGCCGCCAGGCGGCAGGCGTGTTGCCGACGGACTGGCGGAAAGCCTTGGTCAAATGGGCCTGATCGGAAAAACCGAGCTGTGCAGCGATATCGGCCACGGTGAGATTGCCTTCCAGCAGCAGTTTCTGGGCAAGGTCGATGCGCCGTTCCAGTTGCCATTGTAGCGGCGTCTTGCCCGTGGTCTGGCGGAAAACGGTCGCAAACCAGCTTTCCGAAAGCCCGACGATATCGGCCATCTCGGCAACCGTCATGCGGTCGTCGCCCCGCCTCTCGACGCGGGCAAGCAGCTTGTTCATCTGCGCCTGCGTCAGCCTGCCGTTGGTCGGTTCAGACGCGGGGCCAGGAATATCCAGAAGGCCTGCGACGATGCTGCCGACGAGGCTTTCGGCATAGACCGCGTGTTTCGAGGGTTCGGCCAGTTCATCGACAAGCAGCCCCGCCAGCGTTTCGACAGAACCGATATCCTCTATCTCGACCGGGCGGCGCAAGGCCGTCATCGCTGCTGAACTGCCGACCGATGGCGACAGGAAACGCAGCAACCGGTCTTTGTGAATATGCAGGTTGAGATGGGAAAACCGATGAGTGGCGTTGCTGCCGGTCCACATGGGAACACCAGCCGGCACATAGATCGCCCGTGCCATAGGGCGGGAATGCTGCGACAACTCGCCGTCCCGGTTGGAGATGCTGATCCGCGACGAGACATCGTTGAAAAATATCATGATGCGCGGATCGGCAGCGAGATAATAACCCTTCGCGCCCATCTGGCTCTCCGCCTCCCAGAAGGCGCTGACGAGCCCGTCCAGCTGGCGCCATTTGACCGGCGCAGTAACGCTGATGCCTTCCGTGTGCCAGGTCATGGAATGCCAGAAACTCAATGCAGATACCGTCTTGTTGTCGAGCCGGGGTTGAAGTCACGGAAGACACGCGCGCCATGATAAAGGCCGCCGCAAGCTCCATAACGTCAGGCCCAATAACATGACTTATCAATTCATGTTAATAGCAAAGATGGTTGTCATGCAAAACATTGCTGTGGTGGAATGCGATCCGGCGACAAACTGAGCCTTGGAACCTCCGCCCCAACCAGCCGTTCATCTCTACATGGACTAAAATCACCAAGGGAGAGATCACGATGAGCGATAAAAAAGAACCGGGCGATTTCGCCGACAAGAAGCGGGAAGAACATGGTCGTGGCGTGATCGTCGCCGGGCCGGATGCGCATGAAAATGAAAAGGCCGGCACAGCGCCGGCGGATAAAGGCGAGAAACCATCAGCCGAAAAACCGGTCCTGTCCTCAGACCGCCGGTAGAAAATCGCACCTCCCTGATCGCTCAGGGAGGTGCTTTTTTTTGGATCAATCCGCCGTATCAGACAAGGTCGAAACGGTCGGCGTTCATGACCTTCGTCCAGGCAGAGACGAAATCACGCACGAACTTTTCCTTGTTGTCGTCCTGCGCGTAAACTTCCGCATAGGCACGCAGGATCGAGTTGGAGCCGATGACGAGATCCACGCGCGTCGCCGTATAGCGCATTGCGCCGGACTTGCGATCGCGGATCTCATAGAGATTGCTGCCGGTCGGAACCCAGGAATAGGCCATGTCCGTCAGCGTTGCGAAAAAGTCGGTGGTGAGCGCACCGGGGGTCTGAGTGAACACGCCATGTGCCCCGCCGCCGTAATTGGCGCCGATGACGCGCAGGCCGCCGATGAGAACGGTCAGTTCCGGCGCGGTGAGGCCGAGAAGCTGTGCGCGGTCGAGCAGCATTTCTTCGGGGCTGACGACATAGTCCTTCTTCACCCAGTTGCGGAAACCATCTGCCAGCGGCTCGAGCGGCGCAAAGCTGTCCGCATCGGTCTCATCGGCTGAGGCATCGCCACGACCGGGTGCGAAAGGCACCGAGATATCGAATCCGGCTGCTTTCGCCGCCTGTTCCACACCGTAATTGCCGGCGAGAACGATGACATCAGCGATGCTGGCGCCGGTTTCGCGGGCAATCGGTTCCAGAACCGAAAGCACATGGGCGAGACGGGCGGGCTCATTGCCTTCCCAATCCTTCTGCGGCGCAAGGCGGATACGCGCGCCATTGGCGCCGCCACGCTTGTCCGAACCACGGAAGGTGCGGGCGCTGTCCCATGCGGTGGAGACCAGATCGGCGACAGGCAGACCGGCAGCGGCGATCTTCGCCTTGACGGCGGTGACATCGTAGCTCGTGGAACCTTCAGGGATCGGATCCTGCCAGATCAGGTCTTCCGCCGGAACGTCAGGGCCGAAGTAACGGGACTTCGGTCCCATGTCGCGGTGGGTCAGCTTGAACCAGGCGCGGGCGAAGACCTCGGAGAAGTGGTCCTGATTGTCCTTGAACTTCAGCGAAATCTCGCGATAGATCGGATCGACCTTCAGGGCCATGTCGGCATCGGTCATCATCGGGATGGTGCGGATCGAAGGATCCTCGACGTCAACAGGCTTGTCTTCCTCGGCAATCGAGATCGGCGCCCACTGCGACGCGCCAGCGGGGCTGTGCGTCAATGTCCACTCATGCTTGAACAGCATGTCGAAGAAGCCATTGTCCCACTTGGTCGGCTCGCTGGTCCATGCGCCTTCGATACCCGACACCACGGTGTCACGGCCGATGCCGCGACCCTTGGTGTTGATCCAGCCGAGACCCTGGAATTCTGGGCCGGCGGCTTCCGGTTCCGGGCTGAGGTTGGCGGCGCTGCCATTGCCGTGGGATTTGCCGATGGTGTGGCCGCCTGCGGTCAGCGCCACGGTTTCTTCGTCATCCATGCCCATGCGGGCAAAGGTTTCCCGCATCTGCGCGGCTGTCGCCAGCGGATCGGACTTGCCGTTGACGCCTTCCGGGTTGACGTAGATGAGGCCCATCTGCACGGCGGCAAGCGGATTTTCCAGCGTTTCAGGCTTCTTCACGTCACCGTAACGACCATCGCTCGGCGCCAGCCATTCCTTTTCGTCACCCCAATAGGTGTCCTTTTCAGGAGCCCAGATATCCTCGCGGCCGAAGGCGAAACCGAAGGTCTTCAGGCCAGCAACATCGTAAGCGATGGTTCCGGCGAGCGCGATGAGATCGGCCCAGGAAATTTTGTTGCCGTATTTCTTCTTGATCGGCCACAGCAGGCGGCGGCCCTTGTCGGTGTTGACATTGTCAGGCCAGGAATTGAGCGGTGCAAAACGCTGGTTGCCGGTGTTGGCGCCGCCGCGTCCGTCGGTTACACGGTATGAACCGGCCGCATGCCAGGTGACGCGGGCCATCATGCCGACATAGCTGCCCCAGTCGGCCGGCCACCAGTCCTGGCTTTCGGTCATCAGGGCGCGCAGATCGGCCTTCAGGGCTTCGACGTCGAGCGTCTTCAGCGCTTCGCGATAGTTGAAGGAGGTGCCGAGCGGATTGGTCTTGGTGTCGTGCTGATGCAGGATATCGAGATTCAGCGCGTTCGGCCACCATTCGGTCACCGATTTACCGGAGGCCGTATTGCCTCCATGCATGACGGGACACTTGCCAGCCGGTTTTGAAGTTACGTCCATTTCGCCCTCCGATGGGTTTGGTCATTAAACGACATAATCAATTCGACATGTGCAGCATGTCGGCACCACAGGCCACGTCATGTTATCACGACGAACCGCGCAGTGACGTTGATCCCTGACAGCTACATTCTCTTTCTGTCATGAAGATGACTAACAGCCGGGTTCCATAATTTCCAATTGTATATTCTAAAGGCTGCGATATGCTCAGCTTATGATTGGAGTATCGATGAAACATCTGCGTTACTTCGACGCCCTGGCGAAGATCGGCCATTTCGGGCGGGCGGCGGAGGCGTGCTCCATTTCCCAGCCCGCGCTTTCATTGCAGATCAGGGAACTCGAAGAGCTGATCGGCGCGCCGCTGGTCGAACGCGGCAGCCGCCAGATCAGGCTGACCGCTCTCGGCGATGAATTTGCCGAACGCACCCGCCTGATCCTGCGCTCGGTGGATGAATTGCAGGATCTGGCGCGGGCAAGGCATGGCCCGCTCAGCGGCCGCCTGCGCATCGGCGTCATTCCAACCGTTGCGCCCTATCTTTTGCCGCAGGTCATCAAGACGCTCACCCGGCATTATCCGGGACTGGAGACGCGCCCGCGCGAGGCGGTGACGCAGAAACTGATCGAGGATCTTCTGGAAGCCCGTCTGGACATGGCAATCGTCGCCCTTCCGGTGTCGGAGCCGTCGCTGCAAGAGGTTCCGCTGTTTTCCGAGGAATTCATTCTGGTCCGGCCGATGGAAGATGCGGGAATGCCGGTGCCAAGCGCCGACAAGCTCGGTGAAATGCGCCTGCTGCTGCTGGAGGAAGGCCATTGTTTCCGCAATCAGGCCCTGTCTTTCTGCAGCACCACGAACGCGCCGCCGCGCGTGTTGATGGAGGGCAGTTCGCTCTCGACGCTGGTGCAGATGGTCGGCGCCGGCATCGGCGTCACGCTCATTCCGCAGATGGCCGTCGATATGGAAACGCGGCAATCCACCGTCTCGGTATTCCGGCTGGCCGAACCACGCCCCTCCCGCACCATCGGCATGGTGTGGCGCAAGAGCAATCCGCTCTCCGGGCAATTCACCCACATTGCCGAGATCGTCCGCGAATGCGGCCTGCAAAAACTCGGCCGCGTTGCCGATGCCGCAGCGTGAAGATGTCGAAGGCCGCCGCGAGTAAGCGGCCTCAACTCTTCGCAGCCATCCCGGCTTTGTTTTCGCAAAGGCGCGCGGCGATGGAAAAGAAGGCAAGCTTCATCTTGCTGCGCTTGTCCGCGCCTTCAAGGCTTGAAACCGGCACCTGAAAACCGAACATCTCGTCAGGCGCAGCGGAGCGCTCCCGCCAGAAAGCGTCGATGTCGGAAAGCAGCATTTTCTGCCGCCGGGCGCGGCGATAATTGATGGGATGGCGGGCGTGGGAGACTGCGAAATAGCAAGCCGCCTCCGTCTCGATCAGGCCTTGCAGCAGCATCAAGACGGCATCTTTCGGGCGAAGACCGGCGAGATCGCGGGTCACCGCCACCATCTCCTGCTTTGCGGCGCGCGGCCCCTGCATGCCGCCAACGGCAATCGTCCTTGCCCCACCCGCATGCCCCGCCACGAAGATAAATTTCGTCGTCCACAGGGTGACGTCGTCACGGGTTCTGATCAGCCGCACCGCGAAAGCGCCTTCGTGCCGGCCACCGCATAAATCCGCAAGGGCAAGCGTGCAGCGATATTCATCGGCACGGCCGCTTATGGTGCCGATCTCGAGCTTTTTTCCCTTCCAGAGCGCAGCCATGACCTCTTTCGAGAAACAACCGCTGGCGAGGACGAAATTCTCCATCAGAAAATCGAGCCGCCTGCCATAGGAGATTTTGCCGACGAGGAATTTAGACAGGGGCTTCTGAAGAAGCTCATCATGCGGCGGCGGCAGTTTTTGCGTTGCCGAGAACCGGGACAGAAAAAGCCACCATCGCAGCGTCACAAGCGGATGCGCCAAAAAACGCATCCAGAACAGGAAGCCCCGTTTCCAGTGGGCGCGCAGAACGAAGGTCGCGACACTCCGGCCTAAGAGTCGGACTCGAAAAGCATTCAACGATATCCATACCTTGCCAGGCGTCGGGTGATGAGACGAATATGGGCGATCATGATCCACGCTTCGGCTGATGCAATTGAGCGTTCGACGTCTTTGGCCAACCTGCGGCATCTGCCAAGCCAGGCGAAGGTCCGTTCGACCACCCATCGACGCGGCAGAACCTCGAAGCCTTTCGCTTTGTCTGAGCGCTTGATGATCTCGACCGTCCAGCGCCCGATCTTCTTCAGTCGCCGTTTCAACTTGTCTCCTGCATAGCCGCCATCGGCGAAGACATGTAGCAACCACGGCCACCTGTGGCGGATGGATTTCAGGAGATCGGGAGCACCGTCGCGATCTTGGATGTCGGCGCTGTGCACCATGAGGCCGACCATCAGGCCCAGCGTATCGACGATGATATGGCGCTTGCGGCCTTTGGTCTTCTTGCCTGCATCATAGCCCCGGATGCCGCCGCTTTCCGTGGTTTTGACGCTCTGGCTATCGATCACACCGGCAGTCGGACTTGCCTCCTTGCCCTCTAACTCGCGCGTTTCCATCACGAGACAATGGTTGATGCGTGGCCAAAGTCCCAACGCCCTCCATTCGTAGAAATAGCGCTGCACGGTTGAGCAGGGTGGAAAATCCTTCGGCAGCATCCGCCATTGGCAACCAGTTGTGGCGATGTACAGCAGGGCATTCACCACCTCTCGCAAATCCGTGGTCCGTGGACGGCCCAAGCGGCGCGGCATTGGTAGGAAAGGTTCAACCAGTCCCCATTCCCGATCCGTCATATCGCTTGCGTAGCGTGCCGTTCGCCGGGCATATTGTCGGCGGGTGATTTTGGTCCAGGCCATTGTGTTCTCCATCGAATCTCGCAAATCCGAAGGAATCATAACCTGTTGAAATCACCCACCTCTTTTTGAGGCGGCCTCTAAGGGGAAACGGGGAAATTCCAGGCCTTCGCCAGCCATGGCTTGCGCAGTAACGACCGGCGCGGATTTCGCCGAGTTTTGTTCCGCAGCGAATGCGGCGACTTCAGTATGCGGCATCTTAAAATTCCGGGGAGTATGACTGTCTGGACGAAGGCGCGGAGTGATTTGGCCGGGACTGTGCGCGCCCAGGATGAACCGAAACTGAAATCTGAGCGGGGTTCTGTTGCGATCAACGGCGCTGCGGCATTGCGCTCGGTTTCGGGCCGGCGACGCGGTTTCTACGCGCCGTCGTTTCGCCGGAAATCCCGGAGGAACCGTTTCCTTGGCTGTGTCACTGCGTATCCTCCGGTTGGCACGGTTGATCCCGTACCCACACATCTGGACCGGCAACGTTGCGGCAGCATTACAATTGCCGCGACCGGTCTACAGCGGGCAAAGCGCGATCAGAATCGAAACCGGAACGTGCTTCCCAAGGGGGTGCTGTCCAGCACGATACGGCCGTTATGATTGGCGACGATCTGCTTGACGAGGCTGAGGCCAAGCCCGGCACCCGTGCTTTTTGGCGTGACCCGATAGAAAGGTTCGAATATCCGCTCCTGCTGGTCTTCAGCTATGCCCTGCCCCTCGTCGGAAATGGCGATTTCGCCGTTTGCGAGAACCGAGACATGGATCAGCCCCTTGTTTCCGCCGTGGTCGATGGCGTTGCGCACGATGTTGCTGATGGCGCGCGGCAGGGCGAAGGGATTGCCCTGCATGTCGTATTTTTCGATCTGCGTTTCGAAGGAGATGTCGTAACCGGCCGAAAGCGCAAGCGGCGCGAGTTCCGCCACCACCGTGCGGGTCATATCGACAAGATCCACCGTCTCGCGTCGGTCGTTCACCTGATCGTTCCGCTCGAAGGCCAGAAGCTGTTCGGCGGTTTCACCAAGCCGCGCGACGTCTCCCATCAGCCGCTGCTGGTCCGGTCCGGGCAGGCCCTCGATCCGGGTCTGCATGATCGCAATCGGTGTGCGCAATTCGTGCGCCGCATCGATCAGAAACCTTTGCCGCGCCTGGAACTGCTCCTCCAGCCGTTCGAGGATGCTATTGAAAGACACGATCAACGGAACGACTTCGCGCGGCACATCTTCGACGGGAAGCTTCGATCCCGGTCGGCGCGGGTCGATCTCCGGTGCTTTCTTGACGACTGAACTGAGGCCGGCCAGCGCCCGGCGCACGATGTGCGGCACGGAGAAAAACACCGCAGGCAAAAGAACCGCCAGCAGCGGAATATAAATCGGATAGGTGCCGGCAAGCAGCGTCAGAAACGACCCCTGAACATTTGGCGTGCCGCCGAACATGATCCTGACAGGTCCCGACGTCGTCACGACACTTTCAGCCGACGCAATCTCTGATATGCCGCTACCGCCACGAATATCGGCGTCCGTCATCAGATGAACGTAACGCGCAAGGTCTGCATAAACCGCCGGCACGGTGCCGAAGGTCGCCGCCTTCCCGTCCGGCGTCGAGACCACGAACCAGAGCGTGTCATTCTTCGCCTTCAAGGCCCGCAATGCCGGTCCCTCGGTAATGACAAGGCCCTTTTGCGGATCGAGCGAAAGCGACTCGTCGAGCGTCGCCGACAAATCGGTCCAGAGGCCGATATTGGGCGAGAGCTTCATCACCCCGTAAACGCAAAGCCCGACGATGACGACAGCGATCATGGAGGAGACGACGACGCTGAGCTGCCAGCTCAATTGCCACCACAGGGACGGATTGGATTTGCCCTGTACTTTCATACGTCTTCCCTCAGCAGATAGCCGATGCCGCGAATATTATGCACGCTGACCCCGGCAGAAGCGTCGAGCAGGCGTTTGCGCAGCCGCGATATATGCGCATCGAGCGCATTCGACTGGATTTCTTCCTCGTAATTGTAGACGGCGTCCTCCAGCGTCGAGCGCAGCACGGATTTGCCCTTTCGTTTCGCCAGCGTGATGAGGACCATGAGTTCGCGTCTTGGCAGATCGAAGGGGAGCGAATTGATCGTGACGCTGAGGTGAAGCGGATCGATCACAATGCGGCCTGCGGCGATCTGCGACGGGGCGATGCTTGCTGGTCTTCTCAAAACCGCGCGCACCCGCGCCAGCAACTCGCCGACGAGAAACGGCTTGCCGAGATAATCGTCGGCGCCGCCATTCAGGCCCTCGATCCGCTCCTCCGGTTCGTTCATCGCCGTCAATAAAATGATCGGCGTATCGATACCGGCACGGCGCAGCTTGGGAATGAAGGTCAGCCCCTCCCCGTCAGGCAGACGACGGTCGAGCAGAATGGCGTCATAGACATGCTGGCGCGCCAGCTCCATCGCATCGCCGAGCCGCATCGTATGGTCGATGACGATCCCCTGCTTGCCGAGCGTCGTCGAGAGCGCATCCGCCATTTCCTTTTCGTCCTCAATCAACAGAAGTCTCATGTGCCACCGTCCCTTCGCCGCTCCTTGTCTGCCAGAAAGGTTACGGCAGTATTGCGGCGCAGAGGCTGCGGGCGGGTAATGCTGCTGCAATTATGAACGCCTATCCAGAAGCCATCAGCCTGCAAGACAGGCGGCACGACCGCTCTTCCAGCGGTCACAGCATGAGTTTTGCCTGAAAGGATTATGGTATGTGGGTGAAAAGAACGATCAAGGCGGGCATCGCGCTTGCAGGCTGCGCGCTCGTCGTCACGGCTCTCGATCCGGCGCGCGGAAGCGTCGATGCGAACGAGCGCGCCAAGGGCATCGTGGCGGCAACCTCGATGAGCCCGGCCGGCATCCCGTTCGAACTGACGGCTGCGGAAATCGCAAAGATCGGTACGCGATCGATGGTGGAGCGGCTCAGCATCAGTGGCGAGCTTCAGCCGGTCAGCCGTGTCGTCCTCCGCGCCCGCGAGGCTGGAAAAATTCTCGATATGAACGTCAGGGACGGCCAGGCGGTGCGGGCGGGCGACCTGCTCGTGCGTTTCGACACAGAAGAACTGCAATCGACGCTGCTGCTGCGGCAGAGCGACCGGGATGCGGCCGAGGCCGAACTGACCCTGGCGATGCAGGCCCTCACCCGCACCGAACAGCTCGCGTCGAAAAACATCGCATCGGCAGAACAGCTCGACAAGGCAAAGAGCGATGTCGCCGTAAAAACGGCAAGGCTCCAGAGCCTTGCCGCGCAGGCCGATATCGCCCGCCTCGCCCTTCGCAATGCAGAAATCCGCGCGCCTTTTGACGGCACCATCACCCGCCGGCAGGCGGAAGCCGGCTCCCGCGTCAGCGCCGACGGTGAACTCATGACGCTGGTCGATACCAGCGTGCTGGAGGCGAAGGTTCTCGTGGCGACGCGCGATATCGCACGTGTCGCCATTGGCCAGACGGCGGAACTCGAGATTGACGGCATCGGCGGCCAGCCCCTCAGAAGCACCGTCGACCGCATCAGCCCGGTTGCCGAGGACGGCACGCGCTTCGTGGCCGTTTATCTGCGGCTTGCCAATCGCGGCGGCCGCTTGTGGGGTGGAATGTTCGCCAGCGGGTCGATCCTGGTGCGCGAAAAAAACGATGCGCTTGTGGTTCCTGCAATAGCTCTTCGCAAGGACGAGAGCGGCTACCATGTCCTTAAAGTCCTGAACGGCCATCTTCGCCGCCAGACGGTGGCGGTCGGATCGCGCTGGAACGACGGCAGCCTGATCGAGATCGGCGCTGGTCTCAAGGACGGCGAGACGATCCTCACCGCACCGCTTCCGCAATTGCAGCCCGACATGGCCGTCACGGTAGACAAGGCAGGCTGAGATGTTTCTGACCCGCATATCCGTCTCCCACCCCGTTTTCGCGACCATGATGATGGTGGCGCTGCTGGTCATGGGTCTCTTCTCGTTGCAGCGGCTGGGGCTGGACCTCTACCCCAATGTCGATGTTCCTGTTGTGGTGGTCGTCACCGCCTATCCCGGCGCCACGCCGGAGACGGTGGAGACGGAACTGACGCGCCCGGTCGAGGATGCGCTGAACGCCATCGGCGGTCTCGACGAGATCACCTCGACGTCCTATGAGGGACGCTCCGTCGTCGTCGCAAAATTCAAGCTCGAGGTCAAAGGCGCGACAGCGGCACAGGACGTGCGCGACAAGATCGCCGCCATCGAGGCGAATTTCCCCGAAGAGGCCAAAAAGCCAGTCATATCAAGGTTCGATCCCGCCGCCGAACCGATCCTGTCGCTGGCGATCAGCTCGACGTCGCTCGACGTACCGGCCCTCACCACCCTTGCCGACCAGAAGGTGCTGCGGCAACTGACGACCGTTGCCGGTGTCGGGCAGGCAACGCTGGTTGGCGCCCGCAAGCGGCAGATCGACATCACCATCAACGAGACCCGCATGCGCGCGCTCGGCGTCGGCATCAACGAGGTGGTGACCGCGCTGCGCACCGGCAACAGCAACAGCCCAGCCGGAAGCCTTGTCGATGCCGTCTCCGAACGCACGATCCAGGTGCAGGGCCGCATCGCAGGCGCTGCTGGACATGGTCGTCGCCCGGCGCGGCGCCGCAGCGATTTATCTTCGCGACATCGCCACGCTTTCCGAAGGGGCCGCCGACCCGGAAAACCGCGCGCGCTATAATGGCCAGACGGCGCTCGCGATCGATATCGTCAAGGTTCAGGACGCCAACACGGTTCAGGTGGCTGCGGATGTGAGCAAGCGGCTCGACGTTCTCAACGCCGAACTTGCCGCGCAAAACGTTGAATTGCGCGTCATTACGGACACCTCCATTCCCATCCGGGAATCCGTTACCCAGGTGCAGACGACGTTGATCGAAGGGGCGGCGCTCGCCGTTGCCATCGTCTTCCTGTTTCTCAATTCCTGGCGCAGCACCGTCATCACGGGGCTGACACTGCCGATCGCGATCATCGGCACGCTGGCGGTCATCGAGGCTCTCGGCTTCACGCTCAATACGCTGAGCCTTCTGGCGCTGACGCTCTCCATCGGCATTCTGGTGGATGACGCCATTGTCGTGCGCGAAAACATCACCCGTCACCTGCACATGGGGAAATCCCATCTCCGCGCGGCACTCGACGGCACGAACGAAATCGGGCTTGCGGTGATCGCGACGACGGCGACAATCGTGGCGGTCTTCCTGCCGGTCGCCTTCATGGACGGCATCGTCGGGCGGTTCTTCTACGAATTCGGCGTCACCGTGTCAGCCGCCGTGCTGATCTCGCTGTTCGTCGCCTTCACGCTCGATCCGATGTTGTCGAGCGTCTGGTACGATCCGGATGCGCAACCCGGTGTCAGGCGCGGGCCGGTCGGCCGGCTGATCGCCCGTTTCGACCACGGCTTCGAACGGCTGGCCGGTCAATATCGGCATGTGATCGGCTGGACATTGCGCCACCGGCTCGTCACCCTGCTTGTCACATCGGGCATCTTTGTCGGCAGCCTGTTCATGGTGCCGCTGGTCGGCGCGGAATTCGTACCGAATACGGATGAAGGCCGTTTCCAGATCAACGTAACGGCACCGGTCGGCTCCTCGCTGGACTACACCACGGCCAAGGTGCGGCAGGTCGAGAAGGCGCTGCGGGAATTCCCTGAGGTCGAGATGCTTTATTCCACCGTCAATACCGGCGCCGCCACCGGCAAACATCGCGCCGCCGTTCTGGTCGGGCTGGTGCCGCTCGATCGGCGCACCCGCACGCCAGTCACGCTTGCCGATCCGATCCGCAAACGCCTGTCGGCCATACCGGGCATAGAGGTGGCGATCCTGCAAAACGGTCTTGGCGGCGGCGAAAGCCCGGTGCAGCTCAGCATTCTCGGCGACGACAGGGCGATCATCGAAAAGATCGCCACCGGTCTGATCGAAGACATGAGGAAAATCCCCGGCCTCGTGGATGTGACCTCGAGCAGCCGCGATGTGACCTCCGTCCTTTCGGTGCGCCTGAAACGCGAGGCGGCAAGCGATCTTGGCATGTCCCGATCCGACCTTGCCGCAGCGCTCTCGCCGCTCATCGCCGGCGAGGATGTGTCGAAATGGACGGATGCGGGCGGCAACAGCTACGATATCGTCGTGCGCCTGCCCGGCGAAAAGCGTGCGGACACTACGGGGATCAGTGAATTGATGATCGCGACCGGCCGCACGGCACCCAACGGCACGCCCCTGATGGTGCGTCTGGATCAGGTTGCCGATATCACCACAGTGGAGGCACCGGCCGAAATCCGCCGCATCGACAATCGCCGCGAGGTGCTGGTTTCGGCCAATATAGCCGGACGGCCACTTGGCGAGGTGACTGACCTATTGAAGACCCTAACCGCCGCCCGCGACCTGCCGGATGGCTACCGTATTCGCTTTGGCGGTGACGCCGAAACCATGGAGGAGACCGTCGGCCACATGGTCACCGCGCTCGCTATGGCGGTCATCTTCATCTACATCGTGCTCGCCTCGCAATTCGGCAGCTTCCTGCAACCGCTCGCCATCATGGCGTCGCTGCCGCTGTCGCTCATCGGCGTCCTCGTCGGGCTGATGGTGGCCGGCAGCACGATCAACATGTTCTCGCTGATCGGTTTCATCATGCTGATGGGCCTCGTGACCAAAAACGGCATCCTGCTTGTCGATTTCGCCAACCGCGAAAGGAAGCGTGGCCTTTCGCTCAACGAAGCGCTGGCAAACGCCGGCATCATCCGCTTCCGCCCGATCATCATGACGACGCTTGCGATGATCTTCGGCATGATCCCGCTTGCGCTGGCGGTTGGCGGCGGCGGGGCGCAGCGCGCGCCAATGGCACACGCAGTCATCGGCGGCCTCATCAGCTCCACCCTGCTCACCCTGATCGTCGTGCCGACAATCCTGTCCTACATCGACAGCATCATCAGACGTTTCGCCCGCCTGCTGCCGAAAGGACCGGACGAGATGGGTGGGCCGGAACCTTCCGATCGCCCGGCTTAGCACTGCTTTGGCAGTTTTATTAACGAAGAGGGTTCTCCTGCAATACGAGCAAGGTTTGGTGTTGGTGGAGATGTTAGGATTCTCCTTCCCCCTGTTGCTGGTCTGAGACGTGGAAATCGCAGAACATCAAGCGACCATCATCATCAACGCGCACCAATGAATGTGGAAGGGGTCACCTTTGATGCCCTTGCTTTCCGCAGACATCAGCCGTTAGGCCGTTCTCCAGCTCTTTCGATAGCCCCACAATCTGCCCATGCGTGAACTGTGAATGCTGTCCGTCTCTGCAGGCAGAGTACCGTTGAGACAGCCTCTCACCGTCGTCTACCCCAATTAACCTTACATTTGCTCAGTGGCACACCAAGCGCAAGCAAGCGCTGCTGTCCTTCGCGACGTGGGTCATGGTGGCCCCTGATTGTAGGTCTTGGGTTCTTCCTGTAGGGAAAGTCGTATGTTGGCCGCGAGCAAAGGTTGCGAATAGAAATGAGACCCGACAAAATCGTTTTGGCCGATATTTTGCCTCGCGATAAGAATGCCTTCGACCTAGTGCGCCTGTTCGCAGCGGTAGCAGTTATTTTCGGGCATTCTTTCTATATCTTCCCGACAGGGGGGTATTCTGAGCCGGTAACGCAACTTATACAGAGAAATTACACTGGCACGCTCGCAGTCGGTGTCTTCTTCTTTCTGAGCGGGATTCTGGTAACGAGAAGCTTTGCGCTTAATGCATCCCCTCCACGCTTCCTTCTTATGCGGGCATTCCGCATATATCCCGGCGCTATCGTCTGCTTGGCCGTCATATCGTTCGTGATCGGGCCGATCGTAACCGCAATGCCGGTAATGGATTATTTCGCAAGCCGACAGGTCTATTGCTACTTCGCAGACCACGTCAGCTTGCTAAGCACATTTCCTATCCAATGCTGGGACCTGCCTGGTGTCTTTACGGAGAACCGCATACCTTCGGCTCCGAACGGATCGTTGTGGACCCTTACGCCGGAGATCATTTGCTATCTCTACGTCGTTGCATTCGGCGTTCTCGGATTCATCAAAACGAGGCTCAGGATATTGGCGGCGTTGGTCGCAATCCTGATGGTTCATTCCGTTGCGCCGCAGGCAGTCCTTTATTTTTCGGATGTTGAGTATTCCGACATTCTGAAGGTCGGGCTGTTCTTCATGGCAGGCGTCTTTGCCTACTCGATCCGAGACATCCTTCCGATCAAGACCCTTTACGCCCTGCTGTTGATCGTTGCCGCTACGTTTTTGCAGGGAACCTTGGTTCAAGAGTATGCCCTATACTTCGCGCTGTTCTATTGCGTGCTTGTGATCTCGGCATCTCAACCCGTTCGTCGGATCAAACTCCCCGGCGACTATTCGTATGGCGTCTACATCTACGGATGGCCCATTCAGCAAACCATCGCGCATTTCTTCCCAACCTTAACCTCGTATCCGAGCAATCTGATTACGATTCCTGCCGCTCTGTTAGCAGGATACCTGTCATGGACGTTGGTCGAGAAACCCGCCTTGTCGTTCGCTCGCAGCGTTGGTTTCAGACGTCGCGCACATACAACAGCGTAGTTTCCGGCGACGCCGCAGATTACCGCGCTGTTCCACGGTCACAATTCTGTTGCCACTATCTCGGCTCGATTGTACTTTTCGTCCTATAGTTGACTATGGAGGGTCCTATGAATGCATCTCAGCAAGATGGCGGAACGAGCCGCCCAAGATTAAGCTGGGTGGACGGCGCAACTTTTTCCGTTGGTGGTCACAAGATCACGATGGATTACGAGTATGGCGGTAGCAAACGTGAATCCGGTCAATCCGATTTCACAATGATGAAATCAAAATCCTTTCTTGATCAGTATCTCGCACATGCTGGAGAAGACTTTAAGCACATTCTCGAGCTTGGCGTATATCAGGGCGGATCGTTCGTCTTTCTCAACGAGGTTTTTCGGCCGGAGAGAATTTCTGGTATCGAGCTTTCCGAAGTCCCCATTCCGGCACTCGATAAATACATCAGCGAACAGCAAGGTCGAGCAAACCTCTATTATGGAACGTCTCAGGATAATGAAGTCCGTTTAGCTGAAATCATCGAACATGATTTTGGCGGCCGGCTTGACCTTGTCGTCGATGACGCTTCCCACTTTTATGATCAAACCAAAATCAGCTTTCGTACAACGTTCCAGAAGCTCCGGACGGGCGGGCTGTACATCATTGAAGATTGGAGCTGGAGTTTCTTTGACGACTACCAAGCGCAGGATCATCCGTGGGCAAATCACCACTCTCTAGCCAATCTAGCGATTGATTTGATGGAAGAGATGGCACTTGGCTCAATGATTGAAGAAGTGATTATCTCTCCACATATGATCAAGGTTAGGCGGTCTGGAGAAAAATCGACCCCTGTTTTTCTGAAAGAAAACCGTAGAGGTCGCGAATACAAGTTGATCTGATTAAAGTAATCGGAGGACGCCAAAAATCTGTGTGGCTTGCGGCATGCCCTCGGACCTTTTTCGAACAAATCATTCCGAGGCTCAGCCACACTGCTGGTTTCTCATGAGAGGCCGACCGATCACTGCATCTGGCCTTCCTGGTTTCGACCGGTCAACACTGCCGTCATTACCCCTCTTCGCTTTGCCGTTTCCTTTTGCCCCTCGGGCGGAAGTCGACCAGAAGCGATTTCAGCTCGATTTCCCGGACGCGCCTTGCCGCCTCGTCCGGGGGAACCCATTCCAGAAGGCGTTCGCCGCGCTCCTTGAAGCTCGTTGCCTCCCCGGTGATCTCGATCTGGAAGACATCGACGACACAAGGCACGACATCGCCGTTGTCGAGCATCTTGAGATAGGTGTAGCGACCAACCGCCTCTTTCCTCACCCGGCCGCGCACGCCCGCTTCCTCCCACGCTTCGATCACGGCGGCCTCATGCGGCTTCTTGCGTTTCATCGGCCATCCGCGCGGAATGATCCAGCGGGCGCTGGTGCGGGAGGTCACGACGAGGATTTCGATCTCGTCGCCGTTACCATTATAACGGAAGCACAAGGCGGCATATTGCTGTCGGAAAGCGCCGCTGAACAGCTTTTCCGGAACAGCAGCAAGTTGCTGGAGCAATGTCAGGGAACGCGCCGGACGGGCTTTCCGGCTTTTCTTCGAGGATTTCATATCCGTTGATACTGCCGATTTTCCGGGTTGCATCAATGCCCTGCGTGCATTTATGACATTTTTATGACAATCACCCCCCACAACTCGTAAAGCGCCATTGAGGGCCAATTCGCATGATGAGCATTTTTCGCAAGCTGATGCCGCGCGAGGACCGTTTCTTCGACATGTTTAGCAAACATTCGGAAACGGTCGTCAAAGCCGCCGCAGCCCTGGACCACCTTTTGAGCGGCGTCGATGTCGAGAAAAACTGCGACCTTATCATCGCCCTCGAAGACCAGGCGGATGATATTACCCGCGACGTGCTGCTTGCGGTGCGCCGCAGCTTCATAACGCCGTTCGATCGTGGCGATATCAAGGACCTCATCCAGTCCATGGATGACGCCATCGACATGATGCACAAGACGGTCAAGACGATCCGCCTGTTCGAGCAGACGGAATTCGACCCGCTGATGCGCGAGATGGGCCACGAGATCGTGCGTGCGGCAAACCTCGTCGCCGAAGCCATCCCGCTTCTGGAAAAAGTCGGCACCAATGCCCAGCGCCTGTCGGTGATTGCCGAAGAAGTCACCCGCGTCGAAGGGCGCTCCGACGAGCTTCATGACCAGGGCCTCAAGGACCTCTTCCGGCGCCATGGCGCCACCGGCAATGCCATGGCCTATATGATCGGCAGCGAGATCTACGGCGAACTCGAAAAGGTCGTCGACCGCTTCGAGGACGTGGCGAACGAGATCAGCGGCATCGTTATCGAGAACGTCTGATGGATGTCGCGCTTGCACTGCCGCTGCTTGTCGGCCTCATCGCCATCGCGCTGTTCTTCGATTTTCTGAACGGTCTCCACGACGCCGCAAATTCCATTGCCACCATCGTCTCCACCCGTGTATTGCGGCCGCAATATGCGGTGGCATGGGCGGCCTTCTTCAATTTCATCGCCTTCCTGTTCTTCGGCCTGCATGTGGCCGAAACGCTCGGCACCGGCATCATCGATCCGGCCATCGTCTCGCCGCAGGTCATCTTCGCGGCATTGATCGGCGCCATCGTCTGGAACATCGTCACCTGGGTGTTCGGCATTCCCTCCAGCTCGTCGCATGCCCTGATCGGCGGTCTCGTCGGTGCGGGATTTGCGAAGGTCGGCTTCAATTCCATCGTCTGGTCGGGGCTTTTGAAAACCGTGGGCGCGATCTTCATGTCGCCAGCCATCGGCTTTTTCCTGGCACTGCTGCTGGTGCTTGCCGTTTCCTGGCTGTTCGTGCGCCAGACACCCTTCGCGGTGGACCGCACCTTCCGCATCATGCAGTTCATTTCCGCCTCGCTCTATTCGCTCGGCCACGGCGGCAATGATGCACAGAAAACCATGGGCATCATTGCCGTGCTGCTGTTCAGCCAGGGGCATCTCGGAGAGAGCTTCTATGTGCCGTTCTGGGTGGTCATTTCCTGCCAGTCGGCCATGGCGCTCGGCACGCTGTTTGGCGGCTGGCGCATCGTGCACACCATGGGGTCGAAAATCACCCGGCTGAACCCGATGCAGGGGTTCTGCGCCGAAACCGGCGGTGCGCTGACGCTGTTTGGCGCGACATGGCTCGGCATTCCGGTATCGACCACCCATACCATCACCGGCGCCATCATCGGCGTGGGTGCCGCCCGCCGCGTCTCGGCGGTGCGCTGGGGCCTTGCCGGCAACATCGTCATTGCCTGGGTGGTGACCATGCCGGCCGCAGCCCTCATATCCGCATCCGTCTATGGCCTGACGTCGTTGTTCGACTGAGACCGAGGCCCCGACCGATCTGACACAGCTCCCGGAACAAAAGCCACCCTGTGGTTGTTTGATCCGGGAGACAACGGGCGACGAGGCGGATCGCGGATCATGGCACGGCAGGTTTTCTGGAAGGGCTATCTGAAGCTGTCGCTGGTGACGGCTGCCGTTTCGCTGACGCCCGCCACCACCGAAAGCAACAAATACCGGTTCCACATTCTCAATCGCAAGACCGGCAATCGCGTCGAAAGCCGCTATGTCGACAGCGTCACCCACAAGCCGGTGACGGCCAAAAACCAGGTGAAGGGTTTTCCCCGCGCCGAAGACGATTATGTGTTGCTGGAGGATGACGAGATCGATGCCGTCGCGCTCGAAAGCACCCGCACCATCGATATCCAGACTTTCGTTCCCACAGGCTCCATCGACTGGATCTGGTACGACCGCCCGCACTTCCTGCGCCCGGAAGACAAGATCGGCACGGAAGCCTTCAGCGTCATCCGCGAAGCCATGCGGGCCAATGGCGTTGTCGGCATTGCCCGGCTCGTTCTCTATCGTCGTGAAAGAGCGGTTCTGCTGGAGCCTTCAGGCAAGGGCATCATTCTGTGGACGCTGCACTATGGCGAGGAAGTGCGCGAGAGCATCGACGCGCTGGACCCGAAGATGAAAATCGAAAAGCCGCTGCTCGACGCCATGGAAAAACGCATCGGCAAACAGATGACGGGGTGGAAACCGGCGCTGGTGCAGGACCCGATCCAGAAAAAGATCAGCGCCTTGCTGAAAACCAAGACCAAGGCCGTCTCTTCCCCGGAAAAGAAGACCGGCACGAAGACCCGTAGCGGCGGCAACGTCATCAACATCATGGATGCCCTGAAGAAAAGCCTTGCCTCGGACAAGAAAGGATGAGGCTCAGCGGGCCTTTTTCGGCAAGGGTCGCGCGGCAGCGAAAAAGCCGTCCCATGGATCCTTCTTCAGAGCAGAGAGGCGCGCGCCGATATTGCTAACGGTGAAGTGCGCCGGACCGATCTCATCTGACAGTTCCGACCATTCGACCGGCGCTGAAATGGCGGCTCCCGGCCGGGCGCGCGTCGAATAGGGTGCGACAGCCGTATTGCCCCTGCCGTTGCGCAGATAGTCGAGGAAGATGCGGCCCTGACGTTTCGCCTTGGTTGCCACCGCCAGATATTTCTCCCGCTCTGCCTTGGCCATGTCATCCGCCATGGCCTTTGCAAAGGCCTTCAGGGCGGGCCATCCCGCTTCCGGTTTCAAGGGCGCTACGACATGCAGCCCCTTGCCGCCGGAGGTTTTCACGAAAGCGGCAAGGCCGGCATCTTCAAAACGCCGTTTCAGTTCCAGTGCCGCATCGATCACATCCTGCCATGAGACCTCCTCGCCGGGGTCTATATCCATGGTGATCATGTCGGGCTTTTCCCAGTTCGCCGTTGTCGCGCCCCAGGGGTGAATTTCAAGAGCGGCGGATTGGACCAGCGCCATCATGCCGTCGAAATCGGTAATCCGGATCAGCGGTTCGCCACCCTTGTCCTTCGGATCCTTGATCTGTTCGATCGCCTTGTTGACACCGCGCCAGGCGTGTTTCTGGAAAAAACGCTGCCCGTCGATCCCTTCGGGACACCGCAGCAGCGCCAAAGGCCGGTTGACGACGAAGGGGGCCATATGGCGCCAGACCTGGGCGTAATAATCGGCAAGCCCTTCCTTCGTCACGCCGTCGGCGGGCCAATAAAGCCGGTCCGGGTGGGTGAACTTGATCTTTGACTGCGGGGTTGCTTCATCCGACACTGGTTTTCCCTCGCGTTCGATTTCGCCCGCCGGCTTGTCTTCCCGCAAGCCCCGGAATGATGCGTGGCGCAGATTGCCATCCCCCGACCAGGCGCGAAACTCCACTTCGGCAACCAGTTCCGGCTTGACGAAATTGAGGTCGCGGCGCGCAAGTGCCGTGAGCTTTTCGGCAAAAGGGCTTTGAGCGATGCCGAGTGGCTTCAGGCGGCCAAGCAGCATTTCGGCAACGTCAGCGGTATAACCGGTGCCGACGCGCCCGACATGCCGCAGCTTGCCTTCCTCATAAACGCCGAGCGCCAGCGAACCGATGGCCTGATCCGATGCGGATGACAGCGTATAGCCGCCGATGACGAACTCCTGCCGCATCGAGCACTTGGATTTCACCCAGTTACCCTTGCGGCCCGAGACATATTTGCTGTCCTTGACCTTGGAGATGACGCCCTCGAGGCTGAGGCGGCAGGCATGATCGAGCACAAGCCCGCCGCTTTCCTCGAAATGTTCGCTGTAGCGCAGATGGGGGCTGCCGGCGGGCAGCAGCTTTTCGAGCAGCGCCTTGCGATCCGTCAGCGCCGCGCCGCGCAAATCCGTGCCATCCAGATAGAGCAGATCGAAGGCATAAAAAACGAAGCGGTCGCTGCGCCCTGCACTCAAGTCCTGCTGCAAGGCTGAGAAATCCGAGGCACCGCTGTCCCGCTCGACGACGATTTCGCCGTCGATCAGCAGCGTTTCCGCCGGCAAAGCCTTGAGCGCTGCTGCCACGGCATCGCCGAACTTCTCGGTCCAGTCCAGTCCGCTGCGGGTCAGAAGCTGGAGTTTACCGTGGTCGATCCGGACCTGCAGGCGATAGCCGTCGAACTTGATCTCATGCAGCCAGCGGGAGCCTTCCGGTGGTTTGGGTTTCAGCGTTGCAAGCGCCGGCTGCACGAAGGATGGCAGCGCCTGTTTGCGCGCGCCTTTCGGCAAAGCATGCGCCTGTTTTTGGCCCGAGGAGGCGCGAACGGCCGTTTTCGACACGGGCTTCGAATTCCAGGTGTCCTTCGGCTTGGCGGCAACCTCTTCCACGCTTCGGCCGGTCTTTACCGATTCCGGCCGCTCCTCCAGAATATCGGCGCCGCCATCATGCCTTGCCTCTTCGTCGTCGCCCTTGATCAGCAGCCAGTTTTCACGGCTTTCGCCGGGCTTTCCGTGCATGCGCACCAGATGCCAGCGGCCTCTCAGCTTTTCGCCTTCCAGCTCAAATTCGAGATGGCCTTTGCGGTAGCCTTTCTTCGCGTCACCAATCGGCCGCCAGATACCGCGATCCCACAGAATGACCGTGCCGCCGCCATATTGCCCTTTCGGGATCACGCCTTCGAAATCGCCATAGCTCAACGGGTGGTCCTCGACATGCACGGCAAGGCGCTTGTCCTCAGGGTCGAGGCTCGGCCCGCGCGTTACCGCCCAGCTTTTGAGCACGCCATCCATCTCCAGCCGGAAATCGTAATGAAGCCGGCGGGCATCGTGTTTCTGTATGACGAAACTCGATCCCTGCGCATCGACCCTGTCGCCTTTCGGCTCCGGCGTCTTGTCGAAACTGCGCTTGGCGTTGTAGCTCTGCAAACCCATGGATCAGCTCGCTTTCCGGGAGGATTTGCGCGCCGCACCGGCGGTGGATTTTCCGCTGCCGCTGCCGCCGTCACCGGCGCTGCGGCGCAGGGCCTCCTTGAGATCGATGATATTGTCTTGCTTGCGCGGTGGCTGTTTGCTGATTTCCCGGCCCTCGATCTTGGCCTTCACCAGTTCCGCCAGTGCATCGTTGTAACGATCGGTATAGTCCGCCGGATCGAATGTGCCTGCCCGCTTGCCGATGATGTGACCTGCGAGTTCCAGCATCTCTTCATCGAACTTGATGTCGGGAATGGACTTGAAGACGGTGGTTTGCGAGCGCACCTCGTAGCCGAAATTCAACGTCGTCGCCACCAGCGCCTTGCCGCTTGGACGGATCAGCACCACGCGGTTGCGGCGAAAAAGGACCGCTTCGCCAAGTGCCGCGACATTCTCGTCGTCCATGGCTTTGGCGAGCAGCGTCAAAGCCTCCTCGCCACCCTCCTGCGTCGGCGCCAGATAGTAGGATTTGTCGAAATAGAGCTTGTCGATCTCGTCGTGGCTCAGAAAGTGCCTGATGCGAATGACCTTGTCGTTTTCCGGCATCAGCGTTGCGATCTCGTCTCCCTCGATGACGATATGATCGCCATTATCGAGTTCATATCCCTTGACCTGATCGTCGCGCTCGACAGCGTCGCCGGTATCGCTATCGACATATTGCCGTTCGACGCGATGTCCGGTCTTTCGGTTGACGATGTTGAAGGAGATTTTGTCCGACGAGGTGAGCGCGGAATAAAGGCCGACTTCACAACTGAAATCGGCAAATGTCAGATGACCCTTCCAGCTCGCTCTCCGGTTCATGACCGCCCTCCATGGTCGTTGTGCGAGGTTTGCTCTCTGCCGCAGTCCGAGCCAGGAAGGTCCGGGCCAGGAATACGCTCGATGGCAACACAGACGCATCGCACGCAACCCTAACGATCTGCGTTCGCTCTCGTTCCATTGGCGTCGGAGAATGGAATTGCGACGGCATCATGCCGCCGCACTCGCCTTTCAGGCGGAATGTTTCTTCAGCTTGGTGGTATCTGCCGCTGCGGCAGGGGCCACATCCGGCCTGCCGAAGAGATACCCTTGCGCCTGCGCACAGCCCTCATCGACAACCATGCGATATTGCGCGTCGGTTTCGATACCCTCCGCCGTTACCGGCAGATCGAGGCTGCGGCCAAGGCCGATCACCGCGCGCACGATGGCGCGGGCATTGTCATCCTCGCTCATGGCGGCAATGAAGCTGCGGTCGATCTTGATCTTGTCGAAGGGGAAGCTCTGCAGGTTGCTGAGCGAGGAATAACCCGTGCCGAAATCATCCATGACGATGGCCACACCCAGCGCCTTCAACTGGTTGAGGATGATCAGCGTCGCCTTGCGGTCCTTCAGCAGCGCCGCTTCGGTGATTTCGAGTTCCAGCCGGTTCGGAGAAAGGCCGGACTGCATGAGAACGGTGCAGACGACATGGCCGAGATTTGCCAGCGAAAACTGCAATGGCGAAACATTGACGGCGATTTTCAGGTGCGGTGCCCAGGTGCTCGCCTGGCGGCAGGCCT
This sequence comes from Agrobacterium sp., assembly GCA_034519725.1. GTDB lineage: Bacteria > Pseudomonadota > Alphaproteobacteria > Rhizobiales > Rhizobiaceae > Agrobacterium. The sequence goes on from JAXHOC010000048.1 coordinate 74,435, forward strand.
CGCGCAGCACCCATTCGCCGAGCGAAATGATGATCCCGCTTTCCTCGGCAATCGGAATGAAGACATCCGGCGGCACGACACCCCTTGTCGGATGTTGCCAGCGCACCAGCGCCTCGTAACCGACGACCTGACCGCATTCGACTGACAGCACCGGCTGGTAGTTCAACAGCAATTCATTGCGGTTGATGGCAAGCCGCAAATCCGTTTCGAGCTGGCGGCGCTCGCGGGCCTCCTGATCCATCAGCGGATCGTAAAAGGACAATATTCCCCGCCCGCCCATCTTGGCACGGTAAAGTGCCAGATCGGCGGCATGCATGATGCTTTCGTTGCTGTCGCCGTCGCGCGGAAAGACGGCGATGCCGATGCTGACGCCGACGGCGGTCGGGTCGTTGGCGGCATTCATCTTCAACCCGAACATGGCAAGGATGGTCTCGGCAAGCAGACGTGCCTCCTCCGATTTGGTGTGCCGGGCAGTCAGGATAACAAATTCGTCGCCGCCGAGGCGGGCGACGATATCTCCCGGCCTTGCGCATTCAGCGAGGATCGCAGCGACTTTTTTCAGCACGCGATCACCCTCGGCATGACCGAATATGTCGTTGACCGCCTTGAACCGGTCGAGATCGAGCGCCAGCAGGGCAAACTCGTCCCCCGCGTTGCAAAGTTCGATCTGCTGGTGCAGCCGCGTCTGGAACATGGTGCGGTTGGAAAGGCCGGTCAGCACATCGTGCCGCGCCAGATATTCGATCTCCCGCTGCGCCTCCCGCTTTTCCGTGAGGTCGCGAATGGCCAGCACTTCGCAGGGGTGGCCGCGATATTCGATGGTGCGCACGGCAAGTTCGAACACCTGTGCCCGCTCGGCGCGGTCGCGGATTGCCTCAACCGGCGCATGGCGCGGCAGATAGGTGGGCTGTCCGTCAATCGCCGTGAAGAGATCATCGGGATTTTTACCCATCAGCGATGCCTCATCGCTGCCGAGAAGCCCGGCAAAACGGGTGTTCAGCTCGACGATACGGCCATCGCGCACCACGGCAAGACCATCCAGCGTCGCATCGACAAGACCCTTGAGATCGACAAGGTAACGGTCGACAAGAGCCGCCGTGGCCGTGGCCGCGAGGATGAGGAAGGTGACGCCGGACACGGCGCCGATCATGATCACTCTGGCGAGATTGTCGGGATCGGGCCCCGGAACGGACGGATCCGGTGACAGGATGGTCGCCGACATGGCGGTGAAATGCAAAGCGCAGATCGCCACGATTGAACATCCAGCCGGAATGACGATGCGTTTCCACGCGCGGGTGCGACGAAACAGGAAAAAGGACAGCAGAAAAAACACCCAGGTGACGGCGAAGCCGCCGAAAACGGGACCCCAGCGATAGCTGATCGTGGCGGCCACATCCATTCCCGCCATGCCGACGAAATGCATGACGGCAACCGAGAGGGTGACCAGCGTTCCGACGATAACGGGACTGTAGCTTGCCTGCGAGCGCACCCGGAGGGCCAGCCAGAACCCCAGAACGGCAAGGACCGCCGAAAGGGCCGTGAACTGGAAATCAAAGCCTATCGGCACTGACCCCTTGTAGGCGAGCATGGCAACGAAATGCGTGGCCCAGACGCTGAGCCCCGCCGCAAAGGCGGCAACCAGCACCCAATAGGGTTTACGGCCCGCCGGGCTTTCATCCGCACGCAACAACAAATGGAAAAAGGCAAGCATGCCAAGCAGGCAAATCACCGCCGCAAGCAGCACGATCGCATGATCGTGTTGTACCACAACGCATTCCAGAACCGTGAACATGATGCACTCTCCCAGCCTCTGAGAACCGCCCACGATCGCACTATGGAGTTGGTTTATTTATAAATCTCTAATGCAACTTTGGATAATTGAAATCGCCGCTTCACAAAGAAACAATGTGCGTTGGGCCGCCGCAACAGCCCGGAAAGCTGTTGCGATCGGCCCCACAGGCGCTGGGATAAAAAGCGGTTATTTCCAGCTTCGATAATCGTCCCCGGCACAACCGAAGGGTGCCGGACCATCGGCAAAACGCTCCTGCAGACGCGCGCAGCCCCATTGGTTGAGTGCTGCAGGCATCATGTTGTTGAGGTCCATGCCCGGAGAGTTGAATTGCGAGGGCGCACTGGTGACGTACCATAGCCAGTATCCCAACGTTGCGACGATGATAAAGGCGACAATTGCGAGGAACGTTGCCAGCCGTCGCGCAAGGCTCGGGGCTTTCGTCACCGCCGCGCCGGGGGCGGATACGCCGTCCGGCCCGGTGTGAGCAATCGCCGGGCCAAGCGACGCGAGCGCTTCCGCTCTTTCCTGTTCCGAAAGATCAATGCGCTCCAGTTGATCGTCAAGCAGAACAGGCAGCGGTGTCTCACCGTGCCAGACCGCCAGCGCGACATCGTGTTTTCCGGTGTGGCCGACGACGACCGGGATTCGACCCCGCTCCAGATACGTGAAGGACTGCCTTTTCGTCTTCCCTTCCCTCACCGTATCGGCATAGGTCACGAAAAGACGGCTGCGTTTTTCGGCAACCCCTGTCAGCGCCACCGGAATGACGGTCAATGGCGCAGGGTGCCGTAACCGCAGGCGAGCCCGCACACTGCGGACAAGTGCAAACAGCAATGCGAGACTGCCGAAACCAAGCAGGGCAACGAACACGCCAAGGGTGATGATCCGGTTCCAGAGCATATCGAGGCCAAGGGAAATCGTTGCGAGTTCAGGGTTCTTCGCCGAAATCACCAGACCGGTTTCGTAGTCGCCGGAATGGAAATCGACGAACATGACCTCGACATCCTTGTTGTAGCTCACACCGGCATGCTCGTAGGAAAGATCCGCCTCGCAGGTCGTGAAGACCGCCTTGCGGGTCTTGCAACTGCCGTTGATATCGCCGCTTTCGATTTCCAGCGGGTCGAGGCTGATCCTGTAATCGCGCAATACGCCCGGACCTTCGGCCACCAGCAAGACGACCATGATCGCCAACAGCACCGGAATGGAAAAATAATAGACGGCCGGGACCGAAATGACACCGCGCTTCAAGCTGAGCGGTCTTGCGGGAAGTTTTATCTGTGGGAAGCTCATGACGCCAACGCTTTTGGGGGAATGTGAGCGAGCGGAGTTTGGGAATCCCGCTCTGAGGAAGGGAGGATCGCTGCACGGTCTAACCCGCCAAAGCCATCGGGAAAACCCCAAGAATTCAAGGATGAAGGTGGATTAGTTCGCGTGGGAAATCCTGTCGCACTGGCGAACGGGCGGTTGAGGGAACCACAAAAGAAAACGGGCGGTGAAATCACCGCCCGTCACAGGTTTTACGTCTGGCGGTTTGCGGTTACTGCTTCGTCACGTTTTCCAGCCGCGTCGTCTGGCTGAGGTGACCGACATAGTTCTTGACGCGCGAGGTCAAGACGATCGGTTCGAATCTTTCGAAGAGAGGCAGAACCGCCGGCTTCTGCGCGACGAACATTTCCTGCATCTGGGTATAGATTTCCCCACGCTTCCTGGCATCCGGCTCAAGGGAAGCCTTTGCGGTGAGCGCCGTCAGTTCCGGAATGTCCCAGGCCGAGCGCCAGACGAAATTGCCGGCATTGTTGGCGGCAAGCGAATTGTCGGGGTTGCTGGAGAACTGCTCCATCGAGCCGAGGACGTTTGGCATATAGGCACCGGTCTGCGGAATGAGCAGATCGAAATCCCGCGCGCGGTGAGCGGCAATCACATCCGAACCGTTGCCCTGCTGGATATTCACCTTGATGCCGACCTGGCTGAGCGATGCCTGGATGGCGGTGGCAAGATCGATACGAGGCGTTTGTGCAATCGTCTTCAGATTAAGCGTGAAGCCATTCTCATAACCGGCCTCCTTCAGAAGCGATTTCGCCTTCTCGACGTCAAGCTTCCAGTCCGGGCTCGGAATGGCATATTCGAAATTCTCGGGAACCGGCACGGTGCGCGCCCGGCCATAGGGACCCATGATGGTCTTTTCCATTCCCTTGTAATCGATGCCGTAAGCAATCGCTTCGCGGACCTTGGGGTTGGAGAGCGGCTCTTTACCGGCATTCATGGACAGGACGTAGAAACCGCCCGTCGGCACGCGCTGGATCTGAAAACCTTCCTTGTTATTGAAGGTCGCAAGATCGGAAGCCGTCAGCGCGCTGGCGATGTCGATGTCGCCTCGCTCCAGCATCAGGCGCTCCACCTGGCTTTCCGGCACATGCCGCACGATCACGCGACGCATCTTCGGTTCGCCGGCGACATAATCCTTGTTGGCCTCAAGGATAATGATCTCATTCGGCGACCAGCGATTGAGCGTAAACGGGCCGGAACCGGCGGAATGGGTTCTCAGCCAGGCATTGCCCCAGTCACCGTCGACTTCATGGGTCTTGAGTTCCTTGCTGTCGACGACACTGGCAATGACCATCGCCAGACGATAGAGCAGCAGCTCTGATGTCGTTGCGCCCGACAGTTCGATGCGAACCGTCTTTTCGTCCGGGGCGCTCACCAGCTTGTCGATATTTTCCGCGTTATAACCGACGCGCTTGAGGTTGGCGGCAGCCGCCTGGTTCATCTTCAACAGGCGGCCGAACGAATAAACGACATCCGCAGAGGTGACGGGATTGCCCGAGGCAAAGTTGGCGGCGCGAAGATGAAACGTGATACCCTTGTCGTCTGTCTCCCAGCGCTCCGCCAGCTGCGGCGAAACCTTCCCCGAGCCATCGACCGAGATCAGCCGATCGTAAAGATTGGCCATGATTTCATTGGCTTTTGCTTCGGTCGCCTGATGGGGGTCGAGCGACAACACCTGGGCCAGCGACGTCCCGACGACGAGCTGGTCGTTGGGGGTCTTGGCTGCAACCGGGGACGCCTGCACCAGCATGGCTCCAAGAACGGTGGTGAATGCGAGACGGATCATTGATTTTTTCATACCTGCTCCTCCTACAGATCGGTAAATTGCAAGCCGGCAGCGCAACGACGCGCCAAACGGCCTGAAACAGTCAAAGATGCTTGTTATTGAGCGCTTCGATGAGCGCGGCGATATAGCCGTAGCAAAACGCGAATGCGACACCGACGGGATCGCGGCCCGCAATCGTCGGCACATGATCGGGCATGATCATGTAACGATAGCCGAGTTCATGGTAGAGTTTCAGCGAACGCACCATGTCCATGTCGCCCTCGTCTGGAAACGTTTCCATGAACGACAGCTTGCCGCCGCTGATATTGCGGAAATGCACGTTGAAAATCTTGTCGCGGCTGCCAAACCAGCGGATGATCTCATCGATCTCCTCACGCGGATTGTCGAGCATCTCGCCAATCGATCCCTGGCAGAAATTCAGGCCGTGATAGGGGCTTTCCCGCATCTGCACGAATTTCTTCAGGCCCTCGACGGTGCCGAGCACGCGGGTGACACCCTTGTAGCCCGGAGGGGTGTAGGGATCATGCGGATGGCAGGCGAGGCGCACCTTGTTGCTTTCGGCAACCGGCACCACACGTTCGAGGAAATAGTCGATGCGTTCCCAGTTTTCGTCTTCGGACAGAACACCGGCGAGGCCAGGAGCCGCATTATGGTCCGCCTTGTCCCAGCGCCAGGCTTCATTGAGCGAACCGCCACGGCCACGCTCCATCTCAGTGCGCGGGATGCCGATGAGATTGAGGTTATATTTCGCCGCCGGGATGCCGGCCCTGGCGATATCTTCAATCATCTTGCAGACGGCATCGATCTGACGGTCGCGCTCTGGCCCGGCAAGCAGGATATCTGGAAACGACGCCTGCTCTATCGGCCGGGACGGCAGCGGCAGTTGCACCATGTCAAGCACAAGGCCAAAGCTTTCGACCTTGTCGCGGTGGCGCTCAAAGTCTTCAAACGTCCAGCTTTCGGGTGCTCCAGGCGGATCGGCGTTGATATTCTTGACGCCAAGCTGCGCCCAAACCCTGTAATCCTCGTCGTCGCGTGCCGCAACCTGGGTGCCGACATACATTGATTCTCTCCCTATCCATGCTAGTCATCATATGACATCGCATGAAATAAGATGAGTGTCGAGATGCTATTGCACCTCGGAAAGCAACCTGTATCGACGCTGGCTCGCAAGCATATGATCGCGCATGGCTTTCCGCGCGACATCCGGGTCCTGCTCGACGATGGCGCGCAGGATTGCCTCATGCTCGGCGTGGACTTTGCGAAGATAATCCGCATTGCCCGTCTGCGGCAGGGTCGGAAACTGCCCGCGCGGTATCGAGCGTGAGCCGAACTGGCGCAGGGCCTCCAGATAGAAGCGGTTGTTGGTCGCTATCGCAATGGCCGTGTGAAACTCGTAATCGGCCCCGACAGTGGATTCGCCGGCATCGATGGCCCGGCCCATTTTCCGATGGGCTGCCGAAATTGCCGCTTCCTGCTGGGCTGTACGGCGATAGGCGGCAATTGCCGCCGCCTCGCCTTCGGTTGCGAGCCGAAACTCAAGCATTTCAAGCGTTTCCGCAATCGTGCCCACTTCCGATTGCGTCAGCTTCACACCCGCCCACTCGCCGGCATTGCTGACGAACACGCCCTTGCCGTGGATGGGAATGACATAGCCTGATGAGCGCAGATCCGCGATTGCCTCGCGAACCACCGTGCGGCTCACGCCATAGGTGCGCTCCAGCTGCGGTTCGGTGGGAAGCTGGTCGCCATCTCTCAGTTTTCCACTGCGAATTTCTGCACTGAGATTGTCGATGATCTGTTGTGCCCGCCGCTCGCGCGGCTTTTGCCTATCGCCCATCATGCCACTCTTCCCCCTTGCAGAAAACGAATCCCTTCGTTACTCATATGATGACATGGCGTTACGTCATATGTTTTCATGTTAACTCAGGGAGGGGTTGGGATGAAGTACCATCAAAAGTTTTTGCAAGGTAGAATTGCCCGTCTGCGGCGAGCGGCCCAGAAGGTGGCATTGCTGACAGCGTCTTCCCATGGAAGTGCGACCTGCGATGACTGAAATTTCCCTGCGCGGCCTTGGACATCGCTTCCTGCAACTTGTCGTCAGCCTGTTCATCCTGCTCTGCATCACCTTCATCATTGGCCGGGTGATGCCGACCGACCCGGTCGGGGCGATCGTCGGTGAGCTTGCAGATCCCAAAGCCTATGAAGCCATGCGGGTTCGGCTGGGACTTGATCTTCCGCTTTACCAGCAGTTTTTCATCTATCTCCGTGGCCTGCTGCACGGCGATTTCGGCATAGCGATCCTGACCGGAAACCCGGTCACGCGCGACCTGGCGCAGGCCTTCCCGGCGACGCTTGAGCTTGCAACGCTGGCAATCATCATCTCCACCGTCATCGGCGTGCCGCTCGGTCTTGCCGCAGCCCTGTTCCGCGACACGTTCATCGACAAGTTCGCGCGGGTCTTTGCGCTGGTGGGTCACTCGATACCGGTGTTCTGGTTCGGCATCGTCGGGCTGGTGATTTTTTATGCGAACCTCAACCTTGTCGCAGGCCCCGGCCGCGTCGACGTCTTTTACGAAGGCATCGTGGAGCCGAAAACCGGGCTGATGCTGGTCGACACTCTTCTCGCAGGTGAGACAGAGATCTTCTGGAACGCGCTCGCACATATCATGCTGCCGGCGATCATCCTGGCCTATATGGCAATGGCCTACATCACCCGCATGACGCGCGCCTTCACCCTCGAACAGCTCAGCCAGGATTATGTGATTGCGGCGCGTGCCAAGGGCGTCAGCCCGGCGCGCACCGTGACCCGCCATGTGCTGCCGAATATCGCGGTGCAGCTTATCACCGTGCTCGCCATCTCCTACGGCAACCTGCTCGAAGGCGCCGTCGTCACCGAGATCGTCTTTTCCTGGCCCGGCATCGGACAATACATGACGAATGCACTGCTTATCGGCGACATGAATGCGATCCTCGCAGCCACCATCGTCATCGGCTTCATCTTCATGATGCTCAACTTCCTGGCAGACGTGGCCTATACCACGCTTGACCCGCGCACACGGGAGGTCGCTCGATGACCGATATCACGCAGAACCATCCCGTGCGGAGCCGCAGCGCCCTGTCGCGGATATCCACGACGACAGCGCGGACGTTGCGCAAGCTTGGCGACGAGCCCCTTGGAATGTTCGGCTTTGCCATTCTCGCCATTCTGGTCGTCGTCGCCATTTTCGCTCCGCTGATAGCGCCTTATGATCCGGTGCGCCAAGTGCTCGACAATGCACTTCAGCCGCCCAGCTGGGCGCATCTGGCAGGAACCGACGAATTTGGCCGCGATATTTTCAGCCGTCTTGTCTATGGCACCCGCATTACGATCCAGACCGTGTTGTCGGTCTCGGTCATCGTCGGCCCGATCGGGCTGGCAATCGGGGTCATGGCCGGCTTCTTCGGCGGCCGCACCGACGCCATTTTGATGCGTGCGACCGATATCGTCCTGTCTTTCCCGTCGCTCGTTCTGGCGCTCGCCTTTGCCGCCGCAATGGGAGCAGGTCTCGGCACGGCAATCATCGCGATCTCGCTGACCGCATGGCCACCCATCGCGCGTCTGGCGCGTGCCGAAGCGCTGGTGGTGCGAAACACCGACTATGTTGCGGCCGCCCGCCTCTATGGCGCCTCGCCGATGCGCATCCTGTTTCTCTACATTGCGCCGATGTGCATTCCTTCGGTCATCGTCAGACTGACGCTGAACATGGCCGGCATCATCCTGACGGCCGCCTCGCTCGGCTTCCTCGGTCTCGGCGCGCAGCCGCCGCTTCCCGAATGGGGGGCGATGATTTCCAGCGGCCGTAAATTCATGCTCGATTACTGGTGGGTCGCCGTCATGCCCGGCATCGCGATCCTCCTGACGAGCCTTGCCTTCAACATCGCTGGCGATACGCTGCGCGACCTACTGGATCCGCGTCATGCCCGTTCCTGATAGCTCCCCCATTCTGTCGGTCCGCGACCTTAACGTTCGCTTCGGCCGCAACGCCATCCCCGCCGTCTCCAATGTCAACTTCGACGTCGGACGCGAGCGTGTCGGCATCGTCGGCGAATCCGGCTCCGGAAAGTCCACGACCGGCCGTGCCGCCATGCGCCTTCTGCCCAAGAGCGCCACGGTGACGGCAGAACGGATGGATTTCCTCTCCGAACCCCTGCTCGAAAAATCCGAGCGTCAGATGGGTGCGATCCGTGGCAGCGAAATGGCGCTCATCATGCAGGATCCGCGTTATTCCCTCAATCCGGTCCTGCCGATTGGAAAACAGGTGGCGGAGGCGGCCGAGCTGCATCTGGCCCTGACCGGCAAGGGCGCCAGAAATGCCGCTCGCGACATGCTGCTGCGCGTGCGCATCAACGATCCAGACCGGGTGATGGGGCTTTATCCGCACCAGATTTCGGGCGGCATGGGACAGCGCGTGATGATCGCGATGATGCTGCTTGCCAAGCCCAAGCTGGTCATCGCCGACGAACCGACCTCCGCCCTCGATGTCAGTGTGCGCAAGGATGTCCTGCTGCTTCTGGACGAGATGGTGCGCGAAAACGATTCGGGCCTCATCCTCATCAGCCACGATATTCGCATGGTCGCAGCCTTTTGCGAGCGCGTGCTGGTCATGTATGGCGGCCGCGTCGTGGAGACGCTTTCGAAGCTCGAAGATGCACAGCATCCCTATACGCGGGGTCTGATCGCGGCCATGCCGGATCCCCGCAACCCCGTTCGGCGCCTCAAGGTGCTGGATCGTCAGGCAATCGATGCGGAGGTGATGCGATGATCACGGTCGACAAGCTGGATGTCGTCTATGGCACCAAGGAAAACCGCAATCACGTCGTGCGCGACGTCAGCTTTCGGGTCAACCGGGGCGAAACACTGGGCATCGTCGGCGAAAGCGGTTGCGGCAAATCGACGTTGCTGAGGTCGCTTGCCGGGCTGGAATCCGGCTGGACAGGATCGATCGCTTTCGAAGGCAAGCCTGTCGGCAAACTCCGCAGCCGCGACGAGCTGAAGCTGGCGCAGATGGTGTTTCAGGACCCCTATGGCTCCCTGCACCCCCGCCATCGCATCGGCCGGGCCCTTGCCGAACCGATCCGCTCGATGGGGCTCGGTGACGGCTGGTCGAAAGTTCCGGCCGCGTTGCAGCAGGTCGGCCTGCCCGCACATTTTGCCGAGCGCTTCCCGCACGAACTGTCGGGCGGCCAGCGTCAGCGTGTGGCAATCGCCCGCGCACTGATCCTCGAGCCACCGATCCTGCTCCTTGACGAGCCGACATCCGCACTCGACGTCTCCATTCAGGCGGAAATCCTCAACCTGCTGGCCGATCAGCGCGACGACCAGAACCTCACCTTCGTTCTCGTCAGCCACGACCTGGCGGTGATCGCCCATATGTGCGATCGCGTTCTGGTGATGCAGAATGGCGTTTTTGTCGATGAATTGACCAGGGCCGATCTTGAAGCGGGCATCACCCACGCGGCCTATTCAGGCGAACTCTTCGAAAGCAGCTTCCTTTGAAAGCTGTTGTGGCGTGAGCCATTGGAATAGCTGGACTGCAAGGTGACGACCTGCGGTGCAGTAGGCGCCCTGATCAGTTCAGCCGTGCGCCGTCCTCATCCGAAAACAGGTGAACGCAGTCAAGCGTCGGCGCGACCATTATGCTGTCGCCGACTGCCTGGCCTATGCGTTCCCGAAAGACGCCGAGTACCCGGCAGTCTCCGATTTTCATGGTGACCTGCGTTTCCGATCCCAATGGTTCGACCAGCATTATCTCAGCCGGCACCCCACCGGCATCAAGCACGAAGTGCTCCGGGCGGATGCCGTAGACGGCCTGCTTGCCGGCAAAGCCCGATGCCGAAACTGGCAGGGGCAAGACGATACCCGCAGTTTCAAAGCCTGTTTCGGTTATCCTGCCGGACAGAAAGTTCATCGAGGGCGAGCCGATGAAACCCGCAACGAACTGATTTGCCGGGCGGTCGTAAAGATCGAGCGGCGTGCCGATCTGTTCGACCCTGCCGCCATTGAGAACCACGACCCTGTCGGCCATCGTCATCGCCTCGACCTGGTCGTGCGTCACGTAGATCGTCGTGGTTTTCAGCTTCTGGTGCAGCGCCTTGATTTCGCCGCGCATGACGACGCGCAGCTTTGCATCGAGGTTGGACAAGGGCTCATCGAACAGGAACACCTGCGGATTGCGCACGATGGCGCGGCCCATCGCGACGCGTTGGCGCTGGCCGCCGGAGAGCTGGCGCGGATAACGGTCGAGCAACTGCGTAAGGCCGAGGATATCCGCTGCCCAGTTCACCTTTTCAGCAATTTCCTGCTTGCTCGAGCCGCGATGCTCCAGCGAAAAGCCCATATTGCTGGCGACCGTCATATGCGGATAAAGCGCATAGGACTGGAACACCATGGCAATATCGCGGTCCTTGGGATCGAGATCGTTGACGATCCGCTCGCCGATCCTGAGTTCTCCATCGGTGATGGTTTCGAGGCCCGCGATCATCCGCAGCAGGGTGGACTTGCCGCAGCCGGAAGGCCCGACAAGCACGACAAATTCGCCATCCCTAATGTCGAGATCAATGCCGTGAAGGGTTTTCACCGCGCCATAGCTTTTGCGGATGTTTGCGAGAGTAACGTGAGCCATCGATCGATTTCCGGTTCTTCAGCCCTTGAGGCCGGTATGGGCGAGGCCTTCGACAAACTGCTTCTGGGCAATCACGAAGACGATGAGCACGGGCAGCGCGGTCAGCGTCGCTGCGGCAAGCTGGATGTTCCACATCGGCCCGCCATAAGCGTCGGTATATTGCGTCAGCGCCTGCGGCAGCGTGAACATCTCGGCGCTGGAGAGAAAGACGATGGGTTCGAGGAACAGGTTCCAGGAATGCAGGAACGTAAAGATCGCGACCGATGCCAGCGCCGGCTTTGCCAGTGGTAGCGCTATCTTGCGAAAAATCTTGAAACGTCCAAGACCATCGACACGCGCCGCCTCTTCCAACTCTCCCGGCAGCGTGACGAAAAACTGCCGCATGACGAAGGTGGCAAACACGCTTGGCGCCCCGAAAATCGGCACGAGGATCAGCGGCCAGTGGGTGTTGACCATGCCTGCCTTCAAGAACATCTGAAACAGCGGCACGATCGTCACTTCGGACGGGATCAACAGGCCAAGCAGCACGATCATGAAGATTGCATTGGCGCCCGGAAACCGGATCCGTGCGAAGGCATAACCCGCCATGGAAGAGATGATCATCGTACCGACAGTCACCACAGCGGCAATATAGGCGGAGTTCCAATATTGCCGCACGAATGGCTGCAACTCGAACACCTTCGCATAGGTCGTCCAGTCGTGGCTCTCAGGCAAGAGCTGCGGTGGGAAGGCGAAAATGTCGCTGATGGGCTTGATCGACGATGTCACCATCCACCAGGTCGGGAAAACGAAGGGGATAAGCAGCACGCACAGCAACCCGTAGAGCGCCACCTGCATGCGGGGGGAAAGGTCAGCTTTCATAAAAGACGATCCTCTTGCGCATCTGCCACTGGGCGAAGGTCAACACGGCAACGATCAGAAACAGCAGGATGGAAAGCGTCGAGCCGTAACCGAAGAAATGGAACTGGAAGGCCTGCTGATAGAGGTAATAGACCAGCACCGTGGTCGACAGGCCGGGTCCGCCCTGGGTCAGAACCGCGATCTGGGCAAACACCTGCAACGAGCCGACGATGGTGATGATCGAGGTCAAGAGGATCGTCGGGCTGATCAGCGGCAGGGTGATGCGACGGAACTGCTTGAAGGCCGGCGCACCGTCGATGCGGGCGGCCTCATAAAGCTCCTTCGGCACGCCCTGAAGTGCGGCCAGAAACAGGATCATGTTCAGCCCGACATTCTTGAACACCTGCACGACGATGACCGAGATCATCGCCGTCGTCTCCTCGCGCAGCCAGTTGGGACCTTCGATGCCGACCATCAGCAACATGCCGTTGATGCCGCCGTTCTTCTGCAACAGGAACCCCCAGACGATCGTCCAGGCCACCAGCGACACGACGACGGGCGAGAAGAACAGCGTCCTGAAGATCGCGATGCCGGCAAGCTTCTGGTTGAGCAGCACGGCAAGCAGCAGCGCCAGCGACAGGTTGAACAGGACAAGCCCGGCGGAAAAGATCGCCGTCGCGCCGAGAACCTCCATGAGATTGCCGTCCTCGATCAGCATCCGGTAGTTCTGCGCGCCGGTATAGGTGAAGGTATTGGCAAGCACGTTCCACTCATGCAGCGAATACCAGAACACCAGCCCGAGCGGGATCAGCACGAAGATGATGATCCCGATCAGTTGCGGGGCGATGAACAGAAAGCCTGCGAGGCTGTCGCGCCGCGAAATTGTCCAGAACGGCGATACCGGACGATGCCGGGGACGGGTCATTTCCTGCGCGACAGCCATGGCCTTCCCCTCAGCGCTTCAGAAGCGGCCCGATCTGGCCGCAGATTTTCTGAAGCGCGCCCGCGACATCCGCCTCCGGCCGCCAGACGGCGTCGAGGTTCGAGCGCACGATCTGCTGGATCTGGGCAAAGCCGGTGTGGCCGGGCATGACCTTGCCGGTGGCGATGCCTGATATCACGACCTTTTCGATCTGCTCCTGGCTGAGCAGCGGGTTGGTCTTTTTCAGCACCTCCGCATTCAGCAGCGACTTGCGTGCCGAAGGGAAGAACTGGCTGAGCTTTGCCGAATTTTCCGGATTGGTCATGTGAGCGACGAAGTCGGCCGCAGCCTGCGCGTTCTTGCCGGACTGCATGACGCCGATACCGGCCTGGCCGATCAGCGCATATTCACCGGCAGGCCCCTTCGGCAGCGGCACGAGGTCCCAGCCGAACGGCTTGTCCTTGGGCAGCAGCGAGGCACGGCTGATCTGGGTGATGGTCATCGCCGCATTGCCGGCAAAGAAATCGACCGTTTCACCGGGACCGGGCATCGCCTTCTTGGTGAAGATGGCATCATGGATGAACGACACGGCATCCACCATCGGCTTTTCCGCCATCGTGCAGGTCGCACCGTCAGCGCTCCACGGCGATGCACCCCAGCCGTTCCACACCGAGGTCAGATATTGCCAGCTCTGATAATTGAAATCGCGCACCACAAGCCCGCCCTTGCCGGATTTCGCAACGGCAGAGGCGGTGGCAATGGCGTTTTCCCAGGTCCATTCGCCGGCAGCGATCATTTCCGCCGGGGTCTTTGCGCCTGCCGCCTTGATGAGATCATTGTTGACGAAGACCGCAAAGGGTGAGGTCGAAAACGGATAAGCGAAGAGCTTGCCGTCCTGCGACCAGCGTTCCGTGGCACCGGCGCTGACTTCATCGAGATTGTAGCCGGGCGCGGCCTTCAGCGTGTCGGTGAGCGGGTAAAGCGCGCCTGATTTGACGAAATCATAGGCCGAGGTCTCGAAAATCCAGGCCATGTCAGGGGCGTTGCCCCCGGCGATCTGGGTCGTCAGCGCGGTTGTGTAGGTGTCGAACGGCAGCGACTCATAGGTGACGCTGACATTGGGGTGATCCTTCTTGAAGCCATCAGCGATGTCGTTGAAGAGCTTCAGATGCGCCTCGTTGGCACTCCAGATCGTCATGCGCAGCTTAACCGCATCCTGCGCCGCCGCTGCCCCTGCCAACGCAAACGAGCCGATAAGGGCCAGCGCGCAGGCCGTGGTTTGCATTTTCCAATGATTATTCATTCCCAGTCCTCCTCCAAAGATGGGTTCGATCGAACGGCAGTTCGTCGTCCTAATAGGCCGCGATATCCGGCCAGCGTATTTCGATGCCCTCGCGGGTCAGCGCCGTCTGGAAGGCATGAAGATGTTCGTCGTCTTCCTGCACCTGATGCGGCGTCAGGCCTTTTTCCAGGCAATAGGCCGCAAGCATTCCGGCCACTTCGCCGATGTTCCATTCAACCGGATGCAGGCGGTAGCAGCCATTGGTGATATGCGTCGTGCCGATGTTCTTGCCGGCCGGAATAAGGTTCTTCACGCGCTCGGGTATGAGTGCGCCAAGCCGAATCTCGAACGGGCAGGACGGCACATCGATATAGTTGTCGCCACCGGTCGATGGGTGCAGATCGATGCGGTACATGCCGATGCCGATGCTGTCGCGATAGCGAACAGCCCCCCTGTCGCCGCGAACCGTGTAGGAAAGATCCTGCTCGACGATGCGCGTGACCGGTTTGATGCGGCGGCTTTCGCGGATGTAGGGCGCCATGGCAAGGCCGTGTTCGGTGCCGGTAATATCGCCTCTGAGCCGCAGGCCGGAAAAACCCTGTCCGCCATCAAGGCGCGGCGCTTCCGTCTGCAGCCAGTAAAACACCGAATAGGAAAGATCGGCCGCCGCCTTCAGATGGCGCGCCTTTTCTTCTTCCGGCACATCGATGATGGTGCCGTCCATATAGTCGATCATCGGCCAGTTCACGAGGCAGATATCGGACTTGTAAAAACCCGGCGCGAAGTTCTTGCGTGCCGCGATACGGCGGAAAATCCAGAGGTTTTCATCACCGCCGCCTTTGCGCTGGTCGGCATCGACAAGCAGCGGATCGTCATCCGGATTGGGCGTGAAGGAGCGGGTCGTGTGTTCCAGCGAGCGCGGATGCGGGGCGGTGAAACCGAGCATCGGTCCGCCCCAGAAATGCGGCTGATACTTGCGCCAGTAGTCGTAATTATCGGGCTTGTCGATCGTCTGATCGCCGTCGACATGGTCGATTGCAAAGCAGATCGAGACGGCCTGCACATTGTCCGGCTGGGCCTCGGCCGATGCACTGGGCTCGCCCGTATCCGATTGAGCCTCGAACCCCTTGGCATATTCCGTGCCCGTCATCGGCAAGAGATCGCCAAGCTCGGTCGCATCAAGAATGTAGTCGGCGGAAATGACGATCTCGGCTGCGCTGTCGCGATGGCGCACGGTGACCGAGCGCACCCGGTCGCCATCCACATCGGCCGAGACCGGCCGGTAGGGCTTGAGCACCGTTAGCCGGTCGGCGCCGACATAGGGCATCAGCATGCTTTCCATCACCGCAAGGCTGACGCGCGGCTCGGCGCAGATGCGGCTGACCCAGCCGCCACCCGGATTGAGGTCCCCCCAGGCGCGGGCGCCTTCCGTCAGTGGGTAATGGTCGCGGTAATATTGGCGCACGCCGTTGCGCAGCGCACGATAAGAGCGGGTGATGCCGAATTGCTCGACCCAGCTATGTTCGTCCGACGGCACCGCCTGGCTGGTCAGCTGACCGCCGATCCAGTCATATTCCTCGGTCATGATCACGCGCTTTCCGGCGCGTGCGGCACCCAGGGCCGCCGCCACGCCGCCAAGGCCACCACCGACCACAAGAATGTCTGCTTGCATCTCTTTCACGTCGTCACATCCGTTTTGTTGACTGGGGACTTGTCTGGTGAGGCGGCTGGAGCCGGCCCCAGTGTTTCACCCTTGACGGGGTGGCACTTGAGTAAAATCTGACTGCCCGGGCTACCGGTCTCGATGCGGTTCACCAGCATTGCCGTCGCCTGCCGGCCCATCTCTTCACGGGGAATTTCATAGGACGTAAAACGCACCGGGCTGCGGGCGGCACGGATATGGCTGCCAAGCACGACCATCGAAAACACATCCGGCACGCCAATTCCGCGCTCCCGCGCCAAAGTCTCGACGCGCACCGCATCCGCCAGCTCTATGAAAAATGCCACCGTCGCGCCGCTCTCGATGATCGCATCGAGGATATTGTCGGCTGGCCGGTTTACCGCCTTGATGTGGAGGGCAAGCGTTGCCGCCGTGCCGAGCGCATCGCTGAAACCCCGCCAGCGGTCAGCAATCGATTCCGCCGGACCGGCAGGGCCGATATAGGCGAGCTTTGAATGCCCAAGCATCATGGCGTCTTCGACAAGCTGCCGCGTGCCTGCGGCATAGTCGCCGCCAACGTAGGGCACCGGACCGCCGGCATCATCGCGCCGGCCAATCGCCACAAATGGATAATCTTCCGAGACCAGCCGGGCGAGTTCCTTGCGGTCAAATTCGCGACCGAGGACGAGGCAGCCATCGGCGATCCGGAGCCTGTTGCCCTCGGAAAAAATCTTGCGGTTGTTGCCAACCCCGGCACTGGTCAGCAGCAGAAGATCATATGCCTGTTGCTGCGCCTCTTCCTCGATGCCCAGCAGGAACGGCGTGAAGAAGTCGGCCTGCGCGCTTGGAAAGGCGGGTTCATAGGTGAAGACGCCGAGAATGCGGTTAAGCCCTTTGGCCATGCGGCGCGCAATCGGGTCCGCGACATAACCGGTCTTGCGAATGACCGCCTGTACGCGTTCGCGTGTTTCAGCCGGGATCCGGGCAATGGCGGTCGGCGCGCCGTTCAGAACAAGCGATACCGTGGCCTGACTGACGCCGGCAAGCTTCGCAATATCGTTCTGAGTAAGGCGTTTATGGCTGGTCACGCAATGCCCTCCCCGACATCAGTTGCCTGCTAATACGTATTAGCTGTTAATGCGTATTAGCACGACTTCCCTGTTCGGTGTCAAGAGGAGAAAAACACGCTTGCTGAGAGTTGTATTGAGAACCGAGGATGGAACGACCCAGCCCGGCCCTATGACGGCCGTGCTGGGTTGAAAGCTCTCATACCAGCCGTAAGATATTGCCCGGTGCGGGCTCAGGGTGCCGAAGGTGCCTTCGCGTTGGCAAGCCTCTGCTGGAGCAGCCAGGTCCACATCGCTTCATCGCCGAGCACCTTTGCCTCGACCTCTTCATGGTTCGTATCCTCGAAAACCGTCAGCCGCACATTCCGTTTCAGTTCCTGGAGACGCTGAACGAGGACAACAGTATCGGACAAAGGAATCACCTCGTCCCGTGAGCCGTGAAAGGCCCAGAAGGCTGTTTTTTCATTGGTGCGATTGAGATAATGACGGATACCGCCACCGGCAATCGGGACGACCGCAGCAAAAGTTTGCGGAAACTGCTCGGCCATCGACCAGGCGCCGAACCCTCCCCGGCTATATCCGATCAGATAGATACGGCTGCGGTCCACCCGATGATCCGCCACAACGGAAGCCAGGACGCTTGCGACGCGCTCGATCGGATAAAGCAGTTCCTCACTCGGATTTTGTGGCGAAAACACCATGAAAGGAAAATCACGGCCCCCTTCGATCAATTTCGGCAGACCGCTGCGGCGCAGCTTTTCGACATCGCTCCCGCCTTGGTCGCCACCATGCAGCCAGACGACGAGAGGATAGGTTTTGTCCGAACTCGCATAGTCTTTGGGCGTGTAGAGCAGATAATTGATATCCGACGCGATCGTTGCCTCAGACTTCATCGCCTTCTGCTCGGCAAACGCAAATGTCGATGTGGCCAGTGCCGCGACAGCGATCAGGCATAGTTTCAGATGCTTCATGTTTTCGTCCTCCCAACAAACATACCTCTTGCAAGGCATGACTGGTGAACTCATCAGCCGCCGGGTTGGTTCAGTGGTTTGAAAAGCATGGCCGTCGATACGTCATGCGCAAGCCGATCCGGCCTGAGCAGATCGATCAGTGAAGCTTTTCCACCGCAGGATGGAAGAGAGCGACATGCGTTCATTATTTGTTCTGGCCTGCTGTTTGAGTTTTTGCTAATCATTGCAACAAGAGTGCTTTTGAAAAATGCCGTCATCGTGCGGATAGGCAAATATCAAGGATGCAGGCATGGCGGTTGCCTATCTGGACAAATTGAACGAGCAGCAACGCAAGGCCGTGGAACATGGCGTTGGACTTGCAGACGGACACACGGCTGGACCATTGCTGATCATCGCCGGTGCCGGCTCCGGCAAGACCAATACGCTGGCGCACCGGGTGGCGCATCTGATCGTCAACGGCGCCGACCCGCGCCGCATCCTGCTGATGACGTTTTCACGTCGTGCAGCCTCCGAAATGGCGCGGCGTGTCGAGCGGATCTGCAAGCAGGTGATCGGCGCCAATGCCGGAGTTCTCACGGATGCGCTGGCCTGGTCCGGCACGTTTCACGGGATCGGCGCGCGCCTGTTGCGGATTTATGCGGAACAGATCGGGCTGGATGTGGATTTCACGATCCACGACCGCGAGGACAGCGCCGATCTGATGAACCTTGCCCGATACGAGCTGGGTTTTTCCAAGACCGAAAGCCGTTTTCCGACAAAGGGCACCTGCCTTGCGATCTATTCGCGCGCCGTCAATTCGCAGACGCCATTGAAACAAATCCTGCGCCAGCATTATCCATGGGTGTCCAACTGGGAAGACCAGCTCAAGCAACTATTCGCCGCTTATGTTGAGGCCAAGCAGGCCCAGAACGTGCTCGATTACGACGATCTTCTGCTCTACTGGGCCCAGATGGTCAGCGATCCCGACCTTGCCGGCGATATCGGCAATCGTTTCGACCACGTGATGGTCGATGAATATCAAGATACCAACCGGCTGCAGGCTGCGGTGCTGATGGCCCTGAAACCGGGCGGTCGCGGGCTGACGGTGGTGGGTGACGATGCCCAGTCGATCTATTCCTTCCGGGCCGCAACAGTGCGCAACATCCTGGATTTTCCGGCCTCTTTCAGCCCGGCCGCCGATATCATCACCCTTGACCGCAACTATCGCTCGACACAGCCGATATTGGCTGCCGCCAATGGTGTCATCGACCTTGCCCGTGAGCGGTTCACCAAAAACCTCTGGACCGAACGACAGTCACTCGAGCGACCGAAGCTCGTAACCGTGAAATCCGAAACCGAGCAGGCGAACTTCATCATCGACCAGGTGCTGGCCAATCGCGAGACCGGCATGACGCTGAAGCAACAGGCCGTGCTGTTTCGCACCTCCAGTCACAGCGGCCCGCTTGAAGTCGAGCTGACACGCCGCAACATCCCCTTCGTCAAATTTGGCGGCCTGAAGTTTCTCGACAGTGCCCATGTGAAGGACATGCTGGCGGTGTTGCGTTTCGCGCAAAACCCGCGCGACCGTGTCGCCGGCTTCCGGCTTCTTCAGATGCTGCCGGGCATCGGGCCGAAGAAGGCCGGCAATATTCTCGATACGATTGCGGCAGACCCGGAGCCGTTGCTTTCCCTTGCCGAAATTCCGCCGCCGCCCAAAACCGGCGATGACTGGGTATCCTTCGTGCAGCTGCTGGCAAACATGCGAAAATCGCACGGCGGCTGGCCATCGGATATCGAGCAGGCGCGGCTCTGGTACGAGCCTCATCTCGAGCGCCTGCATGAGGACGCCGAGACCCGCAAGGCCGATTTGCTGCAACTCGAGCAGATCGCCGGCGGCTACCCTTCCCGCGAACGTTTCCTGACGGAATTGACGCTCGATCCGCCGGATGCCACCAGCGATCAGGCGGGTGTGCCGCTGCTCGATGAGGATTATCTGACGCTTTCGACTATCCATTCGGCAAAAGGCCAGGAATGGCGTTCCGTCTTCATCCTGAATGTGGTCGATGGCTGCATACCCTCCGATCTCGGCGTCGGCTCGACGCATGAAATCGAAGAGGAGCGCCGGCTGCTCTATGTCGCAATGACCCGCGCCAAGGACAGCCTGTCGCTGATCACGCCGCAACGGTTCTTCACCCATGGCCAGAACGCGCAGGGAGACCGGCATGTTTATGCCGCCAGAACCCGCTTCATACCGGCAACTTTGCTGCAATTCTTCGAAACCGCCACCTGGCCTCTCGTTTCAGCCGCTGCCTCCGAGCGCAGCGCGCAGCAAATCCGCATCGACGTCGGCGCGCGGATGCGCGCAATGTGGAAATAGGCAAGATCGTACAGGCTGGAACGATGGATAATACGGCTGTTCGAAAAGTCATCCATATCGACATGGATGCCTTTTATGCATCGGTGGAGCAACGCGACAATCCCGCACTTCGCGGCCTGCCGGTCGCCGTCGGCGGATCGGCCGCACGCGGCGTGGTGGCTGCGGCCAGTTACGAAGCGAGAACCTTCGGCGTGCATTCCGCGATGCCCTCAGTCACTGCCAAACGGAAATGCCCTGACCTGATCTTCGTACCGCCGCGCTTTGAGGTATACCGGCAGGTGTCGCAACAGATCCGCGAGATATTTGCCGAATATACCCCGCTGATCGAGCCGCTATCGCTCGACGAAGCCTATCTGGATGTCACCGAAAACCTGAAAGGCATGGAGATCGCCACCGAAATTGCGCTGGAAATCCGCGCGAAGATCAAGGCGGTCACCGGCCTCAATGCATCAGCCGGCATCTCCTACAACAAGTTCCTCGCCAAGATGGCGAGCGACCTGAACAAGCCGAACGGCCAGGCCGTCATCACGCCGAAAAACGGCCCCGGCTTTGTTGAAGCCCTCGCCGTCAAGAAATTCCATGGTGTGGGACCCGCCACGGCCGAGCGGATGAAACGGCACGGCATCGAAACCGGGCTCGATCTCAAATCGAAGTCGCTCGGTTTTCTGCAACAGCATTTCGGAAAGTCCGGCCCTTATTTTTACAACATCGCCCGTGGCATCGATGAACGGCAGGTCAGACCCGATCGCATCCGCAAGTCCGTCGGCGCCGAGGACACATTCGTCGAGGATATCGACGATCTCGCTCTGGCCAAGGCGGAGCTTGGCCCTCTGGCTCAGAAAGTCTGGCGTTATTGCGAGGCCCACGACATCACGGCAAAGACGGTGACCGTGAAAATCAAATATTCGGATTTCAGCCAGGCGACACGCAGCAAAACCGTGTCAGGAGCAGTGTCTGACCTCGCGACTATCCAGGAGATCGCAGAGACCCTGCTTACCTCGGCCTTTCCGTTCAAACGTCCGGTACGGCTTTTGGGGATTACTCTATCGTCGCTGAACACGGAAGAGAGCGAAGAGGAACCACAGCTGGCGCTAGGCCTCTGACAACGCAATCTCGGAAACGAAAAAGCCTGCCGCGGGAGGAGGTGCGGCAGGCTTTCCGAAAACTGGAACAACGGCTTGGGAGGAGGAGTGCCATTGTTCACGAGACAACCCTTGGGAGGAGGATAGGGTCATCTCAATCCGAAGCTCTGCGGGAGGAGGTGCATCGCTTCGATGAAAACAACATACCCGGTTTTGCCGCATATTAAATAGGCTTTAATGCAGCACAGCCATGCAAGGAGCGCATGAGGCTAATTTCATCTGCGGCGGCGTGCGACCCGAATGGCTTCTCTTCCCCGCCAGAAAGCAGATATCCAACGCCTACGCCGCCCTCAACCTAATGGTTTGGGCTTTCAAGTCGCATCTGACGAAACCTTGCGCTACCCGAAAGGCTGGTGGAACTGAGGACATCGATGAGACCGCATAAGCGGACATGGTCTCGAGCAGAGGTACGGACCCGGCAATCTCTCCGCTATACTCCCTGCGGCAGCGCGAGATACTCTTGTGTGGTCGACCGATAAAGCGTTATTGACTGTCCGTAGCGATAAAGTCATATCACCGTAAGCAGGCAGAGCAGACAGGATCCGCGCAGTGCAGGTAGAAGCATTCTCGATATCAGGCTTAAAAAAGATAACTCCGGCTCGGTTTGGCGACAGCAGGGGTTATTTCAGCGAAGTTTTCAAACGGGATTGGTTTCGCGAGAATGTCTCGGATGTCGAGTTCGTGCAGGACAATGAATCTCTATCCGCGCAGGCCGGAACTGTTCGTGGCCTTCATTTTCAGGCGCAACCCTTTGCACAGGGCAAACTCGTTCGTTGTCTTCGCGGACGACTATTCGACGTTGCGGTCGATATCCGAACAGGATCACCCACTTTCGGACAATGGACCGCCGTTGAGCTTTCGCCGGAAAAAGGCGAACAGCTGTGGATTCCGGCAGGCTTTGCCCATGGTTTCATGACGTTGGTTGACGACACCGTTATCTCCTACAAGGTGACAGCTCCCTACAGCGCCGCCCATGACCACGGTGTCAAATGGGATGACCCCGCCATCGGCATCGACTGGCCAAAGATGGACGGTTGCGTGCTTTCCGACAAGGACGCCAAGCAGCCGTCTTTGGCCGAATTGCCTGAATATTTCACCTACGAAAAAACTGGAAACTGATGATGCGCGTTCTAGTCACCGGCGGCGCCGGATTTATCGGGTCTGCCCTTGTGCGCTATCTCGTAAGCGAGGTCGGTGCGGATGTTCTGACAATCGACAAGCTGACTTATGCCGGCAATCTGGCTTCGCTCAAGCCAATCGAAAACGCGCCAAACCACCGCTTTCTTCAGGCTGATATATGCGACCGGGCCGCAATGAATGACGCTTTCGCGACATTTCAGCCGGACTATGTGATGCATCTGGCGGCCGAAAGCCATGTCGATCGTTCCATCACCGGCGCCGCTGATTTTATTCAGACCAATATCAATGGCACCTTCACGATGCTGGAAGCAGCGCGGCAATATTGGAGCGGTCTTGCAGACGAGGCCAAAGCGAACTTCCGCATGCTTCACGTGTCGACCGACGAGGTTTACGGTTCGCTAGGAGAGCACGGCCTTTTTGAAGAAACAACGCCCTACGACCCTTCGTCGCCCTATTCCGCTTCGAAAGCCGCAAGCGACCATCTCGCGACTGCCTGGCAGCGCACCTATGGCCTCCCGGTCGTCATTTCCAACTGCTCCAACAATTACGGGCCATTCCATTTCCCGGAAAAACTTATTCCGCTCATCATTCTCAACGCGCTGGAAGGCAAGCCGCTGCCGGTCTACGGAAACGGCGCGAACATCCGCGACTGGCTGTATGTGGATGACCACGCCCGCGCCCTGTGGCTTATCGTTCAAAAGGGCCTTGCCGGCGAAAAGTACAATGTCGGCGGCCGAAACGAGCAGAAGAATATCGATGTGGTAAACTGCATCTGCTCCATTCTGGACGAACTACGCCCGCAATCGAAGCCCCACGCCGAGCTGATCAAATATGTCACGGATCGCCCCGGTCACGATGCCCGTTACGCTATCGATGCGACAAAGCTCGAAACGGAACTGGGTTGGAAAGCACAGGAGAATTTTGCGACTGGAATTCGCAAGACCGTGGAATGGTACCTCGAAAATGGATGGTGGTGGGAGCCGCTGCGTCAAGGCGTCTACTCAGGAGAGCGCCTCGGCGTTCTGGCGAAGGACTGAAGCGGATGCGGCTGGCAGTCACCGGAAAAAATGGACAGGTCGTCAGCGCCCTCAAGGCACTGGCGGGACCCGATCTGGAGATCGTTACTCTCGGCCGGCCGGAGCTTGACCTCGCGCGGCCCGACACTGTTTTAAAAGCGCTGAGGGAGGCGAAACCCGATGTCGTGGTATCGGCCGCAGCCTATACGGCCGTCGATAAGGCGGAAAGCGAACCGGACATCGCTTTCGCCGTCAATCGGGACGGCGCAAAAGCCGTGGCATACGCCGCAAAGGACATCGGTGTCCCCATCATTCATATTTCCACGGATTATGTGTTCGATGGCACCAAGGCCACCGCTTACCTCGAGAAAGATCGCACGGGACCGACCTCCGTTTACGGCCGCTCGAAGCTCGAAGGCGAACAGGCCGTCTCTGAAAGCACCGACAACCACGCCATTTTGCGAAGCGCATGGGTCTATTCGGAATATGGCAGCAATTTCGTAAAGACCATGCTGCGGCTAGGCGAGAGTCGCGACGAGATCAATGTGGTTGCCGACCAGTTTGGCTGCCCCACCTCGGCAAATGACATCGCCATCGCAATTGTGTCGATCGCGAGAAAACTTGCGACGGATCCCTCCGCACGTCTTCGCGGCGTTTTTCACATGTCTGGCACAGGTGAAACGAACTGGGCGGGTTTTGCCAAGCAGATATTCGCATTTTCCGCAGAAAATGGCGGAAAGTCGATTGTTGTCAACGACATCACGACCGAACAATACCCGACGCCGGCGCAACGTCCGGCAAACTCCCGGCTTGATTGCAGCAAGCTGGAAGAAGTTTATGGAATAAGATTGCCGGAATGGCGGATATCAACGCGCGCGGTCATGGCCGCCCTGGCGCAGAGCAAAAAGGAAAGTCCATGAAGGGCATCATTCTGGCCGGAGGCAGCGGAACCCGTCTGCATCCGATGACATTGGCTGTCTCGAAGCAGATCCTGCCGGTCTACGACAAGCCGATGATCTATTATCCGCTGACGACGCTGATGCTTGCTGGCATTCGCGAGATTCTCATCATCTCGACACCACATGACATGCCGCTTTTCCAGAACCTTCTGAAAGACGGCTCGCAATGGGGTCTCTCGATCGAATACGCCGTTCAGCCAAGCCCGGACGGGCTTGCCCAAGCCTATATGATCGGTGCCGACTTCATTGGCGGCTCCCCGTCCTGTCTGATCCTTGGCGACAATATCTATTATGGCCATGGATTGCCGGAGCTTCTGCAAGCCAGTACTGATGTCAACGACGGAGCCACCGTTTTCGCCTACCACGTGAACGATCCCGAGCGTTATGGCGTGGTGGAGTTCGACGACGAGATGCGTGCGCTGTCGATCGAAGAAAAGCCCGTAAAGCCAAAATCCAACTGGGCCGTTACCGGTCTGTATTTTTATGACGCCGATGTCGTGGACATCGCCGCCAATCTCAAACCTTCCGCGCGCGGCGAATATGAGATAACGGACGTGAACCGCATCTATCTGGAACGCGGCAAGCTGAAAGTATCCATCATGGGCCGCGGTTACGCCTGGCTCGATACCGGAACGCCGGATAGCCTGCTCGAAGCCGGCGAATTTGTGCGCACCCTGGAAAAGCGTCAGGGCTTCAAGATAGCTTGTCCGGAAGAGATTGCTTTCAGCAAAGGTTTTATCACGAAGTCTCAATTTGCCGAGACTGCTGAAAAAGCGGGTAAAGGCGACTACGGCGTCTATCTGAGACGACTTGCAATGTTGCAATAATACGCCCATAGGCCATTGATGATTTGTTGAGAAACAACGGATCCATAATGGGTTCGTCCATCGATTGGTGTATCAGGAACCGGTGGATTTCGATGACAGAATTCTCTCTATCAGATGTGACGGTTGTTTCTGTCTGCTATAAAAGCGATGCATTGATTAACGATATGATCGCATCAGTTCCCGATGAAGCCCCCATTGTTCTGGTCGATAATGGGCAAAGTAACCGATTCAACAATCTTCCTGCCAAAAACAACATCCAGATCGTCAAGCTGGACAAAAACATCGGATTTGGCCGCGGATGTAATGCGGGAGCGAGTGTTGTCAGCACACCTTGGGCTCTTTTTCTCAATCCGGACGCTAGATTGACGCCAGGTGCTTTGGAAGCTCTTCTGGTGGCAGTAAAAAAATATCCTGCGGCAGTGGCTTTTAACCCTCGAATTGCGAATCGTGATGGAAGCGCCTATTTCAAGCGGCGCTCATGGCTTTTGCCGCGCAAACAATACATGGTGAAAGGCTGGCCCGCGAAGGACAGCCAAGTTCCAGTTCTAAGCGGTGCTGCATTTTTTATTTCGAAAGAGAATTTCGACAAGGTCGGCGGGTTTGACCCAAATATCTTCTTGTACCATGAAGACGACGATATTTCCCTCCGCCTCTCGCAGCTAGGGCAACTTCTGTTTGTCCGAGACTCGCTTGTAGTTCATGCAGCCGGAAATTCCTCAGGGAGGTCACCTGAAGTCGCGCGGCTAAAGGCCTTCCACATGGCTCGCTCGCGAATATACACCGGAATTAAGCATGGAAGGCCATTTCCGCGGCTATCTACACTTCTGCAGGCACTAGCTCTCGTGTTTTCTCCAGTCGCATTATTTTCAGCGCGCCGACGAGCAAAAGCCATCGGGTTTCTTGGTGGCACGATGCATTGGAAGTTAAAATAGAAAACCTCCATTCTTAAATTCAAAGTCGGTCGCTTTTCCAAGTTAATAGAAAAAATCAACTCTACTTGCCCTAGTGTGGCTGGACATCGATGTCTTTAAGCCAAGACCAGACGCTGGCTATACCTTCCCGCAATCCGATCTTTGTATCCCAATTGAAATCCATCTTGGCACGTTCGACATCGAGAACCGACACCGGCACATCCAAGCTTCGATGCGGCTTATAAATAACTGGAATAGGACTGCCAGTCACTTCCTGGACAACTTCGGCGATGTGCAACACTGACGTGCCTGTACCGCTGCCTCCGTTATATATCCCCACCTTGTCACTCTCCAGCGCGGCGACACACAGAGCGGTGAGATCCTTTACATATATATAATCCCTAATGGCCGACCCATCGCCCCAAATTTCGATTGGTTGGTGATTGAGTGCCAAATTCAAATAGGTTCCTATTATCCCCTGCACACCAAGATGGCCTTGATACGGCCCGTAAGGATTGGACGCCCGTATCACAATTGGCTGTAGTCCAGACTTCGTCTCGTAGAGTTTCAGGTAGGATTCGATCGCAACCTTCACGACCCCGTAGGAACAAATCGGGTCGAGAATATGCCCTTCCGGTATCGGAATTTCCTGTGGCTTTCCATAAACCGTCCCGCCGGACGACAGATACAATATACGTTTTACACCGCATGCTGCCATGTCTTCCAACAGACTTAACGTCCCAAGAAGGTTTTGCTGCACGTCTCTCGCGGGATCCCGGTCACCCGTTGCTGGCACGGTCCCACTCACAAGGTGAGCTACAGCGTCCACATCCTGCAGAACTTTTCGCAACAACTTGGTGTCGGCCAACTCTCCGGAGATGTATTGAACGCCATGTGGGAGAGGACGTACTGACACAGAACTTCTGCCTACAACCGTGACCGCATGTCCTGCCGCTATCAAATCATCTACAAGATGGCAGCCTATAAAGCCGCCTCCGCCCAACACCAATATGTTCATAGGGAGTCCATCAACTTATATCTACACTTTAGAAAGACGCTGCGCGATGATCGAACGATATTCGTCAATATATTCACCTGCCAAGAGATCTATATCGTATGATTTACTGAGAGCATTCGCGTTATCTTTCAGATCTTCACGGACCTTACCATCCAATATCGCTTCCATCGCCGCCGTGAGCTCACCTACGAATTTATCGGTGTCGCTGGTATTCGCGATGATGATACCAGCCTGCTTATCGCCGATCTTGGACATTGACCTAATCTCTCCAATATCTGTGGCGACACAAGGCACACCAACCTGAAGAGCCTGTATCAAGCAAAGAGGGAAAGATTCACCCGGAAAACGCGTTGGAAGTAAGGCAACGTCGCTCATCCGGTAGAGCCCGTAAATCTCTTTCACAAAGCCAAGGAAATGAATTGTCGAATCTGAGGCCGCCAACAGCTTCGCTGCCTCGGTAGAAGGCCCTTCTCCAACCATGAGCAACGCCATCGGCACATCCGGCTGTCTTTGACGCAGGAGAAGGTAGGCCTTAACAGCCTCCGTCCAACCTTTCCCTTCAGCTCCTCTTGCAACCATAGAAAATACGACAGCGTCATCCGCAATGCCAAGGTGCGCACGGCTTTTAGGGAATGCTATCGTATCAACCGGCATCGCATTCGGAACCTTCAGGAACTTTTCCCGCGGCACCTGAAGCTGCTCAAAGGGCGCCAAGTTTCGATCGGCCGTATATGCGAACTTGTCGATGTTTTTGCTCCAACGTTCGATCCGACCTTTGGCAACATCCATCGCCTCATACGATCCATGCAGAGTGGCCATATAAGGAACAGAGATATTGCCATTTTCGAACAACAGCGCTTCCACATTAGCCACATGGGAGTTTACGATGGAAATACCCGCATCTTTTATGAACTCCTTGATCCCCATATCCCGCACCGCATTAGCTGTGTAGACAGGAATACCCACGTTAAGCATGCGCCTTACATCAGGATGATCATCGGTATCGTGCATTTGCAGCACCGATACCATTATACCTTTTCGATAAAGCGCGTTTGCCAGGTGAATCGGGAAGATTTCACCTCCACCGAAAGAGAATCCTAAAATCCCAATGAGCACATGGATGTTGCTTTTTGGCAAAGCCCGCAACTCTTGTTCAGGTATCAGCGCGTCAAAATCAACCCCGACACTTCCGGCCCGCCGGAAAATACTGCGGCAAACATCCAGAAACCGTTTCAGTGTTTCATCCGGGATCTCCCAGCGCGCTTTCAACGCCGTCATAAACCGAAAATATTCTTTATAGTATTCCGGTTTGGACTGCGCGCTACTGCCGGACGTATTGCTATCGTGAATCCGGAAATAACTTACTGCGCTTGGTTCATAGGCAATCTGCCCACCACCGGCGATGACCGAATACAGATACCAATCGCCCATGATTTTAAAGCTTCGAGCTTCCTCCCATACTTGGTCAGGAATATCGAAGCGACGCCACAGGCTCCCGCCGACGTTCGCAATTACGTTCTTCACACCAAAGCCACCTTGGAACCAAGTTGCAGCTGGACGGACAGTACGCGTATCCCAAATTCCCGGTTCGCTTTCCTCACGGTAGTGATCCAGGCCAGCAAAGTAGGTACCGTCGCTGCTGGCGAACTGGATTCGACCAAAGGCCAGCATAACGCTGGGATCCCGGAAGGCATTTATGGTTCGCTCAACGAACGTAGGTTCACAAAAATCGTCGCTTTCGCAAATCCAAACCAGATCACCGGTGGCTTGAGAATGACCTTTTTGCCACTGGCGAAAAACGTTGCCCGAATTTTCAGAATTATAGATGGCGCGGATACGCTCGGGATAACGCTTGACGTATGAGTCAATGACAGACCGGCTGTCATCGCTGGAACAGTCGTCAAGAACCAAGATATCAATAAGCGGATATGTTTGCGCAAGAATACTGTCGAGGCGCTGGGGCAGATAGCGAGCGTGGTTGAAATTGGGAACAATGGCCGTGATCCTAATTCCGCTCTTGGCACTGGAATATGACCGACCTCTCGCTAGAGTTTTATTGGCAGATATGTGCTGGTAAAAACTGAGACAGAACTGATCCACTCGGCGCGAAAGCAGCATAGGATCCCGTTTTTCGGCAGATTTCAAAAACCGCTTGCGCCGGCGCTCACTAAACACACTGACCTTCGAAAGAGCGTATAGAAGGCGAACATAAATCAGGCGCGTCAATAGCTTGCCAATGTTGGCACGGCTCATCCAGTTCCCGCGCTGCAGACTGTCCACCTCACCCGAAATATGATCGATATCCTTGATGACCCCCTCAAACCATTGGGCCTCTTCAAACTCCACCCGCTTCAGGACCGGCTCTGACGATTGGATATCTTGAGAAAATACCCCACTCATGCTTACGTCGTTGATGGCGTCGTCCGACGCCACGGCAATCATGTACATGGGAGTTGCTATACCAGGACCAGTGGCACCGGTTCCGGAATCTGTCTCAAAAAAAAGACTGGCCTTCTTTTCAGGTGCGATGATCGAACCAAAGCCGATCTTTTGGCCATGCATTGAAACATGAGCAAAATGCCGATGCAGAAGCTCGTCGAATTCGTCCTTGAAAAGTTCTTTTACGTGAAACGGATTAACCAGTCCCGTCGCAACGGTGTACGCCTGCTTCTCCGGCGTAGAAATCACCAAAACCCCACCAGGACACAATACACGTTTGATTTCCTGGAGGAAACTCTCATGAGCATCTATGTGCTCAAGCGTCTCGAAAGAAATCACGACGTCGACAGACGATGATGGCAACGGGATTGCTTCACAGGAACCCGTTTTGAACGAAATGTTTTTGGCTTTGTACTTTGTCTGTGCGTGCAGAACCGCCTCGTCGGAAATATCGACACCGACTACTGAGCGAGCCTTTTCAGCCAACAGCGCCGAACCAAACCCTTCACCGCTGGCAATATCCAAAACATCCTTGTTTGCAACGAAGTTTTTGGCCAGATGATAACGATGCATATGCTCGAGGTAGATGTTTCCACCGATAGCCGGGACATAGCGCTCGCCGGTGAAATCAAGGTCGTCGCTCATTATTTTCTCCCGACTTGAGATTACTGCGTTTCCACGCGGATACCTTATTATTTCGACTAAGTCGAGAGAATGATCCTGCTCCCAAAAATCCTGCTTTAAGGCAGATTTTTATCTAAAATATTCGGGGTCCAGGCAGACGAATCCACCCAAAGGGCAATAAATTCTCCTTCGGCGAGTGCCGTCCAAACGCCGGATCAGTCAGGGCAGAGACGGCCGTGACGCAGATGGCAGGGTGCACGCATTCGCCAGCAATGACACACCGGCGTTTATCAGCCGTGACGAACGATGATAGTGAATTCGTAGAGACCGTAGTCTTGCATCAAGGCAACGGACCTTCCGAAATTCTGCAGGCAGAACTGCAACATTCCGACAGGATCGGCATAATAAAGGTTGTCACGACGCTTTTCCGGGTCACTTGACATTGTGAGCATGTTCACCGCGAAGCCACGACGAGACGAACGTCCCAAAAGTAGAAGGATATCAAAGACATAGGCGTGCCAGTCTGCAGTAGGAACGTCACCTTTCACATTCATTACACCACTAGCGATAGCATAATCGGTCTGCTCGGTCGGCTCTGCCCCAACACGCCATTCGCGGTCGGCGCCACGGCCATGCAAACGTTCGGCTTCGGCGATCATTGCTGGGGAAATATCATAGCCGAAAAACTTTCCGCTGTGCCCATTCTTCCGCAGAAAATCAAAGAAATCACCATAGCCACACCCAAGGTCCAAAACCGATGCAGTGGGATCAGAGGCAAACAACCGCAGAAACTGATGATGCCGATTGTAATGCGAAGCCGTACCGTTCCAATCCACACCCTGAGGGGTTGCACCGTGTTGGGCGAGCTTGGTGGTATAATAAGTGCTGACGTCGGTGAGGATCGATTCTTTGGTGACAGGGTTCACCGGATTCTCCAATTCTTATCGCAATAACTCAGCAACTCATACGCTGGTTTTGTCCAAATAGAGCCTTGCTTCGTCGCCGGTATTGAGAATGAGGTCTATAACACTGACGGCTGGCTCGAAATCACCCCACAACTGGGGGTACGTCGGGTAGTTCGAGTAATCCATCCACCCGACTTCAATGCCTCGCTGTTCAAATGCTGCATGGTCAAGATAAGCCTTTGCAGCGGGGCCACTAACGTAACGGGTCGCGCCCACCCGCTCGGCCAAAGCCGCAAGGCGTTCCGAAGAATCCATCTCCGCCATGGCCGCAGCTGGCAGCAAATCCGTGCATCTGCGGATACTGGCACCAATTTTCAACTTCTCGCAGATGGCCCGAATCAGCTGTTCATTGACATCGGTTAGGAGCATTTCCTTTCCCGCGCTTCGCAGTAAATCTTCAACCCATTGGCCATGTTTTTCGAAGTGAGCCGCACGACGATAAGCGAGGGAAATTGTCCGCAAGTGACTTTCAGCCCAGGAAAGGTCGGCTACTCGCGTCTCGTCAATGGATTGACTGTATTTACCCTTGACCTCAACAGATATGCTAAGCCAGCTCGGACCCTGCGGCGTCTTGATTTTATTCCGGTTTCGCCAATCGCGGCGGGTGTACTGGACGCTGTCCAGCAACACTACCTCGTCTGCCAATCTAAACATATCAAAATAGCCACGCCATGGGATATAGTTTGATTGTGTAATGACTACAGTTTTAGTCAAGCGGTTGTCCTTTTGGGTGGTCAATGAGTTACGCAAGTGCAGCAGTTACAGCACCGACAACCTCGTCCTGTTGTTGCCTAGTAAGATCGGCATGCAAGGGTAGCCGAATGAGGCGAGCTGACAGGTTGACAGTATTCGTCATATTGCCAGAGGTTCGGCCAAACTTGATCCCCGCTGGTGCAGAATGGAGGGGAATATAGTGTATGACGGCAGCAACATTCCTATGAGCGATCCGCCGAATGACATCGTCGCGATCAGTTCCTTCCGGACATAAGATATAATAAATGTGCCCGTTGGAGTGCGCAGCCTGCGGTACGATGGGGCGGCGCAACAATCCTTGCAATTCGAGCTTTTCGAGGTTCGAATGATAGTGTCGCCAAGTCGCCAGCCGGCGCTCGGTGATATCAAGGCTATTTTCCAGTTGGGCGCACAGGAAAGCCGCGATCAGTTCGCTCGGCAGGAATGAAGAGCCCAAATCGACCCAGGTGTATTTGGAGACTTCGCCGCGGTAAAAGCTCGCGCGGTTAGTTCCCTTTTCCCATATGATTTCCGCGCGATCCCAAGCGTTCGCGTCATTCACTATAAGTGCGCCGCCTTCGCCGGAAATAATGTTCTTTGTCTCATGAAAACTGAGGGCCGCGAAATGGCCAAAACTGCCGAGAGGTTTGCCACGCCATGTCGCGTGATACGCTTGAGCGGCATCCTCGATTACGATCAGCTTGTGCCTTTCCGCAATCTCCATGATCACGTCCATATCGCAGGCAACACCTGCGTAGTGAACGACGCAAATTGCCTTCGTCTTGGAAGTGATCGCCTGTTCAATAAGCGCTTCATCCATATTCATCGTATCAGCCCGGACGTCGATGAAAACAGGCACTGCCCCCCTCAACACAAACGCATTGGCGGTACTGGTAAACGTATAGGAGGGCATGATAACTTCATCGCCAACACCAATATTCGATAGCATTGCCGCCATTTCGAGCGCAGCCGTGCAAGAGTGCGTCAGAAGCACTTTTCCGCCGCCCACGGCAGCACTGATCATCTCCTGGCAACGCTTCGAAAAAGGCCCGTTTCCTGAGAGCTGTCGGTTATTCACCACTTCAAGGATATAATCGAGCTCTTTCCCAATTGGCGTGGGCACGTTAAAATTTACACGATCCATTCAAAAGCTCTCTGGTGGCGGATTCAAAATTACAACTTCTCGCTGATAGGCGCGGCAGTTAACGCTTAAGCAATTCGCTTGGTTATCGTCAACCAGTATGTCAGCCATATTCAATAATAAACTCGACCCGGGAATTACGCTGGATTCAGTCGGGCCTTTGTGAGCACGTTGACTCCTAGTTCGCACTCAATGGACCTACACCAACAACGCCATAAGGTCGAGAACCTCTTCGCCCAACGCTGGAGTTGGTGCCGTCATCACACGCTAACAATGTCGATTTTTTATAGCACGTTACGTAACAGTAAGTATCGTAATGCGCTGAATGGACCCGAACTTAGATGTCGAGTCTGGCTAAGCCAAATCCAGTCCGTCCGTAACCATTACCATTATAAAGCATGTATCGATTTCCATTGAAATCAAACACGCATGGATAGGTCGTTTCGTCCGACTCCCAGACGTCCGGTTTGCCCGCAAGCGTAAAAAGCTCGTCCTTGCGCTGCCAAGTCAATCCATGATCAACGGACGCGGCATAACCGATGCAATATTGCGGGTTGCGACGCGCGTACCACATGGACAGACTGTCATCTGGTTCCTGAAGAACCACCGGACGGGAAACGGCAAACTCGGCTATATCGGCTTCTCCCGCCAGGGGGACGGCAGTACCGGGCATCTGCGTCCATATCAGGCCATCTTTCGAACTTGCCTGCTTTATTACATGGTTCATTTCCAAGCCACTGTCACCCCAGAACAGATGGCTCCCGAACCACATGCGGAATTCCCCAGACATTTTCATCACCCATGGATATCCCACCGTAAAGGGATTTTCCGGAGTTCTTCCAACGATCGGAACTGCGCTCAATCGCTTGAAAGTACCGTCTAGTTGGGCTTCCGCGAGGCCGATAAAGTTAGTGAAAGGAACCGACACTCCCGTTGTCCAGCCAAGATAATAGGCCAGGAGCCTATCTTCCTGCTCAACAAAAGACGTCACCGTAACACCGTCAGCGTCAAACGCGCCACGCGGACCAGGCGTAAACAGGGGCCCACGGACAGGACCGACCTGAAACCGATCCCCGTCTATGTCAAGCTCGACGGATGCCAGAGACGATTTGTTGGCCGAATCTCTAACAGAAAAAAAGATGGTGACAGACCCACTCTTTCGCACAAGTGCGGTGGGATAGCTGGCGTGACTTAGCCACCACCCCTCGGTAGGCTTAGGCTCAATCACGCGACCAAGGCGTCGCCACACCTGTTTCGCGGAAACGACCATTGTCAGATATTACGCAAACGCGTGGACGGAACCCTGCGTTTTTCGATTGTCGACGTCGGAGCGTATACACCCTCGCGTTCAGTGCTTTGCTGGACAAGGCATCCCGCACCGAGCAGCGTGAATGGAGCTATTTCGATGTGGTCGACGATAGTCGAGTTCACACCAATGAAGCTGTTGTGGCCAACCGTCACACCACCCGAAATGACGACATGCGATGAAACAAAAACATTATCCTCAATGACAGAGTGATGCCCGATGTGATTACCGCTCCAGAGCGTCACATTGTTGCCGATCCGGCAAAATGGCTGAAGAGTATTGTCTTCGAAAATCAGACAATTATCGCCGATCTTGTCCGTCAAAATAGTTGCACTCGGGCTGATGTAGCTCGTCATGGTGTAGCCCAGTGCGCGCATGGCTTCCACCTTCTGTGCGCGCAGCACATTCATGCGATTGTAGGACAAGGCTACGAAGGCTTCGTACTCGGATGGCGGAAATTGCGCGGACACGTCTTCAAATGCAACGAGAGGTTTGCCAAACACCGTATCGGTTTTCATAAACTCTCTGTCGACCGTGAAGGCCGCTACAGTTCGACCGACCGTCTCACGAAAAAGATAGTCAACGACCTCGGCAATATCACCGGCGCCGAAAATAATAACGGGCTTCATAGGCAGTTCGTCCTCACCGCTGTTGTCGAATCTCTCTTACCTCATCGATAACTCGCCAACAACTCATTCCCATCCTCGGAGGCCCAAACCATATTTTTAGTTGCAAAATTTGGTTTGCATTTTGCGATTATCGATCACTATATCCGTGCCAATCCCTTCACTCGAAAGCAATATTGGAGCATAACCATCCATTTTCTGCCTTCGAAATTTCGGCTTGGCAGGGCGTGTTTTCTGGTGATACAGATCACGCAACAGAGATCCGGAGACTACAACCATGAATGCTATATCACCGATGCCACGCTACGGAATCCGTGAACAGATTCAATCAGAAACCGAGATCGACAAGGCTTGCGAGTCTATAAAGCTGCTGGGATATGCCGTTGTCGACGGGGGCTATACTGCGGAGCAGATGTCCACGTTTTCCGACGCGTTTGATCGGGCTCTTGAGAAGATTTATGCCAAGTACGGTCGCGATGCTTTGGCTGGGATGGATGAGCACAATACTATTCGTATCATGATGCAGATGGATGCGTTGTTTCTCGACCTCGCGATGAACCGGAATGTTCTTGAGGTTTGCCAGCGCCTTATCGGCGGAACCGTGATGTTGAACCAGCAGAACGGCGTTATCAATCCGCCGCTTGGGGAGCGCTACAATCAAGGCGCCTATCATCGCGACCTGCCCTACCAGCATTTCGTCTCGACACGGCCGTTAGCGATTAACGCGCTTTTTTGCCTTGATCAATTCACTACCGACAACGGTGCGACTTTTGTAGTGCCTGCGTCACATAAGCAAGAAGAATTCCCGTCTGATCTCAGCCTGCGGGACCTTCAGATACAGATGGCAGCACCTGCGGGCTCGTTCATCATTCTCGATTGCATGCTTTATCATGTCGGTGGCGTCAATCGCACGGCGAAACCACGCCGGGCAGTGAACCATGTTTACACCATACCATTGATCAAACAGCAGATTTCGTTGCCAACCGCGCTCGGCGACGATTTCACAAAAGACGCTGCCGCTCGCACTCTGCTTGGTTACAATTTCCAGGTGCCCGAGAGCGTGGAACAATATTTTGCGACACGTAAGAAATAGGTTCGCCTTCGATCTCAACTGAGACAAGAGCGTCGTTTTTCATTTTTTGGCTTGAAATAAGAGGCATGGTGACAGCGTTAAATCTTCGTGGTCCTGAACGTTCTATACGCTCATCTGGAGCGCTGAAGCTCCTGCCGCATTGGCCGCGCACTCTACCGTTGCCATTGCCTCTTCCTTCGCCCGCCTGGTAGCAACACCAAATATCTGGGTAACGGGCGTGAGCCAATACTATCGCCCACGATAAAGCGTATCGCCACAACGGGAGGGCGTTTGCTATCGAGCATCCGCTAGAGCATCGTGGCTACGCGCTTGTATCAGTCCCCCTGAGCGCTGAAACCGTGGCCGGATGGATGTCTCCGCCCACACAACTCCTGCTCTTGCCCAAATAGAAACCATTAAATGGGCTAATCCATCATTCCTTTGGTGGATGGCTCGATCTGTCCACCACATAAAGCGGGCGACCCTTAATAGCTTCGAAAATGCGCGCCACATAAAGACCGACGCCACCTACACATGTCATTATAATGCTTCCAATCATCAGATTGGCGGACATCAACGCGGTGAACCCTTCCGGAGGGCTTCCAAAAATGGCGTTAATTATGAAGAAAACGCCAAGTGCCGTACTAAAGGCGGCACCAAACAGCCCCAGCCATAAAATCCAGATCAGCGGTGCCGTTGATTGAAAGAAGAATCCTTGGATCGAATGTGCCAGCAAGGTTTTAAGCGTATAGCTCGACGAGCCAATCTGGCGGGTATGTCGCTCGTAAGTCAACGAGACTGAATCGAAACCGAGCCAGCGCAAAATAAAGAGATAGTGCCGCTCATGCTCTTGGAAGCGTAGATAGGCATTGATCACTTGCCGCGAAATTAAAGTGAACGAGCCCTGTCCAGGATCTACCTTGTAGCCGACGATCTTGTTCATGAGCCAAAAATAGACCCGATTGGCAAGTCGCCTACCCGCAGGGTCCCCTAAGTATCGGCTTGCATACACAATATCAAACCCCTTTTGCGCGGCCTCCCAAAGATTGGGAATGAATTCCGGAGGGTCTTGCAGGTCGCAATCCATCACAACGGCATATTCACCGCGGCATTCGGCCAACCCAGCTGTTATGGCAATCTGCTGACCAAAATTTCGAGACATTCGCACGAGCCGCACACGATTATCGCTCGCAGAAATTTCCGAAAGAACCGGCCATTGATCCTGTTGGCCTCGATCATCGACAAAGACAATCTCATGTCGGTCCACGAGTTTTTCAAGCACGATTGTGAGGCGCTCGTGGAGAGCGGCAAGCGTGCCTGTGCAACCAAAGCACGGAACAACCACGCTGATTTGCGGCGCGCCCCTCATATCCACATGCACTACCATGGGTAAACTCCTGAAATAAAATACATCTTTTCGACTCGACGCGATCTTTGCCAAACGCGCCGCTAAATAGCAAACTTTTACGCCATCCCGCAAATGCGCTACGCAAAATAAGCTGCTGATATAGAGGTGGCTCGGGAAATCTGCACAGCGGGGATAAGTGGAATTTCTGCCTGACTTCGGCTTAGATGCCGGGAACAGGAGATACCATGACGAGACGACCGCGCCGGAACCATAGCCCGGCTTTCAAGGCGAAGGTGGCACTTGCCGCCATCCGAGGTGAGCAGACGCTGGTGGAGTTGTCCCAGCAGTTCGATGTGCACGCCAACCAGATCAAGCAATGGAAAGACCAGCTCCTTGAGGGGGCGACGGGCGTTTTCGGTGATGAAGCGAAGGCGGAGCCGGCGGGTCCGACCGTCGATGTCAAAACGCTGCACGCCAAGATCGGCGAACTGACACTGGAGAACGATTTTTTATCCGGTGCGCTCGGCAAGGCGGGATTGCTGGGCGGAAAGAAATGATCGACCGCGAGCACAAATTGTCGGTCGCACGCCAGGCGAAGCTTCTCGGCTTCAGCCGTGGAAGCGTCTACTATCTGCCTCGTCCAGTGTCTGACGGCGATCTGGCCCTGATGCGGCGGATCGACGAACTGCATCTCGACTACCCGTTTGCCGGAAGTCGGATGTTGCAAGGGCTCTTGAGAGGAGAAGGGCTGGAAACCGGGCGGCTGCACGTCGCCACGCTGATGAAGAAGATGGGCATCGAGGCGATCTACCGTCGCCCGAACACCTCCAAACCAGCACCTGGGTCACAAAATCTATCCCTACCTCCTGCGCAAGCTGGCGGTCACCCGACCCAACCAGGTCTGGGCAATGGACATAACCTACGTTCCGATGGCACGCGGCTTTGTCTATCTCTGCGCCGTCGTCGACTGGTTCAGCCGGAAGGTCCTGTCATGGCGGCTGTCGATCACGATGGAAGCAGCCTTCTGCATCGAAGCGGTCGAGGAAGCGCTCGCCCGCTATGGCAAGCCGGAAATCTTCAACACCGATCAGGGCTCGCAGTTTACCTCGGTGGACTTCACGGCGGTGCTGAAGAAAGCTGAGATCGCCATCTCGATGGATGGCAAGGGTGCGTGGCGGGACAACGTCTTCGTCGAGCGGCTCTGGCGGTCGATCAAATACGAGGAGGTCTACCTCCACGCCTACAAGACCGTGTCCGAGGCCCGCGTCGGCATTGGCCGATATCTGACCTTCTACAACAGCCGACGCCCACATTCATCCCTTGACCGGCAGACGCCGGATCAGGCCTACTTCAACGCGCTGGCACCAATGATGGTGGCGGCATAATCGAGGCGAAAATCCACTTAACGAAACGCCCGAAACTGTTCAGACAAACCGAGCCATCTCTAGGGGCTGAAATCCGGACAATAAGTTTTTTTTCTTTTATCGATATTACGAATGTCGCATTTTCCTTTGGACATCGATATGAGCATTGAAAAAGAGCGTGTGGCCTGGAGAAGTCTCCGTTTGGGTGTGCCGTTTAGTGACCTCGTGGAAAAGGCGATGGAGTGGATCATTGTATTCGGCAATAATTCTAACCGTACTCGGTGGACTCGTCGTGTTTGCCAACGGTGGCGAATGGCTCGGCTTGGCGACGGCATGTATCATTCTGTCCGCAATCGGCTGGGGAAAACTTATCAGCCGTGCGTTCGGATATGTTCTTTTCCCCGAGATGCAACTTTTGATCGGGGCAACCGTGACGGCCTATATATTGGCCTTGCCTGTATACTATTTCAATATTTCCATCCTGTTTCCAGGCCTGGGCTTGCTACTAGGCAATCTTGGATTTTTGATGAACCGCGGACAGAGAGAGGAAGGCAACCCGAGTTTGTCTTGGTTTCTGGCCATTGCAGCGATTGCGGGTTTTTCAATCATCTGGTCTCTTGACAGCACTTCGCGTTATGCGCTGCTGGAGCAGGGTCATCTCAGGCTTTGGCTCGATTTATTCATCCACGCGGGCACAATTGCGGAGTTCGGTGATCCGAAAACAGCGGGCCGCGGCCTTTCCGCTTTGGTCGATACAGCCCCTACCTTTTATCATTTTGCCAGTTATGCGCTGCCAGGCCTGATGGTGAGGATTTTCGGGCTGAGCCCTGCCGATGTCATAACAGCTTTCTGGTTTCCCTTCGGCATCTTCCTTACCGTGACAAGCATATTTGCGCTTGGGCGAATTCTCGCCGGCATCGTCGGCGGTAGCTTGGCATTGATGTTATTTGCGGTCCTTCCTGATGCAGCCGCCTACGGATTGAAACAGGGTTTCCTCTCCTTTCACTGGATGATGGAGGCGTCACCCGGTACGCTCTATGCGTTGCCTGCGGCTTTGGCGAGCGTGGGTATCCTTACCGAGTGGAGCAGACGGGGTGGGTTCAGGTACCTGGGGCTGGCGTGTAGCCTTCTTCTCAGTACATTTCTTCTTCGTGCCCACATTTTCATGTGGCTTCTTGTACCATTTGCCGTTGTCGTCGTTGCCGGTCTCCCTGCACCGGTCCGCAGATTTCGCTGGCATCTGATTATCTCGGGGGCGCTCGCGCTGCCGATCGCACTTTTGTGGGTAGCAAGGGAAGAGGTGAGGCTTGTGGGTTATAGCAGTTTCATGTCCCGTTTCCTCGAGTTGTTGCATACGCACATGGAGCCGACCAACTATGACGGTTTCTACGCTTATCTCATCCAATCGATGGGACCGTTTGGTGCATTGCCAATTGGTTTGCTGCTGGCACTTGTAGGAATGGCTGGAATTTGGCTGCTGAC
Organism: Agrobacterium sp.; assembly: GCA_034519725.1. Lineage (GTDB taxonomy): Bacteria > Pseudomonadota > Alphaproteobacteria > Rhizobiales > Rhizobiaceae > Agrobacterium. The sequence continues at coordinate 115,214 of JAXHOC010000048.1, forward strand.
CTTTCTATCGGGTTTTTTGATTGCCCTTTGGTACCGAAGGACCGAGGAGATCGACTGGCTGCCCGCCGCTTTGCTTCCTTATGCATGCGTCTTGATGACACTCGCACCAACGCCATTCAATGGCGATTTCACGGAGTTTCGTCAGCGAGCCTTTGTATTAGTCTATGTGCTGTTGATTATCTGGACAGCTAAATTCACGGTATTATTCTCCCGTATCACGATATCGCCCACTGGTGCCGGACTCGCTGCGTTGTTAGCGCTCATCCCCGCCAGTTTTTGGATGCCTTATGCCAAAGTGAGCCGCATGGCGTGGGGAGCTTCCTACGATAATGTCGAGATTGACCCCGGTGTTGTCTCTGCTGCTCGCTGGATCAAGCAGGAGGGCCGACGTGGCGACAGCATAGCGGTTGCAAACACCAAACCTGACGAAAAACTCTTCGATATTCCAACAACGTTAATGAGCATCAGCGGCGTACCGGCCTATTTGTCGCGGCCTGGTCTTTATGCTCTCTCCGGCTATCCGCGTTCGGAAACTATTAAATCGCGGCTTGCCGAACTTAGCCTGATCCACAACATGACAAGCGCAACGGAAGCGCAAAAAAGGTTGAGAAATGACGGCATAGGTTTTTATGTGACGCTTACGACGGATATGCCTTCGTGGGACAAAGAGGGACGGACTTCCTCATTGAAAGTAGGAGATATTGCGGTCTGGCGAATCCAGCCCTGACACCATATTCGATTGTATGAATAGTCATCTCGCCGTAAACCGTTTCAAAATCGAACGGTATAGCCTTCATGTCCGTCCGCAGTCGGAGACCGTTCGATTCCCAGCGCCACGCAATTCTATTAAAGTGACATTCATCTCGAATGACCGGCTGCGGTAGGTGGACGTATTGCCGACATGGCAACTGACGCCGGCGTTTCGCAACGAGTTTATCGCCGCATCTAACTTCGCACTGTCCTGCTCCAATACGACCAACGTTACATTAGGATTCATCAAAAAAGGGAGCGAATCCAAAGCCTGTTCGGGCTTCAACTCGGTCAAAAAAAGCGATCGATGCCAAAGCCGAAGTGATGCTACCGTATCATAAAACGTCAAAGCCATTTCGGTGTCGCCGTAGCGCATCTTACGTGCCAATTCCTGCGATCGTCCGTCTCGGGCAGCGAAGCTATTCCTGTCAAACCAGAAGAGCGGGATCCGACCCGATAAAATATCGGCGGTTATCAGATTTCGAACAAAGGCTGCCCCTCGGAAATACTCTTCATTGTCGATTGTGTTTGCTGATTTATATAGCTGTTGAGTATCCTTGTTGGTGGCGAAAGAAAGGCCGCATACTGCTAAAATTACTACTAATGCGGCAGACCTAAAGAGTGCAACGTTGCGTAGGGGCGTGATAAACAAAAGGCCTATTGCCACACAGCAACCTACAAGAGTAAATAAATTAACAGATAAACCAGATGCCGCGACTATATTGGTGACGCTGAGAGAAAAGTAGCTAATTGCACCCAAAATTAAGGTGACAGCCACATACAACGCTATTCGGACATTCTCGATTTTAGGTAAAAGTATCGCCGTTAATGTAGCCACACCTATCATAATTCCCGGAATGGCGAGCCCGGCATAAAAAGATGATTGTGTGGTACTGCCGCCGAATGTCAGATCATAAATCGGGAGTAGCGCGGTACTTGAGACTGAAACTATTGTCGCAGAAACGTCGATACGCCGAAGTCCGCGCAACCTGCTGGCGACCAGCAGAATAACCAAGGTCAACGAGACAACGATACCGGGTACCAGTCGTGTCGTATAAGGTAGCCAGTCCATGATGCTGAAACGATATTTAGCGCCTAAACCGGTAATGGAAGCGTTCACTATCCACTTCAGTTGTACAAATGCGTCAATACCGAAGCCTATTTTGTAAAGTACGGCGACGAAGAAAAACCAGGTCAGAACCCCGCCAATCAAGCCGCTAGCAATAAATATGATAGGCCTGCGTGTGAAATCTTCCCACTTGGCTATTAAAAAGAAAAGAATGATGAGACCCACTGGCGCTGCCGCAAGTACGTGGGCAAGAATGCCAAGGGTTGCGGCAACTCCTGCAATCATCACCCACAAAGGACGGTTTGACACGCTCCACCTAGCTAGGGCAGCAAACACACAAAACGTATAAGCTATGTATGCGCCATCAACATACCCCGCCGTATTTGCAAGCAAGTAAACAGGGCTGCACGCCAGGAACGATACTGTGATGGTAGCCGCTGGGCGTCCCCAAAGAATACGAACGGCATCATAAAGTGCAACGAGCCCAATAAAGTAGAATGCGAAGACGACGAGGAGCCGTGCTTGGACTATTGGCAAGACCATGTTTGACAGGACATTCGGTAATAGAAAAGAAACCCGAAGCGAATGGTAATCCCAACCGTAGGTCTTAACGATGTCGAAATAATCCATCGAAAGTCCGAGGTAAAGTGAGGGATCAACCCATCCAGCGGGTAGAAATCTTTGAATTGGTGCCGTAAAAAGGAAAAGTGCCGGCAATATCCCCACCACCGCGATATCGAATAACCAGCCACGTCTTGTGTGGAAAGCTCGATCCGATGGGGCTCCGTCGCCTCGATCTGACGTCTCAAACTGGTATTTATGCATTTGGTATTCTAATCCGCGGGAAGTTGTATTCAATCATTCTGCAACTCCAAGCTTGATGGCATAAAAGAGGAGTTGCCGCCAGCGCAAAGATATTCAACTCTAAGCCACTTTTCAAAAAACCTGGTTGTCAATAAACCTTAGGCAAGAGCCATCAAACAATAAGAGATGGTTCGGTTTGTCTGAACAGTTTCGGGCGTTTCGTTAAGTGGATTTCCGCCTCGATTATGCCGCCACCATCATTGGTGCCAGCGCGTTGAAGTAGGCCTGATCCGGCGTCTGCCGGTCAAGGGATGAATGTGGGCGTCGGCTATTGTAGAAGGTCAGATAGCGGCCGATGCCGATGCGGGCCTCGGACACGGTCTTGTAGGCGTGGAGGTAGACTTCCTCGTATTTGATCGAACGCCAGAGCCGTTCGACGAACACGTTGTCCCGCCACGCACCCTTGCCATCCATCGAGATGGCGATTTCCGCCTTCTTCAGCACCGCCGTGAAGTCCATCGAGGTGAACTGCGAACCTTGGTCGGTATTGAATATGTCGGGTTTGCCATAACGGGCCAGCGCTTCCTCGACTGCTTCGATGCAGAAGGCTGCTTCCATCGTGATCGACAGCCGCCACGACAGAACCCTCCGGCTGAACCAGTCGACGACGGCGCAGAGATAGACAAATCCCCGTGCCATCGGGATGTAGGTCAGGTCCATCGCCCAGACCTGGTTGGGCCGGGTGACCGCCAGCTTTCGCAGGAGGTAGGGATAGATTTTGTGCCCAGGCGCTGGTTTTGAGGTGTTTGGGCGGCGGTAGATCGCCTCGATGCCCATCTTCTTCATCAGCGTGGCGACGTGCAGCCGCCCCGTTTCCAGCCCTTCTCCCCTCAAGAGCCCTTGCAACATACGACTTCCGGCAAACGGGAACTCCAGATGCAGCTCGTCGATCCGGCGCATCAGCGCCAGATCGCCGGCAGCCACTGGACGAGGCAGATAATAGACGCTGCCACGGCTGAAGCCGAGAAGCTTCGCCTGGCGCACGACGGATAGTTTGTGCTCGCGGTCGATCATTTCTTTCCGCCCAGCAATCCCGCCTTGCCGAGCGCACCGGATAAAAAATCGTTCTCCAGTGTCAGTTCGCCGATCTTGGCATGAAGCGTTTTGACATCGACGGTAGGACCGGCCGGTTCGGCCTTGGTTTCATCGCCGAAAACACCCGTCGCCCCCTCAAGGAGATGGTCTTTCCATTGCTTGATCTGGTTGGCGTGCACGTCAAACTGCTGGGACAACTCCACCAGCGTCTGCTCACCTCGGATGGCGGCAAGTGCCACCTTTGCCTTGAAAGCCGGGCTATGGTTCCGGCGCGGTCGTCTTGTCATGATTTCTCCTGTTCCCGGCATCTAAGCCGAAGTCAGGCAGAAATTCCACTTATCCTAGCTGTGCAGATTTCCCGAGCCACCTCTCCTTACGTCGCTGAAGTATTGACGGAAATATTCGAAGCTAATTCATTATAAAAATTGAGAATTTTAAAAAACCGAATTGCGTATTCCTACGATATGCTACACATAGGTAACGCACGTATGTTGGCAGTGTGCGGGAAAATGTTATGATTAATTATCATTTCGGTGACGAATATCCAGCGGCTAAAATTGGTTCCAAAACATTGTTCTTAAGCGCGTTTGTCCAATTCACAGCAAAAGATTCCTCATACCAAAGCGGCCAACTCCGTCCCTCTGACATATTGGCGGATTGCTAAGTTGTTTGATATGGATTTTACGATAGCCTGTCCCGCGTGCATGGGCACAAAATGGAAACTTTTACCGGGTTGGCCGCACCAGTCGATGCTTTCTGACGGACGAAGTGTTCCCGCGCCATTAGAAAAGAAGCATTGCGGGGTTTGTGGCTTAGTACAGCACTCCTCTCCGCCGTCACAGGCTACAATCGAGGCCATCTTTAGCAGCGACTATGCTCTGCATACTCGCCTTGTCGATAATGCCTTCGAGAAACAACGGCAAACTCTTTATGCCGATTGGATTTTGAACTTATTAGACACATCGACTATCGCCTCAATCTTCGAGATTGGGGCCGGCACAGGACTACTGATGGCTGAGCTGCGGCGCCGCGCGCCGCAGCTACGACTCAGGGGCGTGGAACCTGTCGTATCAGCAGTATCGGAAGCCGCCGCAGATATCGATATCGAAGTCGGACTGCTTAGGGATATCAACACTGCATTGCTGAAGGTTGATGTCGTGCTTTCCGTCAACGTCATCGAGCACGTCCATGACCCCGTCGAGTTTCTCATGCAATCACGGGCAGCTCTCTCGGAAGGAGGCCGCATTGTCGTGATCTGCCCCGATGGCGATCATCCCTCGACGGAAATGCTCATCTACGATCACATTCATTCGTTTACGCTACGCTCTTTTGAAAAAATCGTACAGCGCGCCGGCTTGACGATAACGGATAGGCAACTGGCACCGGCGGCGCTGGGCGCCTTTCAGGCTGTCGTTCTCAGCCCTGGGTCTAATGATTCTGCGGCGAGCCCGATGATCGACGATCTTTATGAACGACGTTCCAGTTTTTTGCGTCGCTGGCAGCAGCTCGATCAAGTCCTATCGGAAAGAGTTGGCGACTGTTCCAGCTTGTGGGCATTCGGAAGTGGAGAGAATGCCCAACTTCTCCGTGCCTATGCGCCAAAAGTTTGGAGCAAAGTACAAGGCATTGTCGCCGACAGTGCGGGCGTCTTCGATGGAAAGCCTATTGCACCCTACCAGACGGCTCGAACAGGTGGAAAGCGCACCATACTTCTCGCAGTCCGCCCCGGCATCCAAGGGGTCGTTGACGATAGGCTATCGGCTGACGGCCATACGGTTATCCGATGGGACGATCTTGTTTAATGGCCGAGTCTTCACGGCCCCAATCTCTGGCCGAACGGATAAGTCCAACAACGAACCTAATTAAAGCGTTTACTCCGAGGAAACTATACCCGCGTGGCCACGACAACACGTGAGCCCCCAACCGGAAAGCGCACCCCGGCCAGAATTGCAGAGACTTCCGCCTGCAGGACACTTTTCAAAACCGTATTTGCTGCGCCCGGAGGCTTTGCCTCCATATCGGACATTTCGCTTTGTTGTGTATTTTTCTTGCGCCAGCGCTCCATTAGTCGGCTGGTAATCATGATAGGCAGCAAAAACGAACAATAGGAGGTTGAGAATATTGGGCGAAAACCATTTCTGTTCAGCTTTTCTTCCAGCTCCCCAAGCTTATACCTACGCTCATGATAAGCCACTTCGTCTGCTGTGCTCCATAACCAGGGATGCTGCGGAACGGCGATAACTACCCCGCCGCCCGGTCGCAAAGCCTTATGCATCGAATGCAAAACCATTTCGTCTTCAGCGATGTGTTCGATGACGTCGTAAGCGCCGATGACATCAAATGCATTCTCGGCCATTATTTCGCGAGCATCCATTTGCACGAGCTCAGCATTTTTCCCGAGACGCTGGGCAGCAACGGCAAGCCCAGACGGATGCAATTCCGATCCAACAAGATGTCTCCGCTTCCCGCCTTTTGAAAGAGCGGAGAGTACGGTGCCATTGCCGCATCCGACCTCCAGAATATCTTGAGCACTCGGGAAATATTTCTGAATGAGACCCGTCAGCATTCGATTACGCGGAACAAACCAGAAGTGATTGCCTTCAATTTCCGCCAGCATCTCAAAAGATTTGGGGTCGAAGCCGGAGATCGTGTCAGCCAGCTTTGGTGCAAAGAGTGGTATGCCCATTTCCACAGGTGTCATATCGCCGCAGTGGGAGCAGACACAACCGGTCGGCCATATGGCCTCCCCCTCCAGAATGGGGCTGCCGTTTCTGCAACTAGGGCAGATACGATGGGGTGTTCCTTCTTCTAATATGGTGTCCAACACGATGAAACCCCCTCTAAGTGCATTGATTAGGCGCAATAAGCCAAGATGAGACTAGTGGCAAGCGCCGCTCGATTTGTTTAGCCTGAACACCGCCAATAATACAAAATCGACATATTTTGAACGGCTTGCAGTAGTGTGAACATCCCCTTCGCGGCTCTAGGTAATGCAGTCACATTCACTTCATGTCAGGCCGTCGTCGATTGCGCTTTTTTATAATAAAGAGGCAAATGCGCGGCCGCGATCACCACCATCACAGGTGTCAGAAGTCTTAAGACGATGGCAGCGGTCTCCGCATGGAGCGGCTCTATACCCATACCAACGAGCATCGCACGAACTGAAAACTCCTGCACACCAATGCCGCCCGGTATCATTGAGAGAACAGAGATCGCCGCTACCGCTCCGAGAAGAAAGGAGCCTTGCCAGAAGCTGATATCGACATTCGCGAGCTTGATGATCAGCATCCACAAGGCCAATGTCACTCCCCATTTCAAAAATGTCATCACTCCCACGATTCCAAGGTTGAGTAGCGGAAGGGGAGGACCAGCTAAAGATTTAAGCCGATCACCAAAGGAGGTATTACCTAGCCACCCGATAAATACATGGAGCATCCGGGGTGTGAAAATGCCAAATAATGTTATCGAAAACAGCGTAAAGATCGCGAGGAAAAAAAGCCCAGTCTGAATGTAGATCAGACCCGCCACACCCAAAGCAGCAATAGTAAAAAGATCCGCGATGCGCTCCAAAGCCAAATTTACTGCTGAGTTGCCAAGCTTAAGCCCGGACTCCTGTGCAAACCTGATTTTCAACAGCTCCCCAAGCTGAAACGGTGTAATCAATGAAGCCGCCATGGCCAGAGCGACGTAACAATAGACGCGCTTCATGGTTCGTGCTTCCCACGGAAGTTGATTGATAGCAATCCATCTTGCTGCGGAGGTCGCAAACACCAGAATCGTGCCACTTGCCATGACCAAAAGCAGCCAGCCCACTGGAAGCGTTGGCAAGAGGATCAGCATATTTCGCCAGTCGAACTGATATAAGACGACTGAACACGCGATCAATGCGACGAGAACCGGCCAGAGACGGCGAACCACGGTGATCATTCCAAAATCCCTATTGACGAACCGCTCGCCATCATTTTTCGTTCACACGACAGCAGATCGTAACACATCTCACAGCGTTTCTTATTTTGGCGTCAGAGGGGTTCACTAGCGAGCCAAGCGCATCAGCGCAAGCGCTCATCGCCAAGCATCACTGATACTGGAATTCATTTACTGGGTTTCGTCGACTTGTTTTCTGTGAACACCCGTGACGATAACCCTCGGCCGCCGCTTTACCTCGAGAAAAATGCTGCCGATATAAATGGCGATAAGGCCATTGAAAAGCGTAAGAATACCGCTGAAAAGCATGACCGCAGCCATGACAGAGGTCCAACCCGGCACGCCTACACCGGTGATAAAATACCTGCCCACAAGATACAGAATAAAAACGAACGCTGCCATGCTGATGGTGACGCCGCTCAGAAAAACCCAGATCAACGGCGTGATTGAAAAAGCCGTGATCGCCATGAGGAACAGGCGGATCAGCTTTTTGAAGGTATATGTCGTCGGTGATAAAGTCGGTTTGTCCACTGTCACGGGTAGTTGCTTAAACCCGGTTACATGCATTAATCCGACTAAAAAGCCTTCTCGCTCATCGTGCAAGAGAAGGGCGTCGACATAACGCCTGGTCATCAACCTTGCGGTGCACACATCCTGCGGGAACTGGAAATCACTTACGATATCAAGTGCGCGATAAAAGCCATTCCGGCAAAACCGATAAAGTGGGTTGCCCTTTGGGCGCTGCTGGACACCGTACACAACATCGACCGCGTTCGTTTTCATAGCGGAGAAAAATTGTTTTACCCAACGAGGATCTTCTTCGAGATCCCCATCCAGGATCATGAGGAAATCTCCAGAGGCCATTGTCATTCCGGTCCACAGGGCTTTGTGCTGGCCAAAATTCCGGGAAAGATCAACAACAATAACCCGCGCATCCCTCTCAGCAAGAGACTTCGCCACCTCCAAGCCATTATCCGGCGAGCCGTCGTTCACGAACAGGACCTCACACGCCAGACCAAGCTCTTCGGCTGCTCCAAAGCATGCATGAGCAAAGGGCTCAACCTCATTTTCTGTCCAGTAAATTGTTGTAATAAAAGAAATTTTCATCTCAAAACTCCGAGGCACGGCAGACAGCATTCAACCGCCCCACGTTTTTTTTCATTTATGGCAGTTGATACTTCTATCGAAGCACTTTTTCTCAAGCAAGCAGACGCTCCGCTAGACGTTGTGGCGCGATTTCCGCGCACATCGGACAGGTGCAATGCAACTGATAAGAGCGCTATGGCAGCGTGTAGTCGACTATGAGCACGGTTACGGGGTTTAGGCCAGGTTTCCATATGGATAGCCGCGATCGAACTGACGATGGAATATTCAGAGTGTCCAGCTTCGCTTGGGCCTGCTCGCAAATCGCGGAAACCGTGCATACCATAATCAATGAGGTAGGCATTTTTGGTTGTTTCAACCACTGCTCATTCGCCGCCGTAACATTTGGCATATCGAAGCCCAACGTTCCCTTATCCCACAACCAAAGGCCGGCAAGGCTGTCGAGGGTGTTCAGGGGTATCGTGACGCCACCAACGAAGAAATGGTAGGTCGCGTGCTCGTTGCTTGGCACATCACTCGATACAAGGTCTCTTCGATCAACCCACAACGCAACACGCCGTCCATACAGGCCAGCCTTGTCCACCGCATTTCGGATATCAATCGCAAGCTCGAAAAATGTCCGAAATGGAACAGTCTGGCGCTGTACAAACATAAAACGCGTATCGGAATTAACAACGCCGATGCTGGACGTTAGCAGAACTATAGCGATGATGGCTGCTCCGCGATTTTTACTCAATACCAAAACTATAATCGCGGCGCTCGCGGAAAATATAGCAATCCAGATGAATATTGGACTAAAAATATTTGCCGTTCTTACGATGGCGCCATTGAAATAAACAACAACGATGACCGAGAGAGAAATCAATATAAATAAGTATACATAAAAACGAGAATTATAGTCCCTTTTCGAAAGCAAATTCCCGATGATGGATATCATAAGAGTGCTTTGACCAATAATACGCGTGCTCATTGATCAGAACCCATTGGCCCATTCTCTTCGTCCGATGGACATGATGCGCCATGGTTGGTTTTCGAGTTTGCGCCAGGCATCGCAACAATGGGCGACGATGTCGTCGTAGGATTTGAAGATACGGTTCGACAGCCAGTTTTCGCGCATGAAGAGCCAGAGGTTCTCGACCGGGTTAAGCTCCGGTGATTTCGGCGGCAGCGGCAGGATCGTGATGTTGGCGGGCACTACGAGATTGTTGGACATGTGCCACCCTGCTTGATCCATGATAAGGATAGCATGCGCGTCATGGGCCACATGACGGGATATCTCGGCGAGATGCTGGGTCATGGCGTGGGTGTCACACCATGGCATTACGAGTGCCGCCGCCTTGCCAAACTTGGGGCAGATCGCGCCGAAGATGTAAGCTGATCGAGTTCGCTGGTCGTGCGGCGCGGACGGCCTTGAACCCCGCTTTGCCCAGCGACGGGTGATCTTGTTCTTCTGACCGATCCGGGCCTCGTCCTGAAACCAGATTTCTATTCGCTTCCCTTCAGCGACTCCGCTTGCGATCTCCGCCACTGCGGCGGGGAAATTTTTTTAAACTCCTCAATGGCTTGAGGGTCCTGCTCATGATGTTTCGGTCGCGCAGCCAGCTTGCGATAACCCAGGGCACGCACCTCCCGGCTCAGCGTCTGTTCACTCACCGAGACACGAAACTCTTCCCAGAGCCATTGGGCCAAATCACATAAACGCCACCGCACGACCCCGTCGAGATAGGGCGTCGGACCCCGTTCAATGGCCTTTGCCAGTGCGGCCCGCTGAACATCGTTCAACCGTGACCGGGGTCCTGGAGCCTTGCCATCGACCAGCCCCTCTGGGCCATTCGCATTGAACCGCATGACCCAGTCCCGCACGATCTGAAGGGTGACATTGCCCAGCCGCGCCGCATCCGTCCGCGAGCCTCCGTCATAGATCAAGGCAAGCGCCAACAATCGACGCGTCTGAGCCGCATGTTTGCTCTGACGGGCCAGACGCCGAAGGCCTTCCCCGTCAAAATCTACCCGCAATGAAATTGCTGTCCTCATGGAAAACCTCCGCTTTGCAACAGAGATTCTGATTCATCGCATTTTGGGAAGCAAAAGAGTCGAACTCAGTGAGGACGCGTATAAGGGCATAGCTGGAATAAAACCATGTTTGGGTAACCATGCCGCCCACGACGACATCCCATATCGCAGCTACCGTAAAAAATAATATAGAAGTTACGGCCGCAACTAAGGCTATTTGCTTTGACTTACCTTTTTCCCAACTATTCGTGAAAATTGTCAGTGTAAAAAAAACGAAGGTAATAAATAGCGACGTGATACGAAATGCTTTGGGCAGCCATTCTTCCAGGGGCCGAGAAAAAGGAATCGCATTTCCCGCAAAGGCATTTCTGATTGGATGCGCATCGTGAAAAAGAAAAAGAAAGGGGCCGCCGATTGTTTGGCTATAGATCGCCATCAACAATAGACCGAGTAGCCCGCCAATGGAAATTACGAAAATTCTATAAAATAAGAACAAGTCGACTGGCCGTGTCGTTACAGCTGCAAGCAGCAAGGCTACACCTGTCAGGAGTGCCGGTATCGGATGCAGAGCCAATACACAGGCGCATAGAAATCCTGCGGTGAGATTTAAAAACGCTTCACGAAAGCGCCAATGTCCATCGTTGCCCAACAATAAAATAGCGATTGCCGCGATTGATAACGCAATTGCTGGACCATCGACATATCCACTGCTGATTGATGCAATCCAAAGAGGGTTGGCGCCCAGCCACCATCCGGAAAGAACAGCAACAAGAGGCCCGAAGGTTTTTCTTGCTATCGAATAGACCGATATGAGTGCGATTAATTGAAACAGCAAGCTGAGGCCAATATGAGCGTAAGCTGGGGTAAATATCTCGTAGAATAAAGATCCCAGAAACACATATGGGATACGTTGAGAAAAATAATATGCACCCAGAGTTTGAATCTGGCCCGCCGGATCGAGGAAATATCCAACGTAGATCATAGGATCTACCCAGCCCGGCCGGGGAAAAAGCTCATATACGCCACTAAATTGCGCAAAAAGAGGCAGCGAGACCAGCAGCATAAGCCAACCCCATTCGGGCAGACCGTGCGAATTGCTTCCGCCAAAGCGGTCGCGAATGTTCCCAAGTCTCATATTATCTTGAAGAAGCTCATCTGCGTGGTCTTGAGGGACTGCAGGTGGGGAAGGTGAATCGATTGCACTGGGTTGCCGAGTCGTCATCCGTTTTCCATTACGATGTATTTTTGTGTCAGTCGCCATCCCGACATGCATTTGACACACTCAAGTCAGAGACACGCTCTTTGCCCACTTGATCTCAAATCTAGCGGCCAACCTAGCCCAAAATGTTGACAGTGGTAAGTCTTCAACGTATTTGCACCTCTAACGATGCAACCATTGTGGAGCAAAGCGATAATTCTTGGGTGACAAGGAGTGGCCGGCGAAACGGCGACCGCACTGAGACTTCAAGACATACTCGATTGAGCTAAATCGTTCTGGTAAATTTGCACTCAGCGAACGGCGCGTGTACCCAAAACTGAATAGGATGTTTCCTTGATCGGATCGTTTTTGTCGCCAAACGACAAGAAGTTGCTGGCGCGACTTTTTAAAGAAAACTTCAAAAAACACGTTGGCTGGTATTCTGCGGCGATTGCGGCAATGCTTGTCGTCGCAGGCACAACATCTCTCAGCGCGTGGATAATGCGTGATATCGTCAACAGTGTTTATCTGAAGCAGGGTTTTGACGTTGTCTTGGAGATTGCGTTTGCGGTTGCGGTCATTTTCATCGCGAAGGGCATCGCCACCTTCGTGCAGAGCTACTATCTGAGCAAGGCAGGTAACAGTATCGTTGCCGAGCAGCAGCGAAAAATCTATGATCGGCTGTTGAAACAGGGAGTTTCCTTTTTTCAGAACCTGCCGTCCTCCGAGTTGCTCGTGCGCGTCACCTACAATGCGCAAGCAGCCCGAAGCGTCATAGACACGATCGTAACGTCTTTCGTCCGTGACCTCTTTTCGCTCCTTGGCTTGATTATTGTGATGTTCGCCCAGAATTTCCTTCTGAGTGCGATTTCCATGATTATCGGTCCTTTGGCGATCTTCAGCGTTCGTCTCGTTCTGCGTCGTGTTCGCAAGATCATGGAAGCGGAACTTGCTTCACTCGGAGAAATCGTCAACGTCGTGCAGGAAACCAGCATCGGCGTTCGCGTTATCAAGGCGTTCTCTCTCGAAAATCTGATGCGCCAGCGCATGAACAAGGCTGTGTCCGACGTCGAGCATCGCGCCAATGGTATTGCGAAGCTTGAAGCGGCAACAAGCCCGATCATGGAGACGCTGTCTGGTCTCGCCATTGCCGCCGTCATCGCCGTGTCCGGTTATACCGTCCTCGAAAAAGGCGGATCACCGGGCGACCTGATGGCCTTCATTACTGCCCTGCTTCTCGCCTATGAGCCAGCCAAGCGTCTTGCCCGTATGCGTGTCCAGATCGAAGGCGGCATGATCGGTGTACGCATGATGTTTGAAGTGCTCGATGCACCTCTCACGCTCACGGAAAAGAACGACGCTTTGCCGCTCCCCAAGGCAAGCGGCAATGTGGAGCTCAAGAACGTTAGCTTCGAATATGTTCCTAACCAGCCGGTTCTGAAGGATGTCAGCGTCCTGTTTGAGGGCGGGAAGATGACTGCGCTCGTCGGGCCTTCCGGCAGTGGCAAGTCGACGATCATCAACCTCATGATGCGTCTTTATGATCCACAAAGCGGTTCCGTCGAGATCAATGGAATGGATTTGCGCGATGTGTCTTTCGCCAGCCTGCGCGAGCATGTTTCTTACGTCGGCCAGGAAACCTTCCTTTTCTCGGGAACGGTGAAGCACAACATTTCCGTCGGTCGCGACAACGCCACCGATGAGGAAATCATCGCTGCGGCAAAAGCCGCCAATGCGCATGATTTCATCATGAACATGCCTAATGGTTATGACAGCAAGCTTGGCGAAAACGGTTCCGGTCTGTCCGGTGGCCAGCGTCAGCGTGTTGCCATCGCTCGCGCCATGCTGAGAGATGCGGACATATTGATCCTCGATGAAGCAACGAGCGCGCTCGATTCGGAATCCGAAGCGCTTGTTCGGGATGCACTCGAGCGGTTGACGTTCAACAAGACGTCGATTGTCATTGCCCACCGGCTCTCCACGATCAACCGCGCCGACAAGATTGTCGTGATGGACAATGGCCAGGTCGTCGAGCAGGGAAGCCGTCGCGAGTTGCTCGCAACGGATGGTCTCTACAAGCGCCTGCACAGCATCCAGTTCGATGCGGACGTCGCTTAAATGTTTGGAGAGGTGATATTATCGTCGCCTCACCTCCGACATTGTACGTCACATAAAAAACATCCGAGATATCGCATCACCTGCCGCTCCTTTCGGGAGTGGCAGGTTTTTTATTTTAAAGATTGGCGCTGCCTTGGCAAACAGCGCCAAATCGTGACAGCATTCGGCAAATAGACAGCAGCAAGGATCATCAAGGGAATGACGGCAATTGAAAAACTGGCCGAGGACTTTGTGAAAGCAGGTCTGGACAGCACTAAAATTCCGCTGGCGACGATTGAGGCTGATGGTCTCGTTCCAGACGGCCTTGAACAAGCCATGGCCGTTCAGGGCGCTTTTGTTGAAGCGTCGGGCAAAACCGTGGGGGGCTGGAAGCTGGCGATCCGGCCCGACGGTACGGCGGTCGCTGCGCCGATGGTTGATTGTTACCGCGTCGGTGACGACAATATCGCGTCTTTTTCGGGAGCTGATATCGAAGGCATCGAGGTGGAAATCTGCTTCACCCTCGCCGCCGATATTCCCGCCGCAAGCGCCGCCCCGCTCAGCAGGGCCGATATATTGACGCATATCGACGCCGTTTACCTTGGCGTCGAGCTTCTCGGCTACCGGCTGGTGGAGAAGAACCAGGTCCCCTTCCCGCTCTTTCTGGCGGATCGCCTTGCCAATCGCGGCTTTGTTCTCGGGCCGCAAATCGACGCGGCAATCGTTGATACCTTCGCCGGCAATACCGGCGACCTGCCGCATCTGACGGTGACCGAAGGTACCGATATCCTTTTCGATGCTGTTGTGAAGCACCCTAATGTCGATCCACTCGCCCCGCTCGTCGCCTTCGCCAATTCCCCCCTCAACAGGGGTGGAATGCTGAAAAGCGGGCAGATCGTCACCACCGGCAGCCTTTGTGGTGCAATACCAAGCAGCCTTGCCGCCGAGACCCATATCGAGATGAAACCGGTCGGCGCTTTCACACTTTCATGCGCGTAATCGTCGTCTGCCACCCTCGACGCGGATAATAGCCGCAGCGATGGCGATTTGGTTGAGGCGTTACAAAAAATAAAGGCGTCATGTCTGTCATGACGCCTTTCAGGGCCGCTTCATATCGCGTCGGCCAATTTTCGGCCGGCGATCTTATCCAGCTTTCGTCGTCGCCTTCGTGTCCACGCGCCCTGAAAACCAGTTAGCGAGGAGCGCGCCGGAAATATTGTGCCAGACGCTGAAGATGGCGCTGGGCACGGCTGCGAGAGGCGAGAAATAGGCCGTTGCAAGCGCTGCACCGAGACCGGAATTCTGCATTCCCACTTCGATGGCGATTGCCTTGCGTTTGGCGAGCGAGAGGCCGGTCGCCTTTGCCGCGAAATAGCCAAGCAGATAACCGAGACCGTTATGGAGAACCACGACCGCGAAGATCATCAGTCCGGATTGCACGATCGCGCCCTTCGATGCGCCGACAACGGCCGAAACGATCAAGACGATGCCGATGACGCTGACCAGCGGGAGTGCCGGCACGGCCGCCTTGACGACACCGGGCAGGAGCTTCTGCAAGGCTGCACCAAGCGCCAGGGGCACCAGCACGACCTTGACGATGCTCAGGAACATCGCCCAGCCATCGACCGGCAGGAACTGGCTGGCGAACAACCAGACGAGGAACGGCGTCACCAGCGGCGCCGCAAGCGTCGTCACTGACGTGCAGGCGACGGATAGGGCGACATCGCCCTTCGACAAATATGTCATGACGTTGGACGACGTACCGCCCGGGCAGCAGCCAACCAGAATAACGCCTGCCGCCACTTCGGGCGGCATCGGGATAAGCCGGGTGAGCAGCACCGCAAGCAGCGGCATGATGAGGAACTGCCCGAGCACACCGATGGAGACATCGACCGGGCGCCTGACGACTTCGCGAAAATCATCCACCGACAGGGTCAGTCCCATGCCGAACATGATGATCGACAACAGCGTGACGATCCACGGCGCGATCTGCTTGAACGTATCTGGGAAAAAGAAGCCGAGGACCGCAAACAGGATAACCCAGCCGGCAAAGGTCTTGCCGACGAAAGTCGAGATGGTTGCCAGAAATTTCATGTCCTCACTCCAAAAGTTAAAATCCGTCGCGATCTCTAGTAGACGGATCTCATGTGTCAAGGCCCTGTCCGGCCGTTGAAGACCTGTGTGAAATCGACTGGCCGTCTTTACGCGATATTCAGGCAGACAACCGTCCTGTCATCGCTGAATTCGGTTGATGTCGAGCCTTTGACCGATGGGTATTCGCCGAGCTTGTGAAAATCCGCCGCCTCGACGCGGGCAAATTCGGCTTCCCAGTCAGCGATACCGGTTCCGACAGGCAGCGACAGATAACCGTCGGAAAAGATTTCGAGGCTGACAAGCGTGTCCTTGGCGATGCGCAGATCGACCGTTCCGTCCTTGATGACCGTTCCGCCATTGACGGAGGCGTAACCCAATACGTGTCCCTGCCTGTTTGCAAATTGCGGCTGGACGCGAATTCCGCCCATCAGAAATTCCTCGACCGCCTCGATGTCGTTCTCGAGGCCGCTCATGCCGGCGGCGGCAATGACGGTGTTTTCGGCCTCCTGCGCAGTCATGAGGCCGTTTTCGACAGCGGAGCGCAGGCCGGAAAAGATGGTCGCGCGGGTGCGTGCCTCGGCTGCATCACCATCCCTCAAAGCGGCGAAAAGCTGTTTGAAGACAAGGATGCGCGCCGATGTACTCACCTTGTCGATGAGCTTCGCATGCTGCAGCAATCGCGAGCCGTTGATACGCACGCCGGAATCACCGGCCAAAAGCAGGCGGAAACTGTCGCCGAGGTCGGCAACGATGGCGAGGGTTGTCGAGGGTGGATGGCTGGCATTGATGCGCTCCGCCTCGCTTTTCAGGATATCGCTGATCTCTTGAAAAAGCTGAGGTGCGGTAATTGTTTCCAGCGTGCCATCAAGGCCCATCTTTGCCACGGCATTTGCCGCTGCAAGTGCGGCAATACGGCCCGAACTCAACCCGCCGTAACTTGCACCGGTCGGGTCGGTCGCACCGTCAAAAACGGCCAGAACCCGGCCGGGTATGAGCAGAGCCACATCGTCCCCGAGCGTTGCGGCGTTCTTGTATTTCGATTGCGAAAAGCTCGCGATATTCATCGTTTTGTATTCCTTGCAGAGGGAGCTGGGCAGAGGGAGCTGGGCAAAGGGAGGCTGGCGGCGACACTTATGTCGCCGCTGCTGCAGTGTTTTGGTGAAGGCTGGGATGGTTTCAGACGAAAGAGGCTTCTTTGTCTTCCGAGAGCCGGAACACTACGAAGACGCAGAGCCCGGTGCTGACCAGGAGCACGGTAGACAGTGCCGCCGCCGTGCCAAACTCGCCGTCAATCACCTGAACATAGATGAGAACAGGCATGGTGATCGTTCGTGCCGTGTAGAGGATCAACGTCGAGGACAGTTCGTTGATGGCGGTGATGAAGCTCATCAGCGAACCGATGATGAGACCGGGCAGCATCAGCGGCACCGTCACCGACACGAAGGTCTTTGCCGGCGAAGCCCCGAGATTGACCGCAGCCTCCTCGATGGACGGCTTGATCTGCCTGAGGATCGATGTCGTGGAGCGAACGCCATAGGGCAGCCGGCGGATAAACACCAGAATGATGATGATGAGCGCCGTGCCCGTAATATCGAAGGGCGGATAGCGGAACGTCGTGACGTAGCCGATTGCCATAACGACGCCGGGAATGAGGTACGGCACCATCAAAAGCAGATCGAGCGAGCCGGAGACCGCATTGTCGCGTCGCACGACGATGAAGGACAGCAGGCCGGAAACAATGGCGATCAGCACCACGGCAGCCAGCGCAAACGTGAAACTGTTGGCAATCGCCTGCGGTGAATCGCGAAGGATACGGGCGTAACTGTCCAACCCGAAGCCACCGGTGAAAACGGGACCGCTGGTTGCAAGGAACGAGGTGTAGATGACCGTGAGCGACGGCAGCATGGCGATGAAGACCACCAGATAGCAAAAACCGTGCACGATGAACGACTTCAGCGGGCGCATGGACTGCTTTACCGGACGGTTGGTCAGTGAGCTGGCGTAACGGCGCTTGGCGAGAATGTGCCGCTGCAACAGCAGTGCCGCCATGGAAATCGCGATCATCACCATGGAAATCGTCACCGCCATGGTCGGCGTTCCCGCCATCTCAGAGGTATATTGCGCATAGGCGATGGTCGAAAGCGTTCTGATACCCTTGCCGAGGATTGCCGGTGTTCCGAAATCGGCGATTGATAGCACGAAGCAGATGATCGCGCCGGTGCTGACTGCCGGAAAGACCAGCGGCAAGGTTATCTTGCGGAAACGTTGGAACGCCGTGCAGCCGAGGTTTTCCGCCGCATCCTCATAGGATTTGTTGATGGTGTTCAGCGCGTTCTCCGTCATCAGGAAGATGTAGGGAAAGAACTTGAGGCTAAAGACCATGACGATGCCGGGTATTCCGTAAATCGTCGGCAATGAAATGCCAGCGAAAGACAGGAGATTGGTGACGGCGCCATTGGCACCGAACAGCATGATCCAGGCATAAGCACCGATGAACGGCGGGGCGCAGAGCACAAGCACCGCGAAGGTGGCAATGAAAGTGCGCCCCTTGATGCGATACCGGGAGGTGCAAAAGGCAAGCGGAATACCGAGAAGGCAGGCGCCGAGCATGCCCAGCACGCCGATCAGAAGCGTATTCCAGAGTGCGACGGTATAAAAACGCCGTGTGAACACTTCCGCGTAGTTGCTGAGACCGAAGGCCCCGGTTTTGGCATCGAAGAAACTGATGAAGAACACGCTGAAAATCGGCAGGATCAGGAAGATCGCCAAAAGGACAACGGCAAATACCGTCACGCTTGTCCAGAAACCCGGCAGTCGCAGGCGCAAACCGCCCGCAGTTGCAGTCGCAGTCATATCCGTCATGACAGACGCTCCCCGGTTACGCCGTCGCCGAATAGCTGTGCATCGGCTGCACGCCAGGAGAATGTGGTTTTCTGGTTCGGCTGGAGAGCGATGATCTCAGGCGATGGCTTGGTGATCGCCTCGATTTCCTCGCCCGAGGAGAGCACGGCAGCGACGTTCATCTCCCGCCCCGTGAAGCTGACCAGCCTTATGGTCACGGGCAGTTCGATGCGCTCGTCACCACTGTTGGCGGCAGGACCGACAGAAATCGCCTCCGGGCGGATGGCGGCGACGATCTTCCGCTCCGGGGAAATGGTATCCGCCTGCGGCAGTGCGATCTTGTTTCCGGAAATGGATGTCTGCCCGCCCGAACGGTCAAGCGTCAGGAAGTTGTTTGCGCCGACGAAGGACGCGACGAAGCGGTTGGCGGGATTGTTATAGACTTCCCAGGGTGGTGCGGCCTGCTGAATGACGCCGCCATACATGACGCAGACCAGATCGGACATGGCAAGCGCCTCTTCCTGATCATGCGTGACATAGACGGTGGTGATGTTCATGGCCTGCTGGATTTCACGCAGTTCCCGCCGCAGGTCCACGCGAAGTTTGGCATCGAGGTTGGACAACGGTTCGTCCATCAACAGCACTTTCGGGTTGATGACGAGGGCGCGCGCCAGACCCACACGCTGCTGCTGGCCGCCGGAAAGCTCGTGAGGCATGCGCTTGGCATAGGGAGCGAGCTGCACGACATCGAGGATATTGCCGACCCGTTCGCGGATTTCAGCCGACGACGCCTTGCGCTGCTTCAGACCGAAGGCAATGTTGTCAAACACCGAAATATGCGGAAACACCGCATAATCCTGAAAGACCATGCCGACATCGCGCTTATGGGCGGGCACATGTTCGATCGCCTGTCTTTCGATGCTGATGCTGCCGCTATCCTGCTGGTGAAAACCGGCAATCGTGCGCAAAAGGGTGGTCTTGCCACATCCGCTCGGTCCGAGAAGCGTAAAAAACGATCCGGAAGGGATTGAGATGTTGATGTCGGAGAGGGCAACGACATCCCGGTAACTTTTCTTGATGCTGGTAATTTCTACGGCGGCCATGTGCTGCTCCATGACATATCCTGCGCGGCACGCGACCACGGTGGACGGAACGAAAATGCTGTTGTGAACGAGGCAAGCGGAGACGGCTGCCTGAAGCAACGCCCCCGACAAGGGTGTTACTGAACGTCGAGCAGAATCTCGTTCCACTTTTCCATCAGGCGCGAGCGGTTGTCCGCAGCCCACTTGAAGTCGTATTTCGCATCCGGAACATCGGACAGCGCAACAAGTGCCGCATTGGCAGGAACATCGGTTCTGACCGAGCGACGGCCGGCTTTCACCACGACTTCCTGCGCTTCCTTGGAGACGATGAAATCGATGAAGGCCTTGCCGTTGTCGGCGTTCGGCGCACCCTTGACGAGCGCCATGCCATCAGGCGCGATTGCCGTGCCTTCTTTCGGATAAACGATCTCGACCGGAGCACTGCCGAGCTTGTAGCGCAGGGCGGCATCTTCGAGCGTAATACCGACCGCCTGCTCGCCATCATTGACGAAACGCGGAACAGCACCGGAAGAGGTGGACAGAACGGAGTTGCCGAGAATGCCGGTATAGACCTCCCAGCCCTTCTCCTCGCTGTCGAAATCCTGCAAAACCGTCGCCATCTGGATATAGGCGGAGCCGGACTGATCGGCGCGGGCGGACGAAATCAGGCCCTTATATTCAGGCTTGGCAAGATCGGCCCAGGATGTCGGAACCGGTGCGCCTTTCAGCGCTTCCTTGTTGACGATGAAGGCCGTAACGACTGCGGTGAAAGGAACCCAGTTGGTGCTCGGCGAAAAGGCAGGGTTGATTGCTGCCGCCTCGGCAGGCTTGTAAGGTTCGAAGAGATCGGCGGAGAAGTCGATGACGGTGCCGTCAACGCTCCAGATCACGTCGCCCGCCGCCTTGCCGCTTTCCGCCTTGATGCGGTTCATCAGCTCGCCGGACCCGGCTTTGACAAGCTCGACCTTGGTGCCGGTCTTCTTTTCAAACATCGGCAACAGCTCGTCCATGAGCTGCTGCGGCGCTGCCGAATAGACGACGACGGTGCCTTGCGCATGGGCGAAAGCCGCGCTGGCAAGGAAGGTTGCGCCGGCAACAAGGCGCGCGAAAATAGTGCATGATTGACGCATAAAGGGTGCTCCGTTTTTTTGTTCCCTGACTGGCCAGGCAGTACGACATAATTTCTTATTGATTTTGCGTGTCGCCACCTGCTGTCTGGTATTTATTTTCTTTACGTAAATTAATTAGTCAAGCTGCAATTTATCTTGAATACAAAAATCCAATATCCGTCTGAAAAAACTCAACATTTGAAGATCACCTTGTCTCCTCTGCGAAGGCGAAAAGTCAGGACGCTCCGGAAAATCAGGTGCACGGCCACTCAAATTGCGCTAATCATCCGACTTAACTTCTCGCGGGAGACCTGGTTGATCGACCTCGGCTATAATGAACGGCGTCTGCTAGAAATCCTGCGCGGCAAGGGCGGCATGTCGCGCATCGAGCTCGCGCGCGAGATGGATGTTTCCGCACCGACCCTCACCCGCCTGACGGCCAATCTTCTGGAATCCGGCCTGATCCTCGAAGCCGAGGAAGCACGCAGTGACGGCAAACGGGGAAAGCCGTCCACCGCGCTGGAGATCAATCCGAACGGACTTTTCACGCTCGGGGTCTATTTCAACCCGGACGATCTGCGAGTTTGCCTCGCCGATCTCAACGGCACGATCAGGCAGGAAATCAGGTCCGAGCTTGAGGGGCACAGTTTCGAGCATATCATGGAGATGGCAGAAGCTGCCGCCCGGCAGGTGCTTGAAAAGGCAAGGATCAGAAAGAAGGATGTGCTCGGCTGCGGCATCAGCTTTCCCGGCCATTTCAAACGGGATCGCGGCCATGTCTTTCGCATCAAGCAATTCGAAAACTGGCGCGACATCGACGTGGACAAGGACTTCCAGCCCTATTTCGATTTCCCGGTCTTTCACGAAAATGACGGCAATACCGTCATTCTCTCGGAACTCTATTACGGTGCGGGACGAAGCATCCGCAATTTTGCGATGATCTGGCTGACATACGGCATTGGCGGTGCCGTTGTGGTGCAGCGTCATCTCTATCGCGGCACGAACGGCAATGCTGGCGAATTTGGCGGCCTGTTTCCCAAGTCCCATCCACGCCCCTCCGGGCAGGACCTTTGCGATACGCTCGCCGCCCACGGAGTGGGCATCAGGCGTTTGAAGGATATCGATCAAAGCTATAGCGACCACCCCGCCGTGGTTGCCTGGCTTGAACGGGCAACGGACCAGCTCCGCGTGCTGGCACTGACGGTTGCGCGAACGATGGATCCCGGTGCCATCATTTTTGGCGGATCGCTGCCCGACTGGGTGCTTGAACATATCGTCCAGCGCATTGGTTCGCTGGAAATGCTCGGCGAGGATTTTTTCGTCGAGCCGCCTGAAATCCGCAAATCGATGATGAGCGACCTGCCCCATCTCGGCGCCGCCAGCATACCGATCTACCGCGCCACAACGCCGAGCTATTATTCCGGCCGGGCGCTGAAGGGCTGGGCTTAGTCGTCAAGGCGTTTCAGGCCAATCGCCGGTGGAAGGCGCCGGGTCTCTCACCCGGCACCGGTTTTATGGGCGTTTCAGGCTGGTTCGGCTGGCACCAGGTCGGCAATCTCCGGCCACAGCGTCTCCGTCACCGCCATCAACGCCGGTGTCGCAGCGGCAACCCAGGGGATGCCGGTTTCGCCGCGCGTTCCGATGCGAACGTCAAGCCCCGCCTCCCGTGCCAGAACAACGCCGCCGGCGATGTCCCACATGGTCGTCAGTTTTTGCAGATGGCCATCGAAGATGCCGCGCGCTGCAAAGACCAGTGCAATCGAGGTCGAGCGGATGGATTGAACCACCCAGCCGGCATGCCTCAACCCAACATTGAGCGCCGCCACTTCGGCGGCATCGGCAGACGCGCTGTCGCCGAGCGACATCACCTGCACCTCCGCAAATGGAACATCGCGCGCCAGCGGCTTGCCGTTCAACAGCAGCCCGGTTCCTTCGGCGGCCGAATAGATCTCCCTGAAGACCGGCATGGCGACGACCCCGAGTTCCGGGCAGCCGTTGCGCACGAAGCCCAGCGAAATGCCCCAGAGTGGCGAGCCGCGCAGGAAATTTGCGGTGCCGTCGATGGGATCGATGATCCAATAGGCGTCATCCGCGATCCCGCCCATTTCCTCGCCAAGAACGGTTTCGCCCGGAAAGGCCGCCGCCAGCCGGTCGCGCACCAGCCTTTCGACGGCGGTATCCGCCTCCGAGACGAAATCCTGAAAACCCTTGGTGCGGGTGGCGATGCTGCCGCGCGCTTCGAAAAAGTGAAGGGCAAGGCCCATCGCCTCCTCGATGATGCCGGCAGCGCGCTCGAGGCGGTGGTTCATCGTGTCCATGGCCTGCCCGTCTCGCCTGCATCCGCCTTCAGCCAGCCCGTGAAAGCCTCGACTTCGTCCGTCTGGATTGCACCCACACCCGCCTCAGCCAGCGCGCCCCACACGTCTTCCGGATTGGAAAGTGCGCGTGTGTCGTTGAGATCGAGGCAATGGGAAACGTCGAGCGTGTTGATCCACAGGCGGATATTCTGACGCTCCATCTCGGCGCGGCCTTCCAGCAGATCGGCGATATCGGTGAATTTCACCTCGATCATCGGCGCGCGCAAAGCCTCGATGCGGCGCAAATCCTCGGTAAACTTGCCCTTTCTAACCGGGAACATCGGCATATGCGGGATTTTGCCGAACCAGTCGGTATCGAGCACATCGAAATGCGCAGCTTCCGGGTCGATATCGGTTTTCACCAGCACCTGATCGGCAACGCCGAGGCGCAGCACGGTTTCCATAACCTGCGGCAGGTCACGGGTGAACTTGGTGTCGATATTGACGGTGATCTTGCCACGCGCCTCTTCCAGCAGTTCTTCCAGCGTCGGCACGCATTCCTCGGTCACACCGGCCGCATCACCACCGGCGCCCGCCTTCAACCGTGCGGCACGAACCACATCGAAGGTCAGCTCGCTCACCGTCCCCTGCCCCGTCGTCGTGCGGTCGAGCGTTTCGTCGTGAATGACGACCAGCCGGCCATCGGCCGTCGCCTGCGTGTCGATCTCGATCATCTCCACACCGGCAGCAACTGCGGCGCGAACCGAAGCCAGCGAATTTTCGGCGGTCGCGGTCCAGAAACCACGATGGGCGATGGTCAGGATCGCGGGATTGTCGCGTGAGCAGAGGGCGAGAACGTCGCAGGGATTGGCGAGGTTACGGGATGCTGCAAGGGTTTGAGGCATTTGTTTCACTTTCGGATGTTGCGTTTACCGGAGTTGGATTGCCCGGATCAGATTTTCCCCATGCCGGCCGCCATCAGGTCGTCGCGCAGAATGCGGCCGGCGATGATGAAGACGACGAGTGCGGGAAGAAGCAGGATGAAGGAGACGATGGAGGCGAGCGGGATCTGCATCGAATAGGGGTCGAGATACATGTAGAGCTTGATCGGCAGCGTCTGCACCACAGGCGCGCCGACGATGAAGGATTTGTCGAATTCCTCGAAGCTGCCGATGAAGGACATCAGGCCTCCGGCCAGAAGGCCGGGCACCGCAAGCGGCAGGATGATGTGGAGAACGATGCCGACAGTTCCGGCACCTAGCGAACGGGCGGCATGGATGAGATCGTCGGGAATGGTTTCCAGCGTCGCCGTCATCAGCCGTATCATCAGCGGCAGGGTGCCGACGATCTGCACGAGGATGACGCCGGTTACCGAATAGGCAAGGCCGAAGAGAAGAAACACCTGGCCGATGCCGACGGCGACAACCAGCCCCGGAATGATGATCGGGGCCAGAATGAAGATTTCCACCAGCCGTTTCAGCCGAAAGGGAAAACGGGCCATGGCCCATGCGGTGGGCAGGGCAATCGCGGCTGTCGCGAAGGTCACGAAGATCGCGATGAGCAGGCTGTTGATGGTGGCGCGGATAAGGCCTTCATCGGCAAGAATGCTTGCCCAGCGCGCGGTGGTGTAATCCTTCGGCACCACCAGAGGCGGCGTCCAGCCATCGGCAATGCTCCACAGGAACATCAGCGCCAGCGGCACGGCGATGGCGAGCGCCAGCGCGGTAAACAGCCCGGCGGAGACGAATATGCGGTCCTCTGGGGTGAAGGCGCGGCGGCGGGTCATGGTTGTTGGTTCGAGGGCAATGGCGCTCATGATGCGTCTCCTCGGGTTTGGCCTTGGCCGATGCGGGATGTCAGGGAATAATAGAGCAGCAGGACGGAAACCGCGAAGAGGCTCAGCACCATGCCCATGGCATAGACCTGGTTGAACCGCCCCTGGTTGAACTCCTTGACCATCAGAACCGAAAGCGGCCGGGCAGTCGGCGGGCCGACGATATCGGGAATGGCGTAGGACCCCATGGAGCCGATGAAGGTGAGAAGGATGGCGGCGGTGATGCCGGGCATCGCAAGCGGAACTTCCACGAACAGAAAGGTCTTCAGCCGCGAGGCCCCGAGCGTGCGCGACGCATAACGGATATCCTCGGGTATGGCGGCAAAGGCGCTGGTGATGATCAGCGTCATGAAGGGTATCTGCTTCCAGACGCTGGCCAGAATGACGCCGATGCCCCAGTCGTCCCGCACGAGTTTGGGCAATTCCAGCCCGAGCGGCGCGACCAGCCGGTCGAGAAAACCGCCCCGCTCGAAAACGACGATCACCATCAGGCCGACGATGATGCCGGGCACCGCCATCGGCAGCTTGTAAAGGCCGCTGAACAGCTTGCGGCCGAGAAAGCTCTTGCGGATCAAAAGCGCCAGCGGCACCGAGGCCACAAGCGACACCATCACCGGCATGACGCCGTAATAGATCGATGTCGTCAGGCCACGGATCATCGACGGACGGGTGAAAATCCGCTCATAGAACATCAGCGTGAAACTGCCGTCGTCCTGCCTGAAACTGCCGATCAGTGCCGAAAGCAGCGGGCCTCCGAAGAAGATCAGCAGATACCCCACCCCCGGCGCAAGCAGGACAAGCAGCTGGGCGCGCCTGTCGCGAAGGACCCCGGCCATCACGCCGCCTCCCCCGTCAGCCGGTCATCGAGCAGATGTACGGCACCGGGAAACTGCAACGCGACCCTGCGTCCCGCATCGATCAGCTGTTCTGCACCGGACTGGCTGATCTTGATCTGATGGCCGCCGATTGCGACGGTATAGAGCGCATTGGCACCCATGAAGGAAACGGCAGAAACCGTGCCGGCACCCGCCTCGTCGGCGCTGATATGGATGTTTTCCGGGCGAACCGAAATCTGGGCGGAGCCGGAAGCTGCGGCATCCAGCGTGACCGGCTGTCCCCACGGCAATTGCGCCTGCGCACCCTCAGCCAAAACCGGCAAAAGGTTGGTCTGGCCCAAAAATCCGGCGGTAAAGGCGTGTTTGGGCGCGCGGTAAAGAGTTGAAGTCAAACTCGAGCCTTGACGTCCGTGTCGCCAGCAGCGATGCGAGCCGCGGCCTTGCCCCAATTCACATAGGTGGCGCCGCTCGCATTCGCGAAGCCTGCGTCGTTCTTGAACCTGCTCGTGAGATCGTCAATCAACAGTGATTGCGAGCCATCGGTCACGCCCAGCGTCGTTGAGTTGGCGAGCGTCGCGCTGGCCGTGCGGTCCAGCGCCTTCTCCAGCCCGCTCTCCCAGGAATAGAGCGGCAGGGAGCCCGCATGCAGATCGCCCGCCGTCAGCTCGCTCGTCAATGCTGCCAGTGCGGCAACCGTTGCGAAACGAAGAGATCTTTTCATTAGACTTTACCCTCTAGAAAAGAGTCACAAGAAGCGTGCCCACGATGAACGACTCGACTTGCCGCGGTGCATTCCACAGAGCGCGAACATTACCGACGAATTTGCAAAGCGATGAGGCGGGCAAACCGTCGAGAAGTCAAATCTCCGCCTGCGTCGACGGAGTCAACATCTCGTCGAACGCCCAGTCATGCCGAGGGCATGCGATTCAACGCGAAACCGTATTGGCCGCCGAAATAAGACTGATGAAAAAGTTTGCTCAGGGTCGCTCAAATACTTGAGCAGATGTTGCCACACCAACGCTCAAATAGTTGAACTCCGGTATATTAGCCAATCTGGCTGCACCTGTCTACTATTTTTTACCTCGTCCCGCGTTTTTTTTACGGGGGTCTGACGGGGGCGTTCCGCGGCTCTCGGAGCCCTCTGCTGCGGATGACGACATGCGAAAGCCCACCCCCCGACGGGGGTGAACTTCAAGAATCTCGCCTCTCCAGGGATGTCGCTCGTCGCGAGAGCCAGCCGGGGAAGATAGCCGTAATCCTTGTCGACTTCGTTGCCGTCGAGGAGCGCGGCGTCGACGGCGAGGGGCGGGAATTCGACTCCGTCGCTGGAGATCGTCGCTTCGACTAGGTTCGCCCCGTTGGCCGCGTCGTCAACGACGAAGAATAACGCCTCCCACGAATCGATGCGAGCGTCGACGTGGTAAATCACCGCCCGCCGGCAGGGATCTTGAGCCGGTGGAGATCCTCTTCGCGACGCCGGCGGTCGTCGCCGGTCGTTGGTTCCAC
>JAXHOC010000052.1:0-14892 GCA_034519725.1 Agrobacterium sp.
AGATCGCGCCGGATTCGAACAGCACGAGGTCGCCCTCCTCATAGGTCGGGATTTGTCCGAACGGCTGAAGGGCCAGATGCTCGGGTTCCCGCATCGCCTTGAAGGAGAGAAGACGAACGTCATAGGCCAGCCCCAATTCTTCCAGCGCCCAGCGGACGCGCATGTCGCGGGCCAGACCCTTGCCGCCATCGGGCGAGCGTTCAAAAGCGGTAATCGTGATCGTCATTGCTGTTCCTCATCCGCGTTTGTTTGGAGATTATTGGCTCATCGAGGTCGGGCATCAGCTTGTGCGCCAGCCGGAAACGGCAGCGTGTCAGAATAGGCGTTTGCCAGAGCCAAGACAATCCTCGCGGGTTTTGGTGAGAGGTCGCAGACGTGCCGTTTGCCACGGAAAGGGCTGGCCATCTCCCGCAAAAACTCTAAGCTGCGGCGCCGGACACGAATTGCCAGGACCTTCAGAATTTCAAATTAAATCATTAGGGAGACACCATCAGATGAGCCTTCGTATAAACGACATCGCCCCCGATTTCACCGCCGAGACCACGCATGGTCCGGTGAGCTTTCACGACTGGATCGGCGACGGCTGGGCGGTCCTGTTTTCGCATCCGAAGAACTTCACGCCTGTCTGCACCACGGAACTTGGCGCGATGGGCGGCCTGCAGCCGGAATTCGAAAAACGCGGCGTCAAGATCATCGGCATTTCGGTCGATCCGGTCGAAAGCCATGAGAAATGGAAAAACGACATCCGCACCGCGACCGGCTTTGACGTCGATTATCCGCTGATCGGCGACAAGGACCTCAAGGTCGCCAAGCTCTATGACATGCTGCCGGCTGGCGCTGGCGAAAGTTCCGAAGGCCGCACGCCGGCTGACAATGCGACCGTGCGCTCCGTCTTCGTCATCGGCCCCGACAAGAAGGTCAAGCTGGTCCTCACCTACCCGATGACCACCGGCCGCAACTTCGATGAAATCCTTCGCGCCATCGATTCCATCCAGCTGACATCCAGACATCAGGTGGCGACACCGGCAAACTGGAAGCAGGGCGAAGACGTCATCATCACCGCCGCCGTTTCCAACGAGGATGCGATTGCCCGTTTCGGCTCCTACGATACGGTTCTTCCCTACCTGCGCAAAACCAGGCAGCCCGGCTGATTTGAAACCAACAAAAGGGGGCGATGAGACTTCATCGTCCCATTTTGATCCTTCCGACGGCGCAACTACGGCTTGATCAGTCCACCGTGGTAATCGAGACGGTATACTTCGACGCTATCGCGATAAATCCGCTCGACGCCGGTGAAAGACCGGAATTCACCCTCGTTGGCATCGACATAGATCATGTCTTCGACCACGTGGGTGAAGCCGCCGAGAAAGCGCCCTTCCCTGTAAAGCGTGGAGAGCGATTGCTGGATCACCCTGCCCGCCACGGTGCCATCGATCAACGCGGGGCGGATGATGCGGCCGTAATAATTCATGGCCCACAGGGGAATGCCCTTATGCCAGAAGACCTCCTGACCGATGAAGTCGGTTCCGCCGAAATAGCTGTCAATATAGTCCCAGTCGCCGCTCTCAAAACCGAGGTCGTGGGAGCCGAGGCGGGTTGGCGTCGAGGATTTGTTGCCGCCGCCGACATAGGTGGTGGATTTGGCCTGCACGATAAATTCTTCCAGCATCGGGACAACCCCACATAAAGAACATAAAGTGAACATACTGGAATTGTGCGAAGGTCGCAAGCCTGTTCCTCACCCGACCTCACGCCAGATTTTAACCGATGGCGGGCCTTGGTAATCTCGGCGTTTACCCTTAAAAGCGAGGCATAAATGATCATCGAAGAGTGCCCATGTCGCAGAACCCGCAAATCTATGTCGATGCCGACGCCTGCCCCGTGAAACCGGAGATTCTCAAGGTGGCGGAACGGCATGGGCTGGAGGTGACCTTCGTTGCCAATTCCGGTTTGCGCCCTTCGCGCGACCCGATGGTGAAAAACGTCATCGTATCGGCCGGTTTCGACGCGGCGGATGACTGGATCGCCGAGCGTGCCGGTGAAAACGATATCGTCATCACCGCCGATGTGCCGCTGGCCGGGCGCTGCGTTGCCAAAGGCGCGCTGGTGACGGGGCCGACAGGCCGGGTGTTCGACCAGACCAATATCGGCATGGCAACGGCGATGCGCGATCTTGGCGCCCATCTGCGCGAAACCGGCGAAAGCAAGGGATATAACGCGGCTTTTTCGCCGCGTGACCGATCTGCTTTTCTGGAGACGCTTGACCGTTTCTGCCGCCGTGTCAAAAAATGACCGCGCAAACCGAGAGGCGTCGCCCATGACCCCGGCCAATCCGCAAAGCAGCGCCTATCGCCGCCACAAGCCATTTGTCGTCGCTTTTCTTGTTGGTGCCCTCGGCCTTGGCCTGGCGCTGGCATTCGCGCGGCCGCTTGCCATCGAAATTGCCGCCATTCTGTTTTTCCTGACCTATCTCGGGCAGGTGGCCTTTCGGCTGCCGAAACTGACGGCGCAGCACCTGAAAGCCCACGCCGACAGTGACGACCTGCCGGCAATGGCCATCATCGCCATTACGTTGCTTGCCGTTGCCGTCGCCGTTGGTTCACTGTTCCTGGCGCTCAACCATTCCGGCGAAACGGTCTGGACGCTGGCGCTTGCCTTCGGCTCGGTGATCTTCGGTTGGCTGACGATCCACACCATGACCGCCTTGCATTACGCCCATCTTTACTGGCGTCCGGAAACCGTTGGCGGCAAACGCCAGCATCGCGGCGGCATGGATTTCCCGGCGACGAAGGAACCCTGCGGTTACGACTTCCTCTATTTCGCCGTTGTCATCGGCATGACGGCGCAGACCTCGGATGTGGCCGTTACCACGACATCGATGCGCAAGGTCACGTTGCTGCACTCCATCGTCTCATTCTTCTTCAACACGGTTCTGGTGGCAGCGGCGGTCAATGCTGCCGTCGCGCTGGCGGGCTGAGCCGGAAAAACTCTTCATAAAGGAATGACTTCATGAATATCATCTCGCAAAATACGGCCTTTGGCGGCATGCAGGGCGTATTTTCGCACCCATCCGAAACCCTGAAATGCGAGATGACCTTTGCGGTATATGTGCCGCCGAAGGCGATCCATGAGCCCTGCCAGGTTGTCTGGTACCTTTCGGGCCTCACCTGCACCCACGCCAACGTCATGGAAAAAGGCGAATATCGCCGCATGGCCTCCGAACTCGGGCTGATCGTCGTCTGCCCGGATACCAGCCCGCGCGGCAACGATGTGCCTGATGAAGTGACCAACTGGCAGATGGGCAAGGGCGCCGGCTTTTATCTCGACGCCACGCAGGAGCCATGGTCGGAGCACTACCACATGTACAGCTACGTGACGGAAGAGCTGCCCGCCTTCATCGGCCAGCATTTCCGCGCGGATATGAGCCGTCAGGGCATTTTCGGCCATTCGATGGGTGGCCATGGCGCCATGACGATTGCTCTGAAGAACCCTGACCGCTTCAAGAGCTGCTCCGCCTTCGCCCCGATCGTCGCCCCCTCGTCTGCCGACTGGTCCGAACCGGCGCTGGAAAAATATCTCGGAACCGACCGCGCCGCATGGCGCCAATACGACGCCTGCTCGCTGGTCGAAGACGGCGCCCGTTTCCCGGAATTCCTGATCGATCAGGGCAAGGCCGACAGCTTCCTCGAAAACGGCCTGCGTCCCTGGCTGTTCGAAGAAGCGATCAAGGGCACCGATATCGGCCTGACGCTGCGCATGCACGAGCGCTACGACCACTCCTATTATTTCATCTCCAGCTTCATGGATGATCATCTGAAATGGCATGCCGAGCGGCTGGGTTAAGGCTTCGCCCGACACCTTGGAACTGCGGGCTGACGGCGTTTTGATTACCCCGTCTTGCCCGGGGTTCCCGGAGGTTTATGCAACCGAAGGGATACGGGCGATGACCTTGATCTCGAAATCGAAGCCGGCGAGCCAGTTCACACCGATTGCCGTCCAGTTCGGGTAAGGCTTCTTGCTGAAAATCTGCTGCTTGACGGCCATGATGGTTCCGAACTGGTTCTCGGGGTCGGTATGGAAAGTCGTCACATCGACGATATCATCAAATGTGCAGCCCGCCGCGCCGAGCGTGGCTTCAAGATTTTCAAAGGCCAATTGGACCTGACGTTCAAAGTCTGGTTCTGGCGTGCCATCGGAGCGGCTACCCACCTGCCCGGAGACAAACAAAAGGTCACCGGATCGAATAGCTGCCGAATAGCCGTGCTCCTCGTAAAGAGCATGTCGGTTGGCGGGAAAGATTGCTTCGCGCTTTGTCATTTTTAATCTCTCTTCTCTGTGATTGCGTGGCATCCTGTGGGCGGAAGGTGATGCTTCGAGTGATTCACGCCGTGCCTTCGGTGATTCACGCGGCGCCTTATTTGATATACGGTGTGTATTTGAATTTGGTGGCATACACGCCGTATGTCAACCCGTATACGTGATGTATGTGAAATTGAGGAGACGATGGCGAAACGACGCGCGGAGACGATGGAGGAGAATCGCGTGAAGCTGATTGCGGCTGCACGTAGGATTTTCGCTGAAAAAGGCTACTCTGCCGCATCCATGGACGAGCTGACCGCTGACGTCGGTCTGACGCGTGGGGCGCTCTATCACAATTTCGGAGACAAGCGCGGGTTGCTGGCAGCCGTGGTCGATCAGATTGATTCCGAAATGGCGTTGCGCGCTCAAGAGAGCGGAGCACTCGCCGGGGACGATTGGAGAGGGTTGTTGGCCGAGGGCGCAGCCTATATCGAGATGGCACTTGATCCGGAAGTTCAGCGTATCGTTCTGCTCGACGGGCCTGCTGTCCTGGGTGATCCCTCGCAATGGCCCAGCCAGAGCAGCTGTCTGCAGGCGACGAAACGAACGGTTCAGCGGCTGATCGAACAAAGGGTTCTCAAGCCGGTCGACGCTGAAGCTGCTGCCCGACTTCTCAGCGGCGCCGCCCTGAATGCTGCGCTCTGGATCGCCGCCAGTGACGATCCCGAGAAGGTCTTGCCGAAGGCTGTCGAGGCCTTCCAATCCATGGCGACCGGCCTTCTTGTGAAACCGGTTTAAACTTTTTCGGGGATGCCGTCCTTGTTTACGGAAACAGAGCCGTCGCCAGCGTCCCCGGTCCGGGTCTGCTGAGCCGGAACTCGCGGATCACGCGCTCGGCGACGCCGTAAGCCAGATCCTGCTCTATCGACTGGTCATCGAAGCTGACGACGGTGGCGGTGAATTTGGCTTCCGCGATCACCTCGCCCGTCGCTACGGCGGCGGCACGGACGATGACACGGGCCGATGCCCGTTCCCCAAACAGGAAGGGCGCGCGTGTGACGGATGCGAGGCGGATGGTCAGCACCACGCGGGGTCTGATTTCGCCGCGTGCGGTAGTTTTGATCGCATTCTGCATCTGCGCGTGAATGGATTGCATCAATGCCGGCGCCACATCCGGCTGGGCTGCGACAAAGGCGCCGCGCACGTCGTAAAGCAGCCGGTCGGCATGGGTCGCTTCCGGTTCGAGCCGGAAAGACATGAGCGTGAAACACGCCAGCACAACTATGCCAAGGCGTTTCAGTGAGGTGTTCATGATCTGCGGCTCCCCTAACGTGAGGTAACCGCATATTCGACCATCAGGGTTAGAAAAGCGTTAAGGCGCGACCTTCAGTGCTTCGAGAACGTTGAGTGCTGCCCGCATGTCGATCAGCCTCGTGGCGCGACGCTCCAGCGCCTCCTCGTCCTCGCCCCAATGTTCGGCGGTCCAGTCCTCGTCGAGATGCGCCAGCGCCCAGGTTTCCTCGAGCGTCAATTGCCCTTCCGCCAGTGCCAGCGCCATAATGGCGGAGCCGGTCAGCGACGTCATGGTGTGCAGGGCGGCAAGCGCGATCGGCGTATCGTATTTTCTAAGTGTCACGGCAAAGGCCGCAACGGCCTCCCGAGGCTGATCGCGATGCATGACACCTTCCACCAGGATGAAACGGGCGCCGAGGACATTGGCCGCCCAGTCGATGATAGGGTCCCAATGCTCCGTCTGCCGCGCCACAAGCGCTTCGGGTTGGTCTGCGCGGTAACACAGGAGATCGGAAGAAGAAAAACGCAGGATGTCCTCGAAAACCGCCTGCGTGTCGCTGGCGATGCCGTCAATGGCGGTGTTCACATGCCGCGCAACCGGCATGACGACCGGGTTCACCACCTCTTTCTGCGCATCCCATTCGTCGCGAAGCAGGTCCGCAAGCGCTCGGGATGGCAGGACAAGCGGGTTCTTGGCCGGCGTGCGCAGCGGCTTGCCATCGAGATGGATGGTGAAGCCGCCGTCTTCGACGTCAGCAACGGTGACGTCCTTGTAGAAACGCTTCGGCAGAGGCTTCTGCATCTGGATCTGGGCGCGAAGGATCGGATCGGGGTGGCTGAGGCCTTCCGAAAGGTCGTTCAGGAGATCACGCATGGCACGTCCTCATCACTTGGGAAAACAGGTTTAGTCAACACTATCGGCGGGAACAAAGGCCGGGATTTCGCGGGGATGGCTGACGACAGCATCTGCCCCCGCCTTCCAGAGATCGTCGACCGAGGCGTAACCCCAGGCAACACCGATGGCCTTCGCGCCGGCAGCCTTTGCCATCTGCATGTCATAGATAGCATCACCGATGACGACGGTGTCGGCCGCAACCATGCCGGTTTCATCGCAGCATTCCGTCACCATGGCCGGATGCGGTTTGGAGGGGCAATCATCCGCCGTGCGCGAGACGATGAAATGCTGGGCAAAACCATGCGTTTCGAGAATATGGGTGAGCCCGCGTCTTCCTTTTCCGGTTACCGCGCCAATCAGCACGTCGTCCCGTTTCGAAAGCGCGTCGATCAGCGGCGCGATACCGTCGAAGAGCGGTGTCGTCATCTCGCGACGCTCGCGCAGGGGATGATAGATTTCCCTGTAGCGCTCCGTCATCGCCAGCGCCTCTTCATCCACATGCGTCTTGCCGAGCATGCGGGCGATGGCGATATCGAGCGTCAGGCCGATGATGGCCTTGGTCTGGGCAATATCGGGCCGTGGCTTGCCGAAATCGGCGAAGGTATCGGCCATGACGGCATGGATAAGGCCGGCGCTATCCACCAGCGTGCCGTCGCAATCGAAAAGAACGAGTTTCATCTGATATCAGCCTTCCCTGTCGCCATCGGCGACGTCGAGGCCGAGCAGGTTCCAGGTCTGGACCATATGCGGCGGCAAAGGCGCGCTGACGCGAAGCCGGCCACCATTCGGGTGCGGAATGTCGATATGGCGCGCATGCAGGTGCAGACGCTTCTGGACGCCGCCCGGAAAATCCCAGTTCGGATCGTCGATGTAATATTTCGGATCGCCGATGATCGGGTGACCCATGTGCAGCGCGTGGACACGCAGCTGGTGGGTGCGGCCGGTATAGGGCTCCATCTCCAGCCAGGCGAGGTTCTGTGCGGCGGTATCGATGACGCGGTAATAGGAAATGGCGTGATCGGCCCCCTCCTCGCCGTGCTTGGCAATGCGCATGCGGTCGCCATCCACCGTCTGCTCCTTGACGAGCCAGGTCGAAAGCTTGTCCTGATGCTTGCGTGGCACGCCACGCACCAGCGCCCAATAGGTCTTCTTGGTATCGCGCTCGCGGAAAGCGGCCGTCAGCTTCTGCGCGGCACCTCTGGTGCGGGCAACCACCAGCACGCCCGATGTATCGCGGTCCAGACGGTGCACCAGACGCGGCTTTTCGCCCTTCGGGCTCGTCCATGCTTCCAGAAGGCCATCGATGTGACGGTTGACGCCGGAACCGCCCTGCACGGCAATGCCGGCCGGCTTGTTGAACACCAAAACCTTGTCGTCTTCATGCAGCAGCATGCGCGACAGGAGTTCACCATCCGCCGAATGTTTGAGGTCTCTCGAGCCGATAGGCCCGGTTTTGACCTTGAGGTCGGACTCAACAGGCGGTACGCGCACCATCTGTCCCGGCTGCACCCGCGCATCCGTCTTCACCCGGCCGCCGTCCACACGCACCTGTCCGGAGCGCAGCAGCTTTTGCAGCTGCCCGAACCCCAGACCCGGATAGTGAATCTTGAACCAGCGATCGAGGCGCATACCGGCCTCGTCGGCCTCGACCTTGATATGCTCGATACCTGCCATGAAATTTCCAGTCTCTCTGTCTTGATCGCGCGCCCTGTTGTCCGGCGCACCGTTTGGAGCAAGCCTTTAGAACAAACTGCGGCCCAAGGCCAGCCCGGCAAAAACCGCCGCGATGGAAACGAACAGGCTTGCGAGGATGTACACCGCCGAAAGGCTGAGCGCACCGCGCTCGAAAAGCTCTGCGGCGTCAAGCGTGAAGGACGAAAAGGTGGTGAAGCCGCCGAGAACGCCCGTCACCAGAAACAGCCGCACTTCCGCCGAGGCATTCAACCGTCTTGCCACAAGCTCCACCAGAAAACCGATCAGAAACGATCCGGCCACATTGACCGCCAGCGTTCCCCAGGGAAACGCCGTGCCCGCCAGCCGCCCGCTCAACAGACCGACCAGATAGCGGAAAACCGAACCGATTGCGCCGCCTGCTGCGACAAGAGCGATATTCAGCATTGGGGGATCCTCTCCGAAGAAATGCCCGACGGTTCTGTTACAGACATTTTTTAGACCATAGCCACGGGTGGTGAAAGCCCCTCGTTCCGACCTTGTGTCGATTAAAAATCGATTAAATTGCAAGTCCGCGATTTAGCCTTCCGACAAGATGCAGCTGCTAATCTGCGATTTTACGGGTCGGCAAAGAGAGATGGCCGGAGGTTGAATGACACAGGTTCTTTCCGTTTCGGCAAATACTGCGGCCTATGCGCTCGAGGCCGTGAAGCCGTCGCAGCGTGTGCCGCGCAGAAGCGAGGTTGAAGAGGCCATTCACGAATTGGCGCGCAAGGCCGAGCAGGGCGACGATTTTCGGCTCCGAGGCTTGCTGACCGCCATCAAACCGCCGGCCTTGACGCTCTACTTCCTGACAAGCGCCAGCCAGCAGCGCCAACCCCAGATGACCCTCGATCAGGCCGTGCAGGCCTACGAGGACAATCAGTCCAATAAAAATCCATAATATCAATCTATTATATTCATTTATTAAATCGATACATCAATTATTGGACGCTCTTTTTGCGCATTGTCAGCGTCAAATTTCAGTCCTTCGGCATCAACTGGGCAGGCCCAGCTGACTGTCACAAAATAATATTGATCGAAAAACTGAGGCTGCCGGATGATTATTGCGTTCCGGCAGCCTCATTTTTTGTGTCAGTTGTGCTGGTGCGCGTTCTTGTCGTCACCGCCCTTGGCCGAGCCTGCGGAAAGCACGATCTCGACCTTGCCGGCCTTTTCGAAGGTCAGTGTCACCGGCACCTTGTCGCCTTCGGCAAACGGCTTCTTCACGTTGAAGAACATCATGTGCAGGCCGCCGGGCTTCAGTTCCACGGTCTCGCCGGCGGGAATGACAATACCGTCATCCAGTTTGCGCATTTTCATGACGTCGTTGACCATCGCCATCTCATGAATTTCGGCGCGGCCGGCAGCAGAGGATTCGATGCCGATCAGCCTGTCGTCGCTGGAACCGGTATTCCTGATCGTCACGTAACCGCCGCCCACGGGCTGGCCGGGTAACATGGCCTTGGTGGCGCCAGCCGAAAGTTCGAGACTGCCGGCCTTCACCACATCCATGTCCATGTCCATATCCATGACCATTGCGGAATGATCGTGCCCGCCGGCATGGGCTTTTGCGGTGACGCGGATGGTCGGGGCCGGGCTTTTCAGCGAATGCGGATCGACGCCAGCGGCCGCCACCTCGTCCCAGGAAACCTTGCCTTTGTCGCCGCACAGCTGCGTCACCTTGAACGGCAGGTCCTGCCCCGCCTCTATGCCGGAGATTTTCCCCTGAACGGCAAAGGTGTCGTAGAACTCGTCCGGCAGGTTGCCGCCTTTCCAGCGGATTTCAACCGGCCCGCTTTTGATGTCCTGGCCGTGGTTCTTATAGGCCTTCTGATAGTCGCCCTTGATGATTTCCAGCTCCCAACCGGCCTTGGGCTGCGGCTTGGCGGCAATGAAGCCTTCCGGCAGCTTGATCTGCACTTCTGTGGTTGCAAGCCCGCCGTCGCAGCCATGCGGCACCTGAAGTGCGGCAACGATGGTGCTGTCCTGTTCGGCCGAACCGTCAACGAAGGTCGTGTGGGCGAAGGCCTGCGCCGTCGAGACCGAGGCGATGAACAGGGTGCAGGTGATGATCTTGGTGGTTTTCATTTGTTTGTCCTTGCGACTGCGGCGCCATAGGCCCGGACAGTCGCTCCTTGCCGCCACCCGGCGGCGATGATCCTGTGAAACGAAGAGATCAGGCGGACAGGACGGGCGGGCCGCGCGCGGACGGTTTGGTGATCGTCAGGACCGAATGGAAGCTCCAATCGGCGGACAGGCGATTGTCGAGCCAGGCGAATTCCGTCTTCAGCCAGCCCGCCGTATCGGGCACCGGCAAAAGAATGGACGACGCCAGCAGGCAGGCCTCGCAAAACAGGATCGCATCGCCGGAATGGGCGGGGCCGTCTTTGGCGTGCGATGCATTTACCCCGCCGCTGTGGCCGAGGCAGATTTCGGCAAAGGTGCCGTCCGGCAGCCGGTAACTCTCATCCAGAACGACGGCAGGTGTCGCGGCAAGTGCCGGCTTGTGGGCAAATCCAAGCGACAACATCAACATCGCGCAGAAAATGCGCAGCATTTTCTCCACCCCTGTCAGCGGTCGTTTTCGATTTGCGTCCATCTTCTGGCGATACCCCGCTTTCCGTCCGATTTCAAAGGGGAAATTTGCCGCAGGCCAGCCGCTCAACGGAACAATCGCCACAGGGCAGCATTTCCCTGCCGATGCGAACGGTTTCGGAGGGAGTAACCGACATGCCAGCCAAATCGAAAGCCCAGCAGAAAGCCGCCGGTGCGGCACTGGCCGCCAAACGCGGTGAAGTCAAGAAATCCAGTTTACAAGGTGCTTCAAAAAGCATGGAGAAGTCCATGACGGAAAAGGAACTTGATGAACTGGCGTCAACAAAACGCGAGGGGCTGCCGGAGAAAAAATCCGACTGACGCCATCCCCTTGTCCATGGAACGCGCCATATATCCTGCCGGCGATGGCGCAGATGGAGCAAAAATCTGTTCAGATGCGTCATTTCGTCCTTGCCAATGGCGGGGCTTCGAAGATAATGAGCGTCGCATCATCGTTGGGAGAAACCGCTTCATTGCGGTGCCGAAGGAGCAACCGCCCCGGAAACTCTCAGGCAAAAGGACCAGCAAGGTGACGACGGAACTCTGGAGAGAAGCCACCTTCGAAAGCGCTCGCCGAAGGGATAACAATCTCAGGCGAAGGGACAGAGGGGGCTCAGGAGAACCGGCGCAGACTGCGTCCTGATCCGTGAGCCGGCGCCCGGCGATCTGCGGCGCCCAAGACTGGAGGGCGCCTCCTTGGACGATACCGCTGAACTCAAGAAAACACCGCTGCATTCGCTGCACGTGGAACTCGGCGCCCGCATGGTGCCGTTCGCCGGCTACGACATGCCGGTGCAATATCCGGCCGGCGTGCTGAAGGAACATCTTCAGACCCGCGCTTCCGCCGGCCTGTTCGACGTCTCGCATATGGGCCAGGTCACCTGACGTGCCGCGCTCCGGCGACAATGCCGACGCCGCCCGCGCGCTCGAAACGCTGGTGCCGGTCGATGTCGTCGGCCTCGGCGAAGGCCGCCAGCGTTACGCGCTGTTCACCAATGACAACGGCGGCATTCTCGACGACCTGATGATCACCAATCGCGGCGACCACTTTTACGTCGTCGTCAACGCCGCCTGCAAGGACGCAGGACCTGGCCCACATGCAGGCGAAGCATCGTCCGATGTCTGCGACGTCGACCGCTGCTCGACGACCGTGCGCTGATCGCGCTTCAGGGACCACGCGCCGAAGCGGTGCTGGCCGAACTGTGGGCCGGCGTTTCCGACATGAAGTTCATGGATGTCGCGAGCTTGCGACCTGCACGATGCCCGACCGCATCGTTTCGCGTTCCGGCTATACCGGCGAGGACGGCTACGAGATCTCCGTGCCGGCACGATCACGCCGAAAGCCGTCTGCCGCCGCTCTGCTCGAACATCCCGATTGCGAGCCGATCGGGCTTGGCGCGCGCGACAGCCTGCGTCTGGAAGCGGGCCTTTGTCTCTACGGCAACGATATCGATACCACGACCTCCCCCATCGAAGCCGCGCTCGAATGGGCGATCCAGAAGGCACGCCGCTCCGGCGGTGATCGCGAAGGCGGTTTTCCCGGCGCCGAGCATCATCCTCGCCCGAGCTTGAAAACGGCGCCTCGCGCCGCCGTGTCGGCCTGCAAGCCGGAAGGCCGAGGCGCCGGTGCGTGGCCATTCGAAGCTTTTTGCGGATGCCGAGGGCAAGACTGAAATCGGCGAAGTGACCTCCGGCGGCTTCGGCCCCTCGGTCGAAGGTCCCGTCGCCATGGGTTACGTGCCTGCAGCCTACACGGCTCCCGGCACGGCGATCTTTGCGGAAGTGCGCGGCAAATACCTGCCAGTCACCGTCGCCGCCCTGCCCTTCATCAAGCCCACCTACAAACGGTGATTGGTGGTCGGCCGCCTCCCTCTGCCCTGCCGGGCCGGGGGGCGGCGTCGCTGCTCCTCTGGGGGCGACTTCGCCCTCCTCGCCGACGCCCAGTCAATCAATCACCAATTATCTTCCTGGAAAGGACGTCCTCATGCTGAAATTCACCGAAGAACACGAATGGCTGAAGATCGAAGGCGGCATCGCCACCGTCGGCATCACCGGCCACGCCGCCGAACAGCTCGGCGACCTCGTCTTCGTCGAACTGCCGGAAGTCGGCGCGCAACCTTCGAAAAGGGTGGCGACGCGGCGACCGTCGAATCGGTGAAGGCGGCTTCCGACGTCTATTCGCCGCTCGATGGTGAAGTGGTCGAGGTCAACCAGGCCATCGTCGACGATCCCTCGCTGGTCAATTCCGATCCGCAAGGTGCTGGCTGGTTCTTCAAGCTGAAGCTTTCCAACGCCGCAGATGCCGATACGCTGCTCGACGAAGCAGCCTACAAGGAGCTGATCGCGTAATGACGACGCCCACGGAATTTCATTTCACCGACTACGAGCCCTACGATTTCGCCAACCGGCGCCACATCGGCCCCTCGCCCGCTGAAATCGACGCCATGCTCAAGGTCATCGGCTCCCCGAGCCTCGATGCGCTGATCGACGACACCGTGCCCGCCTCCATCCGCCAGAAGGCGCCGCTGGTCTGGGGCACGCCGATGACCGAGCGCGAGGCGCTCGACTATCTGCGCGAGGCCACCGCCCGCCAGAACAAGGTGATGGTGTCGCTGATCGGCCAGGGCTATTACGGCACGATCATGCCGCCGGTGATCCAGCGCACCATCCTGGAAAACCCGGCCTGGTACACGGCCTATACGCCCTACCAGCCGGAAATCAGCCAGGGCCGCCTCGAGGCGCTGTTGAACTACCAGACCATGGTCTGCGACCTGACCGGGCTCGACGTCGCCAACGCCTCGCTGCTCGACGAGGCGACGGCGGCCGCCGAAGCCATGGCCATGGCGCACCGCGTCTCCAAGACCAAGTCCAACGACCTTCTTCGTCGACGACGAACTGCCACCCGCAGACGATCGCACGTGATGCGCACCCGCGCCGCGCCGTTCGGCTTCGACCGTGATCGTCGGCGACCCGTTCACGGATCTCGACGTCGACCGAGGTCTTCGGCGCGATCTTCCAGTATCCCGGCAGCTACGGCCATGTGCGCGATTTCACCGATGTGATCTCGGCGCTGCACCAGACCGGCGCCATCGCCGTCGTCGCCGCCGACCCGCTGGCGCTGACGCTGTTGAAGTCGCCCGGCGAGATGGGCGCCGACATCGCCATCGGCTCGGCGCAGCGCTTCGGCGTGCCGGTCGGCTATGGCGGCCCGCATGCCGCCTACATGGCGGTGCGCGACGCCTGGAAGCGCTCGATGCCCGGCCGTCTCGTCGGCGTCACCATCGACGCGCGCGGCAACCGCGCCTATCGCCTCGCGCTGCAGACCCGCGAGCAGCACATCCGCCGCGAGAAGGCGACCTCGAACATCTGCACCGCGCAGGTGCTGCTCGCCGTCATGGCGTCGATGTACGCGGTCTTCCACGGCCCGGAGGGCCTGCGCGCCATCGCCGGCAGCGTCCACCTGAAGGCCGTGCGGCTGGCCGCGGGCCTGCGAGAAACTCGGCTTCGATCGCCGCCGAAGGAGCACTTCTTCGACACGATCACCGTCGACGGTCGGCACAGCGCAGGGCGATCATCCTCGCAGCGCCGTCGCCGAAGGGCATCAACCTCAGGAAGGTCGGCAGCGACCGCATCGGCATCTCGGTCGACGAGACGACGCGGACCTCGGCGATCGCTGGAAGCCGTGTGGCGCGCCTTCGGCGGCGGTCTCGATTTCGACGCGCTCGAGGCGGGTTCACGGCGCTGCCGCGACGGGCCTGCCTGCCGCTCCAGCCGATTACATGGAGCACCCGGTGTTCCACATGAACCGGGCCGAAAGCGAGATGACGCGCTACATCCGCAGGCTCTCCGACAAGGACCTGGCGCTCGACCGCGCCATGATCCCGCTCGGCTCCTGCACGATGAAGCTGAACGCCACGGCGGAAATGCTGCCGATTTCCTGGCCGGAATTCGCCGAGATCCATCCCTTCGTGCCGGCCGACCAGGCGCAGGGCTACAAGGCGATGATCGACGACCTGTCGCAGAAGCTCTGCGACGTCACCGGCTACGACGCCTTCTCGATGCAGCCGAATTCCGGCGCGCAGGAGCAATACGTAACT
>JAXHOC010000030.1:0-8543 GCA_034519725.1 Agrobacterium sp.
GTTGACGCTTGAGACCGAGTCTACCACAATTTTTTTAATTTTCATAATAACACAAAAATTTAGTTTGCCTTTTTCATTATTCTATTAATACATTATTTTTGAGTTTCCGTTTTTGGCAATGAATAGGCGAACGTTCATGCTGGCAGAGCTGGCAGGTGCTGAAACGACGAGCAGAGCGTGTCCGCGAGGCATTCCGCAGATGGGCTCATCCGGTACAGCGACGGGATCAGCAGGGCTACATAATGCGCGCAACCGGTTCTGGCGAACTGGGGTGCTGCGTTGCCGCTGCTGGCTGCGCAGCGCCTTGATGCGCGGATGGCCTTCCAGCAGCGAGGACGACAGATCGGAAATCTGGCTGCGCATGGCAGCTTCGCTTTCCTTCAATCTCTGGATCATCGGCGATGCGACGACATCAGGGAAAGTATCGAGTGGGCGGCCGCTCGAAAGCGCATTGCGCACGCCTTCCGCCCGCGCCTCCGCATTCGCACGCTCGCCGCGAATACGGCCAAGCTCGGTCGAGATATCGCTCAGCTGCCGGGTCGCCAGCGTTTCGCCCTGCCCTGCCGAGAGAATATCGGACGAGGCGCGATAATCCGCGACCTTCCTGTCGGCGTCGCGAACCTTCTCTCGCAGATTGGCGATTTCCGGCTCCAGCCAACGGGCCGCCTCGGTGCTGGTGTCCAGTTTCGCGCCGCTTTGCAGCGCGATATAGGCCTTCATCATCGCGTTGGGGACGGCGGCCGCAAGCATCGGGTCCTCGGACGAGAATTCAACCGTGATGACACGCGAGCTTTCCACCTGATAGACCTGCAACCGCTCCTGGAACGCCTTCAGAATCCGTTCCTCTGGCGGCACCTGCTGCGGATCTTTCTTGACGCCGACAGCAACCAGCAGCGTGGAGACGAGCGAAGGATGCGCCGCCGGGTCGAGTTCCTGCAACTCGTAAAGCTTCATATCTTTGGCGACCTGCTTGATGAGGTCGACGGATTGCAGGATCTGCACCTGGCTGGAGATGGTCAATTCATCGAGTACGGGTTCGGCAGGCGCATTCGACTGCTGCGACGCGCCGAAGGAGGCCGCGCGCGATTCGATGAGGACGCGCGCCTCGCCCTTGTAAGCGGGTGACATCATGCTTGCGACAACGAAGGCAGCGCCCCCGGCCAGCAGCGTGATGGCGGCTATCCGGCCCTTGCGCTGCCATATGGCAGCGACGAGCCGCGCGAGATCGATATCCACATCCCTGTCATCAATGCGATCGCCGTTCATGCGGGCTCCGTAACCGAGACAGAACCTCGGGCGCTCAAATATAGAGCGCCAATTTTCGCGAAGTTTAAGTCTTTCCGGTAACACGTCAGCTAATTGCAGACGAAGCCGACGAAATAAAGCCGATATTACCATTCCGGCGACTGGCTGTTTACCGCCCATTAACCCTAACAGAACGATAAGAATGCTCATAGTTCGACTCGGAGCCAGATGAGATGCCGCTCGCCGGATCACGACATGTCACAGCACTGACGCTTGCCGTTCTGACGGCCCTTTCCGGTTGCGCGGCATATCAACCCGCGCCACGCTCATTCAATGAGGCCGCCCTGCAACCCTATCATGTCGATAGCGGTGACAGGCTGCGCATCAACGTGTTCGAACAGACCGGGCTGACAAATACCTATACGGTCGATCAGGCCGGTTATGTCGCCTTCCCGCTCGTCGGCCAGGTTCCAGCCCGTGGCAAGACGCTGCCGCAGCTCGAAGCCGCCATTGCCGCCAAGTTGCGTCAGGGTTATCTGCGCGATCCCGACGTCACGATCGAGATCGATCGTTATCGCCCCGTCTTCATCATGGGCGAGGTCGGCCGTCCCGGCCAATATTCCTACGTACCCGGCATGACGGCGCAAAACGCCATCGCCATTGCCGGCGGCTTCACCCCACGCGCCAATCAGGCCGATGTCGATATCACCCGCAAGATCAATACCGAGGTGATGACCGGCCGGATCGGGATCACCGCACCCATTCTTGCGGGCGATACGGTCTATGTGCGTGAACGCTTCTTCTGAAAAACGGAGCGGCTGACATGGCGGATGACGGTCCTCCCCTGCGCATCATTCACTGTTTCCGCTCGCCCGTCGGCGGGGTTTTCCGCCATGTGCGCGACCTGATCGAGGAACATGTCAAGCAGGGCCACAAGGTCGGCATCGTCTGCGACAGCTCGACCGGCGGCGCGCATGAGGAGCGGCTTTTCGCGCAGATCGCCCCGATGCTGGAGCTGGGCCTGACCCGCCTGCCCATCAAGCGGTCGATCAGCCCCGGAGATCTGT
This sequence comes from Agrobacterium sp., assembly GCA_034519725.1. Classification (GTDB taxonomy): domain Bacteria; phylum Pseudomonadota; class Alphaproteobacteria; order Rhizobiales; family Rhizobiaceae; genus Agrobacterium. The sequence goes on from JAXHOC010000030.1 coordinate 2,313, forward strand.
GGGCGCTCGTCAAGTCCTACAACCATATCAAAAGTTTGCGGCCGGATATTCTGCATGGGCACAGCGCCAAGGGTGGCGCTCTGGCCCGGCTGATCGGCTCATTGTTGCGGGTGAACAAGTATCGCGTAGCCCGCCTCTATTCGCCGCATGGCGGCAGCCTGCATTACGACCGCAAAAGCCTCAAAGGGCAGCTGTTCCTGCGGATCGAGCGGTTACAGGAGCATTTCACCGATGCCTTGTGTTTCGTGTGCAATTTCGAACAGAAAGCCTACGAAACCAAGGTTGGCAAACCGCGCACCCGCACGGTGATGATCTATAATGGCGTGCAGGAAAGCGAGTTTGAAACCGTGCCCGTCCGCGAGGGTGCGGCGCGCTTTCTCTATATCGGCATGTTGCGTGACCTGAAGGGGCCTGATGTCTTCATCCAGGCATTTGCGAAGATGGAACGCAGCATCGGCAAGCCCATGTCCGGCGTGATCGTCGGCGACGGGCCGGACCGGGACAAATATGCTGATATGATCGCCAAGGCCGGACTTTCGCAGCGCATTTCCATGCATGCCGCCATGCCCGCCAGACAGGCATTCGCGCTGGCGACCACTGTCGTCGTTCCCTCACGCGCCGAGGCGATGCCTTATATCGTGCTGGAAGCGCTTGCAGCGGGCAAAACCGTCATCGCCTCGCATGTCGGCGGCATAGCGGAGGTTCTGGGGGAAGACAGCGAGGCGCTCGTTCCGGCTGGAGACGCCGATGCGCTGGCAAAGACAATGGTCAAGGATGCCGAGAACGAGGACTGGGGAAAACGGGTGATGCCGCGTCCCGACAGCTTCAAGGCGAAATTTTCAACACCTGTCATGGCCGACGACATGATGAAGCTCTATCGCGACCTGCTTTCGCGCTAGAAACATTTCGAAAAACACGATTTTTAATTGTATATTCCGCCGTCCTGTAGAAACTCATCATAAACGTTTCTTAGCATGTTTCGGCTAGTTTCCTGCTCGTAGGGCGCACGTTTCCACCCGGATGCGAAAACTGCGCTATACCACTTTGAAGTCGCGCATCGTTGCCTTCGAAAATCGATTCCGGTTTTCGGGCCGGTGGGCTGGAGGGTGCGGACCAAAGCAATGACCAAGGCTGATAAGGGAAGACTCGAATTCGATCTGGCGACGTTGCGCCAGCAAATTTCCGGGCGCGATGCGGGAGAGCCTTCCGCATCGGAAAGCGTCGTTCTCAATCCGCTAGCCCGGCAGATCGCCAACCAGCTTCGCGCCGGCAACCATTCGCCGAACATGGTCATCGGCCAATTGCGTCTCCTTGAATTTTCGATGCTGGCAATCATCGCCGCCATCGTCAACGGCATCGCCGCGCAGGAGGGGCTTGAAACCTTCCTCGCGGTTTTCGGCGTTGGCGTGCTGGGTGCGGCTGTCTGCGTATTCCTCCTGCAGGCTGGAGACTGTTACCAGCTGCCGACGCTGCGCGCGCCGCTGAAAATGTTTGGCCGCATTCAAGGCGCCGTCTGCCTGTCCTTCGTCACCATTGGCGGCATTCTTCTGATGTTTTCGCCCGAAGCGCTGCACTCCTGGCAGATTTTCGCCATCTGGTACGCAACAGGCGCAATCGCCGTTTTCACCGGACGGCTGATCCTCGGCTTTGCCATTCGCCACTGGGGCCGCAACGGCGTGATGGAGCGTCGCGCCGTGATCGTCGGCGGCGGCGATGCCGCCAAGGACCTCATCCGCTCGCTCGAACAGCAATTGGACAATGATATCCGCATCTGCGGCATTTTCGACGACCGGAAAAGCGAGCGTTCGCCCGATGTCGTTGCCGGTTACCCCAAGCTCGGCACCTTCGCGGAGCTGGTGGAATTTGCCCGCCTGACGAAGCTCGACATGCTGATCATCGCCCTGCCGCTCAGCGCCGAGGCGCGTATCCTCCAGCTCCTGCGCAAGCTTTGGGTGCTGCCGGTCGATATCCGTATTGCGGCCCATGCCAACAAATTGCGGTTCCGCCCCCGCGCCTATTCCCATGTCGGCTCGGTGCCGATGCTCGACGTGTTCGACAAGCCGATCCGCGACTGGGATTCGGTGGCGAAACGGGTGTTCGACATCGTCTTCAGCATTATCGGCATCGCCCTCCTGTGGCCGGTGATGGTGGGCGCGGCGATTGCCGTGAAGACGACATCCAAAGGCCCGGTTTTCTTCAAGCAGAAGCGCCACGGCTTCAACAATGAAACGATCAATGTCTGGAAGTTCCGTTCGATGTATACGGAACTCAGCGATCCCACGGCAAAAAAGGCCGTCACGAAAAACGATCCGCGCGTGACGCCGGTCGGGCGGTTTCTGCGCAAATCCTCGATGGACGAGCTGCCGCAGCTTTTCAACGTTCTTTACGGCGATCTTTCGCTGGTCGGGCCGCGCCCGCACGCCGTACATGCCCAGACGGGCGACCTGAAATATACCGAGGTGGTGGAGCATTATTTCGCCCGGCACAAGGTCAAGCCAGGCGTTACCGGCTGGGCGCAGATCAATGGCTGGCGCGGTGAGATCGACCATGGCGACAAGATCAAGTTCCGTACCGAATACGATCTTTATTACATCGAGAACTGGTCGCTGTTTCTCGATCTCAAGATCCTGTTCCTGACGCCGATCCGGCTGCTCAAATCGGAAAATGCCTATTGACCCACACCAGTTACCAGCACGCACCGGATTTTGACGCGCCGCTGGCCGCCATGCGGCTGGTCGGCGCGTTTTTCATCGCTTTCGGCGTGTTTCTGTCCGGCTTCGTGATTTCCGAACCGGCGCCCTATGAGCTGATGATGGTCGGGCAAGTGGCCGTCTGGTTCCTGCTGGGCCTGCGCCTTTCGCGCACCGTCGTGCTGCTGTTGTGCCTGCTGCTTGCCTTCAATGTCGGCGGTTATCTTTCGCTCACCACCATGGCCAATCTGGACGAGGGACCGCTTTACCTCGCCGTATCGACCTTTCTGGCGCTGACCTCGGTTTTTTATGCCGCGATCATCGAGGACAAGCACCAAAGGCTGCTGCTGATCTTCAGGGCCTGGCTCGCTGCCGCGCTGATTACCTCCCTGCTCGGCATCATCGGGTATTTTCACGCCATTCCCGGTTTTGAGGTCTTTACCCTTTACGATCGCGCCAAGGGCGCCTTTCAGGACCCGAACGTCTTTGGCCCCTTCCTCGTGACGCCGTCGCTCTACCTGATTTACGGCCTGCTTTCCGGCAAGGCGATGCATGCGCCATGGCGGATCGTCGGCCTGCTCATCTTGTCCCTTGGCGTGTTCCTGTCGTTTTCGCGCGCCGCATGGGGCCTGTTCCTGTTTTCGGCGGTGCTGCTGGTTTTCGTCATGCTCTTGAAGGAGCGCACGGCGGCATTCCGCCTGAAAATCCTCGTGCTGTTTCTCGTCGCCGTCGCCCTGATGGTTGCAGCCGTCATCGTCGCCCTGCAATTCAAACAGGTGGCAGACCTGTTCTCCAGCCGCGCCTCGGCGGTGCAATCCTATGATGGCGGTCATCTCGGGCGTTTTGCCCGCCACTATCTCGGCTTCCTGATGGCGATGGAACATCCGCTCGGCATCGGCCCCATGGTGTTCGACGACATCTTTCCTGCCGCCGAACACAATATCTGGCTGAAGAGCCTGACCACGCATGGCTGGTTCGGCTTTGTCATCTATCTGACGCTGATCTGCTGGACCCTTGCCGCCGGTTTCAAGCTGCTGCTGCGCCAGCGGCCCTGGCAGCCCTTCCTCATCATCTCCTGGGTAACCTTTGTCGGGCATGTGATGATCGGCAACGTCATCGACACCGACCACTGGCGGCATTTCTTCCTGCTGCTCGGCATATTGTGGGGATGCATGGCGCTGGAAAGACGCGAAAACCTGCGGCAACGCCGAACTGCGGCCTAAAGTACTTACCCTTACGGAACCTTATATCATTTCATGCGTTTAGCACCCGATTACGATTGTCAAACGGGGAAAATTTCTATGACGCAGACCAATAACCTCTATTTCATCATAGGCGCACTTCTGGTGGTCCTGGTCGGCCTTGGCGCCTATGTCTGGCACGAGGAGAGCAAGCCGAAGGGGATCGAGATGAATATCGGCCCGAACGGCGTTTCCGTGCAGGAAAACTGAGCCTTCTCAATGAAAATGCGCGGCGGTTTGACGCCTGAACCACCGCGATCGAGCGCCTTCAAGGATTCCGTTTATTAGACACGGACTATATGTCCGCAAGCGTCGCGCAAACTTCGGCAATTAGACCGGGTGCATCCCAAGCTTGAGAGGGCTTGGATGCACCCGGTCTTCTTATGAGAGGAGACCAAAGGCGGGATCGACAACCCCCGCCACGCCGGTTCGGTATGCATGACGTATATCGGCCTGATCATGGAAACAGTGAGCGCAATGGTCTCCTCCGTCGACCTGTCCACACGCATTAACGCCACCAAACTCGCACTCAAGGCCATCAGGGAGCAGGAGGACAATTCCGCCGCGACCTCCTCGCCACGGACTGCGATCCTCGAATCCTACGGGATCGACACCTCCCCCTCTTCCGCCAATACGCGGCTGACACAGCTTCTGGCGCAATATGCGCAGTCCTCCGACACCGATACCGAGACGGACGAAACCGGCACGCAGGCGCCCTCCGGCGACATTACGCAGGCCAGCTTCATGACGAACCTGAAGGCAACGCTGGAAGAACTCGCCAAGGACCCGAGCAAGTCCGCACAGGCCAAGGCCATGCTGGAAGCGCTCGCTGCGGGAACGCTGACCGTCGCCGATCCGACCGAAGGCACAAAGATAAAAGCCTGGGACGTGGAGAAGGACAAGAACACCACCTCAAAACCGGCAACCGAAATCGCCACGACGGGCTGGAGCGATTTTCTGAAGGACCATCTCAAGCGGGACGGTTCCGCCTATGCCAAGAGCGCCGGTGGCGCCTATGTCGATAGTATCTCCGGCGACAATGCGTTTTTTGGCAATATCGGCAGTCGCTATTATTACCTGACCTGGCCGCAGGCACAAACCGGAACGCTGACAGTTTAAGCCAGCGTTTTCGGCGACAGGCGTTGGGGACAGCAGTGGCGCAGGCTCGCAGCCATGACTGTCACGGCGCGCCCTCGCCGCCCGTTATCGATCTGCTGCGACATACATCATGCCGCAGCATTTTTGTCCCTGCCCTGCTCAGACGGCAGGTGCTGCGGTGTGGTCGGTGCCGCCGGAAAGCGCCTTTTGCAGCTGCGCTTCCTGTTCCGGCGACAGCGAGGTTTTGAGAACCCGCCCGCGCAGGCCCTCCAGTTCCGCCATCACCTTTTCCGGCTGGACCTTAGGATCAGCACGAACAGCGCCGAAGAGCCATTCGGGATGGTCTCACCGAGCGATTTGATGAAAGCATCATCGATGCCGTAATCGGACAGCGAACCCGCAAGCGCGCCGGTTCCCGCACCAATCGCGCCGCCTATCGCAAATCCGGCCAGCGGATTGAGGAACAGCAGACCTACAAGGCCACCCCAGAGACCGCCGGACAGAAAACCGGAGCTTTGCACCGATTGCCGATCAGATTGACGCGCTCTGTTTCAGATGCACCTTGCCGTTTTCATCGCGAACGACGACGACAGCGTCTTCCAGATCGACCAGATATTCCTTTTTCAGGCCGGCAAGCTTCAGGAGGACCCGGTCGGCCTCCTCGGTTCCATCAAAACCGACAACGACGAGTTCAGACATGGTTCATCTCCGTGATTTTCATTTTCTCTGCAATTGAACGCCGAAGATTGCAGCAAGTTCCCGCCATGATGGAAAGATCATATGTCAGGCGTTTGACGGGCCGCATCCTGCAGAAGAAAGCCACCACCTGCCGTCCACACCCTTTGTTCCTTTTTTTGAGAAAAGGCGATTTTCCGCTTGCGCCCTAACAGGCTTCTATATAAACGGCTTTCAGGTTCGGAGCGTAGCGCAGCCCGGTAGCGCACTTGACTGGGGGTCAAGGGGTCGTGGGTTCGAATCCCGCCGCTCCGACCATTAAAAACAGATAGATAGCCAGTTCCCCCAGAGCTGGCTATAATTTTTTTAGCCACATTAAGCGTCGGCGCCATGGGCGAATTGACAGGATCCGGTGCCGGTGTGGGTTTATCGAAGCCTGAGATCGAGGTGTGCCGAGATGGTCAAAAAAACGAAAATAGAACACTCGGAATTCTCGGGCGAGTTCGAAGATGACGGCATCACGGTTC
>JAXHOC010000076.1:0-2428 GCA_034519725.1 Agrobacterium sp.
CAGTTACGTATTGCTATCGCCGTTCGCGAAGAGGCAACGTCAGAGAATCGTCGATGGAAGAGATGCCGGGCAGAAGGAAATAGGGATGCCAGCCGGCCGCAAAGGGCAGCGGCCGGTCGTCACCATTGATGCCGCGTATATCGATGGTGACGGCATGGCCGGCAAACCGGTATTCCACCTCGATGGCGAGATGATAGGGATAGCCCTTGAAATCGGCCGGCAATATCACCGGCGCGGAAGACGAGAACATGAGTGTCGTTTTCCCTGGAAGACACGGTCGAGGGCAAAGGTCAGGGCGCGGGCAAAGCCGTGGAAGACGAGGTCCTCATGGGCAAGCACCGGTCCGATCCGGTGCTTCTCTCCGCCGAAATTAAACTGGCCCTGCGGGATGCGATTGGTGAAGGGGGCGAGAATGCCGTTTCTCACGCCGCTCTGCGACTGCAATTCCTCTGGTGTCAAATATCCGTCGATGAGGTTTTCAGATTCGTTGCCATCGGCAAGCCGTGGCCGCCAGCTCAGAAGGGTCGCACCCTCGTAAGCGATCTCGGCGCTGAAGCCGTTTCCGGAAACGGCCAGAGCGGCAATCCCCGTGCCTGTTGCGGAAGTGGTCATCGGGAAATTGTCCTTCATGCATGCGTCTGCGGCCGCCGGGCCGATTGCGCCGCCGATTCGCCCGATCATCTTCGCTACGGAGATATTTCGCAATGGTCATGACGGCGGCCCACCTTCACGACCGCGCGTCGGCTCGGCCATTCCGGTGTCGTTGCCCCGGCCTTGGGGAAAATCAGTCCGCGAAGGTCCGTTTTGCGCCGGTGAAGAACTCCATCAGCGCGGCCTGATCCTCGCCGCCCAGTCCTGCCGCTGTCAGCATGCGGTGCACCTCGGCGCAAACCGCCGTCAGCGGCATTGCCGTGTTGGTGCGTCTGGCCAGATCCTGCGCGCCGTTGAGGTCCTTGACCATATTGTCGATACGGCCGGTGCGGCGGTAATCCTTTGCCACGTAACGCGGCATGTATTCCTGAAGGATCGCGCTGTCGGCGCGGCCGCCTTTCAGCGCCTGCGGAATCTTGGCGGCATCGACGCCGGCATCCAGCGCCAGCTGCGTTGCTTCCGCAACCGCAAGGAAGTTCAGCCCGCAAAGAACCTGATTGATCAGCTTCGTCGTCTGGCCGGCGCCGCTTGGTCCCATGTGGGTGTAATTGCTGGCGACATGCCGCAGCACGCGATGGGCGTCTGTCACATCTTTCTCGGTGCCGCCGGCCATCAGGGTCAGTTGCCCGACGAGTGCCTTCGGAGCGCCGCCGGAAAGGGGGCTGTCCACCCAGCGCAGCCCCTTTTCAGCAGCATCCGCCGCCAGTTCTTTCGTCGCTTCCGGGTCGATGGAGGACATGTCGATGATCAGCGTGCCTGGCTTCGCCCCCGCTGCCACGCCATCCTTGCCGAAGACGGCGGCACGGACGATTTTCGGCGAATTGAGGCTGAGGATCACGACATCGGAGACTGAAGATGCCTGCGCTGCCGTATCGGCGCTCTCTGCACCAAGGCCGGTCAGCGCCGCCACTTTTTCCGCGTCCAGATCGAAAACCGTCAGGTGATTGCCGGTCTCGATCAGCCTTGTGCCGATCGCGCCGCCCATGGCGCCCGCGCCGATGAGGGCGATTTTGTTGTTCTCGGTCATGGTGCTCACGGTCTCCTCCCAAAGCGTCGTGGTTGCGGTGTCTTCAAAGCGAGGCGGTGATGCCGCCATCGACGTAAAGAATGTGCCCGTTCACGAAAGACGAGGCATCGGACGACAGGAAAATGCAGGCGCCGACAAGCTCTTCGACCTTGCCCCAGCGACCGGCGGGCGTGCGCTTTTCAAGCCATGCCGAAAACGTCTCGTCCGCCACCAGAGCCGCGTTGAGCGGCGTGTCGAAATAACCCGGCGCGATGGCGTTGCACTGCAGGCCGTATTTGGCCCAGTCCGTCGCCATGCCCTTCGTCAGATTGCCGACGGCACCCTTGGTGGCGGTGTAGGGCGCGATGCTGGGGCGGGCCAGAGCGGTCTGGACGCTGGCAATATTGATGATCTTGCCGCGACCACGGCCGATCATGTGACGCGCGACGGCCTGGCCTGCGTGAAAGACGGAGGCGATATTGGTCTGCAACAGGCGCTCGAAGGCATCAGCCGGAAAATCCTCGAGCGGCGTGCGGTGCTGCATGCCGGCATTGTTAACGAGAATATCGATGGGGCCGACTTCCGCCTCAAAGCCATCGATGGCCTTGCGCACCGCTTCATGATCGGTGGCATCGAAGGCGAGCGTTTTGGCACCCTTGATGCCAGCGGCGGCGGCCTTCAGCTTGGCCTCGTCGCGGCCGTTCAGCACCACTTCGGCGCCGGCCTCCACCAGGCCCTGCGCCAGCGCAAAGCCGATGCCCTGGGACGAAT
>JAXHOC010000014.1:0-56148 GCA_034519725.1 Agrobacterium sp.
CGTACTTCGGTTGATTTACGTATTGCTCAACCAGTTCGCGCAGCAGCCGGGTGGCTTCCGGGCCGGAGTTGATGACGCCGCCGCCAGTATAGAAAACCGGCTTCTTTGCCTTCGACATCAGTTCGATGGCCGCGTGAATGGCGTTGATGTCACCCTGAACCTTGGGCTTGTAGCTCTTCTGCTGAATGGCGGCGGAAGGCGGCGTGTAGGTGCCGGTGGCGAACTGGATGTCCTTCGGAATATCGACGACGACGGGACCCGGACGGCCGGTCTGGGCAATGCGGAAGGCCTCATGGATGATGCCAGCCAGTTCGTTGACGTCCTTGACCAGCCAGTTGTGCTTGGTGCAGGGGCGCGTGATGCCGACGGTATCGCATTCCTGAAACGCATCCGAACCGATCAGCGAAGTCGGAACCTGGCCGGAGAGGCAGACGAGCGGAATGGAGTCCATCAGCGCATCCTGCAGCGGCGTTACCGCATTGGTGGCGCCGGGGCCGGAGGTGACGAGCATGACACCGACCTTGCCGGTGGAGCGGGCATAACCTTCGGCGGCATGGCCGGCACCCTGCTCGTGGCGCACGAGAATGTGCTGGATGTCTTCCTGCTGGAAAATCTCGTCATAGATCGGAAGCACGGCACCGCCGGGATAACCGAAGATGTGTTCGACGCCGTTGTCCTTCAGCGCTCTCAGAACGATCTCCGCCCCTGTCATGCGATTGCTGTTTTCCGTATTGTCCTTATCCGTCATTGCCTGTTTCCATCCCGCTTTGGCTTTGGATATCGAGGAGCCCGAGGGCCTGTTTGAAGACATAAAAAAAGGCCCCTAGAGGAGCCTCGTTCAGCGCATGGGTGCTTTCGCCGGATGGTTACACCACCCTGCCCATGCGCCGTCCCACCACGATAAGTACGTTAAGATTTTTCATGGGGCGGAGTGTTAGCCAGAAAAGCCCCGGTCGTCAACGCATATTGCGGAAAAAATCGGCAGACGTTTATTTTATTGCTCACAAGAGCTTTTCGACGAAATTTTCGAACGCAGCCGGTACACATGTTGTTAAATATAATCGTTTACAATCAAGGTTACAGGCAATGCCCGAACCACCGCGCTGCTTCGCATGTACCGGGATGAGATGTGAACAACGACGACATTCATAAAGCGTCCCGCATGGACGAAAACGAACGGCGATCCGGCCAGCAGCCGGCTAACCGCATGCTCGGCCGCGTCATCGCCTGTGACGGCGCACATGCGACCATTTCCGCCGAGACGGAGACCGGCTCCACCGATGTCGCGCAGCTCTGGTCCGTCGGACGCCTGATCTCCATCGAAATGGGAACGAGCCGCGTCGCCGCACTGGTATACGCCATGCGCACCGGCGAAGAATACTGGCAGCCGGACAGGCCCAACAGGCTGCTGATCGATGTGGAACTCGTCGGCGAAATCTATCGCACCGACGATGGCAGCGAACGTTTTTCCACCGGCATTTCCCGTTACCCCTATCTCGGCGCGGTCGCCCACCGCATCCGCACGACGGACCTTTCCAAGATCTATGACGGCGGCAAGCGCGACGCCTGCGTCATCGGCAAGCTGACGCAGGACGACACGATCGGCGCGGCCATCAACATTCCGCAGATGCTGTCGAAACATTTCGCCGTCGTCGGATCGACGGGCGTCGGCAAAACCACCGCCGTCTCCCTGCTTTTGAACAAGGCGATAGAGACCGACCCGAAGCTGCGTGTCCTCATCCTCGATCCGCATAATGAATTTGCGGCCGCTTTTCCCGATCATTCCGTTGTCATCGATACCGATACGCTCGACCTTCCCTTCTGGCTGATGCGCCTTGAGGAATTCGCGGAAGTGATTTTCCGCGGCCGCAAGCCCGAGCCTGATGAGATGGATGTTCTGCGCGATCTCATTCCAGAGGCGAAGAAGGCATTTCGCGGCACCGAGGGTTCCGCCGTCCGCCGCACGTCAGACAAAAGCGCGATCACGCCGGATACGCCGGTTCCCTACCGCATGGCCGATCTTCTCGCCTTCATCGACGAGCGTATCGGACGGCTGGAGGGTCGCGGAGAAAAGCCGACGCTGCGCTCCCTGAAGGGCCGCGTCCTCTCGGCCATCAACGATACCCGCTACAATTTCATGTTCTCCAGCAATACGATCAGCGACACCATTCTGGAAACGGTGGCGCATATCTTCCGTATTCCCGGCGAAGGCAAGCCGATTTCGGTGTTCCAGCTGTCCGGCATTCCCTCCGAAGTGGTGAATTCGGTCGTCTCCGTCCTCTGCCGCATGTCCTTCGAACTGGCGGTGCTGGCGCGCGGCTCGCTGCATATGCTCGTCGTCTGCGAAGAAGCGCACCGTTACGTTCCGGCCGACCCCGAACGCGGCTTTTTCCCCACCCGGCAATCCATCGCGCAGATCGCCAAGGAAGGCCGCAAATACGGCATTTCGCTCGGCATCATCAGCCAGCGGCCGAGTGAGCTCGACCAGACCATCCTGTCGCAATGTTCGACGGTTTTCGCCATGCGGCTGTCGAACGAGATCGACCAGAAGATCATTCTGTCCGCCGTACCGAACGCCTCGACATCGACCACCAGCTTCTTGTCGTCCATCGGCAATGGCGAGGCCATTGCTTTCGGCGAGGCGGTGGGTGTGCCGATGCGCATGCGCTTCGACCGGGTGCCGACAGTCAAATTGCCGAAGGCCAGCGGCATGGTCAGCCACGCGCCGCATGAGACACCCGACACCGTCGATCTGAACAACATCGTCACCCGCATGCGCGCGGTAGCCAAGCCGGTTATCACCGGTTTCCAGCAAAGCGTCGAAGCGGCCTTTTCCGATATGCCGGAACCGGTGGCTGCTCCGCGAGAAGCGGACGACGTCGATCGCTGGAAGCGCGAACTCGGCACGGGGGCAACAGAGGGATACGAGCCTTACCGCCCCGACATGTTGCCCGGACGCACGGCCCAAGCGCCACCGCCGCCAGCAACGGCAACGGCAACGCCAACGGATGCCGGCGCCGTCAGCGAATTGCGCAAGGTCGGTTTCCAGATGCACGCGCAGAATGGCCCGCCCCCAGCAGAGACACGTCCTTCCCTGCGGGAAAGCCTGATGAAAAAGCCGCTCGGCAGCCTTTATCGTAAGGACTGAGGTCGCGCCTACGGCTGGATACGCGCCCAGTCCGTCCCCATCTGGTTGCGGAACCAGGTCATCTGCCGCTTGGCATATTGGCGCGTCGCGGCCGCCGATTTTTCGATGACCTCTGCCTCGCTCATGCGGCCGGCCAGCATATCGGCGATCTGGGAGACGCCGATCGCCTTCATGGCCGTCGCGTCGGGCGCGAGCTTCAGGGCGAGAAGATTTTTCACCTCCTCCACCGCACCGCTCTCCATCATCGCCTCAAACCGCCGGTTGATGCGGTCATGCAGCAGCGGCCTTTCCGGCAGGACGACGAATTTTTGCGCCCGGTCCGGATCGACAATCACCGGGCCGCTGGCCTTCTGGAAATCCCTGATCGACTTTCCGGTCGCCTCGAGAACTTCAAGCGCCCGGACGATCCGCTGGCCATCCCCCGGCTGAAGCCCCTCGGCCATTGCCGGATCGCGCCGCGACAATTCCGCGTGCAGGACTGCAGCACCCTCATCGACAAGCCGGGCGCGCAGCCTGTCGCGAATGTCGTCAGGAATGGCCGGCATATCGGACAGGCCGCCCGTCAGCGCCTTGAAATAAAGCCCCGTGCCGCCGACGATCACCGGAAACCGCCCCTCCCCGCGCAAACTGGCAAGCAGCGCGGAAACCTCCCGCAGCCATTCACCCGTCGAATAGGAACTGCTTGCTGGCACATGGCCGTAGAGCAGATGCGGCACGCTGGCCATTTCCTCCTGGGATGGCCGGGCGGTCAGCACGCGTAACGTGTCATAAACCTGCATGCTGTCGGCATTGATGACGACGCCGTTCCGCTCCCGCGCCAGACGAAGTGCCAGCGCGGACTTGCCGCTTGCCGTCGGGCCGGTTATCAGGATCGCATCAAAATTCTCATCAAGGTTTTTCATCATGGCTTTCGTTGCCACGCTTATCGCCAATCCGTCAAATCCTGTTCTGACACCGGCCCTCGGCGAAGCGGCCGCCAACGCCGTAAAAGCATCGGGCCTCTATTGGCTCGCCGATGGCATCGCCTGCGATATCGCCCTGCCCTCCGGCACCGATGCCGGGCAGGCCCATAACGCCATTGCCGGTGCGCTGGCGGGCCAGCCGATCGACATCGTCATCCAGGAACAGGACAAGCGCCGCAAGAAGCTTTTGATCGCCGACATGGATTCGACCATGATCGGTCAGGAGTGTATCGATGAGCTGGCCGCTGAAGTCGGCCTTAAGGACAAGGTCTCCACCATTACCGCCCGCGCCATGAATGGCGAAATCGCTTTCGAGCCGGCGTTGCGCGAGCGCGTGGCGCTGCTGAAGGGCCTGCCAGTCTCCGTCATCGACGACGTCATCGAAAAGCGGATCACGCTTACCCCCGGCGGCAGGGAGCTTATCGCCACCATGAAGGCGAAGGGCTATTACACCGCCCTGGTTTCCGGCGGCTTCACGGTCTTTACCGGCCGCGTCGCAGCGATGCTCGGTTTTGACGAAAACCGCGCCAATCTGCTCGGCGAAGCCGATGGTAAACTTGATGGCACAGTTGCCGAACCGATCCTCGGCAAGCAGGCCAAGGTGGATGCGCTCAACGATATCGCCACAAGGCTCGGCATCTCGCCGGAAGAGGCAATGGCTGTTGGCGATGGCGCCAACGATCTCGGCATGCTGCATCTGGCCGGTGCTGGCGTTGCCCTGCACGCCAAGCCAGCCGTGGCCGCAGAGGCGCAGATGCGCATCGACCATGGCGATCTGACGGCGCTCCTCTATATCCAGGGTTACCGCAAAACGGATTTTGTCGTTCCATGATCATCCGCGAAACACCAAGGCTCATCCTGCGCGAGTGGAAGGAGAGCGACCGCGACCTGTTCCGCGAAATCAACGCCGACGAAAAGGTCATGGAATTTTTCCCCTTCCGCCGCAGCCATGCCGAAGCGGATGCGGTCCTCGAAACCATCAATGGCATGATCCGTGGCAGCGGTTATGGCTTTTACGCCATGGAGCTGCGCGAGACCGGTGAGGTCATGGGGTTCTGCGGCATATCGCCGGTCATGAACCTCGATCCGCCCTTCCCGCTCGGAACCATGGAAATCGGCTGGCGGCTCGCCACCCGCTTCTGGGGCAATGGCTATGTCACCGAGGCCGCGCGGTCGCTGCTCGTCATGGCCTTCGATGAAAAGGAGACGCCTGAAATCGTCTCCTTCGCCGTCCATAACAACCAGCGTTCAACGCAGGTGATGGAACGCATCGGCCTCAAGCGCGACCCGAAACGAGACTCGACCACCCGCGCGTGCCCGACGACACCCATCCGCATCTGCGCCCGCGGCGCGACCTGTGCGCTGACGCTCGCGCAATGGCGGGAACGACAGGCTTTGTAGCCGTTGTTGCTTTCGGTCTGATCGATCCAAGCGATTGAATTTGAACTCGGAGAACGCCGTTTGTTCTTCTCCCCGCCGGGGAGAAGTCCGCGGCGCTCGCCGGGGACCGAAGGCGCAAGGGCGCGGTCAATCGCTCACGTCGCCCCATGCTCCGAGCAACTTGGGCCACCTTCTACCTCGCAGGGAGAAGAAAAAACTGCGCACTCAATTCCTGCCGAATCAAGCCGAAACCGTTTTATTCCAGCGGCAGCGCCACGACGCGCAGATTGCCCTGGGCATCGGCAACCATCATATGCGCATTCTTGCGGCCTTCGGATTTCAGGCCGTTGACACGCACCAGCTTCGTCGCCGGGAACCTCCATGAAGTCCTGTCCGACCTCGACGATGACATCGCCCGCCTTCATGCCCTTCTGTTCGGCCGGCGAGCCCTGATCGACGCTCGCGACAAGCACGCCTTCGACGCTTTCGGCAATGCCCTTCTCGGTCCGCAACTCGTTGCTCAGTACCACGAGGTTCATACCGAGCACGCGCTGCGGCGCTTCGCGCACCTCCGGCGTCTGGTCCTGCGCCTGATCGTCGGTACCGCCCTTGTCGTCAGGCACGACCATCCCGCCATCGCCGTCCTCGGCCTGCGGATCTTCGGTTGCGGCCTTTTCGTCGGGCGCATCCAGCAATTGCCCAAGCTTCACCTTGACGGTCTCTTCCTTGCCGTCACGGAAGACCACCACATCGACCTCCTTGCCGACAGGGCTTTCCGCCACGATCCTGAGGAGATCACGCATCTCGTTGATGTCCTTGCCGTCGAATTTCAGCACGACGTCGCCGGCCTGGATCGGGCCGTTTTCCACCGGGCCACCCTTGGCGACGCCGGAAATCAAGGCGCCCTTTGCCGCGTCCATGCCAAGGCTTGCGGCCACGTCATCGGTGACCGGCTGGATGCGGACGCCGAGCCAGCCGCGGCGGGTCTCGCCGAACTCGCTTGAGCTGGTCGACGATGTTCTTGGCCCGTGCCCGGCGGCACCGCGAAGCCGATGCCGATCGAGCCGCCGGTCGGCGACAGGATCGCCGTGTTGATGCCGATCACCTCGCCGTCCATGTTGAACAGCGGGCCGCCGGAGTTGCCCTTGTTGATGGCCGCGTCGGTCTGGATGTAGTTGTCGTAGGGGCCGGAGTTGAGGTTGCGCGGCCGCGCGCGGGACGATGCCCGGCCGTGACCGAGCCGCCGAGGCCGAACGGGGTTGCCGATGGCCGATGACCCAGTCGCCGACGCGCATGCTGTCCGGAATCGCCGAACGGCACGGCCTTCAGCGGCATCGTCGGGGGCTGTCACCTTCAGCACGGCGAGGTCGGTCTTCGTGTCGGTGCCGACGAGCGTTCGGCCTTCAGCTTCGTACCGTCGGCGAACATCACGTTGATGTCGTTCGCGTCGTCGATGACGTGGTTGTTGGTGACGATGATAGCCGGCCGGATCGATCACGAAGCCGGAACCCAGCGAATTGACCTTGTCGCCGCCCTCAGGTTTTGGGGTTAAAGTATTGTCGAAATAATCCTAATTCCTAGGGAGCCTTCCGGCAGCTTTGGCGGCACAGGTCCCTTGCCATCGGTCTTGACGTTCTGCGACGTCGAAATATTCACCACCGCATCGAGAAGCGGCGCGGCGAAGTCGGCGATAAATTCCGGCCCATAAGGGGCTACGCCCGCGCCGCAGGCGGTGCCGAGGAGGCTACCCCAGCCACAGAGCGCGATAAGAGCCGCGACTGCGGCAATGCTGCTGCGAAAAGGCGAAAGAAGGGTCACGGCCATAAGCGTCCTCGCGTTTCAAATCGTCATGCCCTGCATATATCGTCAAAGCATAAGGCGGAATGATGAAGTGTAAAAATACCTTTTCGTGAACAGCAGCGGCTGCCTCGTTCACTGCCTACAGCATCGGCACGAAAACGGATATCCCTTTCAGGGCGCGAGACAACAGGATTTTGTCTCGTTCATGCTTTGCCGCCGCCAGCCATTCGCGCAAAAAGAAAGGGCCGGTCAAAACCGGCCCCTTCCAAAATCATTCGATCCGTTATCAATTTGCCGGCGGCGCGGCAGGTGCGGCCGGGGCCTTGGATGGAGCGCCGTTGATGTCGTTGAAATAACGGAAGAAGGTCGAGTCCGGCGACAGGACGAGCGTCGTGCCGGTTCCAGACAGGGCGCTGGAATAGGCCGCCATGGAACGATAGAACTCGAAGAAGCTCGGGTCGCGCTGGAAAGCTTCACCGAAGACCCGGTTCCGCTCCGCATCGCCTTCACCGCGCAGGACTTCGGACTGACGCTGGGCGTCGGATTCGAATTCCACGACCTGACGGTCGGCGATAGCGCGACGACGCTGTGCCGCCTCGTTACCGCGGGCGCGGATCAGCTCGGCTTCGGCCAGACGTTCCGACTTCATGCGCTCGAAGGTCTGCTGCGACACTTCCTGCGTGAGATCAGTACGGCGGATGCGGACATCCACGATGCTGATGCCAAGCGATTCCGCATCGGGACGCAGATCGTCACGCACTTCCTGCATCATCGATGCACGCGCATCCGACAGGGCGGATTCGAAGCCGCGAAGACCGTAGACCCGGCGCAACGATGCGTCGAGACGGGTGCGAAGACGCGATTCCGCCGACATCTGGTCGCCGGAGACCGTCTGCCGGAAGCGCCGCGCATCCGTGATGCGATAGACCACAAAGGCGTCAACCTCGTAGAACTTGCCGCCGGAGACCTGAACACGGATATTGTCGTGATCGAAGCGCAGCGCCCGGTTCTCGATATATTGCACCCGGTCGGCATCCATGAAGGCGAAGGGCAGCTTGAAATAGAGGCCCGGCGCCGTTTTCACGTCCTGGATCTGACCGAAGCGAACGACGATGGCCTGCTGGCGCTCGTTGACGACGAAGATCGACGAATAGCCGAGGAAAAGCACGGCGGCGAGACCGACGAGAACGGCCGTAAGACGGTTGTTCATATCAGTTGCCTCCCTGCTGTGCCGCGCCCGGATTGCCGCGCATGATCTCGTTCAGAGGCAGATAAGGCACCACACCCTGTTTTTCGTCGATGATGACCTTGTTGGAGCCCTTCAGGACCTGTTCCATCGTTTCGAGGAACATGCGCTGGCGGGTCACATCAGGTGCCGTGCGATATTGGTCGTAGATGGAGATGAAGCGCTGTGCCTCACCCTCTGCCTCGTTGACGACCCGCGATTTGTAGGCGTTCGCCTCTTCGATGATCTGTGCGGCCTGACCGCGTGCGGCACCCAGCTTCTGGTTGGCGTACTGGTTGGCTTCCTGCACGAAGCGGTCCTCGTCCTGTTCGGCACGCTGCACTTCATCAAAGGCATCGGCCACTTCGCGCGGCGGCGCCGCGTCTTCGATGGCCACGGCATTGATGGAAATGCCGGCGCCGTATCCGTCCATGGTGGACTGGATGATGGTGCGCACATCCGCTGCGATTGCCTGACGGTTATCGCGGAAAATGTCCTGTGCCGGACGACGGCCGACGATTTCGCGCATGGCGCTTTCGGAAACCTGCTGCAAGGTCTCAGCCGGGCTGTCGACGTTGAAGAGGTAGGATTTCGGATCGGAAACCGTATAGAGCACCGAGAACTGCACGTTGACGATGTTCTGGTCGCCGGTCAGCATCACGCCGTTCGCCGAAGAAGACGAAGCGCGCGAACCGATATTCTGCTGCTGTTCGGTGACCTTGACGATTTCAACCGTCTCGATGGGCCACAGATGGAAATGCAGGCCCGGCATCGAGATTTCGTCCTTCGGACGCCCGAAACGCAGCTCCACGCCGCGCTCGTCCGGCTGGACGGTGTAGATGGACTGGATGCCGAGGAAAACCAGAACGACAAGAGCGACAATCGCAATCGCACCGCCGTTGAAGCCGCCCGGCAGGACATTCTTGAAACGATCCTGACTGCGCCGGATGATCTCTTCCAGATCGGGCGGGCCGCCATTGTTGCCGCCGCCGCCACCGCCGCGAGGCCGGTTAGGCCCCTGCCCCCATGGGCCGCCACCGCCACCCTGGTTGTTTCCGCCACCGCCGCCGCCCCAAGGGCCGCCGCCGCCATTCTGATTGCTCCAGGGCATCAATACCTCTTTGTAAAAGCCTCTCCCGACCCCGTTCGAAAGCGATTGCTCGCGTGCGGCGGGAATATGGACCCGTTATAAGAAGGAGAAGCGTGCGTTTCAACGCAGAGGTGGTAACTAAATACCCAATCAGGGTAAATAGTTCACTTTGACGCGGCTCTGCGCAAATAAGTGGTGAACAGAACCGGATAATTGTCCTTTTCCCCTGCGGGAACGGCATTTTCCTCGATTTTCTCGAAGACGGCAGGATCGATTTCCGGAAAAAAAGTGTCGCCATCGAGCTTTACCGCAACATGGGTGACGGAAAGTTGATCGGCGAACGGGATGGCCTGACGGTAGATTTCTCCTCCACCGGCCACGAAAACCTCGTCCACACCCAGTTCCGCAGCCTTGGCTTTGCCAAGCGCCAGGCCGTCCTCCAGCGACGAGACGACATCCACGCCATCAGGCCTGTAATCGGCATTGCGGCTGACGATGATATGCGGCCGGCCCGGCAAGGGGCGCTCGCCTACCGAAAGAAACGTCTTCCTGCCCATGATGAGCGGTTTGCCCATCGTCATCGCCTTGAAGCGCTTGAGATCGGTGGAGAGCTTCCACGGCATGTCGAGGTCACGGCCGATAACGCCGTTTTCCGACACCGCAACGATGATGGTGATACGCGGCTCGCTCATACCGCGATCGGTGCCTTGATGGTTGAATCCGCCTCGTAGTTTTCCAGTGTAAAGTCCTCGAACTTAAAGGAGAAAAGGTCTTTCACATCAGGGTTGAGGCGCATCGTCGGCAAGGCCTTTGGGGTCCGCGTCATCTGCAATCTCGCCTGCTCGAAATGGTTGGCATAGATATGCGCGTCACCGAGCGTATGGACGAAATCGCCGGGCTTCAGCCCCGTGACCTGCGCCACCATCAGCGTCAGCAGCGCGTAGGAGGCGATGTTGAACGGCACGCCGAGGAAAATATCGGCCGAGCGCTGGTAGAGCTGGCAGGACAGTTTTCCATCAGACACATAGAACTGGAACAGGCAATGGCAGGGCGGCAGCGCCATCTCGTCCACCAGCGCCGGGTTCCAGGCCGAAACGATATGGCGGCGGGAATTGGGGTTGGTTTTCAGCGCCTCGATCAAAAGCGCGATCTGATCGACATGGCGACCGTCGGGCGCCGGCCAGGAGCGCCATTGCGCGCCATAGACCGGACCGAGATCACCGTTCTCATCGGCCCACTCGTCCCATATGGAAACGCCGTTTTGCTTGAGATAGGCGATATTGGTGTCGCCCTTCAGGAACCACAGCAATTCATGGATGATCGAGCGCAGATGCAGCTTCTTGGTGGTCAGAACCGGAAAACCTTCAGCAAGGTCGAAACGCATCTGGTAACCGAAGACCGAACGCGTGCCGGTGCCGGTGCGGTCTCCACGGTCGGAGCCGGTATCCATCACATGCCGGAGAAGATCGAGATATTGTTTCATATGTTCTGCCGCCGATTCCCTGAAGTCCAGGGAATATAATAGCACAGGGCGGCAGAACCAATCACCGGCGGGTCGCTTTTCCCCGCGAAAAAATCAGAGCGACTGGAGTTTGCCCAGTTCCTTGGCCACCAGATAATAAAAGGTCACACGCGACTTGGAGCGGTCTGCGGCCATGGCCTTGGCCGTGGCATCAATGGCTTTGTCGGCGCTGTCATCGGTCACGCCGAGCTTCTTGCCGCACCAGCTCGCCTTCACGCGCGCCAGCTCTTCCGGATCGGAAGCGGACACCAGCGATGAATCCCGGTTGCGCAGGGCAATGCCGAGATGTTTGACGATCTTGCCGACAATCGCTTCGTCGGCTGCTGCGTCGTATTTCTTCACATCTGCGAGATAGTCGGTCATATCAACTCCTTCGTGTGTCCCCGGCGCTACGTTGCTTCTGGTGACCGGTTGCAGGGAGAATGTGTCAGCAATCCCTCGTCGTCAAGAATTGTCTAAATTATGGGCGGCAAACACGAAATCTTTTCATGGAATTGTCATCGGCCCCTTTTCTCGGCCACGGGAAACGCCTATATGAACCTTGCCGGGGCAACCCGGCTATGGCGATAAACGGTCGGTGTAATAAACCTATTGGACCCGGGGGCGGTACCCGGCGCCTCCACCAAAAACCGGCGGCTTTTAAAGAAGAAGGCCGGCTTTTGATGGGGGCGAAATAGGATCGACAAGGGCGTAAAGATCGAACTTTTGCTCGGCATGATACCGCCGTTATCGGGTCACAAGTGTAGTTGCAAATGACAACAACGCTAAGGAATACGCTCTCGCTGCCTAATGGCGGTGCGGGAATTCCGCTCTAAGCCCTCACGGTTAGCCCCGTGAGGCGGGGTTCGGAGGTACCTGGCAACAGAAACCTCCACCTTCTCCATTTTGCCTGAATTGGTTATATGATAGCTGACTTGCTAACAGCATCGGCTTTTCCGTTGCTGCCGTTCAGGACATTGCGTATACTTGGGTAATGCGTAGCCGATAAGGATCGGAATTGATCCCGGCTTCCGGATTACGCAAAGATTCAAAGTGTTACAGCGTCCTTGGCGCACTTGGTGCGCAGCGCTTTAAAAGACGTTCGAATAAGGGAAAGACAGGACCGCATGGGGCAGGATCATATCCGTTACGACATTCTCGCACAGGATGCCCTTCGCGGCGTTATTCGCAAAGTTTTGGGTGAAGTGGCCGCAACCGGCCGCCTGCCCGGCGACCACCATTTCTTCATCACATTCCTGACCGGCGCGCCGGGTGTGCGGATTTCGCAGCACCTGAAGTCCAAATATGCCGAGCAGATGACCATCGTCATCCAGCATCAGTTCTGGGACCTGAAGGTTACGGAAATCGGCTTTGAAATCGGCCTGTCCTTCTCGGATACGCCGGAAAAGCTGGTTGTTCCCTATAACGCCATCAGAGGTTTCTACGACCCTTCGGTCAATTTTGAGCTTGAGTTCGATGTGCCGCTGGCCGACGAGGAAGAGCTGGAAGAGGCCGAAATCACCGCCTATCCCGTTTCCCCGGAAGCAAAGCCGGTCTCCACATCCGAGACGCCCAAGGCGGGCGAGGAAAAGAAGGAAGGCTCGGTCGTTTCGCTGGATGCCTTCCGCAAGAAGCAATAACGGCTTTTTTCCCGACCGCGTGAAGCTCAAGGAGACATATCCGCATGGCCGCCGATATCGTCAATCTGCGTCAGTTCCGCAAGCAGAAAGCCCGTAGCGAAAAAGAGAAACAGGCGGATCAGAACCGCCTGTCCTTCGGCCGCACCAAGGCGGAAAAAAATCTCACATCGGCCCTGAACGAGAAAGCCGAAAAGGCGCTCGATCAGCGGCGGCTCGAGAAAGACGATGACACGACCGGCAGGGATTGACGAGCCGGCCTGACCGGGCAAGCTCTCGCAGGAACGGAAAAAAGACAGCGTTAAACAGAGGCTTGCAGGCACGACATGATTCAGATTCCCAACCGGGCCAGCCGGAGAGATTGATCTGATGATCCGCAAACACTCCACGACATTGCACGGCCACCGCACCAGCATTTCGCTTGAGGATGCCTTCTGGGACGAGCTGAAAATCATCGCCGAAAAGCGCAAGATCAGCTTCGCCGCCCTGCTTGCGGAAATAGACGACAACCGTCCAGCCGACAGCAACCTGTCCTCATCCCTGCGGGTCCATGTGCTGAATTGGCTGAAGAGCCGGTGAGCGCCGCTGGGCCGTCAGGATTCCCACCTCCACCGACTACAATTATTCCTGCCGAAAACTCATCGCGCCGTGAAAGTATTCATTAAACATTAGCGGTCTAATCTGTGTTGCAAGGCATTCCCGTATTGCGTAGCCTTGTTTTCAGACCCTGTTTCAAACCTATCCAGATTTCACATCCGCAGGATGATGCAGGAGAGGTTGCCGCGCCTCCAGCGGCCTGAGAAGCGGCTCCCTTTTTTCAAATCTGATGAGAGATACGACGCTTGCTCCGGCAGTCGATATTCGTTTGCCACCTATCCGGCATGAGGAGTTTCAATGAGGGAATTGCAGTCAGCCAACCTCAGACTGAGGCCCTGCACTCCGGCGGATCGAACTGACTTCATCGATTTGGAGCGTGACCCTGAAGTGATGCGCTTCCTCAATGGAGGCCCGGTCGACCATGAGACCACGGACCCGGAGAAGGTTACGTTTCTAATGCCGCGAGGCACTGAACCCGATGTCTGGACGGCGCAACGGCGCGACAATGGCGCATTTGTCGGGTGGTTTTGTCTATTTTCGGAGAGCCCTGAAGTAGCGGAAATTGGTTACAGGCTCCGACAAGATGCTTGGGGCAAAGGGTATGCATCAGAGGGGGCGTTGGCACTCGTCAACTGGGGATTCGAGACTGCTGGCTTCGAAAAAGTTATGGCCTATACAACGGCAACAAACACCGGATCGCGTCGTGTGATGGAAAAGATCGGCATGAAATATATCCGCACAGTCCCTTTCAAGGCCGCGAATTTTCCCGGCACTGAGCACGGCGAGGTCTGGTATGAGTTGACGCGCTCTGAGTGGATACTGATGTGATGACGGCTCTGCGCGCCCTCTCAGTCTGAGAGGCGCCGCCTTTTACCCTGCACTCGAAAAACTTACGGAGTGGCAGGCGCGGCGTCCGGCGCCAGTTGCCTGATCGCATCTTCCGTTGGAGGCACTGTCAGTGCCGGCGCTGATTGCCGCTCGGGAGCGGGTGGCTGCTGCTGCTGTTGTTGCAACCGCTCCTGCTGTTCCTTCTCCTGCCGCAGACGCTCCTCTGCCGCCGCCTTCAGCCGTGCCTCCTCTTCGGCCTTGGCCTTGGCTTCCGCCTCCACCCGTTCCTTTTCAGCCTGACGTTCGGCTGCCTGAGAACGATAAAGCGCCGTTTCACGACGCAGGCGCTGCTTTTCGAGGACGCTCGCCTGCATGGCCTCGACGCGACGGCGTTCCTTTTCGAAGGCCCGGAGCGACAGATAATTACTGAACGCCGAAACATCTGTCGTCAAAGCCGGTGCGGCAAGCGGGCCGTTATAGTTGAGACGCAGCGACGGCTCGGCCCCGGCAACCACTTCGGTGCCGGGATTGAAGATAAGATCGAGATCGCCATTCACGGTCGATGCCGCAATATCGATCGTTGCTTCGCCGGTAAGCGTCACCGGATCGATGCCGGCGCGCAAATTCTGGAAATGAAGCGCGCCGCCATTGAGGGTGAATGGCAGGGCCACGTTGCCGAGCGCGATTTCACCCTGCCACAGGTTCTGATCGACAAGCGGCCGCACCTTGGGCGCGTCGATCGGCTGCGGCAAGCCTTCCGCCGCTTGCAGGATCGGCGGGAAGGCGCCCGGATTAAGTCCCTTGAGCACTAGGCCGCTCGCGCGAATTTCACCCGAGCCGCCTGCCGATTTCAAGATTTCGGCGACACTTTTGCCCGTCGATTCGGCGGTCAGATCGATTGCCGCCCGCACCGTCGCAACCGGACCGTTGGCGTTCGCCCACAATATCGAATCGGGATTGGCGTCGTTCACCGCAATCTTGGTGCGGAAAATGCCCGCCCCTTCGCCTGTGGACATGGCAAGCCGCCCGGTCAGCTTGCCGCCCATGAAGGTACCGGCGATATCATCAAGCGCAAGACTGCCGTTATCATGCGTGACCTTGGTCGACAGACCCGTGACCGTGCCGAAAGGACCGGCCTCGAAACTCTCCGCCTTCAGCGACAGCGCGGCCTTGAGTTGCGGGAAAGCCGGCATCGCCAGCGGCTTGGCGTTGAGCGCCCCGGTTTCCGGGTCGATCACCGGGCCGTAGATCGAGTCGCCAAGCCAGGCAAGATCGACGGTCCGCAGGGCAAGATCACCGGTGACGGAATGCGGCGCTGCACGCTGAAACGCCAGGTTGCCCGAGAATGGGTTGCCGCCCGCCTGCCCGCTCACGGCGGAAAACGCAATCTTTTGCGCATCCACCGCCATTTTTCCGTTTGCCTTCAGCGCCATGCCGCCGCCAAGCTGCGGCAGGCCAACGGCGTTCATGATGAGATAGGGCTCGATATCAGCGCTTTCGAGCGCAATATCCGCACCACCCTCGCCGAAATTGTTGGCGGCAACGGCAAAGGAGCCGATCATCGAGAAATGCGTGCGCTCCGTCGAGAAACGGATGTCGGTCTGGACGGGAGAGCCGAGCGTGCCGTTGAGCTTGACGGACAGCAGCCCCTCACCGTCCGCATCGAACGGCAAGGGATCAAGTCCCGCCTGCCCAAACAGGATCGCCGTCGACTGGTTTTTCAACACCCCTTCCAGCGACATCGCCGTATCGTCGGTGATCGACAGGAAATCCGGCATCTTGGCCACGGCCGACAGGCGGCTGCCATTGACCGTGCCGGAAACCGCGACATTGGCGCCGCCATTTTCGCTGTTGACCGAAACATCCATGGCAAGGTCGGAATTGGCGTACCAAGGCGAACTTGCCGCGAGACGGCTGAGGAACGGATGGTTTGGCAATTTCTGCTGCAGCATGGCGAAGAATGGCTGCATGTCGGTCGCATGCAGGTTCACCGTGCCCTTGCCGGCATATTTCAGCAACGAACCCTGCAACTGCCCTGTCGCCTTGACTTCGGCACCGGCGATATCGCCAGCCGTCATCTTTTCAAGCGAGAGCACGCCGCCCGCCAGGGTGAAGGCAGTTTCCACGTGATTTGCGGTCACACCGGCCATGTTGAACCGGTCGGCCTTGAACTTGGCGTCGATGCGATGATCGAGAAACGAGCTTCCGACCTGATCGCCAAGCGCCAGACTGCCAAGCGCCTTCAGGGCATCGAGATCGATCTCGTTACCGGCAAGATCGATGGATAGATTGGAAGTCTTGCCGTCAGAACGCCGTTCCAGCGTCCCCTTCAGAGAGGCATCGCCAATCGCCAGTTCGAGATTGTCAAAACGCTGGTTGAGCGTCGTCAGCGAAACATCGGCGGAAAAACCGGCGGCATTGAGCTGGCGGATCGCCGGATCGACAGAACCGGAAAGCCAGTTTGCCAGCCCCGACGGCTGGTTGGAAGCAAGCAGCAGATTGCCGTTGAACGCTGGGCCATCCAGCAACGTCAACGAACCCTTGGCTTCCAGCTGCGTGCGGCCGGGAAGCGTTGCCACGGCGTTCACCACCTGCCAGCCGCTGCCGTCAGGGCGCACATCCAGCCGGATGTCGCGAATGGTCGTGTCGTCGGAAACGAGCGCCGGCAGGCTGATGCTGGCCTTGCCCGGCACCGGCGGAACCGGAATGCGGGCGACCATGGCGGCAAACGCCTCGATGCGCTGGCGCACCGATACGGTCGGCTGGCGCGAGGTCTTGCCGGTCTGCACGACGGGCGGCGCGAAACGATTGACGTCGATCTGCTGACCGTCTGCCGTCAGCAGGAATTCCGGCTTTGCACCGGTATCGAGCGTCGCCTCGCCGGTCACGACGTAAGGGTTTTCATTGCCACCAAGCTCCATGCGGTAGCTCGGTATGCGCACGCTTTCATTGGTCAGTTCGAAGCTGCCGCGGGTGCGCGGCGAAGAAAACAGCGATTGCCCCGCCTGCTGCTTCTGTTTTTCGTCTTCACGGAAACTGAATGAGAAAGAGCCGCTATAGGCGGGCTTTCCGGCCGTGGCGGCAATCGCACCATCGAGATCGACCTCGACCGGATGCTCATCCGGCACCACCCGGACCCGCAGGCCCATGCGTCCATTGGTATAGTCCGGCTCGCTGCTGGAAAGCGAGAACGAACCCGGATGCCCGTCAACGGCGGCGCGCCCTTCCGCCTTCCACGGTCCGGCCAGCGAATTAGCGGACATGTCGGCGTTAAGACCGGTCACCACACGGTTGCGGCCGGATTGCTCGTCGATGAATTCGATCTGCCCGCCTTCGATCTGCACGCTTTCCAGAACCACGGTGCGGGCCGGAATTTCCGCCCGGCTGCCGCGCATCCAGTCGAGCGTGCCGTCTTTCAGCAGCCGGATCTTCGCCTTGGGTTCCTCGATGCGCATATCGAAGATGCGCGCTTCACCGGAAAGGAAAGGCGCCAGCTCGGCATCCATGGAAAAACGCGCCACCTGAATGAGCGGCGATCCATCCGCATCCGTTCCGGCGCGCACATCATGCAGCGTCACCGAAGGGAAAGGCAGAAGCCGGGCTTCGACGCGGCCGTGCACCACCACCTTCTTGCCCAGAATGCGGCTTGCCTGATCTTCGAAATCGCGGCGGAAATCCGTCCAGTCGACGAAATAGGGAATGAGCAGCGCCGAAAACAGCACCACGGCCAGCAGTCCGCCCAGAAAAACCAGAATACGCCCGAGCACTGACCTGCTTCTCCCTTCACGAACGCTGCAAACCTAGTCTTATTTGCCTTAACGGCAAGCAGCCTTTTGTACCAATCAATTGTGAGAATGATCAGACAAGCCGGAACAGCTTGCCTGGATTGAAGATGTTATCGGGATCGAGCGACGTTTTGATGGCGCGCATCACATCCAGCGCATTTCCCGCCTCTTCAGCCAGAAAACTCATCTTGCCCTGGCCGATGCCGTGTTCGCCGGTGCAGGTGCCGTCCATGGCGATGGCGCGGCGGTTGAGCCGCGCAACGAAAGCCTCGGTTTTGGCAACGCTTTCAGCATCCTTGCCGTCAAACAGGATAAGCACATGGAAATTGCCGTCGCCCGCATGGCCGACGATCGGCGCCAGAAAGCCGTTTTCCTTGATATCCTGCTGCGTTTCCACCACGCAATCCGCCAGCCGCGAAATCGGCACGCAGACATCGGTGGACAAACCGTCGAGATGGGGAGCGAGCGCCCGCGAGGCCCAATAGGCATCATGCCGGGCCTTCCACAGCTTGTTGCGCTCGGCCGCATCGCTGGTCCAGCGAAAATCGACGCTGCCGCATTCGGCGGCTATCTCGGCAAATTGCTGCGATTGCAACGCCGCCGTCTCCTCGGTGCCGTGGAACTCCACGAACAGCGTCGGCTTTTCCGCGTAGTTCAGGCCGGAATAGGCATTGCAGGCCCGCACCTGCACTTCGTCAAGCAATTCGATGCGGGCAACCGGAACCCCCATCTGGATGGTCATGATCACGGCATCGCAGGCCGCCTGAATACTGTCGAAGGTGCAGACCCCACCGGCGATCTTTTCCGGAATTCCCTGCAGCCGCAGCGTCACCGAGGTCAGAACCCCGAGCGTGCCTTCCGCCCCGACGAAAAGCCGTGTCAGATCGTAACCGGCAGACGATTTGCGGGCGCGGCGCGCGGTGCGGATTTCCTCACCATTGGCGACGACGGCGGTAACGGCCAGCACATTGTCCTTCATCGTGCCGTAACGCACGGCATTGGTGCCCGACGCCCGCGTCGAGGCCATGCCGCCGATGGAGGCATTGGCGCCCGGATCGATCGGAAAGAACAGGCCGGTATCGCGCAGATAGACGTTAAGGTCCTCGCGCGTCACGCCCGGCTCCACCGTCACGTCAAGATCTTCGGCATTTACCTCAATGATGCGATTCATCCGGCTGAAATCGATGCATATTCCGCCATCAGGCGCGTTGACCTGCCCTTCCAGCGACGAGCCCGTACCGAAAGGAATAACCGGCACCTTATACCGCGCGCAGGCTTTGACCACGGCCTTCACGTGTTCGGCGCTTTCGGCAAAAACGACACCATCAGGCGCCTGCAAGGTCAGATAGGTGGTGGTATGGCCATGCTGCTCGCGAAACGCCTGGCCGGTCTGGAGCTTGTCGCCCAGCTGCTGCTTCAGCGCTGCAAGCGCCGAGGCGATGCCCTCTTCGTTGCGTTTTCCCGCCACCACATCTTTCAGCGCCATCGTCCATCTCCACCGCAATATACCGCCGTAACGGACCTGATCCGTTACGAAATTCCGATGCGTGGTATGGGATACGGTTGACGCTTTGTCCAGCATCGCGATTGCGCCGGACAGATTTCGCGACGACCGTTTTTACTCCGCCGCCAGCAGTTGCTTGTCCTCTTCCAGCGCCTTGCGGCGGGCCGCAAGTTCCAGTTCGCGGTGGAGGCGGATTTCCTCGTCCGCCTGTGGCTTGGCGAAGCGGGCAATCAGCAGGTAGGACACCGGGGTGATGTAGAGCGTCACCAGCGTCGCAAAACCGAGACCGCCGACGATGACCCAGCCGAGCGCGATACGTGCTTCGGCACCTGCCCCCTGCGCCAGCACCAGCGGCACGCCGCCGAGGATCGTGGCGATCATCGTCATCATCACAGGGCGCAGGCGGATGCTGGTGGCCTTTTCGATGGCTTCACGCACGGTGGCGCCCTGATCGCGCAGATGGTTGGCGAATTCCACGATGAGAATGCCGTTCTTCGCCATCACGCCGACCAGAAGCACAAGGCCGATCTGGCTATAGACGTTGAGGCTCGATCCGGTGACGAGCAGTGCGATGACCGCGCAGGCTAGACCGAGCGGCACCGTCGACATGATGATGACCGAACTCAGCACACTTTCGAACTGGGCGGCCAGCACGAGGAAGATGATGGCAATGGCGAAACCGAAAGTCAGCAGCATGCCGCTCGAATTTTCCTCGAGCGTCGCCGCTTCGCCGAGCGGCAGAAGGCGGGCGCCGGGCGGCAGGATCGATTGCGACAGTTCGTTGACCTTTTCCAGGGCCTGACCGAGCGAGACGCCGTCCTTGAGATTGGCGGTAAAGCCGACGGAGGGAAGCTGCTGCTCACGGTTCAGCTGCGGCGCCACCGCATTTTCCTTCAGCGTCGCGATGACCGACATCGGCACGATCTTGCCGTCACCCGTTTTCAGGAAGACGTTTTCGAGATCGGTCGGGTCGTTGATCGGCCGGGTGGAAGACAGCAGGCGTACGGGGATTGCATCGCCATCCACGAAGACGTCGACGATCGAACGTCCTTCCAGCAGCGATTGCATGGCGCTCGACAGGCCGGTGATATCGATGCCGAGATCGGAGGCGCGCTCGCGGTCGATGGAGACGGACAGCTGCGCCTGGTTGGGCTCGTTGTCGAAACGCGGCGTTTCGAACAGGCCGCTTTCCTCCATGGAAAGCAATAGTATCTGCGTTGCGGCCGTCAGGGCCGGATAATTGCTGCCGACCATCGCCATCTGCAGGCCGTTGCCCGCACCGCGAATGCGCAGGCTGTTCGGCTGCAGGGCGTTGCCGCGCAGCGCCGGCACCTTGTTGGCGGCAGCGGTGACATCGGCGGCAATCTGGTTCTGCGTGCGGTCGCGATCAGCCCATGGCGCCAGCGTCAGCACCAGAAAACCGGTATTGGAGGAGCCGTTCATGCCGGTGATGGAGTAAATATTGCGAATTTCGCCGCTGTCGCGCAGCGGCTGGAGGTTTTCCTCGATCCGCTGCAACTGGTCGCGGGTATAGTCGAGGCTGACACCCTGCGGCGCCGTTACCCGCATCATGACAGAGGCGCGGTCCTCGCGCGGCGTCAGCTCGTTCTGGATCATGCCGAAGGCAACCCAGGACAGGCCGGAAAACGCAAGTGCGACGATGTTGACGATGAGCGGGTTATTGAGGCAGGCGGCAAGCGTGCGCTTGTAGGTGGCGGCAAAGACATTGCCGAACCACGCCAGCGGTCCCGTCGGTTCTTTCAATCCTTCTTTCAGCATCCGCGAGGCGAGCATCGGGCAAAGCGTCAGCGCCACGATGGAGGAAAGACCGACAGCGAAGGCGAGAACGAAACCGAATTCACGGAACAGGCCACCCAGCTGGCCCGGCAGGAAGGAGAGCGGAATGAACACGGCGGCAAGCGTCGCCGTCGTCGCAATCACCGCAAAGAACACTTCCTGGGTGCCAAGAACGGCGGCGGCGCGCGGCCCCATGCCTTCCGCCCGGCGGCGCACGATATTTTCCAGCACCACGATCGCATCGTCCACCACCAGACCCGTCGCCAGAACGATGGCGAGCAACGTCAGGATGTTGATCGAGAACCCGACCATGTAGATGGCGATGATGGTGCCGATCAACGCCACCGGCATGGTGATCGCCGGAATGAGGGTTGCCCGCCAGTCGCGCAGGAACAGATAAAGCACCACAACCACGATGAGCGCGGAAAGACCGAGCGCCAGTTCCACCTCGTGCAATGCGCCTTCGATGAAGACGGCGTCGTCGCTGGTCACCACGATGCGCGTCCCCTCTGGCAGGTTGGCCGACATGGCCTCGACGGCAGCCTTCACGCCGGTGGAGATATTGAGCGTATTGGACTGCGCCTGCCGGATGACGCCGAGACCCACACCCTCTACGCCGTTGGAACGCAGCGAGGTGGATTCGTCATCCGCACCCAGCATCACGGTTGCCACATCGCGCAGGCGGATATTGTCCTTGATCAGCAGGTTGGAGAAATCCTCGGGCTTCGTCAGGCTGGCTGTGGCGCGCACGACGATGTCCTGCGTTGCACTTTTCATCGATCCCGCCGGCACATCCAGCGCAGCACTCGCCAGCGCATTGGAAATATCCGTCACCGTCAGGCCACGGCTGGCCAGTGCCGCCTGGTTGAGATCGACGCGGAAGACTTTTTCCTGATCGCCGTAAAGCTCTATATCCGCCACGCCGTCAACGGCGGCCAGGCGGTCGATGACCTCGTCATCCACCAGCTTGGTCAGATCTTCCATGCTGAGCGTGGACGAGGTGACGGCAAGACGCATGATCGGCTGGCTGTCGGAGTCCGCCTTGATGATCTGCGGCTCGTCGGCATCCTCAGGCAACTGGTTGGTGACGCGGCCGATTGCATCGCGCACGTCGTTTGCGGCAACGGCCATATCGACATTGTCGCCGAATTCCATCGTCACGCGGCTGGTGCCGAATTGCGAATTGGAGGAGATGGATTTGACGCCACTGACGCGCGCCACCGCACCCTCGATGGTCTGCGTCACTTCCTGATCGATGGTTTCGGGCGCCGCACCTTCATACGTCGTCCTGACGCTGATGGACGGCCGGTCCACATCCGGCAATTCGCGCACTTCGACGCCGACAAGCGCTGCAAGGCCGGCAACCACAAGCAACGTGTTGAGAACCGCCGCCAGAATGGGACGGCGAACGAACAATGCGGTGAAGGTGAGCTTGGAATCCTGACCGGAAGGGGGCTGGGTCGTCATTGGCTGGCAACCTCCTCGGGCTTCGGCTGGTTGGCGACACGGACGGCGCCACCTTCGCGCACCCGCTGCAATCCTTCGGTCACGACCTGATCGCCTTCCGCCAGTTCCGCCTTCACGAGAACGGCGTCGGGGTTGCGCTGCACGATCTGCACCCGCACCTTGCCCGATTTATTGTCGGTCACCCGCCAGACATAAGAACCTTCGGCATCCCATTGCACGGCCAGCGGATCGACGGAAGCGTAGGTCTCTCCGGCAAACCGCATGGTGACGCCGAAGGACATGCCGGCCCGCAGCTCATCCTTGTCGTTGGCAAAGCGTGCCCGGATGCGGATGGTACGGCTTGCGGCATCGACACGGTTGTCGACGGCCTCGACCTCGCCCTTGAACGTCTCGCCGGGGCGTGAAATCGAGGTGGCCTCGACAGGCATTCCAACGGTAATCGCGGTCGCAAACCGTTCCGGCGCCCAGAAATTGACCAGAATTTGCGAACGGTCGTCGATGCCGACGATCGTCGATTGCGTGGTGACATTGTCGCCGATATTGGCGGCGACGATGCCGACGACACCCTCAATCGGTGCGACGATGTCGCGGCGTCGGAGGTTCAGCTCGGCGGTGCTCAGCGCCAGCTTTGCGGCTTCCTCGGCAATCTGCGCATCCAGCAGGTCAAGGCGGGAAACGGATTTCAGGTTGCTGTAGGAGGTGGATTTTTCGACGGCGCTGCGCAGCGAAACCTGCGCCTTCTCCCGCTCGATCACCTGCTCCTCGTCATCGAGCCGTGCAAGCACCTGCCCCTTCACGACGCGGGCGCCCGATGCAATGCGGATTTCCGAAAGCGTGCCCGATGTCTGCGGCATGACGACGACAGACTGGATGGCCTCGCCGCTGCCGATGGCGTTCAGCCTGTCATTAACAGTGCCGCGCTTGACCGGCGCCATCACCACCAGGGTGGCATTGCCGTTGCGGCCTGCGCCGCCGGCATTTCGCCCGGGCGACGAACCGGGTGTCGCGGCACCGGCTGCGGCAACCTCGGCCGCGCCAGCA
The DNA here is from genome assembly GCA_034519725.1 of Agrobacterium sp. Taxonomy (GTDB): domain Bacteria; phylum Pseudomonadota; class Alphaproteobacteria; order Rhizobiales; family Rhizobiaceae; genus Agrobacterium. Next base: position 23,763 of record JAXHOC010000014.1, read on the forward strand.
GGTGTTTTGCCTATACCGATATCGGCAAGCAGATTCCGCGCTTCGGGCGAATAGAACCCCCAAAGACAGAGCCCTGCTCCCGCCACGGCAAGACAGACACCCACCTGTTTCCACACCCGCATACAATTCTCCGATTATCCGCACAGCAAAAGACCGCCCCGAAAAAGCGCTTTTCGAAACGATAGAAGTATTCCCGCATGCCTTAACGAAGGCAACGCACAAATCCGTTCCTTACATAATTGTAATTTGTGATGAATTGTCGTCAAAAAGCGGGCCGAGGGCCATTTATGTCGCAAACATCAGCCAATCCGGTAATCTGCGGGGAAGACAGCCGTGACCGGAGGAATACATGAGCACCGTGACGAAAGCCGAAAATCCCGAAGCCAACCCGCGCGTCAAGGCAGTGTTCGACGATATCCGCGCAACGCGCAAATCGGATTTCATCAACAATATGTGGCTTTACCTCGCCTTCGATCCCGATCTTCTGGAAAAGACCTGGGCCGAGGTCAAGGCGGTGATGGCAACGCCCTCAGCGCTCGATCCGCTGGTGAAGGAAATGCTCTACATCGCCGTTTCCGTTACCAATGGCTGCTCCTATTGCGCGCACTCCCACACAGCGGCCGCAAAAGCCAAGGGCATGACCAACGAACAGCATGCCGATCTCCTGCGCGTCATCGCCCTTGCCGCCAAGACCAACCAGCTGGCCGTGGCGCTGCAATTGCCGGTGGATGCCGCTTTTGATGCCGACGGCCGGGCGTGAGACGAAAAAACGTCCTGGAATAGGCGTTTTGAGTGACGATACCGGAATAAAAGCAGAACACGGTTCTGGCCTTTATATACCGAATCACTACATTGGGCCGCATGAGCAACAGTTTTGACGATATGCCGTTCTTCGACGAAGAACCTGATGCGCCGCGCAAGGCGACGAACAAAGCCGATGCCGGAAACGGCGGCGGGCTTGGCATTGCCGCGCGCGCCATGGCAGCGCGCGATCAGGCCCGACCCACGGTCGACTATCTTTCCGGCCTTAACCCGGAACAGCGCGAGGCCGTGGAAACGGTTGATGGCCCGGTTCTGGTGCTTGCAGGCGCCGGCACCGGCAAGACCCGCGTTCTGACGACGCGCATCGCCCATATTCTGGCGACAGGTCGCGCCTATCCGAGCCAGATCCTTGCCGTGACCTTCACCAACAAGGCCGCCCGCGAGATGAAGGAACGTATCGGCGTCCTGGTCGGCGGCGCGGTGGAGGGCATGCCCTGGCTCGGCACCTTCCACTCCATCGGCGTCAAGCTGCTGCGCCGCCATGCCGAACTCATCGGCCTGAAGTCGGATTTCACCATTCTCGATACCGACGATGTGGTGCGGCTTTTGAAACAGCTCATCCAGGCCGAAGGTCTCGATGACAAGCGCTGGCCGGCCAAACAATTCGCCGGCATGATCGACGGCTGGAAGAACAAGGGACTGACACCGCCGGATATTCCGGAAGGCGACAGCCGCGCCTTCGCCAATGGCAAGGGCCGCGACCTTTACACCGCCTACCAGAACCGGCTGAAAACGCTGAACGCCTGCGATTTCGGCGATCTTCTGCTGCATCCGATCAGCATCTTCCGCCGCCATGCCGATATTCTGAAGGAGTACCACCAGAAGTTCCGCTACATTCTGGTGGACGAATATCAGGACACCAATACGGCGCAATATATGTGGCTGAGGCTTCTTGCCCAGCGCCCGAAAGGCGAAACGCAAAACGTCTGCTGCGTGGGTGACGACGACCAGTCGATCTATGGCTGGCGCGGTGCCGAAGTCGACAATATCCTGCGCTTCGACAAGGATTTTCCCGGCGCCAAGGTCATCAAGCTGGAGCGCAACTATCGCTCCACCGAACATATTCTTGGCACAGCCGGTCACTTGATCGCCCATAATGAAGGCCGTCTCGGCAAGACGCTGTTCACCGAACGCAGCAGCCCCGACGACGAGAAGGTCGTGGTGCATGCGGCCTGGGATTCCGAGGAAGAAGCCCGCGCCGTCGGTGAAGAGATCGAGCAGCTTCAGCGCAAGAACCACAGGCTGAACGACATGGCCATTCTCGTCCGCGCCTCCTTCCAGATGCGCGAGTTCGAAGACCGTTTTGTCACGCTGGGCCTCAACTACCGCGTCATCGGCGGCCCGCGCTTCTATGAGCGTCTCGAAATCCGCGATGCCATGGCCTATTTCCGGCTCGTCTGCCAACCGGCCGACGATCTCGCCTTCGAGCGCATCGTCAACACACCGAAGCGCGGCCTTGGCGAAATCGCGACTCAGAAATTGCACGCTTATGCCCGGTCGCGTGATATTCCGAAACTTGCTGCCGCCGCCGATATGATCGAAACCGATGAGTTGAAGTCCGCCCCCCGCAAGGCGCTGTTCGACGTGGTACAGAATTTCCGCCGCTGGCAGGGGCTTCTCGAAAACACCGAACACACCACGCTTGCCGAGCAGATCCTCGACGAAAGCGGCTACACCGCCATGTGGCAGGCCGACAAGACGGCCGAAGCGCCCGGCAGACTGGAAAACCTGAAGGAACTCATCCGCTCGATGGAAGCCTTCGAAAGCATGCGCGGGTTTCTGGAACACGTCGCACTCGTCATGGATACGGAACAGAATGCGGAGATGGATGCCGTATCCATCATGACGCTGCATTCCGCCAAGGGTCTGGAATTCGAAACCGTCTTCCTTCCCGGCTGGGAAGAAGGCCTGTTCCCGCACCAGCGGGCGCTGGATGAAGGCGGTCGCTCCGGTCTGGAGGAAGAACGCCGTCTTGCCTATGTCGGCATCACCCGCGCCAAGAAGCTGTGCCATATCTGGTTCGTATCGAACCGGCGTATCCACGGCCTGTGGCAATCCACCCTGCCCTCGCGTTTTCTCGATGAACTGCCGCCCGCCCACGTCGATGTCGCGGCATCCGAGAGCAATTACGGTGGTTACGGCGGACGCGGCGGCTACGGCCAGTCCCGTTTTGACAAGGCGGAACCCTTCGCCAACAATTATTCCACCCCCGGCTGGAAACGCGCCCAGGCCAACAAGTCCGACGCGACCCGCGATAACTGGGGCACACGCTCCGGCCATGCGGTCGAGCGGATCGGTTATGGCGAAAGCGGTCCCCGCGCCCGCACGATCGATGGCGAACTGGTGGCCAAATCGGTTGCCGACACACCGTCGAAATTCGTGGTCGGCGACCGCGTTTTTCACATCAAATTCGGCAATGGCAACATTTCCGCCATCGAGGGCAACAAGCTGACCATCGATTTCGACCGTGCCGGACAAAAGCGCGTGCTGGATGGATTTGTGGAAAAGGTTTGATTCGACAACTATGAGTGCCCGAAGGCTGCTTTTTCCATAGCCCGCGTCACGCCGTTGCAATAAAGGAGTTGCAACAGGGTGCAGAAACCGGGCGAGGACTGCTTTGCATATTTTACCGAGAAGCGGGCGCAAGCTTGCCGTTTTCCTGATCAATATGGACAGCGCCACCAAGCGCCTGGAGGACATGAACGCACGCCTCGACGCCATCGGGCTGAAGGCGGAGCGGGTTGCCGGCGTCAATGGCCGCGAGCTGAATTATCCGATCCCTGAGTTCAGCGAGCTCTCCTACATGCTCATGCATGGCCGCCGCACCTCGCCGCCGGAAATCGGCTGTTATCTCAGCCACGTCGCCTGTGCCAACCGGTTCATGAACAGCGATGCCGATATCGCGCTCATTCTTGAAGACGATGTCGTCTTCGAGAATGATTTCCTCGAAGCAATCGACGAGGCGATCGTCAACGGACGTGACTGGGATCTGCTTCGACTGACCACGGTCAGCAACGGCCGCAAGTTTCCGTTCCGCCCGCTTGAAGGCGGGCCGCTCGCTTGCCATTGCCCTGACGCGGGAAAAGGGTTCGGGCGCTTATCTCGTCAACCGCCGCGCCGGCAAATGGATATCGAAACTGATCCCGATGCGGCTCGCCTACGATATTGCTTTCGATCTGGAATATCTCGCCGGCCTGAAGGCGGCCTTCATTTACCCGCTCTGCGCCACGCAGGATGCGGACGGGGAAAGCCAGATCCAGAACAATCTGCGGATATACCGCCTGCCGCGCTGGCGCTATTTTACCGTGCTGCCGTACCGGGCTTTTCTGGAAACCAGTCGTTTCCTGATGCGCGGCCTCCGCTTTGCCATCGCCAGACTGAGCGTTGCGCTGGAGCGCGGCAAGGGCAAGGCCGTCCCCACCGGCAACTGACGGCGCTGGGCTACACTTCGCCGGGCGTGAAACCAACAAGATAGACCGCGGCGATCACGGCTGCGATAATGAAAATGGAAATGACGAAAATCGTCATCCGGTTCAATGGTTTGCGCGTCGTTTTCTTCATGGTGGAATAATGCGAAGCGTGCGTCCTGGTTCCCTGAAGCATTTCCAGTAAAACTGCGCAGCGGTTCTACATCAGGGAAATGCGCGAGAACAAAGCGATAGAGCACATCCAGACATCCCGTTTAAACCGGGCGTGCCCTATGGGCTGTCAGCTTTTGCGTTCGGCAGCCGATGAGACAGATAATCCCGCATCTGCGCCATTGCTTCCTCGCGCGTCAAACCTCCCGACTGCAATCCTGAGCGCAACCAGAGGCCGTCGATAAGCGAGGTGATCCCGAGCGCGACAGCGGCGCAGTCTTGCCTCGGCACGAGATGCACCAGAGCCGACAGAAGATTGGAGCGCATCCGCGCGTGGATCACCTTTTGGATCCGGGCAAGCTGCGGCTCGCGCGGAACCTCGGCGCAAAGCGATAGCCAGGCGTGGCAGATCGAGGGCTGAAAGAAGCTCTCGTCGAAATTCGCCGCGATAATCGCATCGAGCCGCTCACGCGGACTGGCCGCCCGATTGAGGCGCGCCACCACGGCCTCCTTCAGCTTCACATTGGCCTCGCGCATCGCGTGCTCGAAAAGCTCCTGCTTGTTGGCGAAATAATGCAGCACGATGCCTTTCGACGCACCTGCCTGTGCCGCCACCCTTTCAAGCGTCGCACCCGCCATTCCCTCACGCTGAAGAACTTCGAATGCAGCCCGCCTCAGCTCCGCCCGGCGAATATCGCTTATTTTGGTCAGTCGCATCTCTGTCTCCTTGCCCGGCTATATTGACAAATTTTCCGCAAGGGTCAATTATTGTCCCACCGGTCAGTCTAATGACCCAATAGACAAAAAGGTGGAACAATGAGAAAATGGGCAGGTACGTTTTCGGCCGCGATTGTCTTGACGACCGTCGGGACATCGGCGCTCGCAGCGGATGCTGAGGCTTGCAAGGTTGTGCGACTGGCCGAACCCGGCTGGAACGACCTTGCTTTCACCACCGGCATCGCCATGTCGCTGTTGAAGTCACTGGGATATGAGCCGCAAAGCCAGCTTCTCGGGATCGACGTCATCTATACGAGCCTCAAGAGCAAGGACCTCGATGTCTTCATGGGCTATTGGAGCCCGGCAATGGTGAATTATTACAAGCCGTACAAGGAAGACGGATCGGTCGAAAAAGTCCGGACCAATCTTGTCGGCGCCAAATACACCTTCGCGGTTCCGACCTACGTCTGGGATGCCGGCGTCAAGGATTTTTCCGACCTGCAAAAATTCGCGGACAAGTTCGACAGCAAGCTCTACGGCATCGAACCGGGTTCCAACCAGTTGATGCTGGATGCCGTCAACGATCCGGCCTTGGGCCTGCAAAAATGGGAAGTGGTCGAATCCAGCGAACAGGGCATGCTGTCGCAGGTCGCCCGTTTCGCCCGCAACAAGTCCTTCATCGTTTTCCAGGGCTGGGCTCCGCACCCGATGAACAGCAAATTCGACATCAAGTACCTGACGGGCGGCGATAAATTTTACGGACCGGACTTCGGCGCCGCGACCGTCGATACGCAGGTGCGCAAAGGCTACATGCAGGAATGCCCGAATGTGGCAAAACTGCTCGACAATCTCGCCTTCGACGTGGAGTACGAGAACAAGGGCATGGACTATATCATGAATGGCGGAATGGCGCCGGAAGACGCAGCAAAGCAGGCGATCAAGCAGGAGCCGCAACGGCTGGACGCCTGGCTGAAGGGCGTATCGACACTCGATGGGCAGGATGGTCTCGCGGCCGTCAAGGCGGGGCTCGGCCTGTGACGGCAATCGTTCTCGACGATTGGGAGAAGCGCAAGCAATATGTGGAATTGCCGCGCGGCCGCCGGATGGCGTTCATCGACACCGGTGGTCGCAAGCCAGTCCTGTTGATGCTGCATGGTTTTTCCGACACCAGCCGCAGTTTCTCGATGCTGGAGCCTTTTTTCAGCGAATACCGGCTCATTGTTCCCGACCTGCCGGGACACGGGGGGTCCTCGGCGGGACAGGGACTGCATGTCGCCGATTTCGCCGAAACGATCGACCGGTTTATGTCGCTTCTGGGTATTTCGCGGCTGTCTCTGCTCGGCCACTCCATGGGTGCGATGACCGCGATCGAACTCGCTGCCCGGCGAAGCGACGCGATCCAGGCTCTAGCCCTCATCTCTGGAACGCTCGAGCCGGATTTTGGGGCGGAAAGCCAGTTGACCAGAGATATTCTCGCCCTTCGCGACCCGATCGGACCCGATAGCGGTTTTCTGAGCGGCTGGTATTCGTGCAGCCAGCCCGTCGACGATGATTTTCTGTCGAAAATGAAACAGGATGCCGCCAACATGCCGGCCGCCATCTGGCATGGGGTCATCGCGCGCTTTGCCGAAACAAACCTGCATCAGAGCGCCGCCAGAATAAAAAACCCGGTATTTTGCCTCGCCGGTTGCGACGACCCGCTTTTCGGCGCCTCACATCGTCAGCAATTGGCCGACGCCTTTCCCAAGGCCCGAAGCGTTGCCCTCGATGGGTATGGCCACAATCCGCATTGGGAAAACCCACGCGGCATAGCAATGCTGATCGCCAGTTTTTTCGCGGATGTCATGTCGCGGCTGCGTTAAGGGAAGGTGGAGTGCCTTGGTTGCAGATGTTTCTGGAAACAACTGACAAATCGATTTCGATTCAGGTGCCGATGTTGTAACGCTTCGGTGAATAATCATATCTCGGCTGGCCATGACAGAAACGACCCATCCTCGCCTCAACCCGCTGCACCTTGCCGCCGCCTTTGCAAGCGGCTGCCTTTTGACGTTGATGGTGCATTTCAACGGCCAGTTGGCCCATTACGGCAATGCGCTTTTCTCCTCCTGGACGGCGCATGGCACCGGCACAGTGGCGGCGCTGATCTATCTCGCGATCATGCGCCCGAAGACGGACGCGGCTGCGCCGGCCAAACCCAAGGCGCCGCTCTGGGCCTATTGCGGCGGGGTGGTGGGTGCGGCCATCGTCATCCTCACCTCCACCGCCGTCAATTCGCCGCTTGCCCTCTCCGGCACCATCGCGCTCGGGTTGGGTGGACAGGTGATCTTCAGCCTGCTCGCCGATTTCTTCGGTCTTTTCGGCCTGCCCAAACGGCGGCCGGATCTGCGTGACATGGCGGCGGTGGCGCTCATTCTCTGCGGCAGCGCGCTCATCATCCTTGTCGGGAGAACGGCATGATCGTCTGGATAGCCATGGCGTTTGCCGGCGGCGTCTTCGTGGCCGTAAGCCGCCAGGTCAACGGCCGCCTCAGCCTGTCGAACTCGCCGCTGATCGCCTCGTTCTGGAACCATATCGTCGGTTTCGGGGTCTTGACCGTCATCGGCCTCATCGTCGGCGGCCTCATTCCGCCGGGTGCTGCCGACGCGCCCTGGCTTGCCTTTATCGGCGGCCCCATCGGTGTCGTCTTCATCGCTTCGGGAAGCTGGCTCATTCCGCGCATCGGCGCGGTCAATACCGCACTTCTCGTCATCAGCGGCCAGATGGTCTCAAGCGTCGTGCTCGACTTTTTCAGCGATCAGCCGCCGAAACTCTGGGCAAGCGCACTCGGCATTCTGCTGATCCTCGCCGGCATGGTGCTGACCCAGCGACGCGGCCGCTAGGGGCATTTATCCGGTAAAACCGCGTAGCGGTTTTACATCGGGAACTGCGTAAAATCAGGTATCGCTGTCGCGTGAGAACATGCTGAGCAGGGTCTTGCCGCCGCTTTTGCCACCGCTGCTTGCAAGCGTCGGGCGACCAGCGTTCAGCTTCGGCACCACCACCATGCGCTTGACTTCGCCGCGCTTGAAGGCGGCGAGGAAGCGGGAATAATCGCGGAACACGACGCAGCCATTCGATTCGCCGCGTTTTGCCAACATGTAGGTATGGGCGAGAAGGCCGTCGCGGCCATGCGGATTGACGCCATTTTCAGGCGTTAGACGGATTGCTTCGACGCCATGGAACCGTGCCTCGCGCATCGTCAGCCGGTAGCTGGAGGGCGGTGTCGAGCCGCGCATTCTCACATGAACATAGTCCGGGTTGTCGCGCATCTTGCCGATGCCCGAATGGGCCTCGAGCTTCTCGCCGTTCGGCATATGAACCAGACCGGAAGAAATATCGTAGATCGCCGTGCCGTTACCACGATCCGGCCACGGAACCGCATCCATCTTGCTCGGCTCGCGCACCGGATTGTCAGGCTTTGCAAAGGCAAGCATGCCGGCCGTACCCTGCCGTGGCGCCTGAGGTGCACGCGCCGGAACCGGTACATCGAAGGCAGGTGCGGAAGCAACCGCTGCGGCAAGAACGGCGGGGCGCGGCGATGGCTCCACCGTTTCGGCAGCAGCAACCTCGGGCCGGAAGCTTGGCAGTGGAACATCGTCCGGAAGCAGGCTGCTCGCCTCTTCCTCGATCTGCGGACGCCCCAGCGCCACTTCAAATGCCGGATGTTGCGAAGCGGCGCTCTGATAGGCGACCTCTGTGGTGCGCCCAAGTGCCGAATCGACGATGGCGGAGGGCCGCAGGGCTGCAAGTTCCTTGACTGTCGCCTGCCCCTTGGCATTGGCCGCCGCGCCAAAACGGTCGCGGAATTCCTTCTCGCCGATTTCCGGCATGATGCCGGCAAGGCGAACCGCCTTCTGCGGGCCATGGCTGTGGTCGCTCAGACGGGAAAATTTGCGGACGTGGATATCGCGTGCAGCCGTGGCGGAAATCGCAGTCTCGGCAGAATCCAGCCGCGCGATCAGCGTCTTTTCAAACTGCCCGACACCATGCGATGCGGCCGCCATCGTGTGAAGCGAGGCAAAGGCAGCAAAGGCGAACAGGCCGGCAAAGGCACCGCCCCCAAGCAGAGCGGACATCCGGCCAAACGAAAAGGATTTGCCTCTCTTGAGGCGCGACGAACCGGCAAAACCGGCGCCATTATAAGCCGCAGCAGAAAACGCCATGATACTCGTTACTCGAACCGTTCACGCACAACCGGGCAAAACCGGCGGGATTTTGGGGCATCCGAACAGCGGGCGGACACCCGGCCGATTTCGGAACTGACTGGTTCAAAGCATGACGAATTATGGTAACCAAAGTGTTTACGAGTCCCTGCAAAAATAATTCGTTAAGGTCTGCGCATTCTCGGGCGAAGGCAAAACAATGACTTACGCGGGTCAGGCCTGCATCTGCATCGCCTTTTCCCGGAAAATGCCCCGCAGGGCGTCATCGGCCTTTAAAGTTCACGTCGCCGCATCGTCAGGTAAATTCCGACTTTGCCGGAAATTTGCTGTAAATGCGGCAGGACTGCGACGAAGCAAATCTATATCATCAGCCAATCGAGCCCGTACAAAGCCGGTAAGGGTACTTGATCCGTCGCGGCCGGCTTGGCATCCTGCCGGAAATAAGGGAGGCACATCATGAAGGCGCTGCTGCTCATCGATATCCAGAACGGATTTTGTCCGGGTGGTAATCTGGCCGTTGCCGAGGGCGACAGTATCGTGCCCGTCGCCAATGCCCTGATTGATGTCAATATAGCTGGTGACCTCATCGTCGCCTCGCAGGATTGGCACCCGGAAAACCACGGCAGTTTCGCCTCGCAGCATGCCGGCAAGAAGCCGTTCGACATGGGTGAACTCTCCGGCAAACCGCAGATGATGTGGCCGGACCATTGCGTGCAGGGCACGCCGGATGCGGAATTCCATCCTGATCTCAAGACGGAGGCTTTCGACTATATCCAGCAGAAGGGCGAAAATCCCGCCGTCGACAGCTATTCCGCCTTTCGCGACAACGATCAGGGGGCAACGACCGGCCTTGCCGATTATCTGACCCGCCAGGGCGTAACCCTCCTCGATGTCTGCGGTCTCGCCACCGATTATTGCGTCAGTTTTTCCGTGCTCGATGCCCTCGACATGCTGCCCGGCGTCAAGGTCCGTTTCATCGAGGACGCCAGCCGCGGCATCGATCCGCAGGGCATCAAGGCGTCGATTGCGGTCATGCGGGAAAAAGGCGCCACCATCCTCAAAAGCCGCGACATCCTGCGCGCCTGAGGCGTGGGTCAGCGCAGCCTCGGCTTTTCCAGCACATCGATATCGCCCGCCGCATCTTCGAGACGCCGCAGGATCGCTGCATGCGCATCCTTGAGCCCCTGATTGTAGAAGACATATCCGACTTCCTCGGCCAGAAAGTCGACGAAGATTTCCGCCTGCAGCGAGCCGATCTCGGTTTCGGTCTCGCGGGCGAGATACTCCCGGACACGGGCGGCCAGAACGGCCCTTTCCTGCTTCTCCAGCATCGATCCTCCATTGTTCAGTCGTTTGGGCGGGGAGCAAAAACCAGATGAGGCCTGCCGTCCGACGTCGCGTATCGGCGGTACCGTAACGGAAGCTTCAAGGGAATCAATCGATCCATTCATGCAATTTGTTTGCCAGCCGGCCGGGACGGCGATAGAGCGGCGGCAAGGAGTTCATGAACAATGTCCAATGCAGATTTCCGCGAAGGCCTCAAAAGCGGCTTTCCGATCGCCCTTTCCGCCGCTCCCTTCGGCGCGCTGTTCGGCGCAGTCGCGGTCGATAACGGGCTGAGCGTCGCCGAAGCGACGATCATGAGCGGTACCGTCTATGCCGGTGCGAGCCAGCTGGTCGGTATCGAACTATTCGGCCAGAAGGTTGCCCCGTGGCTGATCGTTCTGTCGGTCTTTGCCGTCAATTTTCGCCATATCCTCTATTCGGCCGCTATTGCCAGAATGATCACCAACTGGACTTTCCTGCAAAAGGCGGTGGGGTTCTTCGTGCTGGTGGATCCGCAATTCGCCGAATCGGTCAGGAAATACGAAAATACCGGCGTCGTCGGTTTCGCCTGGTACATGGGCTTTGCCACGCCGATCTATATTCTGTGGTTGATCATGACCATTGTCGGTGCATCTCTCGGCAATCTCGTCGGCGATCCCAAAGCCATCGGCCTCGATGTGCTGTTGCCGATCTATTTCATGGGCATGGTTTTAAGCTTCCGCAAGCGGGAGAATTTTTACCCGGTGATGCTGGCAAGCGCGCTTGGCGCAACCGTTGCCTATCACATCGTCGGCTCGCCCTGGCATGTCAGCCTCGGCGCGCTTGCCGGCATTGTCGTTGCCGTCCTCTTTCCGCCGAAACCGGCCGGCGAGGCCAATTCTGAAACCAAGGTGGAAATGCCATGAGCGATCTGCTGCACACCGACACGCTGATCCTCATCGCGCTCGCCACCGTCGCCACCTATCTTACCCGCATCGGCGGTTATGTTCTGATGACGCGGATGAAATCCATCCCGCCGCGCATGGAGGCCGGGCTGAACGCCGTGCCGGTGGCGGTTTTGACGACGCTCGTCGCACCCGCCTTTTTCGAAGGCGGATACGAGGTGAAGATAGCCATGGGGGCCGCACTTCTGGTCTGCCTGCGTTTCCCCGGCCTGACGATGCTGGCCGCCGGCTGGGCCATCGTCATCGCCATCAGGCACTTTTCTGTGCTTTAGAGCATTTCCAGTAAAAGTGCGTAGCGGTTTTACGCCTGGAAAATGCGCAAAAACAAAGAGTTAGAGCACATCAAACTATTCCGTTTAAACAGGATGTGCTCTAAACACTGCGCTCCAGAGGCCGCGTGGCCGCAATAAGCCACGCCTTCACCTCTTCATCCGCGATCAAAGGCGACAGCTTTTCCAGAACGCCGGCGTGATAGGCATTCAGCCAGTCAAGCTCGTCATCGGTCAAAAGTGCCGTGACGACCAGCCGGCGGTCGATCGGGCACCAGGTCAGCGTCTCGAAGGACAACATCGGCTGATCGCCGCCCGCCACGTCCGCCGCCTCACGCACATAGATCAGGTTCTCGATGCGGATGCCGAAAGCGCCGGGGCGGTAATAACCCGGCTCGTTCGACAGGATCATGCCCGGCAGCAGCTCCTGCGTCGAAAGCCGCGAAATACGCTGCGGCCCCTCATGTACCGACAGATAGGAGCCGACGCCGTGGCCGGTGCCATGGGCATAATCCGCCCCGGCCTTCCACAGCGCGATGCGCGCCAAGGGGTCGAGATCGCAGCCGCGCGTTCCCTTCGGAAACCGTACGTCGCTGATGGCGATCATGCCCTTCAGCACCAGCGTGAAGAAACGCCGCTGATCTTCCGGGACATTCCCGATTGCCACGGTGCGGGTGATGTCAGTGGTGCCGTTGACATATTGCGCGCCGGAATCGACGAGGAACATCTCACCATCGGCAAGCGTGCGGTCCGTATCGGTGGTGACGCGATAATGGATGATGGCGGCATGGTCGCCCGCGCCGGAAATCGTATCGAAAGACACGTCCTTCAGCGGGTTCTGAAGAGACTGCCCCACTTTGGCGCGCGCAGCCTCCAGCGCCTTCACCGCCGCGATTTCGGTAACGCTGCCCGGTTGCTGACGATCCAGCCAGCACAGATATTCGGCCATGGCGGCACCGTCCTGCACATGTGCTGCGGCAGAACCGGCAAGCTCCGCTGCATTCTTGCAGGCGCGCGGCAAGCGGACGGGATCGGCCTCTTCGATCAGGCTGCCACCCGCCGCCGTGATTGCTCCCGTCAGCGCCACGGGCGTCAGATCTGCGTCCACCATGACGCGGCCCTTGGCGCTGGCAATGGCGTGCAGACGATCGGCGATGTTGGACGGCGGCAATTGCGTCGCCAGCTGCGCCAGATAGGCCTCGGCCTCGATACCGGTCTTGCGTTTGTCGAGAAAAATATCGGCCTTGCCATCCGCATAGATGATGGCGCGAGCCAGCGGATGCGGCGTGTGCGGCACATCATTGCCGCGAATATTGAAAATCCAGGCGATGGAGGACGGATCGGTGACCAGCAGCGCGTCCGCTCCCCTCGCCGACACCGTCTGCGAAAGCGAGGCGATCTTGTCCTTCGCCAGCTTTCCGGTGAAGGCTTCCGGCTGAATGACGACTGGTTCCAGCGGTTCGGACGGGCGGTCGTGCCACAGGGCGTCGAGCGGGTTGTTGTCGAGCAGGACGACGGAACCGCCCTTGCCCGCAAGCGCCTTTTCCAGCCGCTTCAATTCGGCGCCGGTGTGCAGCCATGGATCGATACCGAGCCGAAAGCCCGCAGCGCCGTGTTCCGACAACCAGACGGAAGGCGGGGCGCCGACCAGATCACCGCCGCTGAACACCGTTTGATCGACCTGCGACTTGAGCTGCGTGGTATAGCGGCCATCGACGAACACGACAGCCTCTGCGCGGGTTACCAGCGCAATGCCTGCGGAGCCGGTAAATCCGGTCAGCCATGACAGGCGCTCTGATGATTCCGGCACATATTCACCCTGATATTCATCGGCACGCGGCACCAGAAAACCGTCGATACCAAGGGCGTCGAAACTGGCACGCAGCGCCTCGACGCGGGCCTTGCCGAATTGCGGCGCGGATTTGTTTTCGAAGGTCTGGAACATGGGCATCTTTCGGGAACTGTCATGAGGAACGCTGTTCGGTCACGCCGGCAAATCATTGGCGCGCAACGACAATGCCATGCCGGCAAACCCGGTTTCAAGCCATATGTGCCAGCACCCGTTATAGCAGGCCGGCGCGCTGCCGTTTGCCCCGAAGGCTGAGAAAAGACGCCGCTAAATTGAGCAATTTTTCCGAAATAAGTAATACTGAAGGGTCGCAGACACGCTAAAAACGCATACCTACCGTGAGGTAACACCCCTAACCAAACAAAAACACATCGCTTATCTTCAATCCAACACAGCGAGAGAGACACTCTCCTGGCAAACAAGGATTTGAAGCAATGGCAAAATCTTTCCTCCGCACCGCCTTCGATCGCGTCATTGAAGCACGCGAGCGTCAGGTCAGCCGTCATGTCAACGCAGCGCTGCTCAACCTCGACGACAAGTCGCTCGAAGCGCTCGGCATGAACCGCGCCGAACTTCGCCGCACCGCAAAGTCCAGCTACGTATTCTAGAGCATTTCCAGTAAAAGTGCGCAGCGGTTTTACGTCCGGAAAATGCGTAAGAACAAAGAGTTAGAGCACGTCAAACGATTCCGTTTAAACAGGACGTATTCTAATGACTTCAGGCGCGGTGATCCTCCCTCCACCGCGCAGGAACAGGAATACGTCGACCCGCTCGAGCAGTTCTCCTCCCACATGCTCGCGGGTGCTCGGGCGGCGCGAAAGCGCCGCCTTTTCTTTTGGCTGAACGGATGCTGCGAGAGCTTCAGTCTTTGCGCAGATGCAGCGTCACCCAGCCGTTGCGCCAGATGGTACGGACGTGTGAAAGCCGCGCGCCATTATAGGCCGCGAGCACCTTCCAGCGCTGCGAGGCGAGAATTCCCGACAGGATGACGGTGCCGCCGGGCGCCAGATGCGTGACAAGCTGCGGCGCCATCTTGATGAGCGGCCGCGCCAGAATATTGGCGATGATGAGATCGAACGGTCCGTATTTTCGGAAAGCGTCGGAGTGGAAACCCGGTGCGGTTTCCAGCGCCAGCCCGGAGACGATGCCGTTCAGCCGCACATTCTCCTTCGCCACCTTGACGGCGATGGGATCGATATCCGTCGCCAGCACGGGAATATGGCGCATCTTGCGCACCGCAATCGCCAATACGCCGCTGCCGGTGCCGAGATCGAGCGCATTGCGCACGGTCCGCGCCCGCAGAACGTCCTCGATCATCTCAAGGCAGCCCGCTGTCGTGCCATGATGGCCGGTGCCGAAAGCCTGACCTGCCTCGATCTCGATGGCCAGATCGTTCGGCTTGATTTTGTCGCGATCATGCGCGCCGTGAACGATGAAGCGCCCTGCCCGCACCGGCTTCAGCCCCTCGAGCGACTTGGCGATCCAGTCGACGTCGGGCACGATCTCCTTCTCGATGGCAAGGCCGGGAAAGGCCGGTGCCAGCAAGGTGCCGATGCGCTCGCGGAACTCGCCCTCCTGATCGGCCATCGAGATAGACCGAGGCTTCCCAGACATCGCGTTTCTCATCCACCTCGGTGGTGGCGATCGCGACATCCTCCTCGCCGAAATAGTCCGACATGAGATCGAGGATTTCACCGGCCTTGATTTCGGTCGTGGTGACGTAAAGTCGGATTTCGCTCACGGCAGGCTGCTTTCTCTCGCTAAGGTTCTTGAGGCTTGCCTTTGCCACAAAACCTCGGCCAGTCCAAGAAGCCAGGCACAATTATGCCGTCTCGTTCAGCCCTTCAGCAGGTTCTGGAGCTTCTGTTCGGCAACATCGGGGTTCTCGCCATAAGCAATGGTGCCGGAAAAACGGCCCTTGGCATCGAGCAGGATGACGGAAGCCGTGTGATCCATGGTGTAATCGCCATTCGGATCCTTCTCGTCAACCGGCACCTTCTTGGCATAGATGCGATAGCCTTTCAGCGTTTCGGCAATCTTGTCGGCCGGACCGGTGATGCCGGTGATGCGCTTGGAAACGTTGGAGACATATTGCTGCATGATGTCAGCCGTATCGCGCTCGGGATCGACGGACACGAAATAGGCCTGCAACTTGTCGCCGGCCGGATCCACCTTCTCCATCCAGCCGTTCAGCTCAAACAACGTCGTTGGGCAGACTTCCGGGCAATGGGTGAAGCCGAAAAACAGCGCCGTGGGCTTGCCCTGAAACGCCTTTTCCGTGATCGGCTGACCGTTTTGCGCCGTGAGTTCGAACGGCACGCCATAGGCCGTTTCCACCATCTCCTCACGGGTCTTCGTCATTTCGAGCGTCAACCAGCTGACGACACCGACAAGAACGACCACCACGGCCCACAATACGATGCGAATATTCCTCATGGTCCTAATCCTACCCCCGAAGGCTGGCCGCACGTCGCGGGCCTCCCTCGTCTGATAACCAACAGCGTTGGCGACGGCAAATCAACTGGACGTATTTGCCGGGACCGCGCTGATTTGTCACAAAGCCAGGGGCAGACAGCGGGTCAGAGACACCAGGCAATACCGCTTTGCACGGTGGAGAGGAAAATATCCGTGCCGTGTCGCACCCAGCCATCGAAGGCAAGAAGCACGATGGCAAGCGAGGCCGCCACCGCAAGGCTTGCAAGAATAAACTTCAGCGGATTGGCAACGAGCGCGTTCATGCCGCTGTTATAACCTGTTTGCACCAGCACGAAAACTGCCAAAATACTGGGTTTTGCCGGGCGGAGCCGGCAATTGTTAGGGAAAGTTTAAAATCTTGCTGTGCAATATGGCCACAGCGGTTTTTAAGTCCCGACATGATGTCTCCCGGTCCGATCCGGCCACCGCATAAAGCTCAATCATGCATGGGCCTGCCTAAGAGCCGCCAGAGGAAACCTGCCGTCATGTCCAACGCCATCAAGCAATCCGGCGCATATCTCGAAATCGTTTCCTTCCATCTCGGCGGTCAGGAATTCTGCATCGACATCATGGCGATCCGCGAAATTCGCGGCTGGGCGCCGGTTACTCCGATGCCGCACACGCCGCCTTACGTTCTCGGCCTCATCAACCTGCGCGGCGCCGTCATCCCCGTCATCGACATGGCCGGCCGTCTCGGCATGAAAATGACCGAACCCTCCGAACGCTCCGCCATCATCGTCACCGATATCGGCGGCAAGCTGGTGGGACTTTTGGTGGAACAGGTCTCCGACATGATGACCATTCGCTCCGAAGACCTGCAGCCCGCACCCGATATCATTCCGGAAGAACAGCGCAGCTTCTGCCGCGGCATCGTGGCGCTGGAAAAGAGCATGGTCTGCTTCCTCAACCTCGACACCGTGATTGCCGACGAGCTGGCGCGCGAAGCGGCCTGACAGGGCCGGTGAGGTTTTATAATATAACGTGCAGGTCTTGCGGTTCGCCCTGAGGAGCGCGGCAGGGTCGGAAACCTCTCCTCCGTCATGCTCGGGCCTGTCCCGAGCATCTGCAACCTATCGATTTTACGATACGTGATTGGATCCTCGGGACAGGCCCGAGGATGACGTCGCGGGTGAATTGTGGCGTCAGCAGTACCGAGGGTTGGACAACCCTTACGGCTTGCCCTTTTCCCACGTCACCTGCTGGTTATAGAGCGGCACGGTGGAGATCGCCATCTTGGCCGAACCGTCGACTCAACCTCCCGCGAGTGGATCGAGGTAGATCAGCGTATCGTTCTTGCATTGTCGTAGATCGCGGCTGACGACAAGGTTCTTCCAGACCAGCGACATGCCCGGCCTGGAAGACCTCCTCCGCCGCTCTCGGACGAGATCGATGTTCGCCGATCACGACCGGGCCCGTCTGGCGGCAGGGGCAATCGAGGATTGTTCGAAGGGTCCTCGAACCAGTTGCCGTTCTTCAGCCGGTCGATGACGCCGCGCTCGAAATAGGTGACATGGCAGGTCACGCCCTTGATCTTCGGATCGGCAATCGCCTCGATGACGATATCGTTGCCGATCCAGTCGACCCCGACCTCACCGACGACCTGCGAATGCGCAACCGTCACCGGAAACAACACCAGAAAGCCCGCAAACAAACCCGAGAGAGTTTTCATCGTCATCGCATGTTCTCCGTTATGCTGCTTCAAACATAAGTGCGGCGAACGGTTACGCAACCCGCGAGACGGCACGTTTTTTCATGCTGCAAGGCTGATAACCCGTGGATGTGAGGCGGCCGGCGACCATGCCGATCTTTTCCGGCAACTCGCGGATATGGGCAACACGCAGCGCCTTGGCCGCCGCAATCGAGGCCGCCGCGCAGACAACGGCATCTTCGGCGGCATTATGGTGGACGAAACGCAATTGCAGATGATGGGCAATCACATTCAGCTTGTGCGACGCCAGCTGCGGCCAGACATGGCGGGCAATCTTGACGCTGCACAGATAGGAAAGATCGGGATAGGACTGCCGATACTTGTCGAAGGACGCCCGCATGACGCTGAAATCGAAGGCGGCATTGTGGGCGATCATCGTGGCGCCGTGGATATCGTCGATGAACTCTTCCATCACCTCTGGAAATTCCGGCGCATCCTCGACATCGGCGGGGCGAATTCCGTGCACGGCGATGTTGAAGGGCGAAAACCGCATGTCCTTCGGCCGGATGAGCCGCTCCTCGACGCGAACGATCGCGCCGTCTTCTATCCACGCAAGCCCGACGGAGCAGGCGCTGCCCCGTTCCTCATTGGCGGTCTCGAAATCGATAGCAATGGTTTTCAAGAGTGATTCCCGTTGTTTCATCCCGGCATAGACCGAAATGGCGTCAAAGAGAACCGGCTTCGGCCGACCCCGCCTCCGCCAGCATCCAGTCGAGCAGCCGAACAAGATCGGGATTATCAAGCATGCGCCGGGGATAAACCAGGAAATAGGCAAGCGTGCTGGCGATATCCGTCCCGAAGGGTGCGATCAATGCCCCTTCCGCAAGTTCGCGGGACACGAGCGATCGCCGCGTCAGCGCAACACCGTGCCCGGCCTTCGCCGCATCCAGCGCTCCGTTGCTGTCGATGAACACGGTGCCGCCGGAGGCATCGACTTCGGATGCACCCGCCGTTTCCAGCCAGCGCCGCCATTCGTTGCGGTTTTCATCATGCAAAAGCGGCACGGATTGCAGATCGCCGGCCACCCGCAGCGGGCCATATTTCTCAAAAAGCTGCGGTGAACAGACCGGCAGGGTGCTGTCGTCGATGAAGCGGATGCTTTCCAGCCCTTCATACCGGCCGAAACCGTGACGCACGGCCAGATCGACATCGTCCCTCGAAAAATCCACCAGCCGGTTCGTCACGCTGATGCGAACATCCACATGCGGGTGTTGCTGCTGAAAGCCGGGCAGTCTCGGCATCAGCCATTGCACCGCGAAAGTCGGCGTGCAGCTCAGCGTCAAGACCGTAATCTCGGTGCGCGCCGTCAGCTCCGCCGTCGCCTCGCGCATCATCCGGAATGCGGTGCGCAGCGAACCGTAATACCGCTCCCCCTCGCGCGTCAGCTGGATGCTGCGTGGCTTGCGCAGAAACAGCTGCACGCCAAGGCGGGATTCCAGCTCGCGGATCTGCAAACTGACCGCACCGGGGGTGACGTTCAACTCGTTGGAGGCGAGCGTAACGCTGCGATACCGCGCCGCGGCCTCAAAGGCCTGTAATCCTTTCAAGGATGGAAGCTCTGCAATCATGGTTTAGCTCAGCTCAATTATCCGACGAGAAACTATCGTTTGAAAACAGCATAAGACACGGAGTAAATAGAAACAACAGCGCAAGCGCGGCGACGATTGCCAGACGATTGATTGAGGTAAACTCAACCGATATCGGGTGGCTGGGTGCGGCACGCTCTGCGACTATTTCAATTTTCGAGCGGTGGGAGAGACGAAGATGGCAATACAAAAACAGATGGATGCCAGCGAATGGGGAATGCTTGTTGCGCTCTCGCTGCTGTGGGGCGGATCGTTCTTTTTCATCGGCATCGCCGTCAAGGAACTGCCGCCGGTCACCATCGTCACGCTGCGTGTCAGTCTCGCTGCCACGGCACTGCTGATCGTCTGCCGCATCATGGGCCTTCATCTGCCACGGCAATGGGCCGTCTGGCGCGCCTTTTTCGGCATGGGTCTGCTCAATAATATCATCCCGTTTTGCCTGATCGTCTGGGGCCAGACCCATATTGCCAGCGGGCTTGCCTCCATTCTCAATGCGACGACACCGCTCTTCACCGTCATCGTCGCCCATTTTCTCACCGCTGACGAAAAGATGACCGGCAACAAGCTGGCGGGTGTTCTCATCGGGTTTGTCGGCGTCGCGACGATGATCGGCCCGGCAGCCTTTGGTGGGGCGATCTCCGGCCTCTGGGGCCAGATCGCCATTCTCGGCGCGGCCATCTCCTATTCCTTCGCGGGCATATTCGGCCGCCGCTTCAAGGCCATGGGCGTGCCGCCGCTGATGACCGCCACCGGCCAGATATCGTCCTCGACGCTGATGCTGATCCCCGCCGCACTGCTCCTCGACAAGCCATGGACGCTCGCCATGCCGAGCCTTGGCACCTGGGGCGCGCTCATCGGTATCGCGTTATTGTCCACGGCGCTCGCCTATCTCATCTTCTTCCGCATTCTCGCGACTGCCGGCGCCACCAACCTCGCCCTCGTCACCTTCCTCATTCCCGTCAGCGCCATCCTTCTCGGTTCGCTCATTCTCGGGGAACAACTGGAAATCAAGCACTTCGCCGGCATGGCGATGATTGCCGCCGGCCTTGCGGCGATTGACGGTCGGCTGCCGGCGAAACTAAGAAATTTCCTGCGCAAGGCACCGGCTTGACAGTGACGGATCGCGAAAGCATTCTCGCCACCATGATCACGACCGAAACGACAACCACCCGCCATATGACGATCACCGGTCAACCGGCAGGGAAAGGTATGTCTTCGCACTGAGCGATCAACACCCTCACCCCTGCCGATAAGAGCAGGGGTCATCACACCTGCTCCGGACGCGCCAAAAGGAGACAGGCATGAACATGAAACCAGCGGATATCGCAAACAAGCCATTTGATCTTGACGAGATGACCCTGCGCGCGACCCGGCTGGAAGACGTTGAAGCTCTGACCGAACTGCTCAACCTTCCCGGCGTCCGGCACGGCACTCTGCGGCAACCTTTCCAGACGCTCGAAAAAACCAGAAAATCGATAGAAAACCGCGCCCCTACCGACATCGCCATCGTCGCGGAGTGGCACGGAAAAATCATCGGCAATGCCGGATTATATCGCAGAGCGGGCAGACAGTCCCATGTCGCCGATCTTGCGATGGCCGTTCACGACGATTTCGCCGGCAAGGGCGTTGGCTCAGGGCTGCTGGCGGCGCTGATCGACGCCGCCGATAACTGGCACGACATCCGCCGCATCGAACTGAACGTCTTCACCGACAATCTCGCCGCGCTGCGGCTTTACGAGAAATTCGGTTTCGAACGGGAGGGCACCTTGCGCAACGATGCCTATCGCGCCGGCAAATATGTCGATGCCCACGTCATGGCGCGTCTGCGCTAGCACGATTTTTCCAAATACTGCCGAGCGTCAGTAAGCTGAGGAGCTTTTACCTTGCGTCACATTCCTGCAATTCTGGGGGACGAATAGTGTCGTTAAAGCAGAAAAATCGGGAAACCAGTGATGCCGATACTGATGATGGATGTCGATGGAGTTTTGGTCTCTGGCCGACCAAGAGACGGTACACACCTGTTTACCGATCTTGAGAAGGACTTGGGCATATCACTGGATAGTCTCCAGCAGGAGTTTTTCATACCGCGCTGGACCGCGATTGTGACCGGCGAGCGCGAACTGGAACCCGAACTGGCTGACGTACTCAAGCAGATTGCTCCTCATGTCGATGTCGAGACATTGATAAGCTATTGGTTCGAAAACGACTCCAGAATTTCGCCAGAAGTGCTCGATGCGATCTCCATCATGCGTGGTAACGGCGCCAAAGTGTTTTTAGCGACGAATCAAGAGCATAGGCGCGCCAGTTACCTGATGAACGAAATGGGACTATCAGCGGGTGTAGACGGCATTTTTTATTCAGCGGCGCTCGGTTGCCGCAAGCCTTCGTCAGAGTTTTACCGGAAAGCAACGGACCTTGCCGATACATCAGCGTCGGAAATTTTCTTCGTTGACGACAGCTCCGACAATGTTGAGGCCGCTCGCACCTTTGGTTGGAACGCTCTGCACTGGACTAACAGCAGCACAGCCGATGATCTTTTACGCTGGTGGCGCGGCAACTCCACCGGCCTCGACAAGACACGCTCAAGCTAAAATATCGGCCTGCAGATGATCTGCCATCACTTCCCGAATAGTCCGACGCGACCATTCGGCGAGTTTTTCATCATGCCCACGTTGAACCTCAAGCGTGATCAACGCCTTCCACAGCGCCCAGCCGCGTCCGCGCTGCCATGTAGCATCGTCGAGACCCAGCGCCAGTCGAAAGACGCTGCGGCTTTCGGCGTCGAGCACATTCCATGCCAGAATGAGATCGGAAGATGGGTCGCCCACGCCGGAACTACCGAAATCGATGACCGCTGAAAGGCGGCCATCTCTCACCAGCAGATTGCCTTCGGCAATATCGCCATGCACCCACACGCCCGGCCCCTGCCAGCCACTGGAAAGCGCAAGCTGCCATATCTCCATCGCCAGCGCCTGATCGACTTCATCGGCAAGACGCGCCGTCGCCGCCCTCACCTCGCCGTCATAGACTGCGAGCGAGCCGCCACGATGGAAATTATGTTCGCCAGCAAGCGGGCCGTCCGTCGCATCGATACCGTGCAGGGCTTTCAAAAACGCTGCCACTTCGGCGGCGATTGTTGCGAGATTTATCTGTCCAAGATGCCGGGCGAGAGGCTCGCCCTCAAGCCAGCCATAAACCGACCATGGAAACGGATAATCCTGTCCCGGCTCACCAATCGCCAACGGCTCGGGGATTGGAACAGGCAAAAGAGGCGCTAGTTCCGGCAGCCAGCGATGCTCCTTCTCCACCTGCGCCACATAACGGTGAGCGCTTGGCAAGCGAACGAGCATATCCTCACCAAGGCGGAAGCTGCGATTATCCCAGCCGCTCAGCTCCACCGGCCTGACATCAAGCCGCGCCCATTGCGGAAACTGGCTCGCAATCAGCGCCCGGACCTGCTGCGGGGTGACGACAATACGGTCATCCATGTTGTGCTCTCCGTGTCAGGCACAAACCTCTAGCGCCACAAAACAACGCAGCCATGACAGCGCCTCAGCCGCCGATCAGCGCCAGCCACTCATCCTCGTCCATGGTCTGCACGCCCAGCTCCGCCGCCTTGGCAAGCTTGGAGCCTGCTCCCGGTCCGGCCACCAGAATATCCGTCTTCTTCGATACGGAACCGGCCACCTTGGCGCCCAGACTTTCGGCACGCGCCTTGGCCTCGTCCCGCGTGAATTTTTCCAGCGACCCGGTAAAGACCACCGTCTTGCCCGCCACCGGGCTGCCTTCGGTCGAGGGCTTCTCGGCCTCCTTCGGCCGCAATTCCCGTATCAGCCGGTCGATGACATCGAGATTGCGCGGTTCCTTGTAGAATTCGACGATGGCGCGGGCCACGACCTCGCCGATGCCGTCGATACTGTTGAGTTCGGCCCAGGCATCCCCCGCCGGATCGGCCGCCGCCTTCATGGCCTCCTCGAAATGCGCGTAGGTGCCGTAGGAGCGCGCCAGAAGCTTCGCCGTGGTTTCGCCGACATGACGAATGCCGAGGGCGAAAATCAGCCGGTGAAGATCGATCTCGCGGCGGGCATCGATGGCATCGAACAGTTTCTTGACGCTGACCTTGCCGAAACCATCGATGTTTTCGAGCTTGGTCAGATGCGACGCCTCCTGCCGCGCCTTCAGCGTGAAAATGTCAGGCGCGGTCTTGATGGAGAGGGCTGGATCGTCGCTTTCGAAGAAGAAATCGATCTGCTTGGTGCCCAGTCCCTCGATATCGAAGGCATTGCGCGAGACGAAGTGTTTCAGATGCTCCACCGCCTGCGCCCGGCAGACGAAACCGCCGGTGCAGCGTGTGACCGAATCGAGCTTGCCGGTCTTTTCATTGCGCTCCCGCACCGCATGGCTGCCGCAAACCGGACATTTCTCCGGGAACGCATATTTCACCGCCTCAGCCGGACGTTTCTCCAGAAGCACATCCAGCACCTGCGGAATGACGTCGCCGGCGCGCTGCACGATGACGGTATCGCCGATGCGGATATCGTGATCCTCCGGCCGGATACGCTCGCCGCCATTGCCGATGCCTTCGATGTAGTCGGCATTATGCAGCGTCGCATTGGTGACGACGACACCGCCCACGGTGATCGGCGTGAGACGCGCAACCGGTGTGAGCGCGCCGGTGCGTCCCACCTGGATTTCGATATTCTCGACCGTGGTGAAGGCCTGTTCGGCCGGAAACTTGTGTGCGGTCGCCCAGCGCGGGCTGCGCGAACGGAAACCCAGCCGTTCCTGAAGGTCAAGCCGGTCTACCTTATAGACCACGCCGTCGATATCGTAATCGAGATCGGGCCGGGCGACGCCGATTTCACTATAATGTTCAAGCAATTGTTCGGCGGAAGTGAATCGCTTCATCAGCGGGTTGACCGGAAAACCCCAGTCCCGGAACTTCTCGACGATGCCATATTGCGTGTCGGCAATCCGCGTCGGCTGGCCGCCATTCGAGACCTCGCCAAGAGCATAGGCAAAGAACCTCAGCTTGCGTTTCGCCGTCACATTGGCATCAAGCTGGCGCAGCGAACCGGAGGCCGTGTTGCGCGGGTTCACATAGGTCTGCTTGCCATCGGCCTCCATCTGCGCATTGAGCGCCATGAAGTCGCTCTTGGCCATATAGACCTCGCCGCGCACCTCCACCACATCCGGCGCGTCGGCCGGCAACTCGTTCGGAATTTCCTTGATGGTCCTGATATTGGCGGTGACGTTCTCGCCCGTCGTGCCATCGCCGCGCGTTGCCGCCGTTTTGAGCTTGCCGTTCTCGTAGCGGATGGACATCGACAATCCGTCGATCTTCGGCTCGGCGGTAAAGGCGATGGAATTGTCAGGCAGTTGCCCGAGGAAGCGATAGACCGAGCTGACGAAATCGCGCAGATCACCTTCAGAAAACGTATTGTCGAGCGATAGCATCGGCCGCGCATGCACGATGGGCGCAAAGGTCGGAAGCGGCGTGAAGCCGACTTTCTTCGACGGGCTATCGGCCCGCACCAGCGCCGGAAAAGCCGCCTCGATGGCATCGTTGCGCCGCTTCAGCGCATCGTAATCCGCATCCGAAATCTCCGGCGCATCCTTGCCATGGTAAAGCGCATCGTGACGGGCAAGCTCGGCTGCCAGAAACGCCAGCTCGGAAGAGGCCTCAAGCTCGGTCAGCTTTTCGACGGGAATCTGGTCTTTCGACATGGCGGCCTCTCGCAAACGTGAATCGGCAGATTCCTAGCCTAATTGTGCGAGGAGAAAAATTATAAAATTACAGGCCGGTAGAATGTTCAAAAAATACAACCCTCCATTTTCTTTACACGTAGGCTTTGATATATCCCCTCGAATAGATTTAGTAACAACGCGTGTGCATTTATATTATGGACGAAGATTTCGGATCAATTAGAGCACCTGAAAAAGTCGATGAGTGGGAAAAGGGAAGAAAACCTGGAATCTATTTCCGAACTCGACGAAACTCTTGGAGCAAAGCTTGCTGAGTTAGAGAAACTCGCGCAGTGCAAATTATTTAAATTTTCCGCACGCGCCAAGAACTACATTTGGGCAATGAATGAAACGGGAGACATCATCATTGCTGTCGAAGAATTGGCATTGGAAAAACCGGAGGCCAGTTACTCGGGTTATCCAAGACGGCAGGGGATACCGCCACCCATCAGAAGAAAAGAAACTTGGTCACCCAACGCTTTTGAACGGCGGAAAAGCGCGGATCGCAGGTGAATTGGCCTTTGATGAAGACAACGATAGCCTTGTCTGGATTTTGAATGCGAATTCGGGCCGGTATTGCAAACAGAAGCCGCCGACAGCTGGTCAGCTGGATAAAGTAGCGGAAATTTTCAAGCATCGCGGTGTTGACGTAAAAGTTGATTACGAATAACGAACACAATCCGTTATGTTGCGTTAATCCACGCACAAGAAAATAATGATAAAGTTTATAGCTATCGGGATTTGGGAGAAGACAATGACGGCTTCTTTAAAAATTGAATTGATGTCGCGACTAGGCACTTTTCGCCCCAGTGACCGCACGCAGATAGAAAATGCATTGAAATCCGTTCAAAGCAGGCAGTTCGCGGTAGATGCGATAAAGGACTTCGTCATCGGCTGGGAAAAAGCAGATTGGCTTGAAGCTTATTCAATTGAGCGAATTGGAAAGTGGCTCGCGAAATACCAATCCGCTGAAATCGTTCAAACTCTAAGTGAATGGTGTCAAACGACGCCGGTGGATGCACGGCAACAGGCGCGCGCTGCATTGCGTCGCGGTATCGAAATCGGCGAGCAGCAAAAAGCGCACGAATACGCCTAAACACGTCAATACAGGTATGTCTTGATAGGCCTCGCTTCAAAGCGGGGCCTTTATTCTTCAGCCGCCAACAGTTTTATGGCCGCAGCCCTCGCCTCATCGGTCACCGACGCACCGGCAAGCATGCGGGCGATTTCTTCGGTGCGGTGTTTCGGCTCCATGGTGGCGACGCGCGTGGCGATGCGTTCGGTGCCGTCGCCGGAGGGGCCTTTGGAAATGAGAAGATGGGTTGCCGCCCGCGCGGCCACCTGCGGCGCGTGGGTAACGGACAGAACCTGGACGGTCTTCGACAGGCGGCGCAGCCGCTGGCCGATGGCATCCGCCACGGCCCCGCCGACACCCGTATCGATTTCATCGAACACCAGCGTCGGTGCCGAACCGCGATCGGCCAGCGCGACCTTCAGCGCCAAAAGGAAACGCGACAACTCGCCGCCCGAGGCGACTTTCATGATCGGGCCGGGGCGCGTTCCAGGATTGGTCTGAACGTGGAACTCCACGACGTCGATACCATCGGCCGTCGCCTGCTCCGGATCGGAGCTGACTTCGACCGTAAAGCGTGCCCGCTCCAGCTTCAGCGCCGGAAGCTCGGCCATGACGGCTTCGGAAAGCGCATTGGCGGCATGACGGCGTTTTTCGGAAAGGGATTTCGCCGCATGGTCGAAATCGGCTTTCACGACGCCGAGATTGGCTTCGAGTTTGCCGAGCTTTTCTTCGCCGGCATCGAGATCGGCGAGATCGGCCACCATTTTTTCCGCAAGCGCCGGCAGGTCGGGCACCGCGACATTGTATTTGCGCCCGGCGGCGCGCAACGCAAACAGCCGTTCCTCCACCCGCTCCAGCTCGCGCGGATCGAACTCGGTGCGGCGAAGTGCGGCCTCCACTTCCATCTGCGCGTTGGAAAGGCTGTCGAGCGCGGCATCCAGCAATTGCACGGTGTCTTCCAGCAATCCCGGCGCCTCGTGGCTCTTGCGCTCCAGGCGCCGCATCATCGATGCGATGACAGGCACCGGCGAGGCGTTGCCGTTCAGGAACTCGCTCGCCTCGGCGATATCGCCAGCGATGCGCTCGGATTTCTGCATGACCGCCCGACGTTCGGCAAGCTCCTCCTCCTCGCCGTCGCGCGGCGAGAGCGTCTCCAGTTCCTCAACGGAAGAGCGCAGATAATCCGCCTCGCGGGCTGCCGCCTCCACCTTGGCGCGATGGACCTTCAACGCCCGCTCGGCATCCTTCCAGGTTCGATAGAAGCCCTGAACGGCGCGGGCATCGTCGCTGAGCCCGGCAAAGGCATCGAGCAGCGTGCGGTGGGCATCGGTATCGACAAGGGCGCGGTCGTCGTGCTGGCCGTGGATTTCGACCAGAAGCTGCCCCAGCTGGCGCATCATCTGCACGCTGATGGCCTGATCGTTGATATAGGCCTTGGTGCGGCCGTCGGCGGATTGCACGCGACGGAAAATCAGGTCGCCATCGTCATCGAGACCGTTTTCGCGCAGCAGAAGCCGTGTCGGGTGGTTGCTCGGGACTTCGAAAGTGGCGGTCACCTGCCCCTTGTCCTCACCGTGGCGCACCAGACCGCCATCGCCACGTCCGCCGAGCGCAAGCGACAGGCTGTCGAGCAGGATGGATTTGCCGGCGCCCGTCTCCCCCGTCAACACGGAAAGGCCCGCCTCAAAACCGAGGTCGAGCCTTTCAATCAGAACGATGTCACGAATCGAGAGCTGGACCAGCATGGCCTATGCCCTGTCTCAGGCGCCGATAAGCTTCTTGCCGGCGCGTGAAATCCAGGACCCCTTGTTTTCACGCGGCTCCAACCCACCGCCCTTCAGCAGCTTGTAGGAATCCGCATACCATTGGCTGTCGGGATAGTTGTTGCCGAGAACGGCGGCCGCAGTCTGCGCCTCGTCGGTAAGACCCATCGCGTAATAGGCTTCCGCCAGACGCGCCAGTGCTTCCTCGATCTGGTTGGTATTCTGGTATTGCTCGACGACGATGCGGAAACGCGACACGGCGGCGAGATATTCCTTGCGCTCAAGGTAATAACGGCCAACCTGCATTTCGCGGCCGGCGAGCTGGTCGCGGGCGAAACGGATCTTGGCCTGCGCGTCAGCGACATATTCCGAGGACGGGTAGTCGTTGACCACCTTGCTCATCGCCTCAATGGTGCGCTGCGCGGCGCGCTGGTCCTGCGTCACGTCGGAAATCTGCTTCGAATAGGCAAGACCGATCATGTACTGAACGTAGGCGGCATCCTTGGAGCGCGGATATTGCCGCAGGAAACGGCTGCCGGACGCGATGGCAACATCGTTCTTGTTGGTGCGCGTGGCGATGAAGGTCTGCATGACCAGCGCCTTCTGGCCCCATTCGGTAAAGGGATATTGCTTGTCGATCGCCTCGAACTTGCGCGAGGCCTCGGTCATGTTGCCGGCGTTCATGTTGGCAAGCCCCTGCTTGTACAGAACGTCAGGCGGATCGGTCTCGACGCCGAGCTTGGTAATGTCGATATCCGGATCGGACTGGCAGGCCGTGACGACGACACTCGCACCGACCAACATCAACGAAACGGCGATCCCCCGCATCGTACCCTTCATTGCACCAGATCCTACATGCTTCATTCGACAGTTCCCACTTCCCGCGCAAATACATAAGCATCGGCTTTGCACTGGCGTTTCTAGCCATAAAAGCATCTGCAGGGCAACGCAATGATGATGCATTAACGCATTTTTATGGCATCGGCCCATGCATTCGCATGAATATCAGGCGACATGACCAAACATCCCGCCCCTCATCGCGAAAAAGCCGCCCCGAAACGGAGCGGCTTTTCCTGTCAATCAATAGCCTGCAAACAAACTCAAGCGGACCAGGGTGCAAATTCCGGCATGTTGACCGGAACGAATTCACGGGCGCGAACCTGGTTGCGGGCGGCCGGAGCCTCCACGATCTCATAGGCATAGCGGTCGCTCAGCAAAGCCTTCAGCGCATTGGCATTGACCTTGTGGCCGCCGCGATAGGAGCGATAGCAGCCGATGAACTGCGCACCGGCAAGCGCCAGGTCGCCCACGGCGTCCAGCGTCTTGTGGCGCACGAATTCGTCCTTGGCGTAACGCAGACCTTCCATGTTGATGACGCTGTTGTCGTCGGAGATGACAACCGAGTTTTCAAGCGAGGAGCCGAGTGCGTAACCGGCAGCCCACAGGCGCTCCACGTCACGCATGAAGCCGAAGGTGCGCGCCCGCGAAAGCTCGTTCTTGAACGTATCCGCCGTCAGGTCGCCCTTCCAGGACTGCTTGCCGATCAGCGGCGTATCGAAATCGATATCGACCTCGAACCGCGTACCGTCATAAGGGCGGAACTCCGCCCAGGACGCACCCGAATCAATGCGAACCGGCTTGATGACGCGAATATAGCGACGCTTCACGCCGAGGTTCTTGATACCGGCCGATTCGATCAGATCGATGAAAGGCGCCGAACTGCCGTCCATGATCGGCACTTCCGGACCGTCAACCTCGACGACGAGGTTATCGAGGCCCATGGCGTAGATCGCGGCCATGACGTGCTCGATCGTCGCCACTGACTGGGATAGCGAACGGCCGAGCACGGTGCACAGGTCGGTATTGCCGACATTGGAAGACACCGCCTTCAACTCGGTTACACTGCCATTCTCATGAAGGCGCTGAAACAGGATGCCCGTTCCGGCCTCTGCGGGCTGGAAGGTCATCGAAACCGGATTGCCGGAATGCACGCCAATGCCTTTAAGCTGAACAGCATTTGCGATAGTCGTTTGAAATCCGAGCAGTCCGATAGTCATGCTTATATGCCTTGTTTTGCAAACCGCGCCGGCATAGTCCAGCGCTTTACCCGCTTTTTCAAGCCGATTTTGCAACCGGCAAGGTCAATGTTTTCCCTTACCCAGCCTCATACATACGCAGATGAAAGTGCCACGACAAATCACTGTTCGTTTCGGATTGTTACACGCACAACCCATTGAAAAGACGAATTAATTTAGTGTTAATAACCTATAATAAAACAAAACGCCCGGGTCGTGTGACCCGGGCGTTTGAAGAGGCAGATGGAATCGCCGTCAGTTGGACTGGCGACGCAGGAAGGCCGGAATTTCCAGCTGGTCGTCGTCATGGTGGCTTGCCGAAGACGGCGTTGCACGACCGTGATCGTCAAGCTGGCCACGACGCGGTGCGTAGAGGCTGGCTTCCGGCGAAAGCGGTGCGCGGCGCTGCTGCGGCGCCATGCTCGGCGCATCCATCATTTCGGAAGGAACTTCTTCTTCTTCGCGTCGGCCAAGCGAATTGGTGATGCGCTTCGAAGCCCAGCATGCGTAAATTCATACAGGGCAGGTTAGACCAGCTCTTCCGGATTCTGCAGATTACCGGCGATGATGACTTTGGATCGGCACCAAATGCCATCACCCTATCCCATTTGAACGTTTAAAAATAAGGCCTGAGATCAGACTATGTGCCGCATGTCTCCAGAAATAAAGAAGGATGAAGTTGATTGGTTTATATTTGTGGGCAATAATAAACGCTTAGTTTAAAATCCTTGGGTTTTTATTTAACTTTTTCTCTCCTTTTTGGACAAACATTCTTTATTTCACTCTTTGTTCCATTCTGGGTTGATTCGCTGGCATAACAAATGCAGCATTTGGTTCAATGTATGCTACAGTAACTATTGTGTCGGCTGCTTTCCTGTCACTATCGGGAAAGTATATTGACAGAATGTCGATTAAGAAGTATGGATTAATAGTCTTCTGGCTGTTTTTGGCATCGGTAGTGCTGCTATCTCAGGCCTATTCTGTTCCGGTTTTAATTGTCGGTCTATTTTTGGTCCGATGGTTTGGACAGGGTTTAATGACACACACCTCTTCAACCGGTATTGCCAAACACTTTGATATCGACAGGGGAAAGGCACTAGGTTTTACTGCACTTGGAATTCCTGCCGGACAATTGATTTTACCTTTGCTTGCCGTTCCGCCAGCATAGCCTGGCAGGTTGGCGTTTAAGTTTAATTTATATGGCAATTTCAGCTTTTTTAATGCTTATTCTACCTTCTGGCTTCTACCCCATATTGGGCTTTGAACCAGATAACTCAAATCCTGAATCTGAGGTGAAAATGTAAGGGAAAATTACTTTTAAGTTCTAAATTTGGATCATTGCAGCCAACACATTTATTATACCATTCATCTGTACAGCGGTATTTCTTTATCAATACACAATTGGGCAAAGCAAGGGATGGAATACATCATGGGTGGCTTTTTCATTTGCCTTTTATGCCGGATTTAATGCGATGATTCCCCTATTGTTTTTCCGAAATTTTACTGTTGATATTCCGGAGTCTTCCTGTTTCCATTGTATCTTGTTCCGGCACGGCTGGTTCTGGATATCACTTACAGGCAACAAGTGGGTATTTCCCATATTTTATTCATTGCTTGGAATATCATCGGGACTGGGGAGCACCATTATAAAAACATGTTTTTCAGGTATTAGATATACGGTACCGGCGACCTTGGTAAAATCAGAAGCTACTTCAGTACTTTGCTTGTAACAAGCACCGCATTAGGGCCTCCGGCTTTTGGATATTTTATCGACCACAATTTTTCATTTAATACGTTCGCGTTGTTCTCTGCACTTCTGATTTTTATTGTGTTTCTGATAAGTTTCAGAATCTGAAGTAAATAAGCTCTTTTTTTCAGCTTACCTTATGAAAAAGTTTACTAGCAATCTTTCAAAGGATTAATCTTGATCTGAAATATGTCAATAAAGTAAAAATAAGCACAGTAAGTTGAATATAATAAGAATAAGTATGTAATAATATACTATATTGTATTATTGTCGAAGTGTGTTGAAATATGGAGAATTTAAAAACAACTTGGAAATATTCCCCTGAGTATCATCAGGCAGTTGGTTCGCTTTTTAGTGGGTACAAGTCTCAAGAAATAAGATAGCCAATCTTGAAATCAGGGGAAAACTAATTAGACTAAAGCGAGGTATGTATGTCCTTTTCCCTGATGAATCAGGAAAACTTTTATTCAATGAATTAATTGCAAATCATATATGGTCCCTCTTA